>NZ_JBYPSB010000009.1:0-183425 GCF_057815095.1 Cupriavidus sp. 86D6 | reverse complement strand
GCCGCCTGATCGGCGCAGAGCGACAGCCTACCTCTGACTGCCGCCAATCTTTGCAACAGAGCCGATTTCCTGCCGGTGATCCGCCGCACCCTGACCCGCACCGGCTTTGTCATCGACCACATCCACTACTACGCCGACGCCCTCAAGCCGTGGATTGCCCGGCGCGAGCGCTTGCCCGCCTTCCTGATCCGGCGCGATCCGCGCGACATCAGCCGCATCTGGGTACTGGAACCGGAAGGTCAGCACTATCTGGAGATCCACTACCGCACCTTGTCCCATCCGGCCGTCACCCTCTGGGAACAACGCCAGGCGCTGGCCAAATTGCGTCAGCTCGGGCGCGAGCAGGTGGACGAGTCGGCGCTGTTCCGCATGATCGGGCAGATGCGCGAGATCGTGACCACCGCCCAGAAGGCCACGCGCAAGGCGCGGCGCGACGCTGATCGCCGCCAGCACCTCAAGACGTCGGAGCCACCGGCCAAGCCCATACCGCCGGATGTGGACATGGCTGACCCGCAGGCAGACAACCTGCCGCCGGCCAAACCGTTCGATCAGATCGAGGAGTGGTCGCCGTCGATGAATATAAGAGGACTTGCCATGGAATGCTCTCGGACATAGGAAATCAGGAGTTCCAATCTTCAGTGAGGGGCTAAGATAGGAAAAGTTGAATTTCTAAACGATGAAATTCAGCTTTTCTGAACAAGGAGTGACTCATGCGCGAAATCAGCCTGGACCGTCTGCGCACGTTGGTGGCCATTGCCGACCTGGGTTCGTTTGCCGAGGCGGCCCGTGTGCTGCACCTCGCGCCACCCACGGTCAGTTTGCATATTGCCGACCTGGAGTCGCGGGTTGGCGGAAAGCTGTTGTCGCGCACACGTGGGCGCATTCAGCCTTCGGCGATTGGAGAAACGCTGGTGGAGCGCGCGCGGCGCCTGTTGGCGGATGCGGAGCAGGCGCTTGAGGACGTGGAGCGTCAGGTGCAGGGCTTGGCCGGGCGTGTGCGGCTGGGTGCCTCCACAGGGGCCATCGCACAGTTGATGCCGCAAGCTTTGGAGACGTTGGGCCAACGCCATCCCGCTATCGATGTGCAGGTCGCGGTGCTCACGTCGCAGGAAACTTTGAAGAAGCTTGCCGAGGGCTCTTTGGAGATCGGTCTGGTCGCGCTGCCACAGACCCCGGTGAAGGAATTGCGGATCGAGCCATGGCGGCGGGACCCGGTCATGGCCTTCTTGCCGGCTCGCTGGGAATGCCCGGATGTTGTGACCCCCGGTTGGCTGGCCGCCCAGCCATTAATTCTGAATGACAAAACTACTCGGCTTTCGCGCTTGACCTCGGAGTGGTTCGCCAGTGATGGACGGCAGCCCACGCCGCGTATTCAACTGAACTACAACGATGCGATCAAAAGCCTAGTGGCGGCCGGTTATGGTGCGACGTTGTTGCCGCATGAAGCCTCCACGCCATTGCCCGATACCAAGATCGTCATGCGGCCATTACAGCCCTTATTGTGGCGTCAACTTGGTATTGCCCACCGTGGTGGGGACGTCGAGCGGCCTACGCAACATGTGCTGGATGTGTTGTGGGGGTTGAGTGCGGGCTAGGGCGATGTTGTCAGAGAAAGGACCGCTTTCGACCCGGTCATACGGTGATTGAGGTCCCAGGCGTCAGCTACCGCACCTGAAGCCGTCGTTCATCGCTCCAAAGCCGGTGCCTGTCTCCGTTCGCCCAGGCCAGGGTGTCGTAGTACTTGTGCAGCAGCTCGGTAATGGCGGCGGTGTCGTCGGTCATGGGGTTTCCTTGGGGTTGGCGGTGAGGACTGCCTGGACGCGTGCTTGCAGCGCGGGCAGCACGTCTTGTTGGAACCAGGGGTTGCGCACCAGCCAGCGATTGTTGCGCGGGCTAGGGTGAGGCAGGGGGAACGCTTGCGGCCAGTGCTCGCGCCAGGCTTCGACCACCCGGGTGAGCGGCGTCTTGCCAGTACCGAGGTGGTAGTCCATGGCGTAGCTGCCCAGCACGATGACCAGCGACAGGCGCTCGAAACGCTGCATGAAGGCTTCGCGCCAGGCGGGGGGCGCACTCCGGGCGTAGCGGCAGGTCACCGCTTTTGCCGGTGCCCGGATAACAGAAGCCCATGGGCAGAATGGCGATGCGGGTAGGGTCGTAGAAGGTGTCGCGGTCCACGCCCAGCCAGGCGCGCAGACGCGCGCCGCTGGCGTCGTCGAAGGGCACGCCTGAGGCATGGACCCGGGCCCCCGGTGCTTGGCCGGCGATGAGGATGGGCGCACTCGGGTGAAACTGGAAGACCGGCTGCACGCCGTGTGGCAGATGCGGTGCGCAGCGCGTGCAGGCGCGGACGTCGGTCAGAAAGGCGTCGAGTGTCGGCATGGCGCGCTTCCGGAAAGGGTGGCTCGCGCAGGACGGAGGTGCCATCCTGCGCGAAGCGTAACCCGGCAGCAAGTCAGTGCTGGGTCAGTGTCGGATAGCCCTGGATGAATACGCGGTCGGTCTTGGCCGCCGGCACATGGCAGCCCATGCAGTCGGCTTCGTAGCTGACGGCGACATTCTTGGCGGGGGCGTCGGCCTTGAACAGCGCCCAGCCCCAGCCGTCGCCCCACAAGGGGTTGCTGGCGAAACGGCCTTTGGCGTCCTTGACCATCACGAACCACACGGCCGCATCGGAACCCCAGACCACAGGGTTGCCAGTGGTCATGGCGCTGGTTTCGAGCTTGCGGATCTCTTTCACCAGCGTGGCGCCGTCCAAGAACTTGCCGGTCTTGCGGTAGTGCTCGGCCGAGGCCTTTAGTCGCCGGCCGTGACGGCCAGTGGCAGGACGAGGGCGCTGGCGAGCAGAGCGCCGGTGAGTGCGATTTTCATCGTGTTCTCCTTATATGCCTATGGAGATCAGACGGCGACCACGGGGAAATCCACCGTGGGGTCGGCGATGTGGTTGGTGTAGTTGGTGAGCGTGTTCAGCGCGACGTTGGCGATCACTTCCAGTATCAGGCCGTCGTCGAGCCCCGCGCGGCGGTAGTTGGCCATGGCGTCGGCCGACACCACGCCGCGTTGCTCGACCAGCGCGCGGGCAAAGCCGGCGATTGCATCGTCAAGTGCGTTGGCCGCCTGGCCGGTGCGGGCCGCGGCGATGGCCTCTGCCGACAGTCCGGCACCTTTGCCGATCAGGGTGTGTGCGCTCAGGCAATACTGGCAGCGATTGGCTTGAGCGGCAGCGAGCGCAACGATCTCGCGCTGGGAGGCATTCAGGCGGCCGGTGCCCAGCGTTTCGGACAAGCCGAGGTAGCCATTGAGCGCCGCCGGCGCGTGGGCCAGCGTGGCGAACAGGTTCGGCACCATGCCAAGCTTGGCTTTGACGGCCTTGAGTGTGGCAGCGGTAGCGGCGTCAGCGGTGTCGATGGTCAGGGGGGCGATTTGGGTCATGTCTATCTCCGTAGTGGGTGAGGTGCAAGAGCACGTGGGCATGATCGCCCTTTGTTTGGTACGATATGGCACGTAAAGTATCAAATACGTAACCTATCGTCTTATATGGAGAGTGGAATGGCGGATCGACTGGCCGGCTTGCTCCGGCACTACTCGCTTTCGGCGCGCGTTTTTCACAGCGGCGCCTTCTGTGGGCAGCATCATTACGCGGCGCCGCATGGCTATATCCATCTGGTGCGGCGCGGCCCGATTACGGCGCGTTCGCCCGTGCATGAAGATCTGCTGGTTACCGAGCCGAGCCTGCTGTTTTATCCGCGCGTGGCGTCGCATCGTTTTGTCGCCGCCCCCGGCGATACCGCTGAGCAGTTGTGTGCGGAGGTCGACCTGGGCGCTTCGACGGGCAATCCGTTGGCCATGGCCTTGCCGTCGATGCTGCTGATTCCGTTGGCGGACTTGCCCGGCCTCGGGCCGACGCTAGAGTTGCTGTTTGCCGAAGCCGAGCGCGACCAGTGCGGTCGGCAGGCCGCCATCGACCGCTTGTGCGAGTTGCTACTGATCCAGTTGCTGCGTTATCTGATGGATGGGCGGCTTGGCGCCACCGGACTGCTGGCGGGCCTGGCCGACCCGAAACTCGCGCGCGCCATAACCGCCATGCACGATGCGCCGCAGACCGCGTGGTCGCTCGAGGCGCTGGCGGCGAAGGCGGGCATGTCACGCGCGCGCTTCGCCGCCGCGTTCAAGGACGCGGTGGGCGTCACGCCGGGCGACTATCTGGCCGACTGGCGGATGAACGTCAGTTGCACCCTGCTCAAGCAGGGGCGGCCGGTGGCGGTGGTGGCCGACCGCGTCGGCTACGGCAGCCCGAACGCTCTGGCGCGCGCCTTCCGCGTGCGCATGGGCTGCGCCCCGCGCGACTGGCTGGCGCAGCAGCGCGGTGACGCGGCGCTCAGCGGTTCGTGAGTTTGAGTTCGATTCGCCGGTTCTTGGCGTAGGCGGCGCCGGTGTTGCGCTCGTCGAGCGGGTGAAATTCGCATCACGCCGGAACAACTGGCGGAACTCCAGGTGGCGATCCGTCAACGGCTGGTCAGTCTGTTCGTGCGGCGCGGCCGGCTGGACAAGGCTGAGTCAGTGGCGCAGGTAGCTGGATGACGCTGTCCCGCCCTGAGCCGACGCTCACAGGCGGGGATTTCCAGTGTCGTCATTGTCGGCTATTGGCCGGCAGCAGCCCGTCGTTGCCTGATGGATCCAACCCCTCCGCTGCTATAGTGCAGTCGGCTTCTGACGTTCAGTGCAGCCGTCTTCTGAAAACGACAAAGGCCGCGCCGCTTCGTCAGAATAGAGTCATCTTTCGCATTGTTTGACACATGCCCGCGAAGGTTATAGATTTCAGCCTGACAGAAACGGGGTTTGAGGCGCAACGGAACAGAAAGTGCACATAAGCCGCCTTCAACCAAGGAGACATCGTGCAGGGGCACCGCATCGGCTACGTCCGGGTCAGCAGCTTCGACCAGAACCCGGAACGCCAACTGGAACAGACCCAGGTGAGCAAGGTGTTCACCGACAAGGCATCCGGCAAGGACACCCAGCGCCCCCAGCTCGAAGCGCTGCTGAGCTTCGTCCGCGAGGGCGACACGGTGGTGGTGCACAGCATGGATCGCCTGGCCCGCAACCTCGACGACCTGCGCCGCTTGGTGCAGAAGCTGACCCAGCGCGGCGTACGCATCGAGTTCTTGAAGGAGGGGCTGGTATTCACCGGCGAGGACTCGCCGATGGCCAACCTGATGCTGTCGGTAATGGGGGCCTTCGCTGAGTTCGAGCGCGCTCTGATCCGTGAGCGGCAGCGCGAGGGTATCGCCCTGGCCAAGCAGCGCGGCGCGTACCGGGGCCGCAAGAAGGCCCTGTCCGACGAGCAGACTGTTACCCTGCGGCAGCGGGCGGCGGCAGGTGAGTCCAAGGCGCAGCTCGCCCGCGAGTTCAACATCAGCCGCGAAACTCTCTACCAGTACCTCCGCACGGACGACTGACACATGCCGCGTCGCTTGATCCTCTCGGCCACGGAGCGGGACACCCTGCTCGCGCTGCCGGAAAGCCAGGATGACCTGATCCGCTACTACACCTTCAACGATTCCGACCTGTCACTGATCCGCCAGCGGCGCGGCGACGCCAACCGTCTGGGCTTTGCGGTGCAACTCTGCCTGCTGCGCTACCCCGGCTATGCGTTGGGCACTGACAGCGAGCTGCCCGAACCGGTCATCCTGTGGGTGGCCAAGCAAGTCCAGACCGATCCGGCGAGTTGGACGAAGTACGGCGAGCGCGATGTGACCCGTCGCGAGCACGCCCAGGAACTGCGCACCTACCTTCAACTGGCCCCGTTCGGCCTGTCCGACTTCCGCGCCCTGGTGCGCGAGCTGACCGAACTGGCCCAGCAGACCGACAAGGGCTTGCTGCTGGCCGGCCAGGCGCTGGAGAGCCTGCGGCAGAAGCGACGCATCCTGCCGGCGTTGAGCGTGATCGACCGGGCTTGCTCGGAGGCCATTGCACGGGCCAATCGGCGGGTCTACCGCGCCCTGGTCGAACCTCTCACCGACTCGCATCGGGCCAAGCTGGACAAGTTGCTTAAGCTCAAGGCCGGCAGCAGCATCACCTGGTTGACCTGGCTGCGGCAGGCACCGCTGAAACCCAACTCCCGCCACATGCTTGAGCACATCGAACGGCTGAAGACATTTCAGCTGGTGGACTTGCCCGAAGGCCTTGGCCGGCACATCCACCAGAACCGCCTGCTCAAGCTGGCCCGCGAGGGTGGGCAGATGACGCCCAAAGACCTTGGCAAGTTCGAGCCGCAGCGACGTTATGCGACCCTGGCCGCCGTGGTACTGGAGAGCACTGCAACCGTGATTGATGAGCTGGTGGATCTGCACGACCGCATCCTGGTCAAGCTGTTCAGCGGCGCGAAACACAAGCATCAGCAGCAGTTCCAGAAGCAGGGCAAGGCGATCAATGACAAAGTGCGCCTGTACTCCAAGATCGGCCAGGCGCTGCTGGAAGCAAAGGAAAGCGGCAGCGATCCCTACGCCGCCATCGAGGCGGTGATTCCCTGGGACGAGTTCACCGAGAGCGTCAGTGAGGCCGAGCTGCTGGCCCGGCCGGAGGGCTTCGACCACCTGCACCTGGTCGGCGAGAACTTCGCCACCCTGCGCCGCTACACGCCGGCCCTGCTGGAGGTACTGGAGCTGCGCGCCGCCCCGGCCGCGCAAGGCGTGCTGGCAGCCGTGCAGACCCTGCGCGAGATGAACGCCGACAACCTGCGCAAGGTGCCGGCCGATGCCCCCACTGCCTTCATCAAGCCGCGCTGGAAGCCGCTGGTGATCACCCCGGAAGGCCTCGACCGGCGCTTCTACGAAATCTGCGCGCTGTCCGAGCTGAAGAACGCCCTGCGCTCCGGCGACATCTGGGTCAAGGGCTCGCGGCAGTTCCGCGACTTCGACGACTACCTGTTGCCGGCCGAGAAGTTCGCCGCGCTCAAGCGGGAACAGGCCCTGCCGCTGGCGATCAACCCGAACAGCGACCAGTACCTGGAAGAGCGCTTGCAGCTGCTGGACGAGCAGTTGGCCACTGTCGCCCGCCTGGCCAAGGACAACGAGCTGCCCGATGCCATCCTCACCGAGTCCGGCCTGAAAATCACCCCGCTAGATGCGGCGGTGCCGGATCGGGCGCAGGCGCTGATCGACCAGACCAGTCAGTTACTGCCGCGCATCAAGATCACCGAACTGCTGATGGACGTGGACGATTGGACGGGCTTCAGCCGCCACTTCACCCACTTGAAGGACGGGGCCGAGGCCAAAGACCGGACGTTGCTGCTGTCCGCGATCCTCGGTGATGCAATCAACCTCGGACTGACCAAGATGGCCGAGTCGAGCCCCGGCCTGACCTACGCCAAGCTGTCCTGGCTACAAGCCTGGCATATCCGCGATGAAACCTATTCGGCGGCCTTGGCCGAGCTGGTCAATCACCAGTACCGCCATGCCTTCGCTGCCCATTGGGGCGACGGCACCACCTCATCCTCCGATGGCCAGCGCTTCCGCGCTGGCGGCCGGGGTGAGAGCACCGGGCACGTCAACCCGAAGTACGGCAGCGAGCCAGGACGGCTGTTCTACACCCACATCTCCGACCAATACGCGCCGTTCAGCACACGCGTGGTGAATGTCGGCGTCCGAGATTCCACCTATGTGCTCGACGGCCTGCTGTATCACGAGTCCGACCTGCGGATCGAGGAGCACTACACCGACACGGCCGGTTTCACCGATCACGTCTTCGCCCTGATGCACCTGCTGGGCTTCCGCTTCGCGCCACGCATCCGCGACCTCGGCGAAACCAAACTGTACGTGCCGCAGGGCGTGCAGGCCTACCCGACGCTGCGCCCGCTGATCGGTGGCACCCTGAACATCAAGCACGTGCGCGCTCATTGGGACGACATCCTGCGCCTGGCCAGCTCGATCAAGCAGGGCACCGTTACCGCCTCGCTGATGCTGCGCAAGCTCGGCAGCTATCCGCGTCAGAACGGCCTGGCTGTCGCCCTGCGCGAACTGGGCCGGATCGAACGCACGCTGTTCATCCTGGACTGGCTGCAAAGTGTTGAACTGCGCCGCCGCGTGCATGCCGGCCTGAACAAAGGTGAGGCGCGCAACTCGCTGGCCAGGGCGGTGTTCTTCAACCGCCTTGGGGAAATCAGGGATCGGAGCTTCGAGCAGCAGCGCTACCGGGCCAGCGGCCTCAACCTGGTGACGGCGGCTATCGTGCTGTGGAACACGGTGTACCTGGAGCGCGCCATCCAGGGGTTGGTCGAGGCCGGCAAGCCGGTGGACGGCGAGCTGCTGCAATTCCTGTCGCCGCTGGGCTGGGAGCACATCAACCTAACCGGCGATTACGTCTGGCGGCAGAGCCGCAGACTGGAAGACGGGAAGTTTCGGCCCCTACGGATGCCCGGAAAACCTTAGCGTACGATTTTTTCCGAATTCTGCGGGCTCCCCATCCTTGGCGGCATACGCCGGCAACTGGCCGCCTACGCGCGCTACCGGCGCCGCGAGGACCTGGCGGTCCTGTTCGAATTCACGGCGGCTTGCCGGGCGCAGCAGGGCAGGGCGGCGGACCAGGCCATCGAGACGCTGCGCACCATGCCGCCGCCCGCGCCGGCCATCGCCGACGACATCGGCATGTGGCTGGCCCCAGCGGCCGTGGCCGCGCTGCGCGCGCAGGACATCCACACGCTGGCCGACCTGACTGTCCGTATTCCGCGCCGCCGCCAATGGTGGGCCACGATCCCGGGACTGGGCGTCAACGGCGCCAGGCGGATCGAGGCATTTTTTGCGGAATGGCCTGAACTGACGGCCCGCGCCCGCGCGCTGATCGCCACGGAACCGCGCGGCGTCATCGTGCCGTGGGAGCAGATGGGGCGCCTGCCGCATGAGGTGGATGGGTCGCTGGGCCAGTTCCGGGCACCGCGCGAGACCTGTTCGCTCAACGCGGACAACGACTACGCCGCCGTGCAGGCCTGGCTGGGGCTGCACGAATCGCCGGCCACGCTGCGCGCCTATCGCAAGGAGGCCGAGCGGCTGATCCTCTGGGCCATCATCGAGAAGGGCCGGCCTTTGTCGTCGCTGACGACCGAAGACGCCACCGCCTACCGCAATTTCCTGCGCCAGCCGTCGCCGCGCGAGCGATGGGTCGGGCCGGCGCGGCCACGCAGCGCGCCAGACTGGAAACCGTTCACCGACGCCCTGTCGCCGCGCTCGGCCGCCTACACGCTGCAGGTGCTTGGCGCGCTGTTCCGGTGGCTCGTGCAGCAACGGTATGTGCTGGCGAACCCGTTTGCGGGCCTCAAGGTGCGGGGCGGCGCCAAGACGGCCGCGCTCGACGTGTCGCACGCTTTTTCCGAGGGCGAATGGATGCTGACCCGCAGCATCGCCGACGGGCTGGAATGGTCATACGGCTGGGAAGCCCCGGCCGCCCAGCGCCTGCGCTTCATTCTGGATTTCACCTATGCCACCGGCCTGCGCGCCAGCGAACTGGTAGGCGCCACGCTGCGCAATATCGAGACCGATATCCACGGCGACCACTGGCTGCACCTGGTGGGCAAGGGCGCCAAGGCCGGCCGGGTCGCCCTGCCGCCGCTGGCGCGCAACGCGCTGGATCGCTACCTGGTGGAGCGCGGCCTGCCGGTCACCCGCGCGCAGTGGGACCCATCCACGCTGATCGTCGGCAACCTGGGGCCGGACGAAAGCGGCGGCATCACCGGCGCCCGGCTGTGGATGATCATCAAGCGGTTCTTCGCCACCGCAGCGGACCAGCTCGATGCCGAGCGCCCGGCCACCGCCGAAAAGCTGCGCCGCGCCAGCCCGCACTGGCTGCGCCACACCCACGCCACCCACGCGCTTGCCCGGGGCGCGGAACTGACCACGGTGCGCGACAACCTGCGCCATGCGTCGGTCTCGACGACATCGCTGTACCTGCACGGCGACAGCGTCAAGCGCGCGCGCCAGATGGAGGATGCGTTCGGCGGATGACTCTGGGCGGGCGCGGCCGGCTACGGCGTCTTGCCGATGTCGCCTGCCGCCAGTGCCAACGTCGCGGCCGCGGCCAGTGCCGCGCTGTAGGCATCGGCCGACGCATTGCGCGCCAGGAGCAGCTGGTTCTGCGCCAGGTTTGCTTCGGTCACAGTCCCCACGCCCTTGCGATAGGCGGCGAACGCCGCGTCGTAGGTAATCTGCGCGGCATCGGCCAGGGCCCTTGCGGCATCGTAGGCGGCCAGGCTCGATTCCAGCGCGCTCTGGCTGACCACCACCTGCCGCACCGATTCCTCCTTGGCTCGTGTCAGCCTGGCCTGCGCACTGTCCACGTCGTTGCGGGCCTGCGCCAGCACGGCGGAACGCATGCCGCCGTCATAGATCGGCAGCGTCACCCCCAGGAACACGCTGTTGCCGTACCGGTAGCCATTGAGGTTGACCGTGGGCGGCTGCTGGCCGACCGGCGGAATCGCGGTAATGGCCGAGCCGCCAGACGCATACGAGGCAAACGCCGACATGAAGACCTTGGGCAGGAACGCCGCTTCGGCCGCCTTCACACGGGCCTGGTTGGCGCGTTCCAGTGCGTAGGCGCCCAGCACGTCAGGCCGCTGGGCAATCGCCCGCTCCACGATCTGCTCGACCGAACTGCGCAGTGCCGGCGACAGCGGCCGCAGCGGCATCTCGGCAATGACGGGCTTCGACAGCGGCGAGATGCCGATGGCGGTGACCAGCCCCAGGTACGCATCGGTCTCCGCACCTTGTGCCTGCACCATCGCCAGGTTGGTCTGGGCGCGGTTCTGGTTGGCCTGCGCCACCTCCACCACCGTCCCTACGCCACGCGCATAGCGCGCCTTGGCCGCCGCCAGCACCGCATCGGCATTGGCCATGGCCTGATCGACCGTGGCGCGGCGCGAGCGCGCGGCCTGGTAGCGGTAGTAGGCCACGCTGACGTCGTGAATGATGCGCTGGTGCTGGGCCGTAAAGGCGATGTTCGCGGCCACCGTGGCCTGTTCCGCCGCTTCCACCAGGCCCGCGCGCTCGCCGAAGTCGAACAGCAGCCATTGCAGCGACACCACCGAGATCGCGCCATGGCGCGACGTATCCACGCCGGCCGACCCCAATGCCGTGTTGCTGGATAGCCGGCCGTTTGTCCAGCCGCCCATCGCCGCCACGGAAATCTGTGGCAGATAGGTACTGCGGGCGATGCCGGTGGCCAGCGCCGCGTTGCGCGCATCGTTCCAGGCCACCCGTGTCAACGGGTTCGACGATTCCGCCAGATCGATCAGTTCGGCAAGCGTATAAGGGTGCGCAGCATCGAGCTGGGCGGGCGGGGCGATGGTCGCCAGCGCCGAATTGGCCGGCAGCGTGTAATCGGACGGCCGATCCTGTGGCGCGGGGCGGCTGGCGACGCCGGCCATGATCTCGCCGTTGGCCGCGGTTTGCGGCTGCCACGGGCGATCGGCCTGCGGCGGGGCCAGGTCCAGCGCCGACGTGGCGCAGCCGGAAAGCGCCGCCGCGGCTGCGACCAGCGCGAGGCCTATCGGCGGGCGAGCCGGCGGATCAGGTGTGTGCATGCGGGGCAGGGGGGTTGGCAGGCCCGGACGGCGAGTCGGCCAGCTGTTTGTCGACAATGGCCAGCAGCGCATCGCGTGTGCGGGCATCGGCATGGGTCTCCAGCGGTGCGGGCGAGGCCGGCGCCAGCGGCGCCGCCGTCTTCACGGCATGGAGCCGCGCCGCGACGTCGGGATCGCCCGGAAATCGCTCCGCCAGCAGGAACAGCGGGCCCGCCACGGCGTCGAGCACGCCGAGCCGCCGCCGGTGATCGTCGATCCACGCCGGTCCGGGGCCGACCATGGCGGGCTCGTAGCGGGCCAGTGCCAGGTCTTGCGCGATGGCGCCCTGCAGCCCAAGCGCCGTGGCGGCATGCTGCCGGCGCTGGTCGGGATGACGGGCCGCCACCAGTTCCTGCCACTGGCTCACCAGGGTGGCCAGGGCACCTTCGATACGGTCGGCGATGCTGACCGGCCAGATGCGGGTGAACACCAGATAGACGACCAGGTTGCCGATCAGGATGCCGATCACGCGATCGCGGGCAATCGTCAGGTCGAACCCCGGCGCCGCCCCCTGGATCACGCAGAGATAGAACGCGAACGCAATCTGAAAACCGGCGTAGGCAATGCGTGGCGAGCCCATGGCCACCCACGCCGACAGCCATGTGCCCGCGAACACCAGCGCCAGCAGGCCGCCCACCGAATCGAGCGCCGGCACGACGAAGACGATGGCTGCCGTGCCCAGCGCCGCGCCGACCAGGCAGCCGGCCAGCCGCAACACGAGCTTTTCCACCGATTCGGCCGCCGTGCCCAGCGACACCAGATAGACGGTGATAAAGCAGGTATGGATGCCCGGCCAGTCCAGCTGCTGATAGAGCAGATAGCAGAACATGGCCGCGCCGGTGGTCTTCAACGCGTAATGAATATGCGAGCGGTTGGTAAAGGCATCGGCATCGAGAAAGCCGCCGCGCTTCTTGTCGATGGCTTCCTGTGCGGCATCGGCAGGTTCGACGGGTGCGGCCGGGCCGACGGCAGCGGCGGCTTCGGGCTCGGCATAGTGGGCGATGGCCTGGACAATTTCGGCCACGACCGACTGCTGCAGCGGCGACAAGGCGGCGGCCGTATCAGGCAGCGGCACGGCAATTTCCACCGGATAGCCGCCCGCATCGAGCATCCGCGCCATGGCATCGAGCATATCGGCCAGCGAATCGGCAAGCGGGGCGGGAAGGCTCGCACCGGGCTGCCGGTAGGCCACGTCGGCGGCCATCAGGATGGCCATGGTCGACGTCATCGCCTGGCGCAATGCCGCGACGTCGGCTGCATTCGCGCTGCCTTCGAACTTCGCCAGCTTCAGCCAACTGGCCACGGGCTGCACGCCGTCGCGCAGGACCCGGGCGATGGCGGGGCCGCCGGTTTCAGGGTGTCGCAGAGCCTGCGCGGCCACCCGCACGCAATGCGCCAGGCGTGCGCCGGCCAGGCGCCGGGGGGATGGGCCCATTAGCAGGTTCACCACGACATTCGCGCCGATCGGGATGGCCACCATCAGCCATGCGTAAAGCAGCGCCCGGGTGGCCACCTCGCCGCCCGGGACCAGACCCAGTTCGTCGAGTCCGAAGCCAATGATCATCGCCACGATGGCGCCCACCGGCCGCAGCTTGCTGGCCGAGGTCAGGAACAGCAGCGAGGCGGACGCGACGGCCATGCAGGCCACGCGCAGCAGCGCACTGTCGAGCGTGAGCCCCGCCAGCACGATCACCAGCCCCACGATCAGGCTGATCAGCACCAGCATGCCCACGCTCATCACGATGCTGCTGGTACGGTCGGCACGGTTGATAAAGAAGATCACGTAGGCCGAAGTGGCCGCTTCGGGCGTGCCATAGATGGCTGCGATCAGGCAGGTGAGTGTGCTGGCCGCCGCAATGCGCGTGGTGGCGGCGGCGCGCCCCGGGAACGGGGCGAGCAGGGCGCCGATATCGGCCAGCCCCAGGCGCGATGCCTCAGCGGCAGGCTGCGCCATGCCGCACCTCGACCGTTGCGCTGGCACCCACCCGGGCCAGCGTTTCCGGCGGTTCTTCGAGCTTGATGCGCACCGGGAAGCGGCGCGCCACGCGCACCCAGTTCACCGATGGCTGCACATAGGGCAGGGCGCGCGGCAGGTTGAGCCTGTCCGTATCGGTAATGCCCACGCCGATACCCTGCACCGTGCCGCGCAGCGCGTGGCGCCGGTCGATCATCGAATAGACGGTGGCACAGTCGCCCACATGAATGCCGGCCAGGTCGGTTTCACGGAAATTGGCCACCGCGAACCATTCGCCGGTATCGACCAGCAAGAACAGCGACTGGTTCGGGATCACGACCTCGCCCGACAGCGACCGCAGGCTGCTGACGCGGCCGGCGTGCGGGGCGCGGACCACGGTGTCGTCCAGCGCGCGCTGGGCGATGGCTACAGCGGCCTCGCGTGCCTGCACGGTCGCCACGGCATCGTCCTCGCTGCCTACGGCCTGCGCCGTCGTGGCGCGCTGCAGCTGCGCCTGCTTCAGGGTCACGGCCGCATCGCGCCAGGCCACCTCCGCCTGGTCAAGCTGCTGCTTCGGGACATAGCCCTCGGCAGCCAGCGGGCGAAGGCGCTCCACGGTTCGCGCCGTCAGCGCGTAGTTCTGCTCGGCACGCGCGATCTGTTCCGATGCCACCGACGCCGTACCACGCTCGGTGCCGATGGCTCGGCGGCGCCTCCCCAGCATGGCGTTTGCAAGCGCCAGGTCTGCCTGCGCCTGCGCCAGGGCCAGGCGATACGGCACGGGATCGATCTCGAACAGGATCTGGTCTTTGGCGACGTGCTGGTTCTCGCTGACCAGGATGCGGGCAATGCGCCCGCCGACCGGGGAGGCCACATGCACGAAGTCGGCATCGAGCGCGGCATCGTCGGTGGAAGGGTAGCGGACCGCGCGCTGCCACGCATAAATGGAAAGCAGCACCGCCAGCACGATAATCGCCAGGGCAATCCATTTGCCACGCATCGGCGCCCGCCTGATACCTGCCATTTTCATGGAAAATGCCCCGTGCCGATTAACCATACGATTTCGGCAATCATGAGTCCGATCGCCGTATTGACCAGCAGCTGCCAGCGGACGGTTTCCGCCCAGCCGGTCGTCACGAATATCCGCCAGGCCACCAGGGCGCCCGCGATGCCGACCAGCGCACTCAATAGCCAGAGCGGGAAATAGGCCCCGACGAGGGGCACGGCAGGCGCACCCGCGCAACCCTGCAGCGGGACGGCCAATACAGCGAGCGGAGGCAGGCGTCGCAGGCCTGGCAAACGTACCATGGGCAGGATGGCATGGACGGCCCGGAAAATGGTCACGCCAATATAGCAGCGCAGAATCGGGATTGTCCAAGGGACAAAGAAAATTTAAAGTGGCGGCTGAAAAATGCCAAATCAGAATGGCAGAATGGGCGTCCCATGCGCAGGGGAGTACAGGCTGACGGGCATCGAACTCTCAGGCCTGTTCGTCGAACGGCTTGCTGCCCAGCACGCCCACCACATGATCGACAAAGCAGGTAATGCGCGAGGCAAGGGCGGTGTTGCGGTAGTAGACCGCGTTGATGGACTGACGCACGTCGAGCGTCTGCCGGGCGAACAGCGGCACCAGGCGCCCGGCCCGACGGTCGGCGCGCGTCATGAAATCGGACAGACAGACGATGCCCTGGCCCGCCAGCGCTAGGCTGCGCAGCGTCTCGCCGCTCGATGAGGCGATGGTCGGCTTGATATGGACGGTATCGCCGTCGTTGTCGCGCAGCGGCCAGTCGTTGAGCGAATCGGGCTGGCTGAAGCCCAGCAGCACATGGCCGGCCAGCTGCTCTACCTTGGTCGGCGTCCCGTGGCGCTGCAGATAATCCGGGCTGGCAAGCACCCGGATGCGGCTTGTGCCGATGGGACGCGCATGCAGCGTGGAGTCTTTCAGCGCGCCGATGCGGAAGGCCACATCGGTCCGCTTTTCGATCAGGTCGGTGATGCCCTCGTTGGAGTTCAACTCCAGTTCCACCTCGGGATAGCGCAAGCGAAAGCCTTCCACCAGGGGCACGATCACATGCAGCATGAAAGGCGTGGCCGCGTCCACGCGCAGCCGACCGAACGGACGCATGCGCCGGGCCGCCATCTGCTCTTCGGCCTCGTCCATCATCGACAGGATGGCGCGCGCATGCTGCAGGAAGGCGGCACCTTCCTCGGTCAGTTCGAGCCGGCGCGTCGTGCGGCGCAGCAGGGTGGTCTGGAGCTTCTCTTCAAGCCGGCTCAGCGTCCGGCTGGTGGCTGACACGGTCAACCCCAGGTGTTCCGCAGCGGCGGTGATCGAGCCGGTGTCCACGACAGCCGCGAAGGCCAGCAATTCGTCGATGGTCGTTTTCATTCTTGATTCCAGATCAAATGAAACCGACTTATACACGGCTTTTTTCGCAAAGGTAAGTCTGCCAGGCGGCGATCGCCAGGTTGGAACGGATCACCGGGCCTGCACCGCCGTCTGCGATTGGGCGCGCCGGATGCAGGTCACCAAAAGCACGACGATGGGCAGCGCCACGGCGGCATAGCCGAACCGCGTGTAGGCCAGCGCGCCCAGGATTGCTCCAACTGCGAAGGACAGTACGCTGGGGACCATCTTTCCCAGCCTGGCGCGAATCGGGCCCCGTGCCTCTGGCGACGCAGAAGGGAGGTCCACCAGATCGATAATTACCTGCGTGCTGTTGCCGGTCATGATGGTGGTCGGACCAAGATCCGCCAGCGACGTGCGCGACAATGCGTTCTGGATCGCCATGGCCGCCACGGCCAGCAAGCCGGCAAGCATCGCCAGAGTCGAGTCCGTGCCGGCGCCCAGGGCGTGCATCCGCAGGCCAACCCCGGCAAACGCTGCCAGCAGCACGATCTCGGCGGCAATGAGCGGCACCACCGGGCCGCGACCGCGCTGGATCAGGCGCTTCTCGGTCAACCGCGCCAGGGCGACCGCGCCAACGAAGACCGGTAGCGCCACCACCTTCAGGAACAACCCCTCGGTGCTACCCACCGACTCCACCCCAATCATGATCAGATTGCCGGTCACATGCGCGGTGAACAGCCCCGCCAGCGCGATAAACCCGATCACGTCCGTATAGCCGGCCACGAAGGCGAACGCCCCAATATCCAGCTTGCCCCCGCTGGCTGCGTTGCCTGCGTTGCCTGCGTTGCCTGCGCTACCGTTTGTGGCCATGCCAACTCCTTGTTCAAACCATCCGGACGGACCCAATCACGCCTTGCGCGTCCCATGTGCCGAACTATAGTGATTTGCTGGCCCGCACAAAGGCGCCTGTGCAGTCAGAGTCATTCAAATTTACTGAAACGAGGGAGCCGAGATGAAAAAGGGCTACTGGGTGGCCGCCGTCGACATCGCCGATGCCACCGGCTATCAGGGCTACATCACCGGCAACAAGGCCGTCTTCGACAAATACGGCGCCCGGTTCCTGGTCAGGAATGGCGAAAAAACGGTGGTCGAGGGCTCGCCACGCTCCCGCATCGTCGTCATCGAATTCGAAAGCTATGCCCGCGCGCTGGAATGCTACCGATCACCGGAATACCAGGCACTGATCGCGCTGCGCGCACCGTACTCGCAGGCGGATATCGTGGTGATCGAGGGGTATGAGGATTCGGGTGGGTGATTGGGCGCGATATGGCGATGTTGGCGGGCTCGCGGCATCTGCAGCACAGTGGGAGGCTATATTTTATTTAACATAATATGTATTATTTCTGGAAGGTATGTCAGGGCCAATTAGACTTGTCGTACTTAGGCCAAATAGAAATGTCGTACCCCCTTGCCAGGACTGGCATGCTGGTGGCTTTCCGTCTATCCGAACCGGAGGCCGCGATGCGCAAGCCCGAGACCATCACGATGACGATGCGAGAACTCGATCGACTCAAGGTGATTCAGGCCGTGGTCGACCACGGCCTGACGGTCTGGCGCGGCCGAGAAACTCGGTTTGTCGCGGCGTCAGGTGGCGACACGAGCGTAGAAAAGATGACGTGATGTATCCAGGCTCATCGAGTCGCTCGACGCTGGCAGCGCAGTTCCCCACAGCTCTGTGATTGGGTGCGTACGTTGAAACTCAACCACGCGCGCATTGGGGCGCGACAGCCGGCCCGACCGATGCTGCCCACTTTCCGCAGTGGTCACCTGCCAGCGTCAATCGAACTCGATCTTGCACTCGCTCAGCGGACACAAGCGGCCGTCCGAGACCACGAACGTATCGCCTTCTATCCGGGCCAGCAGAAGGTGCAACGCCTGTGCGCCAGCTTCTATGTCCTTCCGCCAGCCCTCAAGATCGCCATGGTAGCCAATTGCATGAAACAGCTGACCACAAGACAAGGTGATCTTACAACCTCGCTCGTTAACTCCACCGTGCTTAGCATTCGGCGGGTTGGTGAACTCCGTAAGGTTTCTAAACTGCTTTCGGAACTTGTTCTTACCATCGTCAGCGAAGTACACAAACTCCGTGCCCTCTACAGCGACAGTGCCCGGAATCACCCGTGCATCTTGCCTCTCAAGCTTTCCTCCTAGAATCTGCTCTAGCCGCTCCAACTGGCTGGTCATAACTTTCTTCCTATCACTTGGTCGGCGTGATCACGAACTTGAAGTTCTTGACCCCCGAGTTGCTGAACACCTGACTATAGTAAGCGGCAAGCTGCGGGCTGTTGGTATGGTACACCACGCCACCATCGAAGCCCGCCGCGTATTTTTGCGCTTGGGAAACCATGTTTTGCTGTTCGACGCGAGCCCAGGGAGTCATCCCATTGGGGCTGTTTGGGTTACGCAGCGACGTGGCCCAATCATCTACGTATTTCGCTTCGACGGCAGTGAGCCTTCCGTCAAGAATCGCCACATCGTCAGCAATACCGTTAACCCGCTGACCATTTACAACAGCCGTATATTGCCGCTCCGCGAAGGGAGTATTGTTGTACATCCCTTGGACAGCGTTCTCATAGCTTTGAGCCTTATCGATCGAACGGTTCCCGGTTACGGAAACAGCGTCCGTCGTTGGTAGACCGCTCGTGCTGTTGCCGGAGCCGCCCGCCGATCCACTTTCGCTATCGCCGTTTCCGCTGGAGAGTATTGCATTACCAGGTGCCCCCGGTGACGCAACCGGCGGGGTCAACACACACTGACCACTTGGGCCGCAAGCCATCAGCGGCGGCGTCACTACGGCTCCGCCCGTCGCCGGCGGATTGCCTCCGTTTGTCGCATCCACCAACGGATTCGCCTCCGTCGGTGGCGTCTGTCCCGGCATCATGCCCACGAACTGGCGATACCAGCGAGCCAAGTCGCCGCCCATGTTGCCGTAGTTCTGTTGCAACCAATCAGCCATCGACTGGGTAAGTGTCTTGGCACTGGTCGAGTTATTGAGCGCCTCGTTCTGCGCCGCGCCGGCCGCCGCGCTCGCGTCCCGTCCGAGTGCACCTGCCAGTGCCCCACCCGCCAACATCGCGATGGCCGCCGTCGCCGCGTTGTACGCCCGGTTATCGTAGCTCGTCGTCGTGGTCACCGTCCCGTCGCCATTCGCCGTCGTTGTCACGGTCTGGCTGCCGTCGTACAGCCCGTCACGCACCAACGGCGCCACTACTGCGCTAGTGGCCCCGCCAATGGCACCACTAGCGCAGTCAGCTCCCATCGCACTTTGTGCAGCACAACCCAGCGCAGCGTGGGCGGCAACATTCTGCAGCGTTAGCGGATCTGTGGAGTTACCAATCGCGTTAGCGCCCAGAGCGGCTGTTTGCGCCACAAGGTTATTCAGGAACGCCTGCCCAAAGCTGCCGCCGTTGAAGGCGGTATTGACTCCGGCGCTGATCAGGCCGGTACCGACCATACCGATGGCCTGCTGGTAAATGGTGCCTGTGGCGCCGTCCTTCGCCGCCTGTAGCACGCCTCCGGCCGTATTGCTGCCTGCGAGGTTCGCCAGAGTCTTAGTTCCCTCCAGCGATTTCCCCCACTCGCTCAAGCCAAAGCTGTTGCCGTCAAACGTGATGCCGTTGGTCAACCCGGCGGTAACCGCACCGATCAGGCCAGCCTGGGCAATCTTGCCGAAATTGAGGCCTTGCCCGGAGACAATCTGGCTCGCGAGGCTGCCGGCCATGCTGGACAATGCCGCCACGACCATTGCCTGACCGAGGGTCATACTGGCCAAGGCGACACCCATCGCGGCGGCAGCAGCGCCGGCCGTCACGATGGACGCCGCCACCGCCGCCACCATCGCCACAATCTGGCCGATGATGCCGAAGCCCTTCTTCTCCTTGATAAACCGCGTATGGATGTCGTCGGCGACCGTGCCTTCGGTGTAGTTCAGCCCCAGGCTTTCCTTGAGCTGCGCCACCAGCGCTGCGCTGGCGTCAGGGTCGACCGAGCCGTCGGCGCGGGTCACGCGGAAGGCGTCGTTGATGGCGCGGATGCTGTCGGCTTCGATGTCCATGTGCATCGCCGACAGGAAGCCGCCGGGCTGCACCACGGTGCCGGTCACCACGTTCCAGCCGCCCTGGGCCTTGTACGCGTTGGTGCCGATGGACACCACGTTCGGGCTCAGGTCGATGCTCTCAGCCTTGACCGTCAGCGTGTCGCGCGCGATGACCTGACCGGTGTTGCGAAGCTGGCCGTCGACGGTCAGCTTGATGTTCTCGCCGCTGATCGTGCCACCCGTAGGCACCGCCAGCGCCTGTGCATAGCCCTCAGGCAGATAGACCTGCGGCACGAGCGCATTGACGCTCGGGCAGATCGTGCTTGCGAGCGTGCATCGGGGATCGGGTACCGCCTGCTCGACGTACCACAGCATCGGCGCGTCCAGCGCCTTCACCTGGTCGACACTCAATGCCTGGCCCAGCGCGAGATTGTGTTCCTTCGCGTAGTCCGCGGCATTCTTGTAGAGCGCCAGTTTTTCCTGATCGGTCACCGACAGGTTGTTCTGGCTATCCCACGACAGGCCGCTGATGAAGCTTTCCTGCCCCGTCTGCGCCAGCGCGGCATGCTGTAGTTTCTGCCCTTCGGTATATGGGTCGTAGTAGAACGTCACGTTGCCTGGGCGCAGTTCTGGCGGCAATTGCGCCAGCAGGCTGTCCGGCGTCACGCCAGCCAGCACCCCGGTAGCCGGGTTCGGGTTGACGTACTGCGCACGGTCGTTCGACGTGGTGGGGGCGGTCACCGGCGTGCCGTCCGGCTTGGCATTGAAGTGCCAGTCGACGGCAGGCGGTGTCGTTGCCGTTGGCGCGGTCGGCGTGGCTACCACCACTGGCGTGAACTGCCACGGCTCGGTAGGGTCCGGCGCGACTGTCGCCGTAGGCGGCAGCGATCCGGCCGGCACCGGCGACAGACCGAGCGGGATGACCTGCTGCGGCGGGGCGATGGGCGGCGTGGGCTGGTTCGGGCTGGTAATGCCGTTGACCATGGACGCACCGGTCAGGTCGACAGCCTGGCCCAGCAGATTACCGGTGTTGACGATCTGGCCACCAGAATTGACGGTCAGCGCATTGCCCGCCTGGATGCCGGACGCGATGCTGCCCAGCACCGAACGGCCGCCGGTATCGTGCCAGCGGTCGCCGCCGCTGCGGTCTTCCTGCCAGCGACCGATCCAGTCGGCATTGAGCGCGATGGCGGTGTTGTCCACCCCGCCGCTGGCCTGCACGTTGACATTGCGGCCGCCGCTGATCAGCGCGCCATTGTTATTGAGCGACCCGGTCTGGATCGTGACGTTCCGGGCGCCAGAGATTACCGCTGCCGGACCGGCAGCAGCGTCCTCGGTGGCGCGGCACTGGCTGTTGCCATAGGTACCGCCCGGATTGCAGCCACCGGCATACGCAGGATTCTGGCCGCCATAGCTCTTGTTCAGCTTGACGGGATCGACGGACTGGTTGATAAGCGCCGCCGCCGTGATCGAGACATCGCCAGAAATCGACTGGATCGCACCGGCCCGGTTGGTTACCGTGCCGCCGGTCGTGAGGTCCACATTGCCCTGCGCGGCCAGCGTGGCATTCAGGTTCTGCACGCCGCCTGCGTTGATGGTCAGCGAATTGCCAGCTGCAATGGTGGAAGGCGTCTGTTGCCAAGCCACCGACTGCACGGTGGGATTGCTATCGTCCGGACAGTCGCCACCTGGCACACAGCCGACCTTCGTCGAAACACTGACGTCGTACACCCCCTTGTTGGTGAAGGTACCCGGGGTCTTGATCTTGACGTTGCCAGCAGCGGCGATATCCCCAGCGTTGGTCAGGTCGCCCGATCCGGTCAAGGTCAGGTTGCCGCCCGAGGTGATCTGCCCTGCCTTGCCGAGCTGGTAAGTTGTCGACGACTGCGTCGGCGCCGCCACAGCAGCGTTGTTGACGTCGCGACCAATGTTGACCGGTGCGCCGGTGATGGGTGGCATGCCACAACTGTCACCCATGCATGGCGGTATGATGACGCCAAACAGCAGTTGCTGGTTGTCTCCCTTGAGCCCAGAAAACGGAACTGTCTGTGCCAGCCGGTTGAGCGTGGCTAGGAGCGCATTGAATTCGGCCTGGTTGACGACGTCTGTCACGTTGTCCATCAGCGTCGCCGATCGGCCATTGTCGAAGTTTCCGACGTTGAGCGCGACATTGCGTGCGGCTGAAATGATGCCGCCCTTGTTGGACAAGGTCGACGCGACGATATCGAGATTGCCCCCAGCGATGATTTGGCCAGCAACGCCGTCCGCCTGCTTGATGATGGTGCGGTCTACGGTCGGCAACGCGATCGCCGTGCCCACGGCATTGGCCGGGTACGGACTGTTGGCATCGACCAGTTGCCACATCGGAATCCATGAGATGCCGGCATCTCCACCCGACGTATAGGGGTAGTAGCCGACCTCCGGCGCCAATGCAGTGCCGTCGGGAGTGCGACGGATATCGCTCAGCTTCAGGTTGGTGGGCGTGCCCGCCGTAGGCATCCATGAGCATGAATCGCAGCCAGACTGCTCCCACGGCGCGTAGCTGCCGATCACCGCCGAGTTGATCAGCGCCTCGTTGCTGACCTTGCCGGTCGTACTCCCCCCATCCACCGGCCCTGCACGGTCGTTGACCACGGCCCCCGCCGCGATATGCATATCGCCGTTGGCGCCGACCACGCCGGCCACGTTGGTAACCGTGCCGCCGATGTCGATCTTGAGGTTGCCGTTGGCCTGGATCTTGGCGCCGGTATTGTCGAAGTTGCCACCCGTGATGGCGATATTGCCCAGCGCCTCCGCCACACCGCGGTTCGTGACGTTGCCGTCCAGCGCAAGGTCGCCATTGGCGTGCAGCGTGCCCGTATTGGTCAGGTTGCCGGAGGACAGCGAAACATTAGCGCCGCCGATAATCTGCCCGGTGTTGGTCAGGGCACCGCCAGTAGCCAGCGACAGGTCGCCCGCCTTCTGGATCGTGCCGCTGTTGCTGATGCCCTGGCTGGCGTTGAGTACGACGCTGCCGCCCGGCACCGTCCACGTGCCGGTGTTGCTGATCGCCAGTGCGCCCAGTGTTAGCGTGCCATTGGCATCGAGCTTTCCCGTGGCCATGGCCGATGGGTCGAAAACCTGGTTCGGCGCGTTGAGTGTCAGGTTGTTACCCGCCAGCACCTGACCGCCGACGTTATTGAAGCTGCCGTTGCCACCAAGCACGGTAAACGCCAGATTGCCGCTCAGCGGATTCTGGCCGCTGAGGTCGCCGGCAAACAGCGTGCCGCCCGAGTTGTTCACCAGTGCACCGGCCGACACCGTGAGCGTCTGGGCACCGGACAGCAGCCCCGCCGCATTGTCGAAGGCGTTGCCAATGGTCGCGTTGACGTTCTGCCCACCCAGTACGCCACGGTTGGTCAGGTTCCCCACGTTCAGCGTGACGGCACTGCCGGCCAGCGTCCCGGTGTTGGTCACCGTGCCGCCCGAGACCTGCATCTGTTGCACTGCCGCTGTTCCACCCGCGTTGATGACGGTCGCGCCGCTCAGCGTCACGTTGGTCGCCGTGGTGTCGCCGGTCAGCGTCAGGCCACGCGTGGCGGCGACGTCCAGCGTACCGCTGACAGCGTTCTGCTGGCCCGGCGGCGCGCCTATCGAGACGTCGCCACCGCGCAGCGTGGCATCCTTGCCGATCCAGGTGAGGTCGCCCACCTTGAGCGTCCGGCCTGCCGACGCACCGAGACTCCCGCCCACCAGCGTGCTGCCAGATAGCGTCGCATCCTGCGCGGCCGTGACATTGGCATTGCCCAGGCTCGTCAGCGACCCACTGATCGTGGCCGAACCCGTTGCAGCCGACACGCTGGCGTTGCCGCCGCTCGACAACTTGCCGGAAACGTTCGCGCTGCCGCCGGCCGCGATAGCGATATTGCCGTCGCTCGTCAGTGCCCCGTTGACGACAACGTTGCCGCGTGTGGCGGTGATGGCCGTATCGCCCGCGCTTTGCGCCTGGCCGCCCACCGTTACATCCTGCGCCGCCTTCAGCACGATGCCGGCATTGCTGCCGATCTGCCCGCTGGTGCTAATGCTGCCAGTCCGGGCCGCGACGTCGAGCCGGCCCGTGGCCACCACCTGGCCACCCAGGCTGACATCGGTACCCGCTTGCACGGTGAGCGTGCCAGGCGACACAACATTGCCCGCCGTGGTGACGCTACCGTCTACGCCGGTCAGCGACACATTGCCCGTGGTACTACCCGCAGCGCCGCGAATCGTCAGATTGCGCTGTGTAGCCAGGTTGAGGTCGCCGGCCGACACGGCGCTACCGTCGATGACAGTGTCCCGCGCTGCCTGCAGCGCGATAGTGCCCGGCGACGTTACGTCGCCGCCCAGGCGGATATCGCCCTGCCCGTCCTGCCCCGCCGCCTTGACGACAATGCTGGCGCCGTTGATGGCTCCGCCCACATCCACATTGGTCGCTGCGTCGAGCGCTACGGCATCCTGTGCCTTGACGCCACCCACACCACGAATGACGCCGCCCGACGTCACGGCGATGCCGCGCCCCGCCTCCAGCGTGCCGCCCAGGGTCACGTCGCCAGCCGCGTTGACCGTATAGCCCGCCTCGGCGCGGCCGTTGCCGGATGCCTCCAGCGTACCGGCCGCGTTCAGCGCCGCCGCCTGCTTCGCGTAGGTGCTGCCCACCTTCACGTTGCCCGACGCATCGATGGTCAGATTGCCCGCCGATGCAGCAAGGTTGCCATCGGCGCGCACCCCCACACCTACGGCCGTGCTGACGATGCGGATCTGCCCGGCATTCATCGCCCCGAACGCCGTGGCATCGATGGCTAGGCCGTTCGTGGCCGAGGTGTTCGTGGCGGCATTGTTGACGCCGGTGGGCGTCGTCGTGAACCCGTCGCCATCTGGCTTTACCAGTTGGCGCCCCGCCACCAGGTTGATCTGGCGGCCGGCGTTCAGCGCCGCATCGATGCCGATCGACTCGCCGATCAGATTGATATTGCCGACCGTGCCTTCGATGCCGGTGCTGGCCGACCCCGGCGTCGGGTTGCCGATCTGGATGCGGCCGCCCTGCACCAGGAATCCCGCCGACGCGGCAGCATCGAAGCTTGTGGCGGCGCCTGTGGCCGAAAGCCACTGCGGCGTGCCGGTCGTCAGTGTCACCTGCGACGTGTTGGTGAAGCCCGCGCCGTTGGTATAGACACCGCCCGGTGCCGCTACCACCACGCCGGCCTGGGCGCCGAACACCTCGACCATGCCGTTGATCTGCGCCGGCGCATTGCTGGTCACCTGGTTGACAATCAAACGCGCCGGCCCCGACGTTGCGAGGTTGCCATTGGCCGCCACCTGGCCGCCCAGGAACGCGCCACCGCCGGTGGCGCTGTTGTTCAGGATCAGCCCAATCGGATCGACGACGAACGAGCGGTACTGGTTCAGCGAGATGCCCTGGGCATTCGGCGCGGTGATGCCTACGACAGGCACGCCACCTTGCGGTGCGCCCGGGCCGGTCGTGGCAGAGATCGTCGGCGTGAAGCGGATCGGCGCAGCCGGATCCGTCACTGGTACGGCCATGGCCTCGGCGGGGCCGAAGCGCAATACCACCGGAACCTGGTCCATTGCCCAGCGCAGCAGTCCCTGCCGCACTGCGCCGACATGCGTGGCGAAGGCATCCACAGGCGTTGCGCCCGCACCTAGTACACCTGCCGCCTGCCTGGACTGCTGCAACGTGATCGACATCGGCCCTATCCACAGCGTCGTGGCCAGACATGCCGCCAGGGCACGCGCCGCCAGGCTGCGGCGGCCACGGTCGGCCAGCGACAGGTCGGCCGGCACGTCCGTGGGAACGTCAGCGGAGGTCGAGGAAACGGGGTACAGCGTGGCCGAGCGGTCGCGTTGCATGGTAGGGCTGAACAGCGTCAGACAAAAAACTTGGAACGGCAGCGTGAAACGCCGCCGGCGAATCGGGCGTAGCAAATGCGGCGCGAATTACTGGGTGATCTTTGCCTTGGTCAGCAGGCTCGTGACCAAGGCAAGCGTGGCGCGCTCCAGCGCCTGCGCCTGCAGCGCCTGCCGGATGCCGGGCGCCGCCGTCTCGAACGCAGGGATCTGCGTCGGGCGGACGGCATCGACCTTGACCAGATAGCGGCGTTCGCCCAGCGAGACCGGCGCGGGCGTAATGGCACCCGGCGGCAGCGATGCAATTGCCTGCGCAATCGGCAGCGGCAGGTTCTGGGTCTTGCCCTCCTGCACCGGCACCTTGAAGCTGATCCATTCCATCGCACCGCCAGCGGTTTTTGACGGGGCGAGGCTGATGTCCTGCGCCACCTTCGCGAAGTCCTCGCCGGCCTTGATACGTGCCAGCGCAGCGCTGGCCGCGGCATCGTCGGCCACTTCGATGACCCGGGCCTTGTATTCCTGGCCGCCCAGCGTGGCCACAATGGCGTCGTAGCGCGCCCGGACTTCTGCATCGGTCACCGGCGCGGGCTTGATATGGTCCTTGAGCCAAGCCTGCATCAGCACCTGATTCCGCGCGTCACGCAGCGATGCCTGCACGTCAGGGCGCTGCTCCAGCGCCTTGTCCTTGGCGGCCTCCTGCCGGAACAGTTCTTTGGCAATCAACTGCTGCTTGATCGCCTCGCGCGCCTGCGGAGAATCGGGCAGGCCCGCCGCCTGCAGGGTGTCGGTGATAGCCGTATCGGCGATTGCCACGCCATTGACCGTGGCAGCGTGCGCGCACTGAAGCCCCAGTGCGATGACGGCACCCAGAGCGAGACGAGTAAAGTTGCCTTGCATGGCTTGTGCTCCCAATTTCTAGTAGATCCAGTTCAAGGTGGCCAGCACGACACCGCGCTTCGGCCCGAGATTGGCGGGCTGCGCCAGCGGCCCGCCCACCAGCAGTTCGCTCGTGAAAGTTTGTTTGGCCCACTGGGCTGACAGGCGGATGCCTGCGCCCGCCCCCACCACGGCTTGCCATCGGTGGGTGGCCACGTACTGGGTTTCGCCGCCATCGAGAAAGACATAGGGCTCCATGCGGATGCCCGCAATCGCCGGCGCGTTGGCCCATGCGACCTCATTGCGCAGGTACGCCCCCCGGTCTCCCGCAATCACTCCTTCCCGAAAGCCGCGCACGGTGCTCATCCCCCCCGCGTAGATCTGCTCGGAGCCAAACAACGCAACGTCGGTCCACTGCCCCACCAGTTGCGCCCGCCAGGCCAGTTGCACGCGCTCCGCGATGACCGGGAGCGGCAATTGCAGCGTGGTATTGGCGTCGAGCTTGTTGAACTGCGCGTGGGCCTCGTCATGGCGGATGTCGGATGGGTCTGGCGTGGCGTGGAATGCCGACAATCCACGCGAATAGCCGGCTTCTGCCGTGACATAGCCTTGCTGGCCGTTGGCAGCAAAGCGCCAGAGCCCATTCCACGCGGCTCGCAGTACTGTCAGCCGTTGCGGATCCAGTTCGAGGTTGTTGATCTCACGCTCGGTCTTGCGCCAGGTCAGCGTCAGGTCCAACGCCTGTCGCCCGTGCTGGTTGCGCGTAATGACGCGATTCCAGCCAAACGTATGGCCCAACGTGCGGCCATAGAGCAGCGCCGTATCGCCAATGGTGTTCTGGTACTCGGACAACGACGCCGTATAGCTGAACGTGTTGTAGCCAAACGGCACGGCCACCGACGCCACGGCCGCATTGGTATCTGTCGTGCCAACGTAGCTGACGCCGAGCGATTCCTGCAGACCGAGCGCATTGTCGGCATCGATACCCAATCGCGTGCGGGAAATGCCGGTCACGCGACTACCGTAGTTGTCGACGCCCGCATTGAAGCGGAAGCGGTCGCCGGGCTGGTTGGCCAGTGCCACGACCGATCCGCCGGGCGTCTGGCCCGGCAGGATCTGCATCTCGGCCCGATTGCGGCGCAGACGGTTGAGTTGATCGACGCCCTGCTCTAGATCCGCCAGCCGCAAGGTGTCGCCCGTCGCCGGAAACTGCCATACCGTGCCCGCGTCGGTGATCCATCCGCCTGCCACCGTATCGAAGAGCGGCAGCGGGCCAGGGCGTAGGGTCTTGCCGTTGAGCTGGAACGACTCCACCCGCCCCGGCACCACGGTCACGCGCAGGACACCACTGGCCAGGTTCTGCTCGCCCAGGTAGGCGCGCGTGGTGATATAGCCGCGCGCGACAAACGCCTCGGTGAACCGGCGCAGCAGCAGGTTGATGCGATTGGCACCAAGCTGGCGGCCAGCAAACGGGGCCGTAATGGCTTCGACGTCTGCGTCAGACAGTACGGTGTTACCCACCACCTCGATACGGTCGATGGCAAACGTGGTGGCCGTCTCTTCAACATCCTCGACGCGCACGTCCGGCGCCGTGGGCACGCGGTTTTCGATCTGGGCGGGCGGTTGCGTCGCCTCGCGCTGCAGTTCGCGCTGGCGCTGCTCGCGCAGCAGTCGCTGGGCCGGGTCTTCGGGCGGCACGAGTCCAACTGGCGGCACCTGCGCCATCGCCGATCCGGCAGCGGCCACGAGCCAGCATGCGGCGGCGCGAAGATGGTTTCGTCGCGTCGTGGATGTCATCGCCACATCCACGACGTCAGGCCAAGATGGCTTTCCACGGAAACCGGTGTCTGCTGGCGAGGACGGGATATGGTGGTGGCACCGGCGACCGACACATCGCCATCGAAGCTGCCTCCCGACACGACGGCATCGCCGCCAATGCGGGTGCGGCCCGTTGCCATCCAGCTACCGCCTACGTCCATCGCGTAAAGGCGCGCCCAGGTATCGCCGAAGAACACCTTGAAGCCCCGATCACGCGCGATGGCTGTGTAGCCTGTCACACCCGAAGCGTAGGTCACTGGCGAATTGACCGTCAGGTCGCCAATGGCCAGCACGCGCCCGCCAAGGTTCTCGGCCAGCTTGCCTGCGGTGATGTCTATGCTGCCACCAGCGGACAGCAGACCGCCCGTTACTGCGGTATCGGACGATGCCGAGGTACGGCACACGATCATGCAGGTCCGCGAATAGTGTGCCGATCCCGTGGTCACCCCTTGCGTGCGGAACGTATCGGCGGCATGGATCGTGATCGCGCCGTTGTTGGCATAGATCTCGCCCCCGGTGTTGATCACATTGCGGCCGCTGAGCGAGGTGCCGGTGTCGGACAGCAGATAGGCAATCTGGCCGGGACGGTCGGCGGCGCCATAGTCAATATCGAACGTGCTGCGGCGTTTGGTCAGCACCAGCCACCGACGGGCGGATTCGGCATCAACAACGGCCTGCTCGCCATTCGCACCTGGCTGCTTGGTGATCTCATTGATCAAGTCGCCGGTCGCGGCGACATCGAGCCGGGCGTTGGACAGCATCCGCGCATGCCGGTTGACGATGTCGCCGCCGGCACGCACGACAACGTCGTCGGCTGTGCCGAACAGGATGCCCAGGTATTGGGGTGTCGAATCGTTCCAGAGCAAGCCGCCCGTACGCACGGTGACCGCCCCTTCGGCACCCGGCAACGTACCCCGGCGCTGGCCCTGGACCAGGGCACCGGTATTGACGAGGTCACTGTCGACATTGACCACTACGCCCCCGCCATTGGCGACGATGGTGGACTGGCGGCCGGCCGATGCCAGCACCATGGATCCGCTGTGGAGCGTGACGTCGGTGGCCGCGAGTACGTCGCTGTCCTGCTGTCGCCACGCCCCGGCAACGTCTGCGGTCACCGCGCCGCCCGAGGAAGCGAAGACAGCGTCTTGCAGCGCAATGTTGCTGGCTTTGGCCGAGGCACCGCCGACGCCGTCGATATCGGCCCCGTTGAGTTGCAGGTCCGTCGCGGCGATCGACACTGTGCCTCGGAGCGACGTCAGCGATGTGCGCGTACGCCCGGCGCTGACGACGAGTCCGCCTACGCCCTTGCCTTCCATCAACACATTGCCGTTGGCGCTAAGCTGCACCCCCGAAAGCGCCACGCCAGCGCCAGCGTCGAACACCCCCACGCCACCACTGGCGTTCAGCACCGTGTCAGTCAGGGACACCGTTCGGCTGTGCGCCTGGCCCGATGCGCCGATTACGATGTCACCCGTTGTCGCCGTGCCAGCCGTCAGGGCGCTGTCGGCCATGCTGATGCGGTCGGACAAGACCTGCATGTGACGTCCGGCCGCGATCGTGCCCGTGCCTTGCAGCCCGCCGCTTCCGATCAGCACGTCGCGGTTGGCGGTGATCTTGCCCGAGCCGAGCTCCAGGTCTCCACTGCCGGAGATCACGAAATCCCCAGCAGTGGCGTAAGCCGCGCCAGCGTTGCGAACGCCCGCGCCCTGGTCGGTCACGATCAACTCCACGCGACCGCCAATCAGGCTGCCTGCTGCGGTGATATCGAGCGCCATCTGCTTGGACGTCGCGCCAGTACCGGCCGTATAGGAGATCCACGGTGTCAGGTTGTCGCCCGGCGAAACGCTGGCATCGATTTCCGCATGGCTGTCACCGACCACGGCGCGTACGCGCGAATTGGCGTCGGTGTAGTAGTTCTCGACCTTGCCAGCGACCCGCAATTGCTTGGCGATCAGTTCGAGATTGAGCAGCGTGCCGGACAGGCCGCCAGGCCCGATGTCGATCAACCCCTGGTTTGTGGTCAAAACCAGATTGCGCTGCAACTGCCCGTTGACCGTGAAGTCGTTGAACGACACCTGGCCGGTGGTCAGGGCCAGGTTGCCGATGTTCTGCACCACCATGCCGTTGACACTGATGCCGTTCGGATTGGCGATCACGACATTGGCACGCGGACCCAGCACGCTGAGCGGACCTTCGAGCAGCGACGGATTGGTGCCCGTCACCTGGTTCAGGATCGTGCGGGCTCGGGCCGTCGCGTTGTCCAGGTCCACGCCCGCGCGTGGCACGTTGAACTCGCGATAGCTGTTGGTAGAGACGCCACCTACGGCGCCCGCCACGCCAACCGTGATGCGGCCGCCAGTCCCCACGTTGACGGTGGTGGCCGTGCTGCCGTCCGCCACAACACCTGCCCCTTGGACGCGCATGGCCAGCGCGGCGAACGCCAATGCCGTAACAGTGCGCCACGCGCGCGAACAATGCGCCTGCGGCGCAGGCGCACCCCGTAGAACCCGAAATCGAAACAACGAACCGCTCCCTTCTATTTTTTGATGCGTAGGGAGCGTGGTCGCTTGCAGCGCCGCCCCCCTACTTCTTCATAGGGCGCGAAATTATCAAATTTGGACTTACTGGCAAATACCTCTTGCGGGCGTAAGGATCTTGGATGTAGGCGGGACGCAACGCCTGAGCATTGCGCTCATCGGCCTACCCGGATCAAGGCCCGTGCGCCCTACGAACTCGCTAGGGGGTATAGACCCGCGAATGTAGGAGGGCCAATCCCTTTGGATGTGAGCGTTTGAGAGCAATCGGCAAGGCTCAAGGAATCCCCGGGAATGCCGTTAAGCAGGATGCGGTGGCATTCGCCCCAAATTTTCGGTGCTGGTCTCCTCCCCTCGGTTGGGGGAGCCTCACCCTACTGCAGTAGGATTTGCAAGCGTGCGCGTAGGCCGTTACCCGGGCGAAGCTTGACGGCGCAGGCGGCAATATGACGCATCGCGGACCGTTGACCCCCATTCAAAACACCTCGCAAGCCTGATCTTCCCAGGCACGCGAAATGCGTCCACCCGGTTGCTAACGGCCTATGTAGAGGCGCGCCAGCCCTTCCCATAGGCGTTGTGGGACGAAATGGCTATGTCTACACGCGAGGGCAATCTGTGGAAGCGTTTCTTTAGCATCGCCAAGCCATACTGGCTGTCACGGGAAAAGTGGAAGGCTTGGGCGTTGCTGGCGATGCTGGTGTGCCTGTTGTTTGGCCAGACGTGGACCAATGTGCTTTTCAACCGGCAAACGGGGGAGTTTGCCTCCGCGCTCGCTGCCAAGGACGCCGACCGGTTCTGGGACGCCATCAAGGTCTTCGTCTACGTCCTGATTGCCGCCGTGCCTGTCTATGCCTTTTACTACTACACCCGGCACAAGCTGTTCATCCAGTGGCGAGCGTGGATGACGCACCACTATCTGGACAAGTATTTCGGCGGCTGCGCCTTCTATACGCTGAATGCAAATACGGCCATCGATAACCCGGATCAGCGTATATCAGAGGACATCAGCACCTTCACGCAGCAGTCGCTGTACTTTCTGCTCTTGATGCTGGGCGCGGTGCTGCAGCTGATCGGGTTCAGCAAGGTACTGTGGTCGATATCGCGCGAGTTGGTGGCGTTCCTGGTGCTCTATGCCATCTGTGGCACGGTGGTCTCGGTGCTCTGCTTCGGCAAGGTGCTGATCGGGCTGAACTTCTACCAGCTCAAGTGCGAGGCCGACTTCCGCTTCAGCCTGATCCGTGTGCGCGAGCATGCCGAATCGATTACTTTCCATCGCGGCGAGCAGCACGAATCCGATCATGTGCGCAGCCGGTTTCAGCATGTGTTCGCCAATTTCAACAAGCTGATCCGCTGGGAGCTGAATCTCTACCTGTTCCAGTATGCCTATGCGTTCCTGACCCTGATGCTGCCCAGCGTTATCGTCGCTCATCGCGTACTGGATGGCGAACTCGAAGTTGGCAGTGCGATCCAGGCCGCCGGTGCCTTCGCGGCCGTGCTGGCGGCACTGACGGTCATCGTCGATAACTTCGAGAGCCTGAGCCGGTTCCTCGCGGGGGTGGACCGGCTGACCACTTTCGCCTCTTCGCTGGCCTCCACGCGCATCGTTCGCCGCAAACCTGGCAGCCACATCGAGCATCGTCGGGGCAACACGCTGTCGCTGGAGCACCTGACGCTGCATACGCCCGACTACCAGCGCACCTTGCTCAATGACCTCACCGTAACGGTGGCGCCAGGCAGGAACCTGCTCATCGTGGGGCCCAGCGGCGGTGGCAAGAGTTCGATATTGCGCGCCATTAGCGGCCTGTGGAATTGCGGCAGCGGCCGAATCGTGCGCCCTGAGGCGGACCAGATGGTGATCGTGCCGCAGCGTCCCTACATGGCGGTCGGCAACCTTCGCTGTCAGTTGCTCTATCCCGCCTGCGCGGGGCGGCACATACCGGACGTCGAGCTTCTGAAGCTGCTCGATATGGTCAACCTGCCCGACATGGTGCAACGGTTCGGCGGGCTCGATGCGGAACTGGATTGGGGCAAGGTCCTGTCGCTCGGCGAGCAGCAACGCCTGGCATTCGCCCGGCTGCTGCTGGCGCGTCCCCGCTATGCCTTGCTTGACGAAGCGACCAGCGCGCTGGACATCGGCAATGAGACCCGCCTCTACAGCCAGCTGGTCGCCGGCCCCACCACGATCGTCAGCGTCAGTCACCGCCCCACCCTGCTGCCGTATCACAACGAGGTGCTGGAGTTGTGCGGCAATGGCGACTGGCAGCTTTACCCCACGCACGATTACCGGTTCGCCCGGTAGCCAGGTGCCGGCGTCCTGCATGACTGGCGATCCACACCCGACAACCGGACGTTCTTCGTGAGGCAAATGGCTCCGCGTATGGCGAGTCTCGGCAGCTTTACAAAACAGGAAGTTCTGTCTTGGTCGGGATTGCTTTTTTGGAGGTGCGTGTGGCCGGGACGTGTCGCGGTCAGGGCCGGCATGCCGTTTGCTGACCTTACCCCAGTGAGTTGGACGGCAGGCATGGGGAGACGCATCGGAAATGAGAATTGCACAAATCGCCCCCCTGCACGAATGTTGCCCTCCCAAGCAGTACGGTGGCACCGAGCGAGTCGTCGCCTACCTCACCGATGAACTTGTCCGTCAGGGTCACGACGTCACCCTGTTCGCCTGTGGCGATTCCTCGACACCCGCCCGCCTGGTCAGTTGTGTTGACCAGGCCCTTCGATCCAACCCCGCCGTCAGGGACCCGTTGCCGTATCACATCATGATGCTCGACGAGGTGTGCCGGCGGGCAGATGAATTCGACGTGCTGCACTTCCACACCGAGATGCTGCATTTCCCGCTCATTCGGCGCATATCCCAGCGCACCGTCACCACGCTTCACGGCCGGCTAGATCTGCCTGACCTGAAGCCGTTCTACGAGACGTTCTCCGATGTGCCGCTAGTGTCCATCTCGCTGGCCCAGCGCCTGCCCATGCCGCCGGTCTCTTGGGCCGGGAATGTCTATCATGGGTTACCGGAAGGCTTGCTGGCATTTCATTCCATAGCACGCGGAAGCTACCTTGCTTTCCTGGGCCGGATTTCCCCGGAAAAACGCCCGGACCGCGCCATCGAGATTGCAGTACGCTCGGGCATGGCGCTCAAGATCGCCGCAAAGGTTGACGCGGTTGACCGCGCTTATTGGGACACCACGATCGCACCGTTGATCAGGCGCCACCGGAACGTCGAATACCTGGGCGAGATTGGGGAACGCGAGAAAGCCCGGTTTCTGGGTGACGCCAGCGCATTGCTGTTTCCCATCGATTGGCCGGAGCCTTTCGGCTTGGCCATGATCGAATCCATGGCATGCGGCACGCCGGTCATCGCGTTCCGTTGCGGTTCGGTGCCGGAAGTGGTGGAGGATGGCGTGACGGGCTTCATCGTCGATTCCATGGATGCAGCGGTGGATGCTGTCCGCCACATCGGCGATATCGATCGCGCTGGTGTCCGCCGCAGGTTCGTCCGGCGATTCAGCGCGACGCGCATGGCGCACGATTACATTGCGCTCTATAACGGCACCAGATACGCCTCGGAACCTGCCAGGCAGGTGGCGTTCCCGGCCTCACCTGCAATCGCTGGCCTGGCGGCCTGATCTTGGAGGGCGAACGATGCTAGATACTCCGGAAGACGCCGGCAATCAGACTCCTGACGCCGCCCCTGCCGCACCGATCATCGTCGCGGCCTCACGCTCTCTGCGGGAAGGCCACACGCGTACGCTCAAGCATGGCGACATCTTTGCGGTATTCGACCAGCGCGGCGATGCCGTTTCGGGCGGAGGCGGATCGGACGGCCTGTACTACCGGGACACCCGTCACCTCTCCCACTTCCACCTTACCTTTGGCGGCTGGTGTCCGATACTGCTCAGTTCCGTGCTGCGCGACGACAATGCCGCACTCACCTGCGATCTGACGAATCCTGATCTCTTCGATGCCGATGGACGGCTCGCGATGGCGCACGATCTGATCCATTTGCGTCGATCAAGATTCCTGTGGGACGGCACATGTTATGAACGTCTGGCCCTGAGAAACTATGACGAACGACCCCGGCGGATTGCGATCGAATTGGCCTTTGCCGCGGACTTCGCCGACCTGTTCGAGGTGCGAGGCGCCCGCCGCGTCAGGCGAGGCAAGATGCAGGCAACGGAAATGTGCACGAATGGGGCAACGCTGGCCTACACCGGTCTGGACGGATACGAGCGCACCACACACCTTCGCTTCGACCCGCCTCCCACGCGCCTGAGCGAGAACGAGGCCGTGTTCGATCTGGAGTTGCCCCCGCTGAAAACCCAGTTGCTGTATATCGAAATCTGCTGCGACAGCACCCGGCAGGACGACAGTTCGCCGCGTCGGGCGTTTCCGACGGCATTGCGCGCCGCGCGTCGTTCCCTGCAGACGCTATCCAGCCGTGCGGCACGCATCGTCACATCGAATGACATATTCAACGAGGCGACGGGCCGCAGCATTTCCGACCTCTATATGCTGAGCACCCGCACGTCATACGGCCCGTATCCGTATGCCGGCATTCCCTGGTTCAGCACCTTCTTCGGCCGCGACGCACTGATCACGGCACTGGAAACACTCTGGCTGGACCCCGCCATTTCTCGCGGTGTGCTGTGCTATCTGGCCGCAAACCAAGCCACAACCCTGGACCCGGCGGCCGATGCGGAGCCCGGGAAGATCCTGCATGAAAGCCGCCAGGGCGAAATGGCCAATCTCGGTGAAGTGCCGTTCCGGCGCTACTACGGCAGTATCGATTCCACGCCGCTGTTCGTCATGCTGGCCGGTGCCTATATGGACCGCACCCACGATCAGGCAACGATAAGGGAGCTTTGGCCGCATATTGAAGCGGCGCTTCAGTGGATCGAAGACTACGGCGACCGGGACGGCGACGGCTTTGTGGAGTACGGCCGGTATTCGTCCGATGGGCTGCTGAATCAAGGGTGGAAGGACAGCCGCGATTCGATCTTTCACAAAGACGGCACGCTCGCACAAGGGCCCATTGCCCTTGTGGAAGTCCAGGCGTATGTCTATGGGGCGTGGAAGGCCGCCGCCGGCATCGCGCGCCGCCTGGGGCATGGCGAGCGCGCCGCGGCGCTGGAGGCGAAAGCACACGATCTGCGCGCGAGATTCGACCAGGCGTTCTTCGATCCCGAACTGGGCACCTACGCACTGGCGCTCGATGGTGACAAGCAGCCTTGCCGCGTGCAGAGCTCCAACGCGGGCCACGCGCTATACACCGGCATTGCCTTGCCGGAACGCGCCGAGACCGTTGCGGCCGCACTGATGGGAAGCGCGTCGTTCTCCGGCTGGGGTGTGCGCACCGTCGCCGCGACAGAGACGCGCTACAACCCCATGAGCTACCACAATGGATCGGTATGGCCCCACGACAACGCTATCGTCGCCGCCGGGTTCGCGCGCTACGGCATACATGACGCGGCCCTGGGCATCTTCGACGGTCTATTTTCGGCCGCGACGCATATTGACCTGCGCCGGTTGCCCGAGCTCTTTTGTGGTTTCGCGCGTCGGCGCAATCGCGGGCCGACCCTATATCCGGTGGCATGCAGTCCACAAGCCTGGGCCGCCGCGACGCCGCTGTCGTTGTTGCAGTCCTGCCTGGGACTCGATTTCGACCTGGCCGCCGGCGAGATCAAGTTTCGTCATCCGCGTCTTCCCGATTTCATGGACGAAGTGGCGCTGTATGGACTGACGCTTGGCAGCGAATCGGCAGATGTTCTGCTCAAGCGTGCCGCCCGAAGCGTCATGGTCAGTGTCCTGGGCCGGCGCGGAAATGTGGTCGTCACCACCACAAACTGATGGTTGGCCGACATCGGGGCCAGACTTGCCTTACCACGCATACTTGATCCCTACCCGTACCGCATACTGGTAAAAGCTCTGTGCACCCCACGCACCTGACACGTTGGTCCAGCCCGTCCAGCGTTTGCCCAGATCGGCATTGAGGCCGAGCTTGACCTCGTAGCGATTCGACGGGTACATGCTGCCCAATGGCAAGTCGTTGAACGATATGCTGCTGGTCACACTGGTATGCCACCAGTTCAGCGTCAGATATGGTTGAAGCTTGCGGTCGTCCGGGCGCAGGAACGTGCGATGCAGGCGGGCGCCGAGGCGTGTGATCCAGCCGTGGGAGTTGGCGCCCGTCACGCGCGTGCCGCCGGGCTCGGTGATGTCCGATTCGCTATAGCCGACATAGACGACCTGGCCTTGCGGCTCGATCACCCAGTCGTTGCGCAACGGCATGGCGTAGCCCGTTTCGCCGGAGACCGCCCAGCCCTGGGCGTTGTACCGCACCGATGGCAATTGCTGGCCATCGACGTGGTTGGTGAACCAGCCGTACTGGAACCACGTGTCGACATAGGCGCCAAGCTTGTGTTCGTCGTTCTGGTACCAGGTGCCGTAGCCGCCCACGCCCCACCCTTCGACGGTTCCCTTGGCGCTGAACGGATTGCCCTGGGCCGTCGCGTTGGTGTTGGCATAGCCGTAGCTGCCCATCAGCCCGACGTGAGCGCGGTCGGCGCCACTGAAGACCTGCCATTTTGCAAGCTCGGCGCCCCCGTGCATCAGGAAGGAGTTGGTGCTGGCCTTGAAGATGCCATTGGCGCTTTTGCTGCCCTGCCAGTTACCCACCACCCGCAGCCATCCAGCACGCGGCTTGTCCTGGCCGGGATCGAAGCCCTGCCCTTCCACATACTGCGGCTCACCGAGCCGATCGTGCAGGCTATGGACGAACATCTGGCCTGCAAGGTGCTGATTGGCCAGATAGGCTGAAACTTCCGGCCGGTAAAGCGGCGTCGGCGGGCCAGGCGGCGCGGGCGGGTCCGGTGGCGTGGGCGGATTGGGCGATGTCTGCTCCGAACGCAGATACCACGCATCGGCACTCGACCCGTCGGCCGCGCCACGGAACAGGCGGTATTCGTAGGCGCCAGCCACGGCACGGCCGTCCAGCGCGAAGGCGGTCGCGGCGGTGGTGCCCCCGTTCACGGCGTCCACCACCTGTATGCCATTGGCGGTGGTCACAGCGCCAGCGCCACCCGCGTTGGCAATCCGCAGGCCAGTGGTGCCTGCCGCGGTGCCGCCGTTGATCACGATCCTGTCGCTGGCGGCGCCATCGCCAGCCAGCACCGTATTCAGTCCAATGGTGCCGTTGCCGCTCAGCGCCCCCTGGATGGTCAGCGTCTTGAACGCGCCGCCAGCGGGCGGCTGAAACTGCACCAGCGCGCCGCTTGCCATGCCAAGGTTGGTGAGCTGGGAATTTGCGGTCATGTTCCAGCGGCTGGTGCCGTCGATGGTCACGCTGACTGGATCGATCTTGCCGGTCAGCACCGCGCTGTTCTGCAGGTTGGCCGTGACGACGCTCGCGGCGTCGGCGGTGATGTCGCCGGTCAGGCTGGTGCCATCCATGACGAAGCTGACCCGGCTGCCGCTCGTGCCCGATCTCAGCGCGTTCAGCAACAGGCCGCTGCCGGTGCTGGCCTGCACGCCTCCGGACAGCGTGATACTGGCCGACGTCCCCTCGACACGAAACAGGTCGCCGCCTGCGCGAATGCTGCCGCCCTGGACGGTCACGACATTGGAAGCCGGCGCCGCGGGCGGCTCCGCCGTCACGGCCGTCGTCGCACCGTCGGGCACTTCCGGCGGCAGCGCGGCAATCAGTCCCGATTGCGCCACGATGCTGACACCGTGCTGCGCCGCCGTGAGCGCGGTATTTGTGAGTCCGACCGTGCTGTTTCCCACGACCAGCGCCCCGACGCCCGCATTGCTCGCCAGGCTGGCCCCCGTGACGCTGACAGTCGAAGCCCGCGCGGCGATGGCAGCGGCATCGGCGCCGCGCGTGGTGACGCTGCCGCCGTTCAGGGACACCACACCGCCCTCACGGGCCAGCAGGCCGTGCGCCTGGACGCCAGCGGTATCGATCGTGCCTGTGATGCCCAGGGTCAGGGTCGACGGCTTGCCGTTCAACAACCCGCCCGCGTCGGCGCCGTACGCGCGGTCACCCTGGGTCGATATCTTCAGCGTGCCATTGACATTGACGGCCGCGCCAAGGCCCGCGTGGATGCCAATGGCGTCGGCGCCCGTCGTGGCGATATCCATGTCGCGCAGCGTGACGCCGGCGCCGGTCAGCACCTGGACGGCCGTCGAGCCTGCGCCGGCCGTGGTGATCCTGACACCGCTGGCGGTCAGCACGTCGCCGGTAGGGCCACCGGCACTCAATCTGTCTGCATACAGGCCGAACGAGTTGGCGCCATTCACCGCCACCGTGCCGCCGGTCAGGTTCACCGTTGAACTCAGCGATGAAGCACCGCGCAGCTGGTCGCCGGTGACAGCAATGTTCGTGTCCTGCGTGGTAATCGTCGCGCCGCCTTGCGCCAGCACGGCCATCGCGGGATCGGAGCCGCTGACGCGGTTCAGTGTCACGCTGCCCCCATTCACCGCGATGCGGCCGGCATTGTTGCCGACTACGGCCGACGAGGCCGTGCTGATCACCGCGACGTCGTTGAGCGTGATCGATGAACCGGTTGCGCGCGCCAACACCGTATAGGAAAGCGCGCCTGGAAAGCTAGATCCCAGCAATCCACCAGATAGCGTAGCAATTCCGCCAGTGTCCGCGGCAATCGCCGATGCGCTCGATGTATTGGTTGTCGCGGTCAGATTCGTGCCGGTCAGGCGTCCCGTCCCCGTCACGTAGATCGCGGAACTGTCACGGCCCGAACTGGTGGCGCTGGCGTATGTGGTGTTGTTCGCCGTGACCGGCGTAACGCCATTGACGATGAGCTGAGCCGCCGCCGCAGTTCCCGGTAGACCCAGCGATATTGCATCGCCGGCCATCGCTGCGAAAAGCAGGCTCCGCCGCATTGCGCGGCGACGGGAATCACGCAGGATTTTCATTTTGGTTTCTGTCCAGAATTCCATCACTCGCCGCACGGATATTGGGGCTTCGTGGAGAATAAGATTGGCAGATCACCAGGTGAAGTGAATCGTTTTTAAACGTCAGATAAACATCTTCTTGTCACTTACGCACATCCATTCCCAACTGCAGATATTTTCGCTATCCACCCGCGACACGGGAATATCAAACAGATTCTGATTATTCAGAATATTCGGTTTCGTGATGCACGGATATTTCGCGCACCGCTACCTTCGCGCGCGAGCCCGCTCCACAACCTCGAATACCCCCATGCCGGCCAGCATGGCCGCGACAAAACCGACGGCCTTGGGATACCCCGCACCCAGCGCAACCAGTGCCGGGCCCGGACAAAATCCTGCCAGCCCCCAGCCGATACCAAAGCACGCACTGCCCAGCACCAGCCGCGCCGTGACGCCGGTATTCGCCGGCCACTGCAGCGGCAACCCCAGAAACGTTCGTCCGCGGCGCCGGGCGACAAATACGCCGAGCAAGGTCAGCGCGATGGCGCCGATCATGACGAACGCCAGTGAAGGGTCCCAGGAACCAGCCAGATCGAGAAAGCCAAGCACCTTGGCCGGATTGGCCATGCCGGACACGATCAGCCCGATGCCGAATACCAGGCCGGCCAGCAGCGCAAACAGGAATGGCATGCTCAGGCTCCCAAAATGTGCCGCTGCACGAAGACTGTCAGAAATCCGGCCGCCATAAAGGTCAAAGTCGCCACGATGGACCGGACCGAGCCGCGAGACATTCCGCAAACGCCATGTCCGCTGGTGCACCCACTGGCGTAGCGCGTGCCCAGTCCGACCAGAAAGCCGGCCACCATAATTTCGGGCCAGCCTGCATCGATACGGGACATTGCCGGCAGACCAAATGCCGCCGCCATAACCGGTGCGCCAATCAGCCCCATGAGAAAAGCGACGCGCCACGCCATGTCTTTGCGCGGCAATCCGAGCAAGCCGCCCAATATCCCGCTGATGCCGGCGATGCGGCCGTTAAAAAGCAGCAGGACCGTGGCGGCGATACCAATCATGACGCCGCCCGCAAGCGAAGCCCACGGGGTGAAGCTGGAGACGTCGACCAGCATTATCGTAGTTCCTCCAAGAAAGCCGTGATCATGCCATGCGCCTTGTCCGGAACCCAAACGCCGTCAAAAGCGCATCGTCGCCGTGCGCAAATGGTGGAGCAGCGCCACGCTATGCTGCCCGTAAAACCACAGATCATCGGAAACAAGAAAGGCGATCAGCCATGAGGCCGCGACGACAAACAGGTCGCAGCGCCCGCTTTTCCACCAGTTCAGCGAATGGCGCCCGGCGATCCACGGCACGCCCAGCGGATTTGGCCAGTCGGCCAGCAGGTGCATGACACCGCCGCATGCGAAGCCAAATGCCGGCGCAGCCAGCGCATGTGTGCCCAGCGCGTGCCAGGACCACACCAGAAGACCGACCCATGCGACGCCCCAGTGCGTCCAGGACCGGTGGGTAATCCAAAGGCGCCGCGACCTTGACCACCAGGCCACTTCCAGCCAGTCGGGCGCGGTGCTGCCGCACAACGCGGCCACGAAACCGAGCACGCCCGCCCAATACCACCCGTCCCCGCCGTGCCTGGCAATGACGGCAACGGCGATAACGGCCGCCGCCCATCCGGTGGCGTGATGTGCCTTGTTGGAAGCCATGGTGAAGCGATGCGTTGTCGGCGGCGGTGGTCAGGGGGCCGCAATCTTGGCAGATGTCCACGGGAAACGCCAGCGATGCAGGCAAGGCGCGCCCTGATTGTCTTGACGAGCGGGCAACCCCGGCCCGGCGATCATAGGACCTTGGTCCAATGGAACACGCGGCTTGATCGGACTACCGTGAGCAGACCTTACCCTGGAGCCCAAGCATGAAGCCCATCGTCATTCTGACCAGCGCCATCCTTGCCCTGTCCGCCTTGCCCGCCATGGCGCAATCGGCAAGCGGGGCCAAAGCCCAGCCACCCAGCGACGAGATTGTCCATATGCGGCAGGAAATCGCCGCCGCACGCAAGACATACGACACCAAGGTCGCCGAGGCGAAGAAGGTCTACAACGAGGCAAAGGCTGCGGCAGCCAAGGAACGTGATACGGCGATTGCCGCCGCGCGCGCCACGGCGAATCAGAAGAAGTCGTAGCCACATCCATGGCGGCGCGCCCGATTTCCGGACGGCGCGCCCCACACCGCGCAGGGCATCGTCCTTGACGCCATGCCCATCCGCGACGATCTGAGCCGAAGCCCTGTGTAGGTTCGGCCGGACCCGCCAGCGACGTCCCCGCCCTCCTTCGCGCCAACGTGTCGATGCGCCGAGGTACCGCCAGCCGGTACAATCGCCCGGCGGCCATCGCAGCACACGCTCCCCACCCAACAAGATCCATCGCCTGCCCGGCTGGCAACGCGGCCCGCATCGTGCCGCCGCGCCAGTACTCCCATGAAAACAACCCGCATCGATTCCACCACGCTGTTCCTGCTGACGTTTCCGCCACTGGCCTGGGCCGGGAATGCGATTGTCGGGCGACTGGCAGCGGGCAGCGTGCCGCCGATCACGCTGAATCTTGTGCGCTGGCTTATCGCGGGCCTGCTGCTGGCGCCCTACGCGTGGCCAGGCGTGGTTGCCCATCGGGCGGCGCTGTGGCGGCACACGGGCATGCTGGTCGCCATGGGCGTACTGTCGATCGCCAGCTACAACGCGTTCCAGTACCTGGCGCTGACCACCTCCACGCCAATCAACGTCACGCTGATCGGCGCATCGACGCCGCTCTTCCTGCTGATTATCGGGGCCTGCTTCTTCCGGGAACGACTGCGGACGTGGCACGTGGCAGGCGCCCTGCTGTGCCTGGTGGGCGTGTCGTTCGTATTGATGCGTGGCGAGCCGGCCCGGCTGGCCCAGATGGCATTCGTCGCGGGCGATCTGTTCATGCTGGCTGCAACGATTGCCTGGAGCGTCTATACCTGGCTGCTGCGCAAACATCGACCGGATCTGCCGCTGCAGGTGTTGCTGTTCGCGCAGATCGTAGCCGGCGTGATCGCGAGCATCCCGTTGGCCGCGTGGGAGGTCGGCACCCTGAGCCAGCCGTTGCAATGGAGCAGCAAGGTCGGCTGGATCCTGCTCTATGTGGGCACCGTGCCGTCGTTGCTGGCGTACTTTGCGTGGGATCGCGCCATTGCGCGCGCCGGTGCCCAGCTGCCGGTGTTCTTCATCACGCTGACACCGCTGTTTGCCGCCGTGCTGTCGACCGTGCTGCTGGGCGATTCCCCGCATTGGTATCACGCCGCCGGCCTGGTCTGCATTGGCGCCGGCATCTGGCTGGCCCAGCGCCGCTAGGCCACGCGGCCAAGGAAGCCCGGCCAGAAGGCCGGGCCAAAAGCGGGTCAAGCCCGGCGCCAGATCGCTTTACCGCACCGATCTGAACGCCGCCCGCAGTTCCTCCGCAAACAGCTGCGGCTGTTCCCACGCCGCGAAATGACCACCCTTGGCCACCGCGTGGTAGTAGTACAGCGACGGGTATGCCTGCTTGCTCCAGCTTTCCGGCGCCTGGTAGATCTCGTGCGGGAACACGCTGATGGCCACCGGCACCTTGATATCGCGCGTCTTCTGCGTCTCGGCGCTGAAGTTGTTGTTGTTGTTCTCCCAGTAGAAGCGCGACGACGATGCGCCGGTATTGGTCAGCCAGTAGAGCGTGATGTCGTTCAGGATGGCATCGCGCGACAGCACGCGCTCGGGCACGCCGCCACTGTCGCTCCATTCGGTGATCTTCTCGTACGTGAACGACGCCAGGCCCACAGGGGAGTCCGACAGCGAATAGCCGATGGTTTGCGGACGCGTCACCATCATCGCGCCATAGGCGGCATTGCGGCCGAAGAAGCGGCTCAGGGACTGGTAGGCCTTGCGCTCCGGATCGGTCAGCTCGGAGGGCCCCGCCTCGCCGGCCAGGATCGACTTCATCAGCGGGCCCGGCACCGTGGCGGGCATGTTCAGGTGGATGGCCTTGAGTCCCGGCGGCGCCTGGCGGGCGAGCGCGTCGGAAATGACCGATCCATGGTCACCGCCTTGCGACACGTAGTGCGTATAGCCCAGCCGCTTCATCAGGGTGTCCCAGGCACGCGCCGTGCGATCCGGGCCCCAGCCCAGTTCAGCAGGCCGCGCGGAGAACCCGTAGCCGGGAATCGACGGAATGATCACGTCGAACGCATCTTCGGCGCGGCCACCATACGCGGTGGGGTCGGTCAGCGGCCCGATGGTCTTTGTGAACTCGAACACCGAGCCCGGCCAGCCGTGCGTCAGGATCAGCGGCAGCGCGTTCGGATGGCGCGACTTCACGTGGATGAAATGGATGTCCAGCCCATCGATCTTCGTCACGAACTGTGGCAGCGCATTGAGCTGCGCCTCGGCCTTGCGCCAGTCGTACTGGGTGCCCCAATACTTGACCAGTTCCTGCACACGGGCGGTCTGGATGCCCTGGGAATCGTCGCTGACGGTTTCCTTGTCTGGCCAGCGCGTGGCCGCGATGCGGCGGCGCAGGTCGTCCAGCTGGGCCTGCGGCACGTGTACGTGGAAAGGGCGGATGCTTTCGTCGGCGTTGGCCTGGGTGGCGGCGGCCTTCGCCTTGGGGGCAGCGTCCGCGGCGCTGGCGGGCTGCAGGTATCCGGCGAAAGCGATGGCCGCCAGTGTGGCCGCGGCGGCAACGGTCCGGCGAGCCGTCGGGAAATCTTGGGTCAGAGCATGCGACATCAATGGTTCTCCTGGTTGGCGCCGCCTGTTTCCTGACGGCAGGAAACCGTAGCGGGCGTGAATGAACCATCGCAGTCTAGAAACGGAATGCTCGCGTTAAATGTCGATCCATGCACCTTTTTGGATCGTCATGTATCGCCTGGCCACGGCGATACAAGCGGATACAGATCGCGCAGCCGGTCCGGCGACACGGGGGCGCACACCATGCTTCTACGCGCATCGGACCGGACCGGAGGCCGCCGACTACCTGGCTTCGACGTACCGTTTGAAATTGTCGAGAATGCTCTGCCAGCCCTGTTGCTGTTGTTCCACCGGGTATTCCGACTCCGGGTCGAAGCTCACGCGCACCGTCACGCCTTGCGGGCTATCGGCAAAATCGACCTCGGCGTTCCGGTCGCCAAAGGCGTACACGATGCGCCGGTTCGGCACGATCTCGGTGTAGGTGCCCGCGAAATCAAAGCCCATGCTGCCGTCCTTGGCCTCCATCCGCGACGAGAACGCGCCGCCAACGCGCAGATCGACCGACGCGGCCGTGGTGTGCCAGTCATCGGACGCAGCATTCCACTGCTTGATGTCCTCGGGCGTGGTGTAGGCGCGCCACACGTTGTCGATCGGGGCGGCGACGGTGGTTTGTACGGTGAGCTTCATTGTTGCGTCTCCTAAATAGTTAGCCGGACGGATAACTATAGGTCGCCGTCATGACGAACGCAATCGCAATCTTCGACGGATACCCATCCCTTGGCCGCCTGGCCTGCCACTTTTCCATTCCCCAGATGATTATGTTGGAGATGGTCGGGATGGCAGCACATCATGCCGTCGCGCTCCGTTTGCACCGCGCAATCCGGGAGGTTCTGTTCCGGTCCGGCCCCTAAAATCGATGTCACCACAAGGGCATTCGCATCCGGAGACCGATCATGGGCCGCGCCGAACCACTTCAGCCACTGCAGATCGATGGCGATATCGATCCGCTGGAAACACAGGAATGGATGGACGCCCTGAGCGGCATCGTGTCGGCGGCGGGGCCCCGGCGCGCGGGCTTCCTGCTGGAACGGCTTGGCGAGCATGCCGCCCATCTGGGCCTGGACACACGCCCGCACCCCTACTCCGCCTACCAGAACACCATTGCGCCGCAGGCGCAGCCGCCCTACCCCGGCAACCTGGCCATCGAACAGCGGCTGACGGCCATCCTGCGCTGGAATGCGCTGGCGATGGTGGTCCGCGCCAACAAGGCGTACGGCGAACTGGGCGGCCACCTGGCCAGCTACGCGTCGGCCGCCGAGATCTTCGAAGTGGGCTTCCAGCATTTCTTTCGCGCCGATACGCCGGAGCGCAAGGGCGATCTGGTCTTCTTCCAGCCGCATTCGGCCCCCGGCGTCTATGCGCGTGCGTTCCTGGAGGGCCGCCTTTCCGAGGCGCAGCTGAGCCGCTACCGGCAGGAAGTCGATGGCGGCGGCCTGTGCTCGTACCCGCATCCGTGGCTGATGCCCGATTTCTGGCAGTTTCCCACCGGCTCGATGGGCATCGGCCCGATCAGCGCCATCTACCAGGCGCGATTCCTGCGCTACCTTGCGCATCGCGGCATTGCCGCCACGGCCGGCCGGCGCGTCTGGGGCGTGTTTGGCGATGGCGAGATGGACGAGCCCGAATCGCTGGCCGCCTTGTCGCTGGCCGCCCGCGAAGGCCTGGACAACCTGACGTTCGTGATCAACTGCAACCTGCAACGGCTCGATGGCCCGGTGCGTGGCAACGGCCAGGTCATCAACGAGCTGGAATCCCTGTTCAGCGGCGCGGGCTGGAACGTCATCAAGGTGATATGGGGCTCGGAATGGGACGCCCTGTTTGCCCGCGATACCAGGCACGCGCTGCTCAAGCGTTTTGCGGCCATGGTCGACGGCGAGTACCAGAACCTGGGCGCCAAGGACGGCGACTACAACCTGTCGCACTTCTTCCACCAGGACCCGGAACTGAAGGCGCTGGTGGCGGGCATGAGCGCGGCCGACATCGACGGCCTGCGTCGTGGCGGCCACGACGTGCGCAAGCTGCATGCGGCCTATCATGCCGCCGCCCATCATCCCGGCCAGCCTACCGTGATCCTGGCCAAGACCAAGAAGGGCTACGGCATGGGCAATGCCGGCGAATCGCGCATGACCGCCCACCAGCAGAAGAAGCTCGACATCGAAGCGCTGCGCGCGTTTCGCCACCGTTTTGCGCTGCCCATCGACGACGCCGCGCTGGAATCGATGCAGTTCTACAAGCCAGCCGACAACAGCCCCGAAATGGCGTACCTGCGCGAGCGTCGGGCTGCTCTGGGCGGGCACCTGCCCCGGCGCACCGCCACCGCGCCGGCCTTGCCGGTGCCGCCGCTCGACAGCTGCGCCGGCTTCGCCCTGACGCCGGACGGGCGCGAGGTATCGACCACCACGGGCGTGGTGCGTCTGTTCACCAACCTGATAAAGGACCGCACGCTCGGCCCGCGCATCGTGCCGATCGTGGCCGATGAAGCGCGCACCTTCGGCATGGCCAACCTGTTCCGGCAGATCGGCATCTACGCGCCGCAGGGCCAGCTCTACGAGCCGGAGGACGCCGGCTCGATGCTCTACTACAAGGAAAGCCGCGACGGCCAGCTACTGGAGGAAGGCATTACCGAGGCCGGTGCGATGGCGTCGTGGACGGCGGCGGCCACGTCGTACAGCGTCAGCGGCGAGCCGATGCTGCCGTTCTATATCTACTACTCGATGTTCGGCTTTCAGCGCGTGGGCGACATGATCTGGGCCGCCGCCGACCAACGCGCCCGCGGTTTCCTGATCGGTGCCACGGCCGGCCGCACCACGCTTTCCGGCGAGGGCCTGCAGCACCAGGACGGCAGCAGCCAGCTGGTAGCCGCCACGGTGCCGAACTGCCGCGCCTATGACCCGGCATTTATTGGCGAGGCCGCAATCATCATCGACCACGGCGCACGCGCGATGCTGGAGCAGCAGCGCGACGAGTTCTACTACATCACAGTCAACAACGAGAACTACGCGCATCCGCCCCTGCCCGCCTCGGCACACGCCGACGTGGTGCGCGGCATGTACCGCTTCGGCACGCGCGGCGACGGCGCCGCGCGCGTGCGGCTGCTGGGATCGGGCCCCATCCTGCGCGAGGTCATCGCCGCCGCCGACCTGCTGGCGCAGGACTGGAACATTGCCAGCGAAATCTGGAGCGTCACGAGCTTTCCGGAACTGGCCCGCGATGCGCGCGAATGCGAACGCCAGCAGATGTTCGGCACCGGCGCGGACCCTGCCGACATCACCAGCCATGTCGCGCGCTGCCTGGCCGGCACGGTTCCGGTCATTGCCGCCACCGATTACGTGCGCGCCTACGCCCAGCTGATCGCGCCGTACGTGCCGGCCCGCTATATCGCCCTGGGCACCGACGGCTTCGGCCGCAGCGACACACGCGGCGCGCTGCGGCGCTTCTTCGAGATCGACCGGCACCATATCGTCGCCAGCGCGCTGCATGCCATCGACGCCGCGCTGCACGCCCAAGCGCTGGCGCGTTACGGGCTGGCTGCCGGGGCGGCGCCCTGGAGCCGCTGACTGGCAGGCGGCCTGCGCCGACAGATGCGGTCAGTGGCATCGCGATTGGATGCCACGGCGGGTCCCGGCCCGGGGTTCGAATCCGGCGGCGTCAGGGCTGGATGGCGCGCTGCGCCTGGCAGCATTCCCGTGGCAGCGTCACGGTAAATACCGTGGTGCGAAGCTCGGGCGACGATTCGGCCACCACGGTGCCGCCGTGCAGCATGGCCAGCTCGCGGGCGATATAGAGCCCGAGCCCCAGCCCTTCGGAATGGCTGCCGCCAGTGGCGGCGACCGTCGCGCCCATCCCCGAATGGAAGGCGTCGAAGATATGCGGCAGCACGCGGGCATCGATGGTGCCGCCGTTGGACACCGCCACCGTCACGCGGTCCGGGGCCGTGCCGTCCACGCGCACGGTCACCGGCGTGCCGGCATCGCCGTGCTGCAGCGCATTGCCCACCAGGTTCTGCACCACCTGGGCAATCAGGTCGGGATCGATCGTGGCCCGGGTATCGCCGAGTTGCTCCAGCACCAGCTGCAGCTCGCCGCGCGACGCCTGGCATTCATCGACGATGGCTGCGCAGATCGCGCCCAGATCCGCCGCCTGCGGCATCAGGCTGACCCGTCCGCCATGCAGGCGCGCCACATGCAGCAGCTGGTCCACCATGCGCGCCATGCGCTGGCTGCTGCGGGCAATCCGGTCCGTGGCCGGCTTCAGCTTTTCCTCGCCCCCGAAGCGGCCCAGGAACGACGCCGAGGCGATGATGGCCGATAGCGGCGTGCGCAGATCGTGCGCCAGCACGGCCATCAGCATTTCATTGGTCTTCAGCAGCTGCTGGGCGGTTTCCAGCTGCTCGGCCAGTAGCTGCTTTTGCTGGGCCAGTTGCACAAACACATCGACCTTGGCCGACAGCACACGCGCATCCACGGGCTTGAACAGGAAATCCACCGCGCCCGACGCATAGCCGCGAAACGCGCGCTGGCTGTCATGCCCGGCGGCCGTCAGGAACAGGATCGGGATCTGGCTCGTGCGCTTGCTGCCGCGCATCAGTTCGGCCAGTTCGAAGCCGTCCATCTCGGGCATGTGCACGTCCAGGATGGCCAGCCCGAATTCGTGGTCGAGCAGCAGTTCCAGCGCCTGCGCGCCGGAATTGGCATGGACGATCTCTATACCCGGCTTGGCCAGTACGGCGTCCAGCGCGGTCAGGTTGGCCGCAATGTCGTCGACGGCGAGGATCTTCACGGGAGCTTGCATGGTAGGCGTCATTCAGTCAGGCGGGCCAACCCGTGGCCGATCGCTTCCAGGGTCAGTATGTGGTCGGCCGCGCCGCGCGCGATCGCCTCTTGCGGCATGGTCTCCACCATGGCCGATTCCGGCGACTGCACCCAGGTGCGGCCGCCCGCCGCGCGAATCACGGCCAGGCCGCGCGCACCATCGTCGTTGGCGCCCGACAGCAGCACGCCCAGCGCGCCCTCCCGCCACGCGACGGCGGCCGACTCGAACAGCACGTCGATCGACGGCCGCGAAAACCGCACGGGCGGCGCCACCGACAGGGCCAGCCGCACGCTGTCCGGCGTGTCGGGGTCCCGTTCCAGCAGCAGGTGATAGTCCGGTGGCGCCAGATAGAGATGGCCCGGCTCGACCGTCAGCTTGTCTTCCGCCTCGTGCACGGGCATTGCGCAACGCACGGCGAACAGTCCCGGCAGCAGGCTCGGGCTCGACGCCAGCTGGTGCATGACGACCACGACCGGCGGCATGAAGCGCGCGGGCAGCATCGGCAATACGGCGTTCAGTGCCTCCAGCGCGCCGGCCGAGCCACCGATCACTACTCCCCTGCACGGTTGCGTCGCGGTCTGCATGATGGCGCCTCAGAGCTTGCGGTACAGCCGCTCGCGCGACGACACCGCCTCGAAATCCTGCACATGGGCGCTGAACAGCAGGCTTTCCTTGCTGCCCAGCCCCAGGAACCCGCGCCGCGCCAGCGCATCGCGAAACAGGCCGATGGCGCGGTCCTGCAGCGGCCGGTCGAAATAGATCAGCACATTGCGGCACGAGATCAGCTGGGCTTCCTGGAACACGCTGTCGGTCGCCAGGCTGTGATCCGCAAACACCGACTGGCGGATCAGCTGCCCGTTGAACTTGGCCTTGCCATAGGCGGCGTGATAGTAGTCCGACAGCGACGCCCGCCCGCCGGCCGCCAGATAGTTGGCGCCGAAGCTGCGCAGCCGGCCGGCGTCGTACACGCCCGCGCGCGCGATGGCCAAGGCCTCGGGGTTGATATCGGTGGCATAGAAGACGGTGCGCTCCGCCAGGCCCTCTTCCTCGAACAGGATGGCCAGCGACCACAGTTCCTCCCCGCTGCTGCAGCCGGCCACCCACACGTTGACCGACGGATAGGTCTGCAGCACCGGCACCACGTGCTCGCGAATCGCGCGGAAGTAGGACGGATCGCGGAACATCTCGCTGACCTGCACCGTCAGGTACTGCAGCAGCCGGCCGAACAGCACGGCATCGCGCAGCATGCGGTCCTGCAGTTGCGACAGCGTGGTCAGGTTCAGGTCCCGCAACGCCTGCTCCAGCCGGCGCCGTAGCGACGCCCGCGCATAGCGCCGGAAGTCATGCTGGTATTTGCGGAAGATGGCCTCCAGCAGCAGCTCCAGCTCGATGTCGAAGTTGGCGTCGAGCAGCACCGTGCCGTCTTCCCACGCGGCGTCGGCCAGCGGTTCCGCGTCCTTGGATTTCAGTTTGCGTGTAGCCATACGCGACACAGCGAAAGCAGTTTGTCCACATCGATCGGCTTGGCGATGTAGTCGTTGGCACCGGCCTGCAGGCAGGCCTCGCGGTCGGACTGCATGGCCTTGGCGGTGAGCGCGATGATCGGCAGGCGCGCGTACTGCGGCATCTGGCGGATGTGCCGCATGGCCGTGATGCCATCCATCTCGGGCATCATGATGTCCATCAGCACCAGGTCGATGCCGTCCATCCTGTTCAGCAGGTCAAGGGCCTCGCGCCCGCTGCGGGCGATCTCCACGGTGGCGCCCAGCGGTTCGATGACCTTCGACAGCGCGAAGATATTGCGCGCGTCGTCTTCCACCAGCAGCAGCTTGCGGCCGTCGAACGTGTCGTCGCGGTTGCGGGCCGCCCGCAGCATGCGCTGGTGTTCCGGCGGCAGCGACGACTCCACGCTGTGCAGGAACAGCGTCACTTCGTCGAGCAGCCGGTCGGGCGAACGGGCCCCCTTGATGATGATCGACTTCGAGTACCGGCGCAGCTTCTGTTCGTCCTCGGCCGACAGCTGCCGGCCCGTATAGATGATCACGGGCGGCATGGCGCCGGCATTGGCCTGCGCCCGCTGCGCCATATGGGCCAGCAGGTCGTGGCCGGTGCCGTCGGGCAATACCATGTCCATCACCACACAGTCGAACGGCGTGCCCTCCAGCGCCGTCTTGGCCGCTGCCACGCTGTCGGTCGTCACGATCTCGGCCTCCAGCGATTTCAGCAGCGCGCGAATGCTCTCGCGCAGCGCCGGGTCGTCCTCGATCACCAGCACCCGGCGCTGGCCCGCCGCCATGCGTGCCTCCAGGCCCCGGATCGCCGCCGCCAGCTTGTCGCGCTCGCTGGGCTTGAACGTGTAGCCCACCGCGCCCAGGTGCAGTGCCGCTTCGGCGTGATCGCTGACCGATACCAGATGCGTCGGGATATGCCGCGTGGCGGGGTCGCGCTTGAGCCAGTCGAGCAGCGTCAGCCCCGACTGGTCGGGCAGCGCCACGTCCAGCAGGATGCCGCACGGCTGGTGCTGGCGCGCCAGTTCGAGGCCCTGCGCCGACGTGGTGGCGTGGATGCAGTCGAAATCGAGCTCGTGGGCCAGGTCGTAGAGAATGCCGGCGAAATCGATATCGTCCTCGACCACCAGGATCAGCCGGTTGCCGCGCGTGCGATGGTCGCGGTCGTCGGGAATCGGTGCCGGATAGCCCGGCTGCACGCGCTCCATGGGCTCTTGCGCAGGCGCCGGGGCAGGCGGCACCGCGCGCGATGGCGGGGCCATCACCAGCGGTGCCGGCGCGCTGGCCGGCTGCGTCATCAGGCCAGCCTGCGTGGCGGAGTCTGCGCCGAGCAGGCGCGGCACGGTCAATGCAAACACGCTGCCCTGGCCCGGTTCGCTGGCCACCGAGATCACGCCGCCCAGCAGGCGGCCCAGCTCGCGCGAGATCGACAGGCCCAGGCCCGTGCCGCCATAGCGGCGGCTGGTGGTGCCGTCGGCCTGCTGGAACGCCTCGAAAATGACCTGCTGCTTGTCTTTCGGAATGCCGATGCCGGTGTCGCGCACCTCGAAGCGCACCGCGTCGTCACCGTGCGCGGCCAGCGCCAGCGTGACCGCGCCCGATTCCGTGAACTTGAACGCATTCGACAGCAGGTTCTTCAGCACCTGCTGCAGACGCTGGTTGTCGGACACGATGGCATCGGGCACGCCGGGCAGGAATTCGACGCGGAACGGCACGCCCTTCTGCTCGGCGATCGGCCCGAACATGCCCTGCAGCGCCTCGGTCAGCGCCTTCAGTTCGACCGTTTCATGCTCGATCACCAAATGGCCGGCCTCGATCTTGGACAGGTCGAGGATATCGTTGATCAGGTTCAGCAGGTCGGTGTTGGCCGCGTGGATGGTGGATGCATAGCGCACCTGCTCGGCGGTCAGCGTGCCTTCCTTGTTCTCCTGCAGCAGCTTGGCCAGGATCAGCGCACTGTTGAGCGGCGTGCGCAGTTCGTGCGACATATTGGCCAGGAATTCGCTCTTGTACTGGTTGGACCGCTCCAGCGCCCGGGCGTTGGCGGCCAGTTCGGCCTGGAAGGCCAGCATCTCCCGCTTCTGGCCTTCCAGCCGTTGCGCGTGTTCTTCCAGCTGGACGTTGGTCTGTTCCAGCTCCGCCTGCTGGGCCTCGAGCCGCGCCTGCGAATCCATCAGCGCGCGGCCGCGCTCTTCCAGTTCCTCGTTCGATACGCGCAGTTCTTCCTGCTGGACCTGCAGTTCCTCGCTCTGGCGCTGGGTTTCGCCGAGCAGCTTTTCCAGGCGGCCCCGGTAGGCGGCCGCACGCAGGGTCATGCCGATCGGGTCGCCAATGCGTTCCAGCAGTTCCACGATGTCGGCCGTATCGCGCTGCATGGCGACAAAGCCCAGTTCCACCACGCCCACCACGTCGCCTTCGGCCGTCAGCGGCGCCGCCACGATCTCGTTGGGCGTCGTCCGGCCCAGGGCCGAGGACACCTGCAGATAGTCGGCCGGCAGGCCGCCCACCGCGATCACGCGGTTTTCCGCCGCCGCCTGGCCGGCCAGCGTCTGCCCCGCCGTCAGCGTCTGGGGCAGCTCGTCGGCATTGGCCAGCGCCCAGGTGGCCACGCGGCGCATCTGGTCGCCATCCACCTGGTACACCACGCCCACGTGCGCCTGGAAGGCCTGCGCCAGCACGCGCACCAGCGCATCGGCCACATTGCCCGCCGACTGCGGATTGCGCACCGCCTGGTGCACCCGCACCTGCGTCTGCTGCAGCCACGCCACGCGCTGCATGGCCGCCTGGGACAGGATGTAGCGATACACCACCCCCGCCAGAAACCACAGCACGACCACGCCCGCGCCGCGGTTCGCGATGGCATAGATCGGCCGGATGCTGCTGGCAGGCGACACCGCGTAGCCGATGCCGATCAGCACCGTGCCCACGGCGGCGACGATCAGCGGCAGCCTCGGGTCATTGCCGTACAGGGTCAGGCAGACCGGCACCAGGTAGAACAGCCACGCCGCCACCCCAAGCGGGGTGAACGCATCCATGCCGAACACCACGGCCATCGAGACCGGAACAAGGATCGCGCCGAACAGGAAGCGTTGCAGGGAAGACGGTTGCATACCGGCGGGATAGAAGGAAATCGCGGCTGTGCACGCGCCAACGACCGCATGGCGCGCAACAACCAGCCGAAGCGACTTATGCTACCCCGCGCCAACGGAAATGGCTGTCGGTGTCACGCCGACATCGGCCGGGGCGGGCCGCCCCAGGCCTTGCCGCGTCAGGCCCTGGACCTGGCTTTCGGCTTGGCCGCGGCCTGGTTCAGCGCCACCGCCGCGCGGATCAGGGCCTTCAGGGCGGTTTTGTTGATGGTGTCGCCCTCGCGGAAGTCGATCGCTCGGCGCACGTTGCCGTCCAGGCTCGAATTGAACAGCCCCTTGGGATCGTCCAGCGACGCGCCCTTGGCGAACGTCATTTTCACGGTGGCCTTGTAGACCTCGCCCGTGCAGAGGATGCCGTCGTGCGACCACACCGGCACGCTCCATTTCCACTCCTCGATCCCGTCGGGATCGGCTTCCCGGACGATGGCCCGCAATTGCGCCAGCATCTCGCCGCGCCAGCGCCAAGCTCCGCAATCCTGGCATCGATCAGCTCGGCGGCCGGTACGCCGGCCTGCGGTTCTGCCTTCTTCATTGCTGCTGTCTCCCGGTGAATGGTTGATACATCACTATAAATCACACCATGACGGAATCGGACAGCGCCGTCCGCTTGACAACGCATTCTCCAGTCACAATACTAACTAGACTTTCATTCTCTAACGGAGAACGACACAATTGTGTCGTCGCACAGTGTGGAACTGGCAGAACTCGAGATTTTCCGGGCGGTAGCGCGCGAACAGAGCGTCACCCGGGCCGCCAAATCGCTGGACCGCGTGCAGTCGAACGTGACGACACGCGTGAAGCAGCTGGAGGAAAGCCTCGGCGTGGACCTGTTCCAGCGCGCGAACAAGCAGATGATCCTGACCCCGGCCGGACAGCGCCTGCTGGGCTATGCAGACCAGCTGCTGGCGCTGGCCGAAGAGGCACGGCAGTCCATGCGCGCCGATGCGCCGAGCGGCCGCCTGCGCGTGGGGTCGATGGAAAGCACCGCGGCCACGCTGCTGCCCCGGCCGCTGGGCCGCTTCCACGCCGCCTGGCCCGACGTCGAACTGGATCTGAGCACGGGCACCTCGCAGGCGCTGGCGGACGGGGTGCTGGAACGCCGGCTGGACTGCGCCATCGTGGCGCACCCCGGCACGGGCAATCCCGGGGACATCGACCTATCGGAAATGGGCGCGGGCCTGGAAGGGGTGTTCCTGACCACCGAGGACCTGGTGCTGGTGCTGCCGGCGACCCATCCAAAGGTGCGGCGCCCCGAAGACGTGACGCTGCGCCAGCTGGCCGCGTTCTCGCGCGGCTGTACCTATCGCCGGTGCGCCGAGGACTGGCTCGAACAGGCTGGCGACGATGTGCGCCGCCATCTCACCGTTATCGAACTCCCCTCGTACCACGCCATCCTGGCGCAGGTCACGGCAGGCTCCGCCGTGGCCATCGTGCCGCGCTCGCTGCTGGCGATGCAGGCCAATACGGGGGCCCTGCAGACCGTGCCGGTCCGCAAGGTGCATACGTACCTGATTCGCCGCGCCGCTTTCACCACCTCCGCCTACGCCGCATTCGAGCAGGAACTGCGCCGTAGCCAGCCCGCATGACAAGGAACGCCGCCATGGAAGCCAATCGTCAGAACCCGTCCCGCAACCTGTTGTCGCGCCTGGGCATCCGCCTGCCCATCATTCAGGCGCCGATGGCGGGCGTCAGCACTCCGGCCATGGCGGCGGCCGTGTCCGAAGCCGGCGGCCTGGGCTCGCTTGGCGTGGGCGCCATGGACGCCGAGGGCGCACGCAAGGTGATTCGCGAAACCCGCGCGCTGACATCGAAGCCCTTCAACATCAACGTGTTCTGCCATGTGCCGGCCAAGCCCGACGCCGAGCGCGAATCGGCCTGGCTGAAATACCTGGGCTCTGCCTTTGCCGAATTCGGCGCCACGCCGCCCGGCGCGCTGCGCGAGATCTACAAGAGCTTTGTGGTCGATGACGCGATGTACCAGATGCTGCTGGAAGAGAAGCCGGCCGTGGTGAGCTTCCATTTCGGCCTGCCCGCGCAGGCATGGATCGATGCGCTGAAGGCGGCCGGCATCGTGCTGCTGGCCAGCGCCACGTCGCTGCAGGAAGCGCGGCAGATCCAGGCGGCCGGTATCGACGCCATTGTCGCGCAGGGCTTCGAGGCCGGCGGCCATCGCGGCGCCTTCGATACCGAGGCCGAGGACGAAGGGCTTGGCACGTTCGCGCTGACCCGCGTGCTGGTGGCCCGCACGAACCTGCCCGTCGTCGCGGCTGGCGGCATCATGGACGGCGCCGGCATCGCGGCCGTGCTGGCGCTGGGCGCCGCCGCGGCGCAGCTTGGCACGGCGTTTGTCGCCACCAGTGAATCGGCCGCCGATGCCGCCTACCGCGCCGCGCTGACCGCCGACGAAACCCGCCCGACCACGCTGACCCGCGCCATCTCGGGCCGCGCGGCACGCGGCTTCACCAGCCGCTTCACGCGCCTGGGCACCGCCGCGGGCGCCCCGGCAATCCCCGACTATCCCGTGACGTACGACGCCGGCAAGGCGCTGCACGCGGCGGCAAAGGCCAAGGGCGTCAGCGAATTTGCCGCCCAATGGGCCGGCCAGGCCGTGCCGCTGGCGCGCTCGATGCCCTCGGCCGAGCTGGTCGCCGTGCTGGAGCGCGAACTGCGCGAGACATTGGATCAGTTGAGCAGCGTGCGGGCGGTGTTGGGCTGAGCATGCGTGCGCTGCGGAACGTTCAGGCCAGCAACCGGCTCCGCGCAAACTCCCCCGCCGCCCAGTCCAGGAACGCCCGCACACGGGGCGATAGCTGGCGCGAGCGCGGATAGAGCAGCGACACGGGCTGCGACGGCGGCGGCGTGTCGCGCAGGATCTCCACCAGCGAGCCGCGCCGGAGCTGCTCGACGATATGGAAGCGCGGCACCTGGGCGATGCCAAGGCCCAGTTCGATACCGGCCAGATAGCTCTCGGTGCCGGTGACGGCCAGCGGGCACGGCAGCGACAGGCGCTTCAGGTCGTCGCCAACCTCGAACTCCAGCGGCGTGACATTGCCCGTGCTCATCTGGCGGATACCCACCATCCGGTGGCCCGCCAGCGATGCGAGATCGGACGGCGTGCCGAAGCGTTCCAGGTAGGCGGGCGTGGCGCAGGTCAAACGATCCAGCATGGCCACCTGGCGGGCCACCAGTTCGCTGTCGGGCAGCCTGCCGTAGCGCAGCACGCAGTCCACGCCCTCCTGCACCAGGTCGACCCAGCGGTCACCTTCGCTCATCGTGATCTGCAGGTCGGGGTAGCGGCTCAGGAAATCCGGAAAGCCGGGCATCAGGAAATGGCGAGCCAGCGTGCCCTGGACCTCGATCCGCAGCATGCCGCGCGGCTCGGCGCCGCTGAAGCCGCCCTCGGCGTCCTCGATGTCGTCAAGGATGCGCAGGCATCGGCGGTAATACGCCTCGCCGTCCAGCGTGGGCCGCACCACGCGCGTGGTGCGCTGTAGCAGCCGCACGCCCAGGCGCTTTTCCAGGTCGGCGATCACCTTGGTCACCGTGGAACGGGGCACCTCCATGTCGCTGGCAGCCAGCGTGAAACTGCGGCGCTCCACCACCCGTGTGTAAAGCCGCATTGCGTCGAATCGGTCCATCCGCGCCCCTTTTTGTGCCTTTTAATACGCTTATGAACACATTGTTTCCACGACAGAACAAGTGCTGGCAATTCTAGACCGATTATCCAAACCAGACTCTCGCGCATAGTGCAGTGACACCGCAGCCAGACGCGGTTGCCCACCACCCATGACCGACCGGAGCCCAGCCATGACCGCCGCCCTTTCAACCCCCTCCCAGCCGACTCGCGTCGCCATCGTGACAGGTGCCTCGCGCGGCATCGGCGCCGCCATCGCCCGACGCCTGGCGGCCGACGGCCTCACGATTGTCGTCAACTACGCCGGCAGTGCCCGCGAAGCCGAAGCCGTGGCCGCGGACATCGAGGCCGCCGGCGGCCGCGCCCTCACCCATCAGGCCGACGTCAGTGACCCGGCTGCCGTGGCCCGCATGTTCGCCGCAGCCGAGGCGGCGTTTGGTGGCGTCGATGTGCTGGTCAACAACGCCGGCATCATGAAGCTCGCCACGCTGGCCGAGACCGACGACGCGCTGTTCGACAGCGTCATGCATATCAACGTAAAGGGCACGTTCAACACGTTGCGCGAGGCGGCACGGCGCCTGCGCGACGGCGGCCGTGTCATCAATCTGTCGTCCAGCCTGGTGGGCCTGCTGATGCCAACCTACGGCGTCTACGCGGCCTCGAAAGCGGCCGTGGAAGCCCTGACCGCCGTGCTGATGAAGGAGGTGCGCGGCCGCAATATCACCGTCAATTCCGTAGCCCCGGGGCCGACCGCCACCGAGCTGTTCCTCGACGGCAAGTCGCCGGAACTGATCGACCGCATGGCAAGGATGGCGCCGCTCGAACGCCTGGGCACGCCGGAGGATATCGCCAACGCCGTGGCGTTCTTTGCCGGTGCAGACGGGGCGTGGGTCAACGGGCAGACGCTGCGGGTCAATGGGGGGGTGATTTGAGGTCGGTCTGCGGGTTGTTGCTGTCGGTTTGCTCCCCTCTCCCGCAGCGCGGGAGAGGGGTCGGAGGAGAGGGCGCGGCGGTCCAAATCGAGACCCTCGCATCCCGAGAGGCTCGCCCTCTCCCCCGCCCCTCTCCCATAAATGGGAGAGGGGCGACCATCTCTGGCGAAGCCAGCTGTTGTCCGCCCCGCCCTACCCCGCCAGGTGCCCTCTCAGCAGCCCGTTCACCTCGCCGGCCTTTTCCATCTGGCTCATGTGGCCGGCATCGTCGAACACCGTCACGGTGGCGCCAGCCGGGGCGTTTTCCGCGTGGGCGGGCGGGACGACCTGGTCCCGGGCGCCCCAGATCACCAGCGTGCGTTTGCCCGCCTCGGCCAGGCGCCGGCCCGGTTGCTCGCGCTGGCGGCCATCGGCGAACAGGCTGGCGCCCAGTGCCGCCAGTGCCTCGGGCACGCCGTCAAGCCGCTTGTACCGCAGCAGGTCGTCCAGCATCTGCCGGCTGACCAGATCGGGGTTGGCGAACAGCAGTTCGATGACCGGCTTCAGGTCGCGGCGCGACTGCGCGTTGACAAAGCCTTCCGTGTAGCCGTTGTTGATCTCGTCGCCAAAGCCCACCGGGGACACCAGCGCGACGGACAGCACGCGGTGCGGGGCGTCCACGGCCAGTTGCGCGGCAATGCCGCCGCCCATCGAATGGCCCACCAGGTGCGCCTGGCCGATGTCCAGCGCGTCAAGAAAGCGGGTCACGAAGCCGGCCATCTCCGCCAGCGTCGTGCCAGCCAGGCGGGGCGTGGTCTGTCCGTGCCCCGGGAGATCCAGCGCCACCACGGTGTACGTGTCCGCCAGCGGATCGAGGTTGAACAGCCAGTTGTCCAGATCTCCGCCAAAGCCGTGGAGGAAGAGCACCGCCTCCGCGCCGTGGCCCCTGCGGGCGTAGCGGACGCGCAGGCCGTCGACCTCCACGAACTGATAGGCGGGGCCGGCTTCGTCTTCATCTTCGTCGTCGGCCGGCGTCTCGTAGCTGGCGACATACGCGTCGATTTCCGCATCGCTGACCTCATCGGGTGCGAGTACGCCAAGCAGCGCCTTCACAGGCAGCACGTCGCCCGCCTCGGCCACCTTGCGCCGCAGCGTGCCGGCGTCGGGGGCTTCCACGGCGTTGGCGATCTTGTCGGTTTCCACATCGAGGATCGGCATGCCCACGGTAATCTCTGCGCCGGTGTCGACCAGCCAGGCATTGATGGTGCCTTCCTTCATCGACAGGCCCCACTTGGGCATCACGATCGGGGTGATTGCTGCGGCCATCAGTGCTTGCCTCCCTTCATGGTCTTGCGCGCGGCTTCCACGATGCGGGCTGCGCTGGGGATATACAGGTCTTCGAGCGTCGGCGAGAACGGCACCGGCGTATGCGGCGGGCAGACCATCTCGATGCCGGCCTTGAGCGCGCCAAACGCCTGCTGCACGGTCTGGGCGGCGATGTCGGTGGCGATATTGCAGCGCGGGCTGGCTTCGTCCACCACCACCAGGCGGCCGGTGTTTTCCACCGATTCGAGCACGGTGTCCATGTCCAGCGGCGACAGCGTGCGCAGGTCGATCACTTCGGCCTCGATGCCGTCCCTGGCCAGCGTGGCCGCCGCCTCCAGCGCGCGATGCACCATCAGGCCATAGCTGACGATGGTCACGTCCTTGCCGTCGCGCGCGATATTGGCCTCGCCGAACGGGATCGCGTAGGCGCCCTCGGGCACGTCGCCCTCCAGCCCGTACAGGTTCTTGTGCTCGCAGAAGATCACGGGGTCGTTGTCGCGGATGGCCTGGATCAGCAAGCCCTTGGTGTCGTACGGCGTGGAAGGGCACACCACCTTCAGCCCCGGGATATGCGTGAAGATCGGCGTCAGCATCTGGCTGTGCTGCGCGGCCGCGCGGAAACCGGCGCCGACCATGGCGCGGATCACCACCGGCGTTTCGGCCTTGCCGCCGAACATGTAGCGGAACTTGGCGGCCTGGTTGAAGATCTGGTCGAAGCAGACGCCCATGAAGTCGATGAACATCAGCTCGGCGATCGGGCGCATGCCACAGGCAGCGGCGCCGATGGCGGCGCCCACGTAGGCCGATTCGGACAGCGGCGTGTCAAGCAGGCGGTCGCCGTGCCTGGCATAGAGCCCCTTGGTCACGCCGAGCACACCGCCCCAGGCGTCTTTCTCGCCGTCGGCCCCTGCGCCGCCGACAATATCCTCGCCGAGCATGATCACACTCGGATCGCGGGTCATTTCCTGGTCGATCGCCTCGTTGATCGCCAGCTTCATACTGAGTTTGCGGGCCATGATGCTGTCTCCTTTGTTTTGGAATGGCTTAGTAGCTCACGTAGACATCGGTCAGCAGGTCTTCGGGCCCCGGCAGCGGCGCCGCCTTGGCCTCCTGCACGGCGTGGTCGATCAGCGCGGCCACCTCGCGGTCGATGGCATCGAACTCGTCGCGCGTCACCACGCCGGCCTGGGTCACGGCCCGCGTGAACAGCTTCAGGCAGTCCTTGTTGGCCCGGATATCGTCCAGCTCGCCCGCGCCGCGATAGGTCTGGGCGTCGCCCTCGAAGTGACCGTAGAAGCGGACCATCTTGCATTCCAGCAGCGACGGGCCGCCCCCTTCGCGCGCACGCCGGATGACCTCGCCGGCCGCCTCGTGCACGGCAAAGAAGTCGGTGCCGTCCACGGTCACGCCCGGAATGCCGAAGCCGGCCGCGCGATCGACATAGCTGTCGACGGCCGTGCCATAGTCGCGCGACGTCGATTCCGCGTAGCCGTTGTTCTCGATGACGAAGATCACCGGCAGGTTCCACACCGCCGCCAGGTTCAGGCTTTCCAGGAAAGTGCCCTGGTTCGACGCCCCGTCGCCGCAGAACGTGATGCCGACCTCGCCCTTGCCGCGAAACTTGGCCGCCAGCGCCGCGCCGCAGACCAGCGGTGCGCCAGCGCCCAGGATGCCGTTGGCGCCCATCATCCCCTTGGACAGGTCGGCGATATGCATCGACCCGCCCTTGCCGTTGCACGAACCGCCCTTCTTGCCGTAGATCTCCTTCATCATCGCCACCGGGTCCACCCCCTTGGCGATGCAGTGGCCGTGGCCCCGGTGCGTACTGGCGATGCGGTCGCCATCGTGCAGATGGTGAAGAATGCCCACGCCCGCCGCCTCCTCGCCGGCGTAGAGGTGCACGAAGCCGGGAATATCCCCCCGGCCGAAATCCACATGCAGGCGTTCCTCGAAATCGCGGATCGTCCGCATCTTGCGGTACACGGTCAGCAATGTCTCCTTGTCGAGGGGCAGCTGCGCTGACTGCGAAGTGCTGGCGCTCATGGTCGTCTCCTTTGGTGGTGGTACTGCCTTGTGATGGTGGGATGAAGGGGGGCCGGCTCAGGTCAGCGCCGGCACGCTGCGCATCAGCTGCTCGCACGCGGCGTAGCGCATGCAGGCCGCCACGTCGATGCTGCGGAACGCGTGGTCGTGCAACGTGACGGTTACCTCGTCGTGCGGCCCGAACGCCAGCTCGCGTTCGCCGTCCAGCGCGACGATGCCGGCGCGCTGGCGCACACGGTGCGGCCGCGCGTGCGCAATGCGGTGCCAGCCGGCAATCGGCACGGTGCAGAGCAGGCCCGGCGCAATCGGCGCCAGCAGATCGAAGGCGCCCTCGCCGGCCGGTGCCAGCTCGATGGCCAGGCCGCCCGGCTCACGCCGCCCAATCGGCTCCAGCAGCCCGGCGATGGCCGACAGGCCAATTGCCTGCGGATCGGCATAGGCCACGTAGACGGCGGCCAGCGTGTCGGCCCGCCAGAGCGCACGGGCGCCGATGAACTGCTCGTGCGCGATCACGGCATCGACCAGGGCAATATCGCGCCGGAAGCCGCCATCGGCATCGCGAATCACGATATCGAGCCGCTTGTTCGACGCCAGCGCGCGGCCCGCGGGAATCTGCCCGGTGGCGTACAGCCCCGCGGCCAGCCCGGTGATGGTCGGCTCGCGCATTTCGGGGAAGGCGTTGTTGGTGCCGGTGGAAAGCCCGGCAATCGGCACTGCGCCGCATTCGCGCACCACGGCGCGGTGCGTACCGTCGCCACCCAGCACGATGATCACGGACACGCCGGCTTCGGCCATATGACGGGCGGCGTGCAGCGTATCGTCGACGCGCGCGGTCACCGGCATGTCGATGAAGTCCACCGCCGGCAGGCGGGCATCGGGCCCCTGGTGGCGCGTCAGGTGCCGGTTCAGCATGACGCGCAGGCCCTCGCGGTCCGGCATCATCATCACGCGGTCGATGCCGCTGGCCGCCAGCGCGGCCAGCAGGCGCAGCACGATATTGACGCGGTCGGCCAGCTGAAGGCTGTTGGCGTTGGCGATCACGCGGCGGATATCGCGCGCCGATACGGGATTGGCGATGATGCCGACCAGCGGTACGCCCATGTCCTGTCTCCTGTCGCTCTTGTCGTGACAGGGTCTTTGCAATGGGTGTGCCAGGGACTTGGCGGCGATGCCAGGGGCGGAAATCGCGGGAAATGGTGTGCGGCCCCACGGGATAACCCGGAGGCCGCACGCCATTGCGCCGGGTCAGGGTGTGACAGGTGTCACAGTACAGGTGTCCTGGGCTGGACAGTCGTCACGGCTGGCTGCCATCGCGCCGGTTGGGCGACGCGATGCCGTACCGCTCCATGCGCCGGTATAGCGTCATGCGGCTGATGCCGATCTGCCGCGCCACCGCGCTCAGGTTCCAGCCCGACGCGCGCAGGTACTGCATCAGCAGCATGGCCTCGGGTGTAGCTTCGGGCGGCACCGCCCGGGCCTCGGCTTCCGCATCGGCCGAACGCAACGCGGCGCCTGCCGGGGCGCTGGCACCGAATCCGTCGGGCAGGTCATCGGGCGTGACCACGCCACCGTGGCAGATCGCGCAGGCGTATTCGATGACATTGCGCAGCTCGCGCAGATTGCCGGGCCAGCGGTGGGCATGCAGCCGCTGGCGCGCGGTGTCGGCCAGCGTCACGGTTCGCGGATTGCGCGGCCCTGGCGCGGCCCGCTGCCCGGCATCGCCGCCGGCCAGCATCTTGTCGATCAGCCAGTCCAGGTCCTGCCGCTCGCGCAGCGGGGGCAGCTCGAAGCGCGCGCCGTTCAGGCGGTAATAGAGATCCTCGCGGAACTGGCCGGTTTCCACCAGTTGGTCCAGCCGGTGGTGCGTGGCCGAGATCACGCGCACATTGACGGGCACCGGCCGCGTGGCGCCGATGGGCAGGACCTCGCCTTCGGCCAGCACGCGCAGCAGCCGCGATTGCAGGTCGCGCGGCATGTCGCCAATCTCGTCGAGGAACAGCGTGCCGCCATCGGCCTCCTGGATCAGGCCGCGCTTGCCGCGCGCCCCGGCCCCGGAAAAGCTGTTGGGCAGGTGGCCGAACAGTTCGCTTTCGATCAGCGTTTCGGGAATCGCCGCGCAATTGAACGCCACGAATGGCTGGGCCCGACGCGCGCTGGCCTGGTGCAGCGCCTTGGCGAAGTATTCCTTGCCGCTGCCGGTCTCGCCGTGAATCAGCAGGTGGATGCGCGCATCGACCAGCCGTGCCGCGCGTTGCAGCTGCTGTTGCATGGCAGAGTCGCCGCCGCTCAGGGCCGCCAGCGCGGCCGGCAGTGCCGCCACGGGTTGCGCATCAGGTCGCGACTGCCAGCGCAGCGCGGGCGGCATCACGCTCAGGTACAGCAGGCCGCCGCTACGGTGCAATGCCACCAGCCGCTGTTCGCTGGGCCGGGAATAGACAAAGCGCCCCAGATCGTCGATCCGGGCATCGAACAGCGCCTCGAACGACTGCCCCAGCACGGGCGTGCCGGGGCTTTCGCCCTCCAGCATGCGTCTGGCGCGGTTGTTGCAGCCGACAATGCGGCCTGCGGCGTCGAGCGCCAGCAGGTATTCGGGGCTGACATCGACGAACTCCGGCGCGACATTGAGCTTCAGGATCCAGTCCCGGTGATGGACGCGCAGGAAGTTGGCGTTTTCGATATGGGCGGCGTAGATGCGCACCATCTGCAGCGCCAGGCCCTGGCTGGCCTTGGCCTCGGGCGACGTCAGCGCCGAGATGTCCAGAATCGCGTTGAGCCGGCCCTGCGTGTCGAACAGCGGCGCGGCGGTACAGGTCAGCGGGATATGCGTGGCATCGAAGTGATCGGCCTGATGGACGGTCAGCGCCTCGCCCGTGACCAACGCCGTTCCGACGGCACAGGTGCCCGCGCCGGCTTCGCTCCATTCCGACCCCAGGTAGAGGCCCGCGTGACGCAGCGCGGCGTCGGTATTGGCATCGCCGATATAGTCGACGGTCACCCCCTGGGCATCGGTCAGGAGCACCACATACCCAAGGCCGGCGACGTGACCATATAGCGATTCCAGCCCGTGCCGGGCGATGCGTGCGAAGTCGTCGATCCGCTGCTGGTGCTCGCGCAGGCACGACGGCTCCACGATCCGCGCCTCTTGCATGCGTGACGGGTCCAGGCCGTACTGATGGACGCAGCGCCGCCACGAGTTCTGGATCATCGCGTCGTGCCCGATTGGCGCGGCGGATTCGGCAGGCAGGGGCAGCCAGGTGGTGGCATGCACCACGGTTTCGATGTGCTCGCGTTGCCGCAGGTCCATCGCTGTCTCCTTATCGGTCTGCGGGGTACTGTATCCCACCGCCCTGCCGGCGCAAACGCGGCGCTGCACCATCGCGCCGCGAAATGCGCTGGCGATCACTTATTGGCGGTTAATGGCGTTATTAACTCGCTGTCCGTCCCGCTTGCCGCCGTCCAACCCACCGGGTGCAGCGCGATCATTCGGCGGTTAATCGCATTTTGTTGTCCGATTCTCAAAACAGCGTTTCCCGTGACGGCACTTCACTTGCCGCCCTATACGCGGGATCATCCAGGGTTGCCAAAAACCGGAAGAGTCCCTCACATGTTCGAGCGTCGTTATGGGGCCGTGGCCCTGTCAGCCTGCGGCCTGATCGTCCTGACCGCCCTGGCGGCCACGCGTGCCGTGTCGTGGTGGTGGGTGGCGCTGCCGCTGGCGCTATGCCTGGTGGGCGCCCACGACCTGCTCCAGCGCCGCCACGCCATCCTGCGCAACTACCCCATCTGGGGTCACGCGCGTTTTTTCCTGGAATTCATCCGCCCGGAAATCCGCCAGTACTTCATCGAGGACGATACGTCCGAGGCGCCCTTCTCGCGCGCCCAGCGCAGCCTGGTGTACCAGCGCGCCAAGAACGAGGTGGATAGCCGTCCGTTCGGCACCGAATCTGACGTCAAGCGCCCGGGCTACGAATGGATCAGCCACTCGCTTGCCCCGACCAAAATCCCGTCGGCCGATTTCCGCGTCACGGTGGGGGCCGACCGCGCCCAGCCCTACGACATCTCGGCCTTTAATGTTTCTGCGATGAGCTTCGGCGCGCTGTCGGCCAACGCCATCCGCTCGCTCAACCGCGGCGCCAAGATTGGCGGGTTCGCCCACGACACTGGCGAGGGCTCGATTTCGCCCTATCACCGCGCCGAGGGCGGCGACCTGATCTGGGAACTGGGCTCGGGCTACTTCGGCTGCCGCCGCGCGGATGGCAGTTTCGACCCCGAGCTGTTCGCCAGGCAGGCAGCCGACCCGCAAGTCAAGATGATCGAGGTCAAGCTGTCGCAAGGCGCCAAGCCGGGCCATGGCGGGGTGCTGCCAGCCGCCAAGATCACGCCCGAAATCGCGGCCACGCGCGGCGTGCCGATGGGTGTCGATTGCGTGTCGCCCGCCGCCCATAGCGAATTCTCCACGCCGCTGGAACTGCTGCAATTCGTCGATCGGCTACGTAACCTGTCGGGCGGCAAGCCCACCGGCTTCAAGCTGTGCATCGGCCATCCGTGGGATTTCTTTGGCGTGGTCAAGGCGATGCTGGCATCGGGAATCCTGCCGGATTTCATCGTGGTCGATGGCGCCGAAGGCGGCACCGGTGCGGCCCCGCTGGAGTTTGTCGACCATATCGGCGTGCCGCTGCAGGAAGGGCTGCTGCTGGTCCACAACACGCTGGTCGGCGCCAACCTGCGCGGCAAGATTCGCGTGGGCGCCAGCGGCAAGCTGATCAGCGCGTTCGATATTGCCCGCACGCTGGCGATGGGGGCGGACTGGTGCAATGCGGCCCGCGGCTTCATGTTCGCGCTGGGTTGCGTGCAGGCGCAGAAGTGCCACACCGACCGCTGCCCCGTGGGCGTGGCCACGCAGGACCCGGTCCGCCAGCGCGCCATCGTGGTGCCGGACAAGGCCGAGCGCGTGGCCAATTTCCATCGTCATACGGTGCATGCGCTGCAGGAACTGCTGCAGGCGGCCGGGCTGCATTCGCCCGGCGAACTGACCCCGCACCATATCGTGCGGCGTCTGTCGCCCAGCGAGGTCAAGCCGATGTCCGAGCTGTTCGATTTCCTGCAGCCGGGCGACCTGATCAACGGCAACCTGCGTTTCAGCCTGTGGGAAAAGTACTGGCCGATGGCCCGCGCGGACCATTTCGGCATCCCGGTCTGATCAGTACTCGCCCAGCGCCCAGCCGCTGATATAGGCGAAGTATTCGCGCAGCCAGGCGTTGTAGCGCACGTACAGCGGCGTCGGCGCAGCCACGCCCGACACCGCGCCGAAGCCGGCCTTGCGCGCAATGCGCTCGGCGCGCAGCAGGTGAAAGTCGCTGGTCACCATCGCCAGTGGCGCGTCGGCGCCGATGCCATGCTGTGCCAGCACCTGGCGCGAGAAACGCATGTTCTCCTCGGTGCTGGTGCTGCGGTCCTCGCGCAGCACGCGTTGCGGCGCCAGGCCATGGCGCACCAGATAGTCGGCCATCAAGCCGGCTTCGGTGCAGTCGAGCCCCCCGAAATCGCGGCCGCCGGTCACCACGACCGGCACCGCCGGCCACTGGCGGGCCAGCGCCAGCCCCGTGTCGAGGCGAGACTTCAGCGTGGGGGATACCTCGCAGTTGGGCGATCCGGACCCCAGTACGAGGATGGCCGCCGGCGGCTGCATGGCTGCGTCAGGCGCGGTGAGCGTGGTCGGCGCATGGGCGCCATGGCTCAGGAAGCGGAAGAAGACGGCGACGCTGAGCAGCCAGACGATCAGGATTGCCCAGCCGGCGCGCCATAGCCACGCCGCGCCCGGATACGTGCGGCGCCAGCGCGCCACCGTGTGCCAGCGCGCCGCCAGGGCAAGCGCGGCCAGTCCGAGCACGCCCGGCACGACCACGCCAAAATTCATCACGCCCCGCAGCGCCAGCATCAGGGCATCGCCAAGCAGCACGCTGCCCAGCAACGCCATCGCTATTCGCCACCCTTTCGATCGATTCGCCATTCCCGCGTCCACAAGCTGTGTCAGGCGGCGATGCTACAACCGAATGGCGGCCTGGCGATTGTCAGCTGGCAAGAAACTTCACCACCGCCTGGTTGAACCCGTCCACCTGCTGCAGGTTGGAAAGGTGCGCGGCGTACAGTTCGACGTACTGCGCGCCGGGGATGGTATCGGCCAGATAGCGGCCATCGGCGGGCGGTGTCGGGATATCGCCCGAGCCGGCAATGACCAGCGTGGGCGTGGTGATGCGGCCAATGTCGGCACGCAGGTCGGAATCGCGCACGGCCAGGCAATTGGCGGCGTAGCCACGCGCATCGGTGGCGCCGAGCATGGCGCGCAGGTGCTGGACCAGTTCCGGCTGCTGCGCGGCGAAATCGGGGGTCAGCCATTTGTCGACCACGGCGGCGGCGATCGACGCTACACCATCGCGCTCCACGGCGGCGGCGCGGTTGGTCCAGTTCTCGGGCGGGCCGATATAGGCAGCCGTATTGCAGAGCACCAGCTTCTGCAGGCGGTCGGCGTGGTGCAGCGCCAGCCACATGCCCGTGATGCCGCCCATCGACAGGCCGCAGAAATGCACGCGCTGCAGGCCCAGGTGATCGAGCAGCGCGATCACATCGCCGCCCAGCTGGGCGATGCGGTACGGGCCCTCGGTCACGGCCGACTGGCCATGGCCGCGCGTGTCGTAGCGCAACACTCGGAAATGCTTCGTCAGTGCAGCCATCTGCGGCTGCCACATCTCGAAGCTGGTGCCCAGCGAGTTGGACAGCACCAGCACCGGCAGGCTGGCATCGCCATCGAGCTGGTAGTGGAGCTTGACGCTGGACGGGGCGGACAGTTCGGCGAAGGGCATGATCGGGCTCCGGCTCAGTTCTGGGCGATGGCCGAACCGTGCTGCGCCAGCGCGGTGACCTTCATTTCCATGTACGGATACAGCGGCAGCGCCGTCAGGATCGCGTGCAGCTCGTCGGCGTCCTTGACGTCGAAGATGCTCACGTTGGCGTACTGGCCAGCCACGCGCCACAGGTGACGCCACTTGCCGTCGCGCTGCAGTTGCTGCGAGTAGGCCTTTTCGTCGGCCTTGATCTTGTCCGCCACCTGCGGATCGAGCGAATGGGGGATACGGACAGTCATTTCGACCATGAACAGCATGGCGGCTCCTTCTTGATTAATGGGGGTGACAGGCGCGTGGCGGCATCAGACGGTGGCAACCGGCGTCACAGGAGATCCCATCGCGCCGGGCAGCCGCAACGGCGGCGCCGACAGGAAAAAACGGTGGCGGCCCTCGGCACGCAGATAAGCCGCCAGGTCGCGCAGGTGCCAGAGTTCGCCCAGCGGCAAACCCAGCTTGAACAGGCAGTGGTGATGCAGCGGCAGCATCGGCACCGGCCCGGCGCTGTCGGGCACCGGCCGCGCCGGATAGCGTTCCACCGCGTAGTTGTCTGCCGCGATCGCGGCGATGTCGGTGTCCGTGATCCACTGCAGCAGGCGCTCGTCGCGCCCGTCCAGCGCACAACAGCTGTTGTGCAGCAGCGCGGCGTCGGGCTGGCCCGCCATTTCCACGAGCATCTCGGCAAACCCGGTGCGCAGCACCAGGATGTCGCCGCGGCCTACCTCCACGCGGTCGGCGTCGATCACGCGCATCAGGTCGTCGTAGCCCACCGTGCGGCATTCGCGGCCGTAGTGGTGCGCCAGGTCAACCAGCACGCCGCGCGCCTGGATGCCGTGCGTGGCGAAGGTCTCGATGCCCAGCGCCTCGGCGTGGCTATGATCGTGGCCGCAGGCGTGCGCCGCGAAGTGGTCGGCTTCGGCGTAGTCCACCGGCCCGACGATATCGGTATTGGGCCGGAACCCGTTGTAGTACACGCGCTCGGCCACGCCGTCGCCGTCGGCATCGAACAACGCGCCCACGTGCGCCAGCGAATCCCATTGCGTGGAGTACTGCATCGACAGCAGCACCTGGTCGTCGCTGAGCACATCCAGCGCGCGCGGGTCCACCTTGGCCAGCGGGAAGTTGACGTACGCGACGTCGCCGCGGAACGTGGGCCGCAGCACCGGCGGATGCCGGCGCGGGTTCAGCACGTTGCCGCCGGGCAGGTCCAGCGGCAGCGACAGGCAGAACGTACGGCCGCTGCGGATTTCCTGGGCGGCGGCCCGCACGCAGTCCGCCGTGATCAGGTTCAGGCGGCCAAGCTGGTCGTCATCGCCGAAATCGCCCCAGTTGGCGCCTTCGGGTCGTTGCTTCCATCGTTTCATGAGAACGGCTCAGATATCAGCTCAGAGATGGCGCACGCCGTCCAGGTAAGCCTTGCGCCAGCGCACGATCCTGACCTCGGCAAACAGGTCCGCCTGGTGGAACGGATCGGCCTCGATAAAGGCCTGGGCCGCCTCGCGCGTATCGACGTCGAGGATGTAGATCCCGCCGCCGCCATCGCTGCCGTCGTCGTTCAGCTTCGCGCCGCAAGCCAGCAGCAGCTGCTTGTTGGCTTCCAGGTAATCCAGGTGCGTGGGCCGGTTGGCCTGGCGCACGTGCTGGTGATTGGGCTTGTCGAAGGTTTCGATCAGGTACGGCATGCAAGGTCTCCAGGTTGTACGTACTGCGCAAGGACTTCAGTGGGTGGCCATGCCCCAGGCCAGCATCGCCACGATGTAGATGGCACCGACCCAGAACATCATGATCACGGTGTAGCCCATCACGTCCTTGAGTTTGAGCTTCGAGAGCGCCAGCGCCGGCAGGATCCAGAACGGTTGCACCAGGTCGTTCCACGCGTTGCCCAGCATCACCGACATTGACGTCTGCGCCACCGAACTGCCGATGGCCTTGGCCGCATCGACCATGAACGGGCCCTGGATCACCCAGTGGCCGCCGCCGGACGGGGCAAAGAAGTTGATCACGAAGCTGCTGACCAGGCCCCAGAACGGCAGGGTCTGCGGCGTGGCGATATCGACGAACACGCGCGAGATGGTATCCACCAGCCCCGAGCCCGCCATCACCGCCATGATGCCCGCGTAGAACGGATATTGCAGGATGATGCCCGAAATCGTCTTGATGCCTTCGTTGAGCTTGGCCACGTAGTTGGCCGGCGTGCCCAGCAGCAGCACGCCGATGAACAGGATCAGGAAGTTGATCAGGTTCAGGTCCAGCGTACCGCCCTGCATGAAGTACAGCACCGCATAGGCCATGCCGCACAGCCCGATCAGCAGGCTCAGCAGGCGGCTGTTGTTCATGCGCGCGGCCAGCGTGTTCTCGATGCCCATGCTATGGCCGCCGGCTACCGGTTCCCGTGCCTCCGGTTCTTCCTGGATCTCGACCACGTCCCTGGCATCGCGCGGATGCAGCATGGCGTTGAGCAGCGGCAGCGTGACGATCACGGCCAGGCTGGTCAGCAGCATCGGCACCGAAAAAATGGTGTCCTTGAGCGCGATGACGCCCATCAGCTTTTCCATCGGGTGTCCCGGCGTGGAGATCAGCACCGGGATACTGGCCGACAGGCCCAGGCCGTACATCGTGAAGCCGCTATAGGCCGAGGCAATGATCAGCGGGTAATGCACGCCCTTGACCTTCACAGCCAGCTTGCGCGCGATGATGCCGCCGATCACCAGGCCGAAGCCCCAGTTCAGGTAGCTGCCGATGCCGCCCACCAGCGTCGCCACGATGATCGCGCCACGCGGCGTGGCCACCCGGGCCACGATGCCGTTCAGGAAGCGGTCCACCAGCGGCGCGGTGGCCAGCACGTAGCCCATGGCCAGGATCACGGCCATCTGTGTGGTGAACGAGAGCAGGTTCCAGAAGCCCTTGCCCCAGTTGGTGATGATGGCGCTGGCGCCCTGCCCCTCCACCAGCATCGCCATGACCATGCTGAGCAGCGTCAGGCCGATGGCAAACACGAAGGGGTCCGGCAGATACCGGCGCATCAGTTCCGTAAAGAACCCGGCAACCTTGTTCAAGGCTTGTCTCCTGAGAGTCGAAATGACCGCATGTCGAACCAGCGTTCTACATGCGAACGTCTTTTAGTCGTGCCCGGGAGCGTAAGACTTTGTATCGAGCAATGTCAAGGCAACGAATCGGCCCATTCATTCCGTTGCGCGCAACAATTCGATGCTGCGGCGCAGCGCAACATGACCCATTGCCGATAGCCCGAGGGCCGGTGTTCATCAGGGGGAAACAGGGATTTTGCGATGCAGCATCGACCTTTCAGGTCAGAAAGGTGGATGTCCGGTATCCGCACAGAACGCGGGGCCGTCGTGACGGCGACAGGCCAGTAAAAAGGCCCGGCACATGGCCGGGCCTTCGGAGGCATATCGCACTTCAGCGAATGCGCAGTTCGTTGCGCACGTCCTTCACGCCCATGACATGTTCGGCGATGTCCTCGATGCGATGCTTCTCGCTCCGGTCATGGGCCGCGCCGCGCAGCGTGACCACGCCGCCATCGACATCGACCTCCACCTCCTGCAAGTCGACGTGGCCGTCGTGCGCCAGGCGCGAGCAGACATCGTCGCGAATGCGCTCGTCGGAGCGGACGTAGCCTTTTGGCCAGACGGGCTCGGATCGATGCACCGGCCCGCCGTAGCCGCCACCATAGCCACCGCCATAGCCACCCCCGTAGCCGCGCTCGGCCTCGGCGGGCACGCCGGCCACACGGCCCCCGGCTCCGGGCCGATAGCGCAGGGCGCCATCCTCGTGCCGATCCTGCCAGTTCACGTCCGCCGCGCGATGCCAGCGGGCGCGGCCGGGTGCGGTGCGCAGGCCGTCGTCGTCGGCAATGCCATAGGCGGCCGGATCGACATGCGATGACGCATACACGCTGGCGTCCGGCCTGGGGCCGCGCGCCCACGGGCGCGGATACGAATCCGGGCCGCCAAAGTCCTCGGTCTGGTCGTGCACGGCCCAGTCGCTGCCTTCATTGAGCACACCGGGGCGGAACCAGGGGTTTTTCAGCTTCTGTGTCATCTGGGTCTCCTTAGCGCGTCTGCCGCGATCCCGGGAACCCTGCAATTTCTGTTCCGCTGCCTGTCCGGCCGCAATCGCCCGAACTTTCGGCGGGAACCGCGCACGGGCCATGTAGACCTGCGCGCGTGCGTGGAAGATTTACCGCACCCGGGTGTGTCAGTCAGCCCCCAGCCGCGCGCGCAGGAAATCCACAAAGGCACGCACTTTGGGCGATGCCACCGCACCGCGCGGAAACACCGCGTTGAAATCCTGCGCAGGCCCGGTCCATTCGGGCAGCACGCGCCGCAGCCGTCCCGCCGTGACATCGGCGGCCATGCTCCGGTGCATGGCCAGCGACAGGCCCTGCCCCGCGCAAAGCGCATCGTGCAGCAGCGCAGGATCGCTGGCGACGATGACCGGGTCCACGGCGAAAGACTGGGTGCGCCCGCCGTCCCTGCGCAGCGGCCACGCATAGCCGCGCTCGCGGCGCGCCTGGTGCAGGGCCAGCGTGGCATGGCCCACGAGTTCGGACGGGTGCACCGGCATGCCGGCGCGCTCCAGATAGCCGGGGCTGGCATAGACGCCCGTGGCAAAGCTGCCGAGCCGGCGCGCCACCAGTTCGGAATCGGGCAGCACACCCAGGCGCAGCGCCACGTCGATGTCATCGGCCACCAGGTCGAGCGGCACATGCGAAGCCAGGATTTCGAGCCTGACCTCGGGACAGGCCGTTCGGAAATCCGCCAGCAATGGCGCGATCCACGCCGCCCCGAACGAATACGGCAGCGTCACGCGCAACCAGCCGCGCGGGCCCGCCTGCAACTGGTGGACCGCCGCCTCGGCGTCGTCGATCTGGCGCACCATGTCGCGCGCATGGGCGTAGTACAGCCCGCCCGCCTCGGTCAGCCCAAGCCGGCGCGTGGTCCGATGCAGCAACTGGGCACCCAATTGCGTTTCCAGCGCCATCACCCGGCGGCTGACCGTGGTCTTGGGCATCTTCAGCAGCCGCGCCCCGGCCGTGAAGCTGCCCGCCTGCACCACGCGCACAAAGATCAGCGTGTCGTTGAGATCCGCGGCCATGCGGTCCACTCCCGAAAGCAAAGAGGCGGAGATTGTCCCATCAATGGGCCAATCACGCCCATTTCCGAGGACTAATCAGCATGCGCGGCCATCTCTACGATGCCCACATTCCCCCTGCAAGCTGGAGCCAACATGAAACTGAGCGAATACGTTACCCACGACGCGCTGGGCCTGGCCGCCCTTGTCGCCCGCAAGGAAGTCACAGCCCAGGAACTGGCCGAACTGGCACGCGCGGCGATCGAAGCGGTCAACCCCGCCATCGGCGCGGTGGTCGAGCATTGGCCGCTGGCCGACGCCGGGCAGGCTTCGATCGATGGGCCACTGGCCGGCGTGCCCTTCCTGATCAAGGACCTGGCCGTCGCCATGGCCGGCAAGCGGCTGGAACTGGGGTCGCGGCTGGCGGCCGGGCTGGTGGCGCCAAACGATTCGAACCTGATGCAGCGGCTGCGCGCCGCCGGACTGGTCACGCTGGGCCGCACGGCAACGCCTGAAATGGCGTTCAGCACGGCCACCGAATCGGTGCAACAAGGCCAGACCCGCAATCCGTGGGATACGCGGCGCAGCGCGGGCGGTTCCAGCGGTGGCGCTGCCGCAGCCGTGGCGGCCGGGATCGTGCCGCTGGCCCATGCCACCGATGCGGCGGGATCGATCCGCGTGCCGGCATCGTTCACAGGCCTGTTCGGTCTCAAATCCACGCGCGGCCGGGTCTCGAATGGTCCGGCACTCGACGAGGTCTTTGCCGGGCTTGGCGTGCAAGGCGGCCTGAGCCGCACCGTGCGCGACAGCGCCGCGCTGCTCGATGCCATCCACGGCACGGCAGCCGGCGAGCCGTACCACACGGCGGCCCCCGCGCGGCCCTTCCTCGCCGAGGTCGGCCGCGACCCGGGACGCCTGCGCATCGGGCTGATGCTGGCGCCCTGGAACGATGGCGCCGTGTCACAAGTTGTGACCGATGCCACTGCCGATGCCGCCCGCAAGCTGGCCGATCTGGGCCATCACGTCGAACTGGTGCGCCCGAGCCTTAGGGTGTCCTGGGAAGCCTTCGTCCATGCCAACGCGCAAATCTGGTGTGCCACGCTGGTGAACTGGATCGACGCCATCGCCGTGCAGACCGGCCGGCGCGTGGATGCCGATACGCTGGAACCTGCCACGCTGGCGGCCTATCGCTACGGCCAGCGTGTCACCGGCACCGCCTTCGCGGCGGCCCTGGATGTCCGCAACGCCGTGACGCGCGCCACGGCCGGCTGGTTTGCCGAGACCGACATCCTGATGACGCCCACCATGCCAGACCTGCCCGAGCCGGTGGGCACCTATGCGGCCGGCGCCGAACAGATGGACGGCCTGGCATGGACCGCGCGCGTGTTCCGGCACTCGCCGTTCACCCCGGCCTTTAACGTGGCGGGCCTGCCCGCGATGTCCGTCCCGATGGCGACAACGCCCACGGGGCCGCATGCCGGGTTGCCCATCGGCATCCAGTTCGGCGCCGGCTTCGGGCAGGAAGCGGCGCTGTTGCGCCTGGCCGGCCAGATCGAGCAGGCACACCCATGGGCCGGCCGGCTTCCGGCGGTCTGGGCGGGCCGGATGTGAAGCCCGGGCCGGGCGGATGTGAAGCCCGGTTCGGCGCCGGCTTCGGGCAGGAAGCGGCGCTGTTGCGCCTGGCCGGCCAGATCGAGCAGGCACACCCATGGGCCGGCCGGCTTCCGCCGGTCTGGGCGGGCCGGATGTGAAGCCCGGGCCGGGCGGATGTGAAGCCCGGGCGGGCCGGTGGGGCCGACGCATTAGAATGACGCGCCAGCCCTGCTCCACGTAGCCATCACCGCCCCATGATTCCGTCCGTCTCCGCCCTGCACAACCGCCTGAAGATGCAGCACCTGCGCCTGCTGGTCGCCATCGAGGAACGCGGCTCGCTGCGCCAGGCGGCCGAGGCCCTGACGCTGTCCCAGCCGGCGGTCAGCAAGATGCTGCAGGACATGGAAGACCTGCTCGGCGTGGCGCTGTTCGAGCGGCACGCGCGCGGCCTGCGGCCCACGCGCTTTGGCGGCGCGGCCACGCGCTACGCCAAGCTCGTGTTTGCCGACATGGCCGGGTTGCGCGATGAACTGGTGGCGCTGGAAGCGGGCAAGATCGGCCGGGTGCGCGTGGGCGCGGTGATGGCGCCCACGCCGGGGCTGCTCGCCAGCGCCATCCGCCAGCTCAACCGCGACCACCCGCAGCTTGAGATCGCCGTGCAGGTGGACACCAGCGACGTGCTGATGCCGCAACTGGAGCGCGACCAGCTCGACATCGTGCTGGGCCGCGTGCCCGAGGGCTGGGACAGCAGCGCGCTGGATTTCGAGCAGCTTGGCGACGAGGGCCTGGCCATCGTGGTCGGGCCGCAGCACCCGCTGGCGGCACGCAGCGAACTCGCGTTCGGGGAGCTGACCCGGTATCCGTGGATCATGCAGCCCCGCCCCAGCCCGATGCGGGCGCTGCTGGACCGCTCGTTCGAGGACGCCGGCGTGCCGGCACCGCCATCGACCATCGAGTCGGCAGCCGTGCTGATGACCACCTCGCTGCTGATCGACAGCGAACTGATTGCCGTCCTGCCCGCATCGGTGGCCGCCTACTACGCGCAGCTGGGCGCGCTGGCCGTGCTGCCGCTGCCCCTGCCGATCAAGCTCGGGCCGTACGGCATCGTCACCCGGCGCGGGCGCCCGGTGTCGGCGTCGATGAGCCTGCTGATCGATACCCTGCGCGCCCACGCCGCCTACACCGCCTGACCACTGCCCTGCCGGCTCAGCGGCCCCAGCGCAGCACCAGCGGATCGAGCCGCCGCGCCACCTTCAGCAAACCCTCGCGCGTGGCCGGGTGCATCGGCTGCAGCGGATGCCGCACGGCATCCGAGCGGATCACGCCGCCTTCCTGCATCAGCACCTTGGCCGTGGCCAGCCAGCCCTGTCGGTTTTCGTAGTTGATCAGCGGCAGCCATTGCTGGTAGCGGTCGGCCGCCGCGTCGGCATCGCCCGCCTGCCAGGCATCGAGGATCTGGCGGATGCCGTCCGGGTAGCCGGCCCCGGTCATGGCGCCGGTCGCGCCGGCTTCCAGGTCGGCCATCAGCGTGATGGCTTCCTCGCCGTCCCAAGGCCCCACGATGGCGTCGCCGCCCAGCGCGATCAGTTCGCGCAGCTTGGCGGCCGCCTGCGGCACCTCGATCTTGAAGTACGACACATTGGCCAGTTCGCGGGCCATGCGCGCCAGGAACGGCGCCGACAGCGTGGTGCCGCTGACCGGCGCATCCTGGATCATGATCGGGATGTCGATGGCCGCCGATACCGTGGCAAAGAACTCGTAGATGCTGCGCTCCGGCACCCGGATCGTGGCGCCGTGGTACGGCGGCATGACCATCACCATGGCGGCACCGGCGTCCTGCGCGGCGCGGCTGCGCTCGGCGCAGATGCGCGAACTGAAGTGCGTGGTGGTGACAATCACCGGCACGCGGCCGGCCACGTGGTCGAGCACGGTGGTCATCAGCAGCTGGCGCTCGTCGTCGGTCAGCACGAACTGCTCGGAAAAGTTGGCCAGGATGCAGATGCCGTGCGACCCGGCATCGATCATGAAGTCGATGCAGCGGCGCTGGCCGTCCAGGTCCAGCCCGCCCTGGGCGTCGAAGATCGTGGGCGCCACCGGGAATACGCCGCGATACTGGGTCGGGGCGGGGGTGGGACTGCGGGCCGGAATCTGGGTCATGCGGGTCTCCTGGTTGTCTTGTGCCGCCAAATATACGGGCCGCCCGCTGGCCTGCCTATTGAATCCTGCGGATACCCTGATCGCCTGTGGTGATCGCTCGGCGGCGGGCCAGCGCGCCGACGCCGCGTTAACCCCGATATCACCGCCGCTTATCGCCGCTTCAGAAATGCTCAGTTTTCGGGGGGTACTCATCTTTCGTATAGTGGACGTCACGCAGCGCAGACTGCCCATCGACGGAGACAATCATGAAGACATGGATGGCCGGCACCCTGGCCGGTATCGCGGTGTTTGGCATGGCCGCGCCATGCGCCCGGGCCGACGACGCGCGCCCGATCCGCATGATGGTGGGCGCCGCGCCCGGCGGCGGCACCGACATCATGGCGCGCATCGTCTCGGACAAGCTGTCCGCCATCCTGAAGCAGCCGGTGGTGGTCGACAACCGCCCCGGCGCATCGAACACCATCGCCGCCGACATCACCGCCAAGGCCCCGCCCGATGGCAACACGCTGCTGATGGGCGTGTCGACGTCGCAGGCCATCGCGCCGCACCTGCTCAAGCTGCAGTTCAACCCGCTGAAGGACCTCGTGCCCGTGACCCTGGTGGCCCAGGTGCCCAACGTGCTGGTGGTGAACAACCAGCTGCCGGTCCATGACGCGAAAACGCTGGTGGCCCAGATCCAGGCCAACCCGGACAAGTACCGCTACAGTTCGTCGGGCGTCGGCAGCACGCAGCATCTGGCGGCGGCGGCCTTCGTGCACCAGATCCACGGCAAGATGCTTCATGTGCCCTACAAGAGCAGCGCCAGCGGGCTGGTGGACCTGATGGGCGGCCAGGTGGACATGAGCTTCGAGACCATGCCGTCGGTCATCAACCATATCAAGGCCGGCAAGCTGCGCGCGCTGGCCGTGACGTCCGACAAACGCTCGGCGCTGCTGCCCAACGTACCCACGCTGAAGGAAGCCGGCGTGCCCGATATCCAGGCCAATACCTGGTACGGCGTCTACGCCACCGCCGGCACGCCCCCGGCCACGCTGCAGAAAATCAGCGCCGCCATGGCCCAGGTCATGAAGGACCCCGACACCGTCCGCCGCCTGGCCGACGTGGGGGCCGTGCCCGGCGCGATGGACCCCGCCCAGTTCGACGCCTTCTCGCGCAGCGAATATGCGCGCTACGGCAAGCTGATCGCCGAACTCGGCGTGAAACTGGACTGAATGGACTGAATGGACTGAATGGACTGAATGGACGCAATCCTCTGATGGACCGAAACATGCCCCAACGCCCCCGTATTGCCATGGTGCTCGGCGACCCCGCCGGCATCGGCCCCGAACTGATCGCCCGGCTGCTGGCCGACCCCGTTGCCGCGCAGGCGCGCATCCTGCTGATTGCCGACCGCGAGGAATGGCGGCGCGGCATGGACGTGGCGGGCGTGAGCCTGTCGCTGCCCGAAGTGGAGCGGCCCGACTTCCAGGGCACCGAGCAGGGCCCGCGCCTGTATCACTGGAACCTGGACGACAAGCCGGCCTACCCGCGCGGCGAGGCCAGCGCCGCAGGCGGGCGCTACTGCCTCGGTACGCTGCAGGTGGCGCTCACGCTGGCCCAGGCGGGCCAGGCCGATGCCATCCTCTTCGGCCCGCTCAACAAGAGTTCGATGCATGCGGCCGGCATGGGCCACAACGACGAACTGCACTGGTTTGCCGAGAAGCTGGGCTACGGCGGCCCGTTCTGCGAATTCAATGTGCTGGACGGCCTGTGGACGTCGCGCGTGACCTCGCACGTCGCCATCAAGGAGGTGCCCGCGCTGATTACCCCGGCCCGCGTGCGCGACGCCATCGACCTGATCGACCACGCGCTGCGCCGGTCCGGCGTGGCGACCCCGCGCATCGCCGTATGCGGCCTGAACCCGCACAACGGCGACAACGGCGCATTCGGCCGCGAGGAAATCGACGTGATCGGACCGGCCGTGGCCGAGGCGCAATCGCGCGGCGTGGCGGCACAAGGCCCGTTCCCGGCGGACACCATCTTCCTGAAGGTCCAGGGGGGCCCGGACCAGCGCCAGTTCGATGCCATCGTCACGATGTATCACGACCAGGGCCAGATCGGCATCAAGCTGATGGGCTTCTCGCGCGGCGTGACGGTACAGGGCGGGCTGCCCGTGCCGATCACCACGCCGGCCCACGGCACCGCCTTCGACATCACGCAGCAGGGCCGGGCCAATCCGGGCGCCACGCTGCAAGCGTTCCACCTGGCCTGCCAGATGGGCGCCCGCCGGCTGGCGGATGCCCGCGCCGCCTGACCCCCATCGCCACCAGGACTCCACCATGAAAATCACCAACGTCCGCGCCCGCGTCTTTCAATGGAAAGGCAAGACGGTGCCGCCGCAGGCGCACTTCTGCACCAATGCCACCGACATCCTGTATGACCGCGGCGACGCCATGGGGTCGTTCCGCTTCCACGACTGGCTCGTGGTCGAGGTGGAAACCGACGATGGCCATGTGGGCATCGGCAACTGCGCGCTGGCCCCGCGCGTGGCCAAGCAGATCGTCGACCAGTACCTGGCGCCGATCGTGATCGGACAGGACCCGTTCGACAACGAATACCTGTGGCAGAAGATGTACCGCCGCACCCATGCCTGGGGCCGCAAGGGCATCGGCATGGCGGCGATCTCGGCCGTCGATATCGCGCTGTGGGACCTGATGGGCAAGGCCACCGGGCGGCCCGTGTTCAAGCTGCTGGGCGGCCGCACCAAGGAGAAGATCTGGTGCTACGCGTCGAAGCTCTACAACAACGATGACCGCGACGCCTTCCTGGGCGAAGCGCAGCGTTACCTGGATCAGGGCTTCACGGCGATGAAGATGCGCTTCGGCTATGGCCCCAAGGACGGCCCGGCTGGCATGCAGAAGAACCTGGAACAGGTGCGCCTGCTGCGCGAGCTGGTGGGCGATGGCGTGGACATCATGCTCGAGTGCTATATGGGCTGGACGCTCGAATACGCCCGCCGCATGATCCCGCGCCTGGCCGAATTCCATCCGCGCTGGCTGGAGGAGCCGGTCATCGCCGACGACATCGAGGGCTACGCCGAACTGAAGAAGATGAGCCCGTTCCCGATCTCGGGCGGCGAGCACGAATTCACCTCGTACGGCTTCAAGGACCTGCTGGAACGGCGCGCGGTGGACGTGATCCAGTACGACACCAACCGCGTGGGCGGCATCACCGCCGCACAGAAGATCAACGCGATGGCCGAGGCCTGGTCGGTGCCCGTGATCCCCCACGCCGGCCAGATGCACAACTACCACCTGACCATGGCGTCCACGGCATCGCCCATGTCGGAGTTCTTCCCGGTCCACGACGTGGAGGTGGGCAACGAACTGTTCTACTACATCTTCCAGGGCGAACCCGCGCCGGACAATGGCTACCTGCAGCTGGACGACCACCTGCCTGGACTGGGCCTGTCGCTCAACGAGGCGTATTTCGACCAGTTCGAGATTATCGGGTGATTGCCGGGAGGGCCCACACCATCGTCACCTGTCGCCATAGTGATAGCGGCAGCTGACGATGGACACCGCCGCGTCGTCGGCCTTGTAGACAAGGCGATTTGTGTCATCAATGCGCCGTGAGCAAAAGCCTGTCAGGTTTCCTTTCAGGGGTTCCGGCTTGCCGATGCCTTCAAATGGAGACCGCCGCGCGTCTTCGACCAGTTGATTGATCCGTTTCAACGTCTTGCGGTCCTGGCCCTGCCAGAACAGGTACTGCTCCCACGCATCGGCCGTGAACAGGATGTTGCGCGTCATTCGGCCGCATCGTCCGGGTCGACGAGTTTCCGCTGCTGCATCTCGCCTGCGCGCAACTGTTCCATGGAACGGGCAAGGTGAGCGGCGTTCGCCGGAGAGTTCAGCAGGTAGATCGTTTCCGCCCAACTATCGTATTGCTCCTGCGACATGATCACTGCGTTCGGCGCATCCCGGCGCGTGATCAGCACGGCGTCGTGGTCTTCAATCGCCTGATCGATGACGGCCTTGAGATTGTTGCGGGCGTCTGAAAAATGAACTGTGCGCATGTCATCACTCCAAATACATGTCCAATTAGCTGTACAAGTATAGCGGCATTGGCCCCGGTCCAACACTCAACCTTGCTGAAGTTGCACTGCACAACAAATAATAGAGCGGCTTGTACCTCACGTGAGTCACCTTCGGGAGCGTCGGATGAACGAGGAAGGCAAGACCGCCGCGGCGCGCGAGCCGCTGCTGATCGACCTGGCGTTGCAAGGCGGTGGCGCCCATGGCGCCTTTACCTGGGGCGTGCTGGATCGCCTGCTGGAAGAGCCATGGCTCGATATCGAGGGGATATCGGGCACGTCGGCCGGGGCGATGAATGCCGCCGTGCTGGTCTACGGCCACGCGCTCGATGGCCGGGGCGGCGCCCGCCGGGCGCTGGAAGCCTTCTGGCAGCGGGTGTCCGATGCCGCCCGCTTCAGCCCGTTCCGCCGCACCCCGCTCGACGTGATCCTGGGCCGCTGGACGCTCGACAATTCCCCGCTGTTCGTCGCCGCCGACCTGGCCGCGCGCATCTGGTCGCCCTATGACCTCAACAAGGCCGGCAGCAATCCGCTGGCCGAGGTGCTGCAGGCCACCATCGATTTCGATGTGCTGGCCCAGGCGCCGATTCATCTGTTTGTCACGGCCACCAATGTGGAAACGGGCCGTGGCCGCGTATTCAAGAACACGGAAGTCACGGCCAGCGTGCTGCTGGCGTCGGCCTGCCTGCCCACGGTGTTCCAGGCCGTGGAGATCGACGGCGTGCCGTACTGGGATGGCGGCTATGCGGGCAATCCCACCATCACGCCGCTGGTGCGCGAATGCCAGTCGCGCGACACCATCCTCGTGCAGATCAATCCGGTGGCGCGCGCCGGCGTGCCCCGCTCGGCGCGCGACATCCTGAGCCGGGTCAACGAGATCTCCTTCAACGCCGCCCTGCTCAAGGAACTGCGCATGATCGCCGTGCTGCAGCGCGTGGCCGACCCTGGCGCTGCCGAGGGCGCCCAGTGGGCCGACATGCGCATCCACCGCATTGCCAGCGAGCGCATGGCCGAATTCGGGTCGTCGTCGAAGATGAATGCCGAATGGCCGTTCCTGTGCATGCTGCGCGACGAAGGCCGCGCGGCGGCCGGGCAGTTCCTGGCCATGCACGGCGATGCGCTGGGCAACCAGTCCTCGTTCGATCTGGACGAACTGCTGCGGGAGGTCTGAACCATGGACTTGCCAGGCATCGTCATCGCCCTGGCGGCGATGGTCTGGATGGCGTTCCGGGGCTGGAGCATCCTGCTGATCGCCCCGGCCGCCGCGCTGCTGGCGGCTGCCACGGCGGGCGACCCGTTGCTGGCTAACTGGACGCAGACCTTCATGGGCACGGCGGCGGGCTTCGTCGCACAGTTCTTTCCGCTGTTCCTGCTGGGCGCGCTGTTCGGCAAGCTGATGGATGACAGCGGATCGGTCACCGCGATTGCCGACTGGATGACGCGCACGCTCGGCCCCCGCCGCGCGATACTGGCCGTGGTGCTGGCCGGCGCCCTGCTCACCTTTGGGGGTGTCAGCCTGTTTGTGGCGTTCTTCGTGCTGGCGCCGATGGCCCATGCGCTGTTTCGCGCGGCCGATATCCCGCACCGGCTGATGCCGGCCGCCATCGTGCTGGGCACCTCGACCTTCACGATGTCGGCGCTGCCCGGCACGCCGGCCATCCAGAACGCGATTCCGATGCCGTTCTTCAGCACCACGCCGTTCGCGGCGCCCGGGCTGGGCATCGTCGCCAGCCTGATCATGCTGGCATTCGGCATGTGGTGGCTGGCGCGCTGCGAAGGTGCCGCGCGCCGCAAGGGGGAAGGCTATGGCGGGGGATTGCCGGATGGCGTCGGGGAGGTGGCCGGGGTTGCCCAGGTGGCCGAGGTGGCCGAACGCCCGCTGATCCGCGAGCGCGCCAGCACAGCACATGAGTTCGATCCGGCCGAAGCGCGGCATGGCCGGCGCAGTGCCGAGCCGCCCGGCGCGCTGGTGGCGCTGCTGCCGCTGGCCGTGGTGATTGCCGTGAACCTGACCATGAGCCTGGTCGTGCTGCCGCGGCTGGATGCGGACTATCTGGCGCTGCCGGAATGGGGCGCCACGTCATTGCAGGCCGTGGGCGGGGTGTGGTCGGTGATCGTCGCGCTGGCGGCCGCCATCGTTTGCCTGGTGCTGCTGAACTGGCGGCGCCTGACCGCGCTGCGCGAAACCATGGGCGCCGGTGCGCACGCGGCGGCCCTGCCGGTGCTCAGCGTGGCCAGCCTGGTCGGCTTTGGCGCCGTGGTGGCGGGCCTGCCGGGCTTTGCCGTGGTACGGGACTGGGTATTGTCGATCGGAGGCGGCCCGCTGGTGTCGCTGGCCGTGGCCACCAACGTGCTGTCGGCGCTGACCGGCTCCGCTTCGGGCGGCCTGACGATCGCGCTCGATGCGCTGGGCGGCACCTACCTGGCGCGGGCGCTGGAAATCGGGCTCGATCCCGCCGTGCTGCACCGCGTGGCCGTGATGAGTGCCGGCACGCTCGACACACTGCCGCACAACGGCGCGGTGGTCACGCTGCTGGCCGTCTGCGGCACCACGCACAAGCAAAGCTACGGCGGCATCGTGATGGTCGGCATTGTCGGGCCGCTGCTGGCGCTGGTGGCCGTCATCGTGCTGGGCACACTGGTCGGATCGTTCTGACCCGGCCAGTGCCCCGGCACAGCTTCCAGGCCGCTCCGGGCGCCCAGGCCGATCAGGCCGACTGCACGCGGTAGCGTTCCAGCCAGTGGGCGTACGGCGCGGGCAGCACCCACGACGGACGCTCCACGCCCAGCTTCATCGCGGCCTGGTACGGCCAGTGCGGGTTCGACAGCATGGCGCGGCCCACCATCACCAGATCCATCTGGCCCTGCTCGACCACGCGGTTGGCCACCACGGGGTCGTCGATGCCCCACGACGACGCCACCGGCAGGCCGGCTTCGCGATGCACGCGCTCGGCAATGGGCGCCAGGAATGCCGGGCCCCAGGGGATCCTGGCATCGGGCGTGGAAAAGCCGACGCTGACGTTCAGCATGTCCAGGCCGCCCTCGCGCATGGCGCGCACCAGTTCGATCGATTCCTTGAGCGTCTGCTCGTCGTTGCCGTCATATTCGATCACGCCGAAACGGGCGGTCAGCGGCAGGTTTTGCGGCCAGACCTCGCGCACGGCGGCCAGCGTTTCCAGCAGGAAGCGGCCTCGGCCGATGGCGTCCTTGCCGTATTCGTCGGTACGTTCGTTGCCGTGGACCGAGAAGAAGCTCTGCGCCAGATAGCCGTGCGCGAAGTGCAATTCCAGCCACTGGAAGCCGGCGTCGCGGGCGCGCCGGGCGGCAGCCACGAAATCAGCCTGGATACGGGCGATATCGTCGTGCGTCATCGCTTCGGGCATCTTCGACAGGTTGGCGCCGAACGGCTTGGCCGACGGCGAGATGGTCTTCCACCCACGGTCGTCGCCCTCGGGAATATGGTCGTCGCCTTCCCACGGACGATTGGCGCTGGCCTTGCGGCCGGCATGGGCGATCTGGATGCCGGCAACGGCACCGCCCGCCTTGATGGCCTCGGCAATGCGCGCCATGCCGACAGCCTGTTCGTCATTCCACAACCCCGTGCATCCCGGCGTAATGCGGCCTTCCGGCGACACCGCCGTGGCCTCGACGATCACCAAGCCGGCGCCGCCACGGGCCAGGCCGGCGTAATGGGACAGGTGCCAGTCGTTGGTAACGCCGTCGATGGCGCTGTACTGGCACATCGGGGGCACCGCGATACGGTTGCGCAGCGTCACGTCTTTCAGCGTGAAAGGGGTAAAAAGTGCAGGCGTAGTCATGGGTGGTCTCTGCATGTTGCAATGCAGCGATATTAGCCACGCGCCGCTATAATGAAAACCGTCTACGCGTTATCAATTCGATAAGAGTTCATTATGCTCAACCCCCAATGGCTGCGCTCGTTTGCCATGCTGGCGCAAACCGGCAGCTTCACCAGCGCGGCCGACGAGCTGGGCCTGACCCAGGCCGCCGTCAGCCAGCACATCCGGCATCTGGAAGATGCGCTCGGTCCGCTGCTGATCCGCCGCCCGCGCGCGCTGGAACTGACGCCGGCCGGCCGCGCGCTGCTGGAATACTGCGCCGACATGGAACTGGCCAACGACCGCCTGCGCGCCCGGCTGGTCGACGATGGCGAGTCCGGCGTGGTCGGGCTGATCACGCCCGGCAGCATCGGCCTGTTCCTGTATCCGCGCCTGCTGGACCTGCAAGGCAAGACGCCGGGACTGATCATCCGCCACCGTTTCGCGCCCGACGCCGAGGTGCTGGAAGGTGTGCTGCAAAACCGCTTCGACGTGGGGCTGGTGTCGCTCAAGCCCGACGATCCCCGGCTGGCCGCGACGCCGTTCAGCGAGGAACCCCTGGAACTGGTCTATCCGGCGGGCGAACAGGTACAGGGCTGGGACGATCTGCAGCGCATCGGCTTTGTCGACCATCCCGACGGCAAGACCATGGCCAACCGCCTGCTGAGCCGGCACTATCCCGGCAATCCGGGCGTGCATACCTTGCCGTGCCGGGGGTTCAGCAACCAGGTGAGCCTGATGCTGGAACCGGTGGCGCGCGGCTTTGGCTTTACCGTGATTCCGCGCTATGCGCGCGAGGCCTTCGTGCAGAAGGACCAGATCCGGGTGCTGGACTGCCACGCGCCGGTGATCGACAAACTCTGGCTGATCCACCGCTCGGAATGGGCGCTGGCGCCCCGCGTGGCGCGCGTGGTGGACTACCTGCGCACGCAGGTGAAGACTGCCGCGTAGGGCCGGGAACGACGTGCCTCAGCGCTCGCGGGGCCGGCTGCCCAGCCGGGTGATCACATCGGCATGCGCCGGGTGCGAGGCCGCAAGCCTCAGGGGATCGGCCAGTTCGAATTCGCTGAACTCGAAGCCGGGCGCCACCGTACAGCCGGCCAGCGCATAGCCGGCCGCGCCTTCCGTGGCCGGCACGCGTTCGGCGGCGAACCAGCAGCCGGCCGGCACGACGGCCTGGAACACGGTGCCGGGCCGCGCCAGCGGATTGCCAAGCCGGTGCGTGACGAGCGCGCCGTCGGGCGTCAGCCAGTGCACGTGGATCGGGTCTCCGGCGTAGAAGTGCCACGCCTCGTCGGCGTGGATGCGATGCCAGGCCGAGAAGGCGGTATCGCACAGCAGGTAGTAGATCGCGGTGGAAGCCGAACGCTCGGCGCCATCGGACACGCGCCGCACACGGGCCGCGTCGCGGAACGTTTCGCGGTAATAGCCGCCTTCCGGGTGCGGAATCAGGCCAAGATCGTCGATCAGGCGTTGCTGCGGGGTATCGGTCATGGTGAAGCGCGGCAGTGGCACGGCGGGCCGCCACCATACCATGGTGCCCCGGGCGAACAGTGCAGGATTTGCCAAGACAGCCGTGCCGGGCTGCGCTAGTCTGCCGGCCATGTCCGGAAATCCGCCCGCGTTTCGCCGCTGAGGACGATCCGGGCCTGCAAGCTGCCCCTTACCAAGATTCAAGATGTCGCGCCCCGTTCCCGCCTGGCTGCCCGCCATGGCCTTTGTCCTGATCTGGTCCACCGGTTTCATCGTCGGCAAGGCCGTCGTGCCGGTGGCCGATACCAGCCTGTTCCTGCTGGCCCGCTTTGCGCTGGCCACGCTGATGTTCGCCGCCGTGGCCGCCGCCGGGCGCGCCGCATGGCCGCCGCTGTCGCAGGTGCCGCGCCATCTGCTGGCCGGCGCGCTGATGCAGGGCGTCTACCTGTGCGCCGGCTATGGCGCGGTGGCGCATGGCCTGTCCCCATCGATCATGGCACTGCTGGGCGCGCTGCAGCCGTTGCTGACCGCCCTGCTGGCCATCCCGCTGCTGGGCGAGCAGCCGACCGCGCGCACCTGGCGCGGACTGGGGCTGGGCGCGCTGGGCGTGGGTCTGGTAGTCTTGCCAGCCATGCAGGCCGGCGCGCCGCACGCGGTGTCCCCGTGGATCGTGCTGGTCGGCGTGCTGGCGATTGTCTCGATCACCATGGGAACCCTGCTCCAGAAAACCTCGATCCGCCGCGCGGATATCCGCGCCAGTTCGGCCTGGCAGAACGCCGGGGCGCTGCTGGTGGCCGGCGTGGTCGTCAGTGCATCGGGCGGCATCGGCGCGTTGCGTTGGCAAGGCGGCCCCACGCTATGGATGTCGCTGGCGTGGGCCGCGGTGGTGCTGTCCGGCCTGGGCACGTGGCTGTTGCTGGGCCTGGTGCGGCGCGGCCAGGCGGCCAATGCCGCCGCGCTGATGTTCCTGGCGCCGCCGCTGGCGGCCGTGCAGGCGGCGCTGCTGTTCGGCGACCGCCTTGGGCCCGTGCAGTGGCTCGGCATGGCCATCGCCGGGGTGGGCGTCTGGCTCTGCCAGACCCAGGGCAAGCCGCGTCATGCCGAAGCTCGTTGAGCACGCCTCGCCCCTGGTCGAACCGCGCCGCTACCCGCACCGGCCGTTCGGCCACGCGCACGACTATCACCAGTTGCTGTTTGGCGTGGATGGCCAGACCGAACTGGAAATCGACGGCCATGCCTACCGGGTTGACGGCACGCACGGCCTGGTCATCCCGGCCGGCATGCACCACCTGTGCAGCGGCCTGACCGACAACCTGCAACTGGTGGCCGACTTTCCCTCCAGCTCCGTGGCGCTGCCGGCACGGCTGATGGCAACACCCCGCATGTTCGCGATGGATACCGCCTTTGCCACGCGTGTCCGCCGGCTGGCCACCGCCGGTCAGGCGTCCGGCACCGCGCCGGCCCAGCATGCCTGGCAACAGGCCGCGGCGCTGGCGGGCGGCCTGTCCGCCATGCTCGGCCTCGATGACCGGCAGGCCGATGCGGCACGCTTTCCGGTGGGCGCCATCGACCACTACCTGCGCACCCATCTTTCCACGCCGTTGCGGGTGGACCAGCTCGCCGCACGCATCGGCTGGGGGACCCGGCGCTTTCATACGCTGTTCTGCGAGGCATTCGGCGACACGCCCCACGGCTATCAGACGCGCCTGCGGCTGGACCAGGCCGTGCAGTGGCTGATGGCCGGCACGATGCCGCTGGCCGATATCGCGTCGGGCGTCGGTTATCCCGACCAGACCACCTTCACCCGCGCCTTCGCGCGGCGTTTTGGCATGCCGCCGGCCGCGTGGCGCATGGCCGCCGCTGCCTGACGCGCAACTTTTACAAAGCCGGGTAAGGGACACACAAGGCGCGCACGACGCCCACTCGGGCATATCCGGAGATCCCGCACCCACGCCCGCGGCATCGCGCGGCCGCGCGACCGGTACGGAACTTGCGAAGCTAGCCCTTCGCCATGTCGAACGTCGCCGAACCCTCCCTGCTGCGCCCGGGCCACAATTGCTGGCGCGTGGCCCCGTGCACGCGCTTCGCGATGCTCGTCGATGCCGATGCGTATTTTCCGGTGCTGCGTCAGGCGCTGACCCGCGCAGAGCACAGCATCTTCATCCTCGGCTGGGATATCGACAGCCGTACGCGCCTGCAGCCGGAATCGCCCACCGACGGCCTGCCCGCCGAACTGCGCGACTTCCTCAACGCCCTGTGCCGCCGGCGCCGGGGCCTGCGCGTGTACGTGCTGAGCTGGGATTACGCGATGGTGTTCGCGCTGGAGCGCGAATTCCTGCCGGCCGCCAAGGCGCACTGGCAAGCCCACCGGCGGCTGTCGTTCTGCCTCGACGGCAATCACCCCGTGGGCGCCTCGCATCATCAGAAGGTGGTGGTCATCGACCATCGGCTGGCATTTGTGGGCGGGCTGGACCTGACCATCCGGCGCTGGGACACCCACCACCACCTGCCCGACGATCCGCGACGCGTGGACCCTGACGGCAAGCCCTACGCACCGTTCCACGACGTCCAATGCATGGTCGATGGCGAGGCCGCGCACGCGCTGGGCGAACTCGCGGCCGACCGCTGGCTGCGCGCGACCGGACGGCATCCGCGCGTGCCGCCCCCTCTGGCGGCATCGGCCACCGACCTGTGGCCCGAGCAGGTGCCGCCCGACATCACCAAGGTGCCAGTGGGTATCAGCCGCACATTTCCCATGCGCGACGACGAACCGGGTATCAGCGAGATCCGCACGCTCTACACCGATGCCATCGGCGCCGCCCGAGACAGCATCTACCTGGAAAACCAGTACTTCAGTTCGGGGCTGATCGCCGACGCGTTTGCGGCCCGGCTGCGCGAGCCCGACGCGCCGGACATCGCCCTGGTATCGCGCCGCACCGAAAGCGGCTGGCTGGAAGAGGCCAGCATGGGCGTGCTGCGGGCGCGCCTGTATCGCGGCCTGCGCGCGGCCGATCCGGATGGCCGCTTCCAGTTGTACTGTCCGCACGTGCCCGGCCTGGGCGATGCTTGCGTCAACGTGCACAGCAAGATCATGGCCGTGGACGACCGCCTGCTGACCATCGGCTCCGCCAACCTGAGCAACCGTTCGTTCGGGCTCGATACCGAGTGCAACCTGGCGATCGAATCCCGGGGCGACCCGCGTGTTGCCGCCGCCATCCGCGCCATGCGCGACCGCCTGCTGTGCGAGCACCTGGCCGTCACGCCCGACGCGCTGCACCAGGCCATGGCCGCGCACCCGCGCCTGCACGCCGCGCTGGCCGCGCTGCATCGGCCCGAAGGGCGCACGCTGCAACCCTTTGCGCCCGCGGTGCCCGACAACGTGGACGCCGCGCTGCCCGATGCCACGCTGCTCGATCCGATGGAGCCCATTGACGCGGAACAGGTCATGGCCGAGTTCGTCGGCCCCGACGCCCGCCCGCATGTGGCCAGCCGTGTGGCGCTGCTGGTGGCATTCGTGCTGCTGCTGGCCGGCGTGGTCTTTGCCTGGCACTACACGCCATTGCGCGAATGGGCCGATTTCCGCCACGTGCTGGCCTGGGTGCAACGCCTGGACGACATGCCAATGGCCCCGCTGGCGATGATGGGCGCCTTCGTCGCCGGCGGGCTGGCGCTATTCCCGGTGACGGTGCTGATCGTGGTGACCGTGGTGGTTTTCGGGCCGCTGTACGGTGGCGCGATTGCGCTGGCCGGGACCGTGCTCAGCACGGCGGCCGGCTACACCGTGGGACGCCTGCTGGGGCGCAACGCCGTGCGGCGCTTTGGCGGGCGGCGGTTGAACCGCCTGAGCCAGAAGGTGAGCCAGCACGGCCTGCTGGCCATGGTGGCGCTGCGGCTGGTGCCGGTGGCACCGTTCACGCTGGTCAACCTGGTGGTCGGGGCGTCGCGCATCCGGTTGCGCGACTGCCTGCTGGGCACGGCCATCGGCATGTCGCCCGGCATCATCGTGTCGGCGTCGCTGGTGGACCGCATCGCGGCCGTCGCCCAGCATCCCGAGCCGAAGACGTTCGCGCTGCTGGCGCTGGTCCTGCTGATTCCCGCCGCGCTGTGGTGGATGTTGCGGCGCCGCCGCCAGCGGCGCAGCCGGGCGGCCCATGGTCATGCGCGGGCCGGCACCGGGCCGCAGCCGCCGCACTGCTGCCGCCCGCCGTCCGGCGAGGGTGCCCGATGACCGCCCGCGAACCGCGCCACGCGGCGCCAGCCGCGCCAGCCGCGCTGCATGCCGATATCGCGGTGGCCAGCTACAACATCCACGGCGGCGTCGGCACCGATGGGCATTTCGTGCCCAAGCGCATTTGCGAGGTCATCAACGAACTGCGTGCCGACATGATCGCCCTGCAGGAGGTGGAGACGCGCGGCACGGGGTTCGACATGCTGCGCTTCCTGTCCCAGCACACCGGCCTGCACGCGATCCCCGGTCCGACGCTGGTGCGCGACGATGGCGACTACGGCAACGCGCTGCTCACGCGCTACCCGCCGCTCAAGGTGCGGCAGATCGATCTGAGCGTGAAGGGGTGCGAGCCGCGCGGCGCCATCGACGCACTGCTGGAATGCAATGCCATCGAATCGGGCACGTTCGCGCTGCGCGTGATCGCCACGCACCTGGGCCTGCGCCCCGGCGAACGGCGCTGGCAGGTGCGGCGCCTGCTGACCGCGCTGGCCGAGGCGCCGGCGCAGCCGACCATCCTGCTTGGCGACGTCAACGAATGGTTTCTGTGGGGCCGCCCGCTGCGCTGGCTGCATGCCTACTTCCAGCGCACGCCGCATGTCTCGACATTCCCGTCGCGGCTGCCGTTCCTGGCGCTGGACCGCATCTGGACGTCGCCGCGCGCCCACCTGGTGGCGGTATCGAGCCATCGCACGCCACTGGCCCGGCTGGCCTCCGACCACCTGCCGCTGCTGGCACAGATGCGGCTCACTTCGGCATAGCAACCATTGCATACCGCGCCGCGCCGGTCCCGGGCAGGCATTCCCCGCGGCGAAGCCAGCCGCAACGCGCAGGCACAACGTTGCACTGCAACGCCGGCATGCGCCACAGGGCGCGTCCGGCATGGCGGGCACCCGTTGCCGCAGGGCCGCAATACGGGTATTTCGCTAGGCGGGCGCGCTAGATTGGGGCCATGACGCTGCCTATACTGACTTGCACACCGTGCATGCCATCGGGCGTGGACGTGTGTTTCCGATAACAACGGGCGGGTGAATGGTGGCCCCGGGAGGACGCCACCGAAGGTCATGTCGATACGGCCTGCCCCATGAACAGGAAAAGTGGAGATGGGCATGCCCAGCGAACAGTTCCTTGCTACCCAGGAAACCCGCCGCTCAGGGCTGCGTGCCTTGCGGGCGGCGTTGCTCCAGGTCCACAAGGAGGTCATCGGCTATGACCGCGGCCAGTATGAAAGACTGCATGGGCCGATTCCCGCAGGACAGTTTGTGCAACTGGTGACGGAGGAATCGTTCTTCCGCTGGCTCGATCCGTTGTCGCGCCTGATCATCGAGATCGACGAGGAACTCGACGGCGACGAGCATCACGATGAAACCTGCCGCGCCGTGGCCGGCGCCACGCAGAAACTGTTCAGCGAACACGGCGACCAGGCATTCCGCCGGCGCTATCAGGAAGCCCTGCAGGACGAAGCATCGGTCACGGTGGCCCACGGCAGGCTGATGTCCGTCATCGGCCAGTTGCGCCAGTTGCCGTAGCAGCCACGATCAAGCGAAGGACGGCCGCCTAGCGGCCCCTGCCACCCCCCCGGCCGCCGCCACGGTAGCCGCCGCCATACGCGCCACCATATCCACCGCCATACCCGCCACCATATCCCCTGCCATACCCGCCGCCGTACCCGCGGTAGCCCCCGCCGTAGCCGTGGTAGCCGCCGTAGTAGCCGCCGTGATATCCACCGTGATAGCCATACCCGCCACGGTAGCCGTAGTAGCCGCGATGTCCGTAATACCCCCGATACCCGCAGCACCCGTAGCCGAACCAGATGCTGCTGTAGACGGGCCAGCCCGCGTAGCCATACGGATATCCGTAGGGATAGCCGGCGTAGTAGCCGCCGTAGTAGTTGCCGTAGTAGTACGGATATCCGCTATAGAACGTGCCGTAGGCGTTGATCGGATAGCTGGCGTCACCGGTGCCGGTGTAACTGCTGTAGCTGCCGGCATAGCTGCCATAGGTCGTGCCATAGGTGTCATAGCCCGGATAGGCCACGCATCCGCCCAGCATCAGGGCCGTCCCGGCCACGACTCCCGCGAGCATCCCGCGTATGGCAACCATTTCCCGTCTCCCGCCTGCCTTCGGAGCGCGTGCGCCCAGCCTCTTGATTCTATTGCTTATGGATGGGCACACAAGCTAGTGCCCGCCCCTATGACGCAGCATGACATTGCACCGAAATAATCACATTGACCGCAGGGATACTTGCAAATGATAATCGCTCCCATTTCTTATTATTACAAGACATTACACTAGGGAAATGGGCCGTTATCTGCACAATCACCGTATTACCCGGTCGCTGGCCGCTTGCCCGGCCCTGCTCGTCGGGCTGGTTCACGCGCAAGGCGCCACGCCGGCGCCGCAAAACCTGCCGGCGGTCACCGTCAAGGCCGACGCCAGCAAGGAGCTGGGCACCGGGTATAACCCGTCCAACACCGTCAGCGCTACCAAGACCGACGCCCCGCTGCGCGACATTCCCCAGACGGTCAACGTGGTGACTGCCGAGGTCATGCAGGACCAGCGCGCCACGTCGATGCAGGACGTGCTCAAGAACGTGCCGGGCGTGAGTTTTTCGACGGGCGACGGGCAGCGCGACCAGGTATCGATTCGTGGCTTTTCGGCCATTGCCGACCAGTTCGTCGACGGCATTCGCGACGACGCGCTGTACTTTCGCGATCTGTCCAACGTCGATCGGGTCGAGGTCATCAAGGGCCCGGCCGCGGTGCTGTATGGCCGGGGTTCGTCGGGTGGCCTGATCAACCGCGTGACCAAGAAGCCGGGGCTCGACGTGACGGACTTCGCATTGAGCTATGGCATGTGGGCCGATCGCCGCGTCGAAGGCGATGTGGGCCGTGTGTTCGCGGATGGCGCCGCGGCCTTCCGCATCACGGCCGCCCACGAAGAAGCCAACAGCTACCGCTCGCAGCAGTTCCTGAACCGCACGGCCGTGGCGCCGTCGCTGGAACTGCGCCTGGCGCCGCAGACGACGGTATTGCTGCAAGCCGACTACCTGGAAGACCGCCGCGTCACGGACTTCGGCATTCCGGCGTACAAGGGCCGGCCGGTGGCGGTGGACCCGTCCACGTACTACGGCGCCGCCAATGCCCGCGACTCGGACTACAGCCAGAGCCGCGTGTACTCGGGCACGGCAACGGTCAACCATCGCTTCAACGAAAACTGGTCGATCCGCAATGCCACGCGCTACTACCATTACTCGCTGGAGCGGAACAACACGCTGACCAACACGGTCAACGAAGCGGCCCAGACCTTCACGATGAATCACGGCAATGTCTATCGTGAAGAGCACGGGTGGTTCAACCAGACCGACCTGACCCAGAAGGCGCAATTCCTGGGCATGCAGCATGAACTGCTGTACGGCGTGGAAGTGGGCCAGCAGAACAAGGACGTGATGAACTACACGGCGCCGGTGCGAAATTCGGCCGGTGCGGTGGCGAACTTTGCGCTGTTCAACCCGATATTGCCCACGTTGCCGCGCCTGGTCGGCGGCAACCCCGGCACGAGCAACCTGGGCGTCTTCAAGACGCTGGGGCTCTACACGCAGGACATGATCCAGTTCTCCGAGCAGTGGAAGGCGCTGGTGGGCGTGCGCTACGACCGCTTCGAGCAGGAGACCTTCCAGCGCGTGCCGGGACAGGCCGACCTGTCGCGCACGGACAATGCGTGGAGCCCGCGCGCGGGCCTGGTCTGGCAACCGTCGAAGCAGCAGTCGTACTACCTGTCGTGGAGCCGGTCGTTCCAGCCGTCCGGCGAAGCCTTCTCGCTGGCCGCCAACAACGCCCAGCTGGCGCCGGAAACCACGCGCAATACCGAGGTGGGCGCCAAGTATGACTTCCTGGATGGCAAGGCCAGCACCACGGTATCGCTGTTCCGCATCGAGCGCACCAACATCAAGGTGGCCAACGCCACCGGTACCGCGCTGATCCCGATCGGCGAGCAGCGCACCGATGGCCTGGAACTGAGCGGTGCCGCGCAACTGGGCGGCGGCTGGCGCATGCTGGCCGGCTATGCCTATCTGGATGCCGTGGTCACGCAGTCCACCCCCGCGCTGCAAGGCAAGCGGGCCACGCTGACGCCGCGCCATTCCGGCAATGTCTGGATCACCAAGGACCTCGGCCACGGCTTCGGCCTGGGCGGCGGGCTGAACCTGGTGGGCGCGCGGCAGGCCGATCCGGCCAACACCGTGACGCTGCCGGGCTATGTCACCGCCGACATGGTGGCGTGGTACCGGCGCGGCAAGTTCGAGGCCCAGCTCAACGTGTACAACCTCTTCAACCAGGGCTACATCGTTTCCGGGCACGGTTCGAGCCCGAACCTGAACCTGCCCGGCGCCCCGCGCAGCGTGATGGCGACGGTGCGGTATCGCATGTAAGGGCTATCCGGCCGATGGCCGGGCCCCGGCGCCCTGCCCCGGCCTGACGGGCGGGCGACCGGGACGCCGCATGCGCCGGCTCCGCCGCATCCCCCTGTGTCACCGGCGCCGTCGGGCGCCCTCGCCATCGCCCGCAAACCGTTACCCGGCGCGGCTTTCCGCGCGGTGACATGGGGCGACATACTTCCCGCATGGCGCCCCGCCCGATCGCCCCCTACATTTGGCTCACCGACGCCGCGACAGCTACGCCAGCGTCACCGCCAAACCGAAAGGACGATCATGCAACTTCATCAAATCACCCTCCTGGCCACCGGCGTCATCGTCGCCGCGTCGATGGTCGAAGCCGCGTTCCTGGCCCGCAAGGCGCGCCAGCAAGGCAAGACCTATCCGTGGCACGAAATGGCCCTGTCGCTGGTCGACATGATCGGCCGCAAGCTGATGGCCTTCCTGCCGCTGTCGCTGGCCACGCCGATCTTTGCACTGGCCTGGCAGCACCGCATCTTCACGGTGGAGATCAACAGCGCGCTGGCCGTGCTGCTGCTCTTCGTCGGCCAGGAATTCTGCTACTACTGGTATCACCGCGCCTCGCACCGCATCCGCTTCTTCTGGGCCACGCACGCCGTGCACCACTCGCCCAATGAACTGACGCTGGGCACCGCGTATCGGCTGGGCTGGACCGGCAAGATCACCGGCACCGCCATCTTCTTCGCGCCGCTGGTCTTCCTGGGCGTGCGCCCCGAGGTGGTACTGGCCACGCTGAGCCTGAACCTGCTGTACCAGTTCTGGCTGCACACCACCTGGATTCCCCGGCTCGGCTGGCTCGAATACGTGTTCAACACCCCGTCGGCCCACCGCGTCCATCATGCTTCCAACGTGGACTACCTCGATGCCAACTACGGCGGCGTGCTGATCCTGTTCGACCGCCTGTTCGGCACCTACGTGGCAGAGCGCGACGACGAACCGTGCCGCTTCGGGCTGGTCCACCCGACCACCACGCACAACCCGCTGGTCAACCAGTTCGAACACTGGATCAGCCTGGGCAAGGACATGCTGGCATCGGGCAGCCTGGCGAGCGCCATCGGCTACCTGACGATGCCTCCGGGCTGGGCACCGAACGGCCAGGGCACCACGACCGAGGCACTGCGCCAGCAGCAGACGCTGCAACGGGGGCAGCAGATCGATCGGGAAATTGAGGGGAAAGTGGCTGTCGCGCAGTGACGGGGGAGTCGCAACGGAAGAACGGGCAGCGTGGGCTGCCCGTTCTTCTTTTTGCGGGCCGGGTACGTCAGGCCGCCGGCTTACTTCTGGTCGGTCTCGGGATACCAGTAGATGCGCTTGCGCTTGCCCACGCCGGTCAGCGCCACCTTCTGCACGCCCAGCGCCGATTTGTCGTCGCCGCCGGCGCTGCTGTTCTGGTTGCCCACCCCGAACAGCACCGGCACTACCACGGGCTGCCCGTCCTTGTCGACGCTCACCACGCCGAATACCGGCGACGGCGGGAACCCGCCGCCATCCAGAATGATGGAGCGGTCGGGATTCAGCCCCGCGCTGGTCAGGAAGCTGTACGAATAGCTGCGCGCCGTGCCCAGGTTCGGATAGCAGACGCCGGCCTTGGGCACCGAGGGCGTGTTCGTTCCGACGCTGGTATAGCCGGCGACGGTAAGCGGCGCGTTCACGGCCTTTTCGCCGGGATTCACCAGCGTGATGTAGAAGCCCGAGCGCGAACCGTCGTAGCCGGCCGTCGTGGCATCGACGAGGTTCGCCTCTGTCAACGGCGTCCAGGTGGACGGCATGCGCGACGTGTTGGTATCGCGGATCATGTAGAGCCGGTTGACCACGTTGTAGGCCGTGCCCGGCGTGGCGGAGGCCGAATAGAGCGGATGCTCGCGGTCGCCGGACCCCAGGGACACCGCGTCGTAGCCGCGCGTGGAAATCACGTCGGGCGCATAGAAGAACTTGCGCGCACTGTTGGTATTGGCCGCGCCGCCCAGCGCGGCGAGCTTGTTCATCGTCCAGTTGGCCGGCGCGGTGCCGCCAGCGGTTTCGAAATCGGCCCGCCAGACGTTGCCGCCCACGTCGCCGACGTAGATCCGCTCCACGTAGCCATCGCCGTTGCGATCCAGCGTGGTGACGTCCGACGGAATCGAGCGGGTCAGTGCGGGCACCGCCGTGCAGGCGCCGGTGGCGCCCATGCAGGATGGCTGCGCCGACCACACCATGTTGCCCGTGTAGGCGTCCAGCACCAGCACGCCCCGGCCCATGGTATCCACGCCAGGCGACGGATCGCTGTCCTCGGCCGGATCGTAGCCGGCGCCCATGATGATCACCGGATTCGTATTGCCGCGCACGCGTGCCACCTTCGGTTGCGACCAGCTCTGCCCCAGTTCCGGGATATCGGCGTTGGACCGCTTCCACACAAAGCGCGGGCTCGCGGGGTTGGTGACATCGAGCGCATAGACCAGCCGGCCTCCGCGCCGCGCGGTCAGGTACAGCATCACGCGGGGATTGGCCGGGTCCCGCTGGTCCTGCATCACCGTGGTGCTGCCATCGAAGAAGTAATCGCGCGGCTTGGGCTCCGGCGAGATGCCTGCCGGCGTGGTCGACAGCTTGACTTCAGGCGAGTTGGTGTAGAGCCGGCTCAGCCTGTCCAGGAATTCCGGTGCCACGAAGCCCCACAGTTCGCCGCCGGGCCGCACCGTGCCGATGCCCTGTGTCTGGTTGCCGTTGACGGCGTGGAATACGCCGTCGTTGGTGCCGTAGAACACCACCACGCCCGTGGTGCCGCCATAGTTGACCACGGCCGGGCGCGAATGCAGCACATCGGCGTGGATCGATGACCGCACCGTGACGGGCGAGCCCGGGCCCGTTTCGCTTTCAATGCCGGCGATGCTCTTGTTGTCGACGGCCGCCTCGTCCTGGCCGCGCATCCAGGCAATGAGCTTGGGCAATTCGGTCGCGGTGATCGTGGCCCCGCCATTGGTGCCGCCATTGAACGCCGCCAGCCCGGTCGAGCCCGTCAGCCAGCTATTCGACGCATCGAAACTCGGGAACGCGGCCGACACCGGGCAATTGCCCACGCCATTGCAGGTCAGCAGCGTGCGCGAGTCCTGGCTGGTCAGCCACTGCACGCGCATCATCTCGCCGACGCCGCCCTTTTCGACGATTTCCCCGTCGGGCGTGTCGAGCTTCCACCCCGTGCCGGACGGGCTGTTCTGCCAGTAACCCGTGCTTGGCCAGTTCTTGACCGTGCCGCCATACTTGCCACCTGAAAACGACAGCGGCGCGTCAGCCGTCCAGTAGCTCACCGCGTTCGCCGACACGAACCCCGTCTGGGCGTTGCTGATGGCCGATGCGCCCGTCGCATCCTGCATCACGAGCTTGCCGGTCTTGTCGTAGCCCACCTTGTACTGCTTGAGGTTGCCCATCCAGCGCGGCGCCGCCGTGGCGTCGGGCCGGAACATGCCGATGTACACCTGGTTCAGGAACTGCCCCTGCGCGTTGACCGATGCCGGCAGGCTGACTGACGCGAACACGCTGTTCACGGCCTGCACCTCATTGAAGATCGAAAGCAGGTCGGCCGCCAGGCCGTTGGCATCGCCAAGCTGCACCGTATACGACTTGCCCCCGCCGTTGGTGCCCATGCTCTGGGCCAGCTGCACGTAGTCGGGGTTGTTGTTGTCGGTCACCGCGATCGTGTACGTCGTCACGTTCTGACGGTTGTCCATGTTGCCCAGCACATCGGTCTGGTTCAGGAACCGCGCCCACTCGTCGCCCCAGTTGCTCTGGTACTTGGCGTTGGTCGCCAGCACGATTTCCTGCTGCTGCGCCTTGGTGGCGCCGGCGCTGACCAGTGAATCGAAGGCGTTCTGTCCGGTGTCCTGCGGCTTGCCGTTGTTCACGGCGTTGCCAATGTAGATGATGAAGTTGCGCTGGCACGGGTTGTCGATCGGCGACGCGTACTTGGTACCGGACAGCCCCGTGTTGCCCGAGAAGAAGGCCCAGGCCTCCTGCATCGCGCCGCCTACCTGCGAATTGTTCGAGTTGTCGGCCTGCCGGTCGATCGACTTCAGGTAGGTAAGGAATGCGGGGATCCCCTTCTCGTCCATCAGCGGCAACTTGTACGGCGCCGCGCCCGGATAGCGCATCTTGCCGCCTGCGTTGTTGCCGGTGCCGAACATCATCAACCCGATGTTGATGTTGCCGAAGAGCGTGGGCGACGTCGTGATCGAGTTGATCGCGTTATAGAGCGCGCACTGCAGCGCGCCTACGTCCTTGCCGGCGTTGTTGCTGCTGACCACACCGTCCGTGGAGCAGGTGAAGCTGGCGGAGGCATCCCACGTCGACGCATTGTCGAGAATGATCAGCACGTTCGGCTTGCCCGCCTGGGGCTGCAGCCCGGTGTAGAGGTCGATATCCTCCGCCAGGCTCGGAGACGCCGCCGTGGCCAGGCTCAGGGCAAGGGCCAGACAAAGAGAAGAGATGCGCATGAGTGCGGAGCCCGGAAGAAGACAGCTAGCTGGAAAACGGTTTGGCGATCGGTCAGGCAATCGGCCGGGCCATGGTCACGACGGACATGCGGTGCCATACGGCACCCGCACGGCAATCCCCTGATGCAGGGTGGTGCGGCTGGCGGTCACGGCGGTATCGCTGACCGTCGCGGCCACGTCCCACTGGGTCCCGTTACAGAGCGAATTGCCGCCCCCGCCGCCGCTCCCGGTCACGATGCCGGTGTTGTTGTTGCCATTGCCCACGAAACAGGACACATCGTCGGCATTGTTCTCGTCGAGTTCGATATTCTTGACCGGCTTGCTGGTCTCGCAGACCGGTGCGGCGACCTGCACGGTGTAGTCGGCCTTGCCGTCGCCCGTCACGTCGACGGGCACGGTCCTGGCCACCGGCGCCGCCGTGAAGTCCTGGCTGATGACCTGTTCGATCCCTTGCTGCGCGGCGTGGCGCGCCTCCACGCCGTACTGCTGGTTCGCCGCCACCTTGGTATTGACCACGCTGGAGCCCACCAGCGAGATGGTCAGCATCAGGAACACGACCAGGAACACCAGCGTGATCAGCAGCGTGACGCCGTTCTGGCGATGTCGGATCGGACTCATTGGGACTCCCGGGAACCGGCAATGTTGGCAACGCGGGCCAGTTCCGCATAGACGTGGCGCTTGTATCCATCCCGGAACGGGCCGCTTGCCTGGGCCCGACCCAGATCGTAGGTGCGCTGGTCGGTCCAGCCACTGGTCACCACGGCGGTGCGGGCCAGCAACTGGACCCGCACGGCGGTCACGTTGCGCCAGTTCGTCAGCGGCACGGACCAGTCGTAGGCGGGCGCACCGGTGCAATCCGCCGAGTGGTCGGCACCGGGGTCGGCGACGTAGCAGTCCGGCGCGCCGTTACCATCGAGGTCGACCCCGTACGACAGATGCATGTCCTCGATGCCGTTGGCCACGGACTGCACGCGGAAGGCGCCATTGAACAGTTCCGCCATCTTCAGCGTTGGCTTGCCGTCGCCTGCGCCGGTGCACAGGTCGCATCCGGCCAGGTAGAAGATGCGGACCACCGCCGCACGCAGTTCGGATGGCACCGCGCTGTCGCAGGCCTTGGTGCGCAGCTTGAACGCCGGCGCGCTGGCGTCGAATACCAGCGATGCCGTGTCGTCGGCACAGTAGGAAGCCTGCAGGTATGGCGTCCCGACCACCGCGGCCGACACCGGCGTGGTGCTGACGCGCCGCACGGCCAGGATCTCCGATCCGGCCAGCAGGTTGGGCAGGCATGGCGCCACGGCGCCCGGCGCGAAGCCCTGCACGGCAAGCGGCACGGTGGCGGGCGACGCCGAGAAGCCGAGCGACGCCGGGTCCGTCGCGCACAGGTCGGGGGCCGACACCAGCGCGCCGGCCGCCACGTTGGCGGGGCCGAAGAAGCCGGCCAGTTCCACCTCGCGGCTCATGATGTCCAGCGCGTATCGGCCGTTCTCGATCTGCTCGGCGCTGTTTGAAAACGCATTGCGCGCACGGCTGGTATTGAAGTACAGCGTCGCCAGCGCCGTGATCAGCAGCAGGCCAAGCGTCATCGACACCATCAGTTCCACCAGCGACAGGCCTCGCTGGCGGCGCATCGGCGCGATGTGTCGCACGGGAACGTGCCGCGTCATGACAGCACCCCGATCCGCACCTGCACGCTGACCGCACGCCGGTTCGCGTCATTGCCGAACTGGTTCTGCCCGCACGGCAACGCCGGCGCCCCCGTTTTGGCCAGGCCTTGCCAGGCTACCGTGACGCGGTACGTCTGCGTGGCGGGATCGATCGCCTCGATACAGCCCAGCGCCCCGATCATCGCGCCCACCTTGTTGCCCCCATCGGTCTCCGCACTGCCCTGCAGGGCCGCGCCCCATGTCGCCAGGTCTGAGGCGGCCACTGCGCGTTGCGCGTTGGTTCCCACCGTGCACGCGGCTGGCGGCACCGTCGTGCTGCCCGCCACGGTGGCGTTTGGCCCGCTTGCGTAGCAGCCGATGACCTGCCGGTTGGCGTTGAGCCGCGCCACCATGTCCTGGAGCAGCGTCAACGCCTGCCCACGCTGGTACGACTCCATTTCCGTCTGGCCCGAGCGCGCAATCATCCCGGCTGTGCCGAGCAACGCCACCAGCACGATCACCACCGAGACCAGCACCTCGATCAGCGTCGACCCGCGCTGCGAGGCTCGCGGGCCGCTGCCGGAACGCCGCCACCGGCGAGTACGGACAGACGTGTTCATGAGCAGGCTCCGCTGACAGTGGCCACACGGCCGGTGCCGTTGATCTGGATACAGACGACGTTCGACGTGCCGGTGCCCCCCATCGAGACCTGGAACGTCTGGCTGCCGTTGCCGGGCCGGCCATCGTTGCCGACCCACAGCGAGTTCCCGCCCGCCGTGCTGACGGTGATATCCGTATAGGGGCCATAGGCACGCAGGCGCTCGGTGCCGGCCGTGACGACCCAGCCGGCCGACCACGTGCCATTGGCCGACAGCGTCGTGATGCCATTGCGCTTGACGGCCTCGCTGCGCATCAGCGTGACCGCCGACGCCAGGTCGCTGGCCGCATTGCGCAGGCGCTGGCCGGCAATGAATTGCTGGAACGAAGGCGCCGCCATGGTGGACAGGATGGTCAGCACCAGTAGCGTCACGATCAGTTCGACCAGGGTAAAGCCCCTGGCCTGCCCATTCGTCCCGGCCACACGGCGCGAGCGGCTTGCTGATCCCAGATTGACCGGCATGCTTATCTCCAGCAGCCGGCCTGTCCGGCAGCGCCGGTGGCGCTCTTGTCGCCGGCCTGCGTCAGGGCCAGCGTGCCGCAGCTGGTATCGCGCGACGCCTGGCTGCCGATTGGCGCGGCCGTGATCGTATAGGCCGGCGGCGTCGCGGTGGCGGTCACGGTGATCTGGTAGTACGCCGACACGCTGGCCGGCGTGGCCGGGGCGTTCAGCGCCGCCAGGCTGGCGGCATAGGCGCGGTTGTCGACCATGAACCGCTCCTGCAGGCTCGCCAGTTCCAGCATGTAGGACTCGGCGGCCGCGCGGTTGCCGCGGACGACATAACTGGTATACGAGGGAAATACGAATGCGGCGATGATGCCGATGATGGCGACCGTGATCATCAGTTCGACCAGCGTGAAGCCGGACGACGGCGCCCGGGCGCGCGAAGTGGCGCCCCTGCCCGACCCGATAATCCCGACGATCCCGATAATCCCGTCTGGCGCAGGCGCAAATATGCGTCCGCGACCCGGCTGCCTTGTGGGGCTATGCTTGCCCATTTTTTTGCTCCCGTTCTTTCCGGCTGACCCTAGCCGCGAGGAACCTTTGCCGGCGAGTGTAGAGGGAGCGCTCCAAATGAGTCAACGCTTTCTGAGTATCGATCAGGTACAGCGTTGCCGATTTGCAAACGGACGAAAATTACGGGATCCAGCGGGCGCCTGTGCACGCGGATTAATGCATGGTTAATGTTTGGCCAGTAGCGTCATTCGGCCAATGACTTTCCGTTCCGGCACATTAGGCTGCTTCCTTTCCCCTTTAGGAAGCAGCCTGTTTTTTTGGCGACGATCAGGCGGGCCCCGACTGCACGGGCTGCACCGCGGGCCGGTCCCCGTCGCCCTCGATCCGCAACCTGGGCAGGAACTGCGGATACTCGCGCTGCATGAAGTCGATCAGTGCCTCACGCACGGCGCAGCGCAGATCCCATGCAAGCCCTGAGGACGCCGCGGTGCACAGCACCCGCAACTGCATCGTCTTGTCGGTGGTGTCGCTGACCACGAGATTAAAGAATCTGCCATCCCACTCGGGACGCGCATGGACGATGCGGGTCAGTGCCTCGCGCAACGGCGCCAGCGGCATGCCGTAGTCCACGTGAAAAAAGACCGACCCCATGATCTGGGCGCTGTTGCGGGTCCAGTTCTGGAATGGCTTTTCGATGAAATACTGCAGCGGAATAATCAGGCGGCGTTCGTCCCAGATCTGCAGCACCACATAGGTGCTGGTGATTTCTTCCACGCGGCCCCATTCGCCCTCGACGATCAGCACGTCGTCAAGCCGCAGCGGCTGCGTCAGGGCCAGCTGCAGCCCGGCGATCATGTTGCTGAACACGGGCTTGGCCGCAAAACCGGCAATCAGGCCGACCACGCCGGCCGATGCCAGCAGGCTCGCGCCCACCTGCCGCGCGCCCGGAAACGTCATCAGCAGCATGGCCGCGCCCATCACGATGACCAGCGTCATGGCGATCCGCGAGATCACGCGCGTCTGGGTGTGGATGCGGCGCGCGCCCATGTTGTCGGCCACATTGACCGGGTGCTGGTCCAGCACACCCTGCGCGAACCCGGCGATGATGCGCACCAGCAGCCAGGTCATCGACACGATCATCAGCAGGCCGTTCAGATGCCGGACGCTGTTGATCCAGGCCAGGTCGTCGGGCGCGGCCTGCCAGGTGGTCTGCAGCAGGAACAGCGGCACCACCACCTTGGCGGGCACGCGGGCCTTCACCACCATCGCATGCAGCACCGGGGTATGGCGGGTCATCCGCAACAGCAGCAGGCCGCCCAGCCGGTGGGCGAGCAGCCCGAGCAGAATGGCGGCAACTGCACCCATCGCCGTGCCAAACCACGGATGACTCGCCACGATTGCCATGTTCATCTGTCGCGCCCCCTGCGCTGTTGCATCACGGATATGCAGATAGCGACGCCTGCGGCGCCCGAAAGTTTCCCCAAAGGCGGTTTTCAGGATCAGACAAAGACCGACACGGCGAGATGGCGCATCGGGCATAGGCGTATCGGGCATCTGGCGCCTAGACTCGTATCTGGTACGACGTGGAGTATCGCTTGCGTACCGCACACCCAGACGCACCGGCCGGCATCCCAACCGATGGGCAGGCCGTCGGTGCCTTCCACGATCGGATATGGAGTCAATAATATGAAGTATCCCGTCATCGTCGTACTGGCCGTGGCCACGCTTGCAGGCTGCGCCAACATGCCCGCCCCCTACACCCCGCCGCCAACGCCCACCACGCGAGCCGTTGGCGAAAGCAAGCTGGCGCCGAAGGCGGCCGCGCAATGCATCGGGCAGAAATGGGCGGATGCCACCAACCAGCAGGTTTGGATGCAATACATGCTGGCCAATGACCAGGCATTCGATGTCTACGTGCCAGGTCAGCAACCGCCAGCCGGGTCCGCAGCCGTCGTGCGCAAATCCACCAACGGGCCAGGCTCGTGGCTGGGCTTCCGCGGCGACGACAGCAACGCTGCGGGCGCGCTCAGCCAGTGCCAGTAACAGCGCGACCGATGCGGATGGCGCAAGGCGCCTGAGGGCCGGACGGCTGGCGTACGCGAGGCGCGCCCGACCGGCGCGCCGCGCGTGCCTGTCGGGCGGTGCTCATGCCCCGGATCGCCTTGCAGCCGGTGCCGCGCTGCGGCCGCGCGTCGCGAGCCAGCACAGGATGGACCCCGCGCAGACCATTGCCGCGCCTTTCCAGAACGACAAGGAAAGCGGCGCGTGCAGCAGCACGGCCGCCAGCGCGGCCGAGATCACCGGGATAAAGTACGACGCGCCCGCCAGCACGGTGACGTTGCCGTGCAGGATGCCGACATTCCAGGCGGCATAGCCGAACCCCATCGCACAGGCCGCGAGCACCAGGTTCGTAACGCCCCTGAGACCGAACACCATGGTTTCGCCATCGGTGATCAGGTATTTGCCCCATAGCGCCAGCGCCGTCAGCATGAAGAACAGCGTCACAGCGTTTTTGCCTTGCGCGATACGGCTGGTCACGGTGCAATACGCGGCCCAGATCAGGGCCCCGGCGAACGCCAGGCCATAGCTGAGCGGGTTGTCCCGCACGTTGCCGGCCATGCCGGCCAGATCCAGCCCCTGGTCGCCGCCCAGCACCGACGCAATCCCCAGGACGGCCACCAGGAATCCCGGCACCACCAGCCAGTTGGCCCGCTGGCCATTGAAGGCGATGGCGGCCAGCATCGTGAAGCTCGGCCACAGGTAGTTGACCATGCCTACCTCGATGGCCTGCCTGCCGGTGTTGGCGTATCCGATGGACAGTGACAGGCAGAGTTCGTAGGCCACGAACAGCAGGCTGCCCCAGATCAGGTAGGCGCGCGGCAGTACCCGCGTGCGAGGCGGGCCCACGGTGAGCCAGAGCAGTGCGGCAGCAACCGTATAGATCAGCGCGGCGCCGCCCGTGGCCCCGAAACTTTCACTGACACTCCGGATCAGTCCGACGATCGAACTCCACAAAAGGACCGCGACGAGCCCGATCAGCGTTGCCTGCCTCTTACTGCGCGTGACTGCCATTTACGTGTGCACTGGGATGGATGCGGAAGGAGCGGCATTCTACCCGCTGGCGCCACTGAAACCCCGGCGCGTGGCGCCCGGCCGGTAGAATGCCGGCCATCGACAGACAACCTGCCCCGGATGTACCGCCTCGAATCCATCCAGATGATGCTGGTCACCGCCCTGGCCGCCCTTGTGACAACGGCATGCTCACGCGAAGCGCAGACGCCGCCGGCCCCGCCTTCGCAGCGCGACGCCCGCAGCGAGCTTGCCGTGTCCGCCGGGCTGGTGCCCCAGATGGACGAGGCCGTGCTGCGCAATACGGTCGACTTCTGTGTCGAGCATGCGCCCCAGGCGCGCAAGGCCGTCGAAGCGGCGTGGACACTCTGGCTGGACCGCAACGCGGCGCGGCTGGCCGTGGCCCGCGTCTATCGCCAGCGCCTCGAAGACGCGGCCGCCAATGGCCCCAGCGAAAGCGAGCGGCAGGCCAACCAGAGCCTGCTGGACCAGCACGCCACGCTGATCGGCAGCTTTACCAACCAGCAGCTCGACGTGATGCGCGTGGCCCTCGAGCATGAGCAGTCCGGAACGGTCGAGCAACTGTGCATGGAGCAATTCGCCAAGGTCAACGCCGGCGAATGGGACATCGGCCAGCGCGACCCCGAGATCGCCGCGCTGCTGGATGCGGGGCCGCCAAAGCCGGCCGTCCCGGCATCGGCTCCAGCATCACCCGACACTGGCCAGCGTTGATTCGCCCGGGCGTTCGCCTTATCGGACGCATCCGACCCAGCCATGCCACGGAAACGCCCCTTCACATCGTCGATTCTTTAGTTTCAACGTCTTCCAATTGATTGAAGACAAATTGACGGCCTTCTGGCTCTTGCAAACTTGCGCACATGAATTCGACCTCCCCTTCGTCCCCATCCTCACCACGCGCTTCCCGCACCGGAACGCTCCCGCCCCAACCACCCCAACCGCCCGAATCTGTCGATACCGCCGGCCGGCAGCCGCCGAAGGCCCGGCCGCAACGCCTGGCATGGCTGACCGGCCTGCTCAGCGCCACGCTGCTGGTGCTCAACACGCTGGCCTGCTTTGTACCGATCGTGCCGCTGGCACTGCTCAAGCTGGCCGTGCCGACGCAGGCGGTGCGCCGCCGCGTGGACCCCTGGCTGAACGGCATCGCAACGGGCTGGGTATCCCGGAACACCCGCTGGATCGCGCGTCTGCAACCACAGATCTGGGACGTCCAGGGCAATACGGATCTGCGCCTGGACGACTGGTATCTGGTCAACTGCAACCACCAGTCGTGGGTGGATATCTTTGTGCTCCAGCGGGTGCTGAACAAGCGCATTCCGCTGCTGAAGTTCTTCCTGAAGCAGCAGTTGCTCTACGTGCCGGTGATTGGCCTGGCCTGGTGGGCGCTGGACTTCCCGTTCATGAAGCGGTACAGCAAGGCACAGTTGCGCCGCAATCCGGCGCTGGGCCGCAAGGACCAGGACACCGCGCGGCGCGCCTGCGAGAAATTCAGGCTGGTGCCCACCAGCGTGATGGTATTTGCCGAGGGCACGCGGTTTTCGCCAGCGCGGCGGCAGGCGCAATCGTCGCCGTATCGCCACCTCCTCAAGCCCCGCGCCGGCGCGCTGGCCACCACGCTGAATGCCATGGGCACCCAGTTCCGCTCGATGATCGACGCGACGATCATCTACCCGGACGGCGTGCCCAGCTTCTGGCACCTTGCCTCGGGCCGTGCCGGCCGGATCGTCGTCCGCATTCGGCAAATTCCGATTCCCGATGCCTTTTGCGGCGCCGACTACGCGACCGACAAGGCTTTCCGGTCGGCGTTTCACCACTGGCTTGCCGATCAGTGGCAAGCCAAGGACCGCGAAATCGATGCATTCATGGCGGCGCAGCGGCCCTGACCGGGCGGCCGCGACTGAGACAAGTCGCACCCGAATTTCAGAAGATTCCGATGTTCGAATGAGAATTGTCTTCTTACACTGCAGTCGCCCGTGCAATGCGGGCGACCCAATGGAGTTCAGGGTTGACCCCTCCCCTGCTCTCTTCACTTCAGATGCCACGCGGTTCCCCGCCGCGTGGCATTTTTTTGTGCCTGGCCGATGACAGGAGGTGCGCCAGCGCGGCAACAGATGTCCGGTGCCGGTGACCATCGCGGCAAACCGCCTGGCCATCCGCCAGACCTGTCGCTTGGGTCATCGCCGATCCTTTGGCTTGAAATGTTCTGGCCTGCCCCCACACCAGAACATGTCACCGGCGAACAGCATCAACCGTGTTTTTTTTGTTGTAATGCGCCCTAATCGGCCCTTTTTGCGACAAAAAGCGGGCCGCCGGTTATTGCACCGCACAACATCGTCAAGTATGATGCGCGGTTCCCCATTTTGCGCACACTGGATTCTGCGGGAGGCATTCGGCCTCGACGTTCCGTGCGCCACTCCACGATTTCGTTCGCGCCCGCAGGCTTGACCGACGGTCATGTCCGCGACGATCGTCGGCCACCAGTCCAGGAGAATGTATTGGCAAATCCGGTTCGTGACGATTCCGCATCCCGCATGACGACGGCTATTTCGAAGACCGCCCGCCGCAAGCCGGCCGGCAAGGCCCCGGCCACCGCCGCCCCGCTGGACCACGCCCAGGCCGCGCGCCTGGACGAGGAGCGCCAGCGCCAGATGCGCGCCCTGATCGCGCTTGGCCGGGAGCGGGGCTACCTCACCCACGCGGACATCAACGATCACCTTCCCGACAACGTGACGCAGACGGCTGCGATGGAAACCATCGTCAGCACGTTCAACGACATGGGGGTGTCCGTCTACGAACAGGCGCCGGACGCCGAGACGCTGCTGCTGAGCGATGCCGCCCCGGCTGCGACATCGGACGACCAGGCGTACGAGGAAGCCGAAGCTGCCCTGTCCACCGTGGACTCCGAATTCGGCCGCACCACCGATCCCGTGCGCCTGTACATGCGTGAAATGGGCGCCAGCCAGCTGCTGACCCGCGCCGGCGAGATCGAGATCGCCAAGCGCATCGAAAGCGGCCTGCAGGAAATGATCCAGGCCGTTGCGGCGTGCCCGTCCATCGTTGCCGCGCTGCTGGCCGACGTGGACCGCATCGTCGCCGGCGAACTGCGCATCGACGAACTGGTTGACGGCATCAACGACGGCGCCGAAGACGTCGACATGGCCAGTGCGGCCGATGACGCCTCCGACGACGCCGATGCCGACGACGACAGCGCATCCGACGACGAATCGGACGATGACGAGGACGATTCAGACACCCCGAACCCGGAAAAGGCGAACGCTGCCCGGCTGGAGCAACTGACGGCCGACAGCCTGGCGATTTTCGCGCGCGTGCGGACCCTGTACGCGCAACTGCCCGGCACCCCGGTAACGGGCAAGGCCCGCTCGGCGGCCGTCGCGCAGGTGCTTGCCGAGATCCAGCGCGAACTGGCGCCGATCCGCTTCGGCGCCAAGATGATCGACCGCCTGTGCGCCAGCATGCGCGAACAGGTTGACGCCGTGCGCGCGATCGAGCGCAGCATCCTGGAGATCGCCGTCGAGCGTTGCAGCATGCCGCGCGAGGCCTTCGTGGCGTCGTTCCCGGGCCGCGAGACCGATCTCGGCTGGACCAGCCAGATGGCGGCCACGTCGCCGCAGTTCGGCCCGGCGCTGGAGCGTCACCTGCCGGCCATCCAGGCCTGCCAGCGCAAGCTGGTCGATATCGAGACCGCTGTCTCGGTGCCGCTGCAGCAGCTCAAGCAGATCTACCGCCAGATGAGCGCCGCCGAGCAGAAGATGCGGCAGGCCAAGCGCGAACTGACCGAGGCCAACCTGCGCCTGGTGATTTCCATCGCCAAGAAGTACGTGAACCGCGGCATGCAGTTCCTGGACCTGATCCAGGAAGGCAACATCGGCCTGATGAAGGCCGTGGACAAGTTCGAATACCGGCGCGGCTGGAAGTTTTCGACGTATGCCACGTGGTGGGTGCGGCAGGCCGTCACGCGCGCGCTGGCCGATCAGGCACGCACCATCCGGGTGCCGGTTCACATGATCGAGACGATCAACAAGCTGAACCGCATTTCACGCGAAATCCTGCAGCAGACCGGCCAGGAGGCCCATCCCGCGGTGCTGGCGGAACGCATGGAAATGACCGAGGAAAAGGTACGCGGCATCCTGCGGATTGCGCGGCAACCCGTTTCGCTGGAAACCCCGGTGGGCGACGACGCCGACGCCACGCTCGGCGACATGATCGAGGACGTGTCGGCAAGCTCGCCGGCCGAAGCGGCGATTCAAGCCAACCTGCGGGCGGCAATCGACGAGGCGCTCGACGCGCTGACGCCGCGCGAGGCAAAGGTCCTGCGCATGCGATTCGGCCTCGACATGGTGTCCGATCACACGCTGGAAGAGGTCGGCAAGCAGTTCGACGTGACCCGCGAGCGGATCCGGCAGATCGAGACCAAGGCGATGCGCAAGCTGCAGCATCCCAGCCGCGCCGACAAGCTGAAGCTGTTCCTGGAGCGTTAAGCAGGAACCCGGCAGCAAAAGTGATACGGCGCCCCGTTTTCAAGGCGGGGCGCCGCAGATCACGCAGTCAATGCGTGAGGATTTACAGCGGCTTGATCGCGCCTGCCTGCTTGCCCTTGGGGCCTTGCTTCACTTCGAAGCTGACCTTCTGGCCTTCTTGCAGCGACTTGAAGCCGTTGCCCTGAATTTCGGAGAAGTGCGCGAACAGGTCTTCACCGCCGTCATCCGGCGAGATGAAACCAAAACCCTTCGCATCGTTAAACCACTTCACGGTACCAGTTGCCATTTTCTGAATATTCCAACTAAAACGAGATAAAGACGACGCCGCCAGTATGGCGGGCGCGCAGTTATCTTGTATCACACCCCGGGCGTTCGCGACAATCAGGATTGTTCTGACCCCGCCAATTAGGCATTGTCAGGCATCGCACCGACATCGCGGCCCCTCGCGCGGATCACCTGCCCCACTCCCAGCCGCTTCAGACTGTGCGCCAGGCGCCTAATGCTACGCAAGGCGTGCCCGGACGGCACCGTGCGGGCTGGCGACTGGGCTAGAATGCCAGCCTTTCGGCCCCAGCCGCTCCCCCTGCCCAGCTTTTCCGCGTCATGCCTCAGCCCCATACCGACACCACGGTTTCCGATGCCGACCTCGAACCCGACCAGATTCACGAGCCCCGGCTCTGGCGCGACAAGGGCTGGACCGCACGCGTCATCAAGAACGAGGACGGCGACGGCTGGGCCGTCGAAATGATCCGCGACGGCAGCGCCGAACCCGCCCTGGTCGGCCCGTGGACCATGGGCCGAAACAAGGTCGATCCCAAGCCGCTCGATGCCACCGCGCACCAGACCCTGGTGAAGACCGCCTCCGAGGTGATCCGCCGCCACGAGCAGCAGTTGCACGCGCAACTTAACAAGCAAATTACGATTGAAGTCGACGATCAGGTCATCAGCGTCAAGCTGGCCATCACGCCGGACGAGTTCGAGCCATTCGGCACGCTGACGGCCACCAGCGCGTTCGGTGACGTACTCGCCACCGCCAATGTACGGCCCGATTTCCGCCTGACGCGCGAGAGCGCCGGGCGCTGGGCAGCCGACGGGTTCGGCAAGATCCGCTGACCCATTTCAGCCTTCCCGGTGACGCCGGGGCGGCATTTTCCGACGACAACCGGCCTCGGCCGGTATCCACGCTATAATCCCGCGTCGTTTGACTGAGCTAGAGCAATGGGTTTCGAACAACTGGCAGGACTGAGGGCAAAACTGGCCGAGCAGGCAAAGAAAGAGGCGCGCGAGAAGGCTCCGCGCCAGCCTGCGCCTGCCGCCAAGCCGAACAAGCCGTCGCGGCCGAACAAGCCGGGCGCCAAACCGGGTGCAAAACCGGCCGCAAAGCCGTCTGGCCAGGCGGCGCAACAGGCCAGGCCGGCGACGCCTGTCGATCCGGTGGTCCGCAATATCGGCAAGCTGCAAAAGAAATTCCCGCTGGCGTTCCCGAAGAACCCCGCGCCCAAGGTGCCGCTCAAGATCGGTGTCTTCGACGATCTGCTGACGCACGCCACCGAACTGGGCCTGTCCGAAGCCGAACTGCGCGAGGCGATCCGCACCTGGTGCCGTGGCGCCCGCTACTGGACTTGCCTGACGCAGGGCGCGCCGCGTCTGGATCTGGCTGGCCAGCCGGCCGGCGAAGTGACCGAGGCCGATGCGGCACGCGGCCGCCAGTTGCGCTCCGCCCGCCCGAAGCAGAAGCCGGCCCAGCCGAAGGCGGCGGCGCAGCAAGCTGCCCAGCCGGCCGCCTCCCAGGCCGAAGCGCAGGCCGCCCCGCAGCCGGAAGCCGCCGCGGCAGACACGCTTGACGTCACGCCCGCCGCACCCGCCGCACCCGAAACCCCTTCCCAGCCGGAATAACGCGCCAAGGGATACCCCAGCAGCCCGTCGCACGCCCCCGCGTACGAACGGGCTGTTTTCCTGGACGAATCGCCATCCCACGGAGTTTTCGCCGCCGCATACTGCCGCAGTCATGCAGCCGGAGATCCCTACCATGAGCGAATTTCGTCCACAGCCCGCACCCGCGTGGGCCGTCCAGCAGTGGTTCAACACTGACCGTCCCCTGTCCATCGAAGCCTTGCGCGGCAAGGTCATCGTGCTGGAAGCGTTCCAGATGCTGTGCCCGGGCTGCGTGTCGCACGGCTTGCCGCAGGCGCTGCGGGTCCATCAGACGTTTCAGTCGTCCGAAGTGGCCGTGGTCGGCCTGCACACCGTATTCGAGCACCACGACGCCATGACGCCCACGGCGCTGCGCGCGTTCCTGCACGAGTACCGGATTCCGTTCCCGGTTGGGGTGGACATGCCCGACGGCCACGGCGGCGTGCCGCTGACGATGCAGGCCTACGCCATGCGCGGCACGCCGACGCTAATCCTGATCGACGCGGATGGCCTGCTGCGCCGGCAGTATTTCGGCTCGGTCAGCGATCTCACGCTGGGCGCCGACATTGCCGAACTGATTCTCGAAGCGCGCGCGGACTCCCGCGCAGACAAGGGGCAGCCTTCCGCCCTGCCGGCCGGCAATCCAGCCAGCACGGCAGCCGGCGACTGCGCATCGGGCGCCTGTCCCGTCGACACCCCATAACCTACCCAAGACATGGCAGACACCGGGCCCGGCCCTCACGTTGACGATACCGAGCGCGCCGCGCTGTACCGCATCCTGGCGCTGCGGCGCGACTGCCGGCACTTCACGCCCGGGCCCCGTCTGCCCGATGACCAGCTGGAACGCCTGCTGCGCGCCGCCCACCAAGCGCCCTCGGTGGGCATGATGCAGCCGTGGCGCTTCATGCGCTTGAGCACGCCGGCCTGGCGCTCGCGCCTGGCGCCGCTGGTGGAAGCCGAACGGCAGGCCACGGCCCAGGCACTGGGCGAACGCGGTGCCGAATTCCTGCGGCTCAAGGTCGAGGGCATGCGCGACTGCGCCGAATTGCTGGCGGTGATACTGGCACCCGACGACGGCACGGTATTCGGCCGCCGCAGCATGCCCACCGAAATGGCGTGGGCGTCCGCCGCCTGTGCGGTGCAGAACCTCTGGCTGGCCGCACGGGCCGAGAATCTCGGCCTGGGCTGGGTATCGATGTTCGACCCCGCTGCCCTGGCGCGCGAGCTGGGTCTGCCCCCCGGCGCAAAGCCATTCGGGCTGCTCTGCCTGGGGCCGGTGCCGGCGTTCTACGCGGCGCCGATGCTCGAACAGGAGGGCTGGCGCAAACGCGCCCCGCTGCAGGACATCCTCTGGGAGCCTCCGGCGCCGCCTGGCCCGCCGACGGCCTAGTCGTCCATACCGGCATATCGTTCTACCAGGGCTTCCCATACGGATTTGCTATACCATCGCCGCAGCATCCATCCAAAGACCCTGGCATGAAGTTCAAGGAAATCCACGCGTTCCAGGCAGTCATGCGGTCCGGCTCGATGACCGCGGCCGCCACCGAGCTCTATACGTCGCAGCCAAACGTGAGCCGGCTCATCGCCCAGCTCGAATACTCCACCGGCCTGACGCTGTTCACGCGCACGGCGGGCCGCCTGCATCCGACCGAAGAAGGGCTGGCCTTCGTGCGCGAGGTCGAACGCGCCTTCGTCGGCCTTGACGCGCTGAAGGACGCCGCGCGCAATATCCGCCAGTTCGGCAAGGGCCGCCTGCGCATTGCCACCGTGCCGTCGCTGGCGATGACCGTGCTGCCGCTCGTGCTGCAGCGGTTTCATGCCGAGTACCCCGACGTCAACGTGGCCATGGAAACGGGCAGCACCCAACTGGTGGCCGACCAGGTCGGCAGCCGCTACTGCGATCTGGGGCTGGTCTCGTTCCTGCCGCCCGCCGCCGTGACCGAAGCCCGGCCCGTGGCCGAACTGTCGGGCTGTTGCGTGCTGCCGCCCGGACACCGGCTTGCCGCGCTCGATGCCATCACGCCCGCCGACCTGGCCGGCGAATCGTTCATCTCGATGAGCCATGGCGACGGCCTGCGCGCCGCCGTGGATGCCGCGTTCGCCAGCGACGACCGGCGCGTGATGCACTTCGAGACTCCCTACGGTGCCACCATCTGCAAAATGGTCGGCCTGGGTCTCGGGGTCGGCATCGTCAATCCGCTGGTGGCCCGCATGCACGCCGCGGAAGTCGTCATCCGGCCATTCCGGCCGCAGATCCCGTTTGTCAGCTACCTGCTGCTGGCCCGCAACCGGCCGGCCAATTTGCTGGTGGACCGGTTCACCGAACGGATGATCGAGGTGATCGCCACCGAAACGGCATCCCTGCCGGCCACCCTATCAGGTTTTGGTATGACCGCCTGACAGACTCGTATTTGCGTCCGGGGTGCTGGCTCCGCAATACTCGTCCGGACAGACATCCCGGCCAGATCGTCCCAGATGGCCGGTGGTGTCACGATTCTTGCGAGTAGCCGACATGCATTCCAGCAGGGCCCAAGGCCCGCACATTCCCCACGGGAGGCGCCGCTGATGGTGGCCTCCAGCCCCCGATATCACGTATTCGACGTCGCCGTGGTGGGCGGCGGCCTGGTCGGCTCCGCCGTGGCCTACGGCTTGCGCAACCGCGTCGGCACCATTGCCGTGCTGGACGAAGGCGATATCGCCCTGCGCGCCTCGCGCGGCAATTTCGGCCTGGTCTGGCTGCAGAGCAAGGGCTACGGCATGGGTGCCTACAGCCGCTGGACGCTGCATTCCACGCGCCTGTGGCCGCAACTGGCGGCCGACCTGCTCAAGGAAACCGGCATCGACGTCGCGCTGGAACAGAAAGGCGGCCTCACGCCGCTGATGGGCGACTACGAGGTGGAAGCCCGCCTGGCGTGGGTCAATACGCTGATGTCTCAGCCCGGCGTCGAGCCGTACGAGTGGAAGCTGCTCGATCACCACCAGGCGGCGTCGCTGGTGCCCGGCCTTGGCCCGGACGTGACCGGCGCGATCTGGACGCCGCACGACGGCATCGTCAATCCGCTCAAGCTGCTGCGCGCGTTCCATACCGCGTTCAGCACCAGTGGGGTCGAATACCTGCCGCACCATGGCGTCACCGATATCGCGCAGCAGCCCGGCGGCGATTTCGTGCTGACCACGCCGAACGGCGAGGTGCGGGCGCGCAAGATCGTGCTGGCCGGCGGCCTGCGCAACGGCGACCTGGGCGCCATGGTGGGCATCGACCTGCCGATGGCGCCGCAGCGCGGCCAGATCCTGGTGCTGGAGCGCACGCGCCGCCTGCTGGACACCCCGCTGGTCACGCTGCGCCAGAACGACGAAGGCAGCTGGCTGGTCGGCGATTCGCAGGAAGATGCCGGCTATGCCGACCATGTGACCACGCTGCCCGTGCTGGCCACGCTGGCCGACCGCGCCGTGCGGACGCTGCCGGCGCTGCGCGACGTTCGCGCCGTGCGCGCCTGGTCAGCCCTGCGCGTGCGCGCCAAGGACGGCTTTCCGGTCTACGAGCAATCGGCCACGCATCCCGGCGCGTTCATTGTCACCTGCCATAGCGGCGTGACGCTGGCCGCCACGCACGCCATGCACCTGGCTCCGATGATCGCCGCCGGGGCGCTGGCGCCGGAGCTGGACACCTTTTCGACCCGGAGATTCCATGTTCAAACGAATTGACGCGGCCGTGCTGCAAGGGACGGCGCGCAGCGTGCGGGTCACCGTGGACGGCACCCCGCTCGAATGCCGGGAAGGCGACAGCGTCGCCGCCGCACTGTTTGCGGCCGGCGTGCTGGCCTGCCGCGACACCGCCGTATCGGGCGCCGCGCGCGGGCCTTACTGCATGATGGGCGTGTGCTACGACTGCCTGGTACGCATCGACGGCCGGCCCAACCAGCAGGCCTGCATGACGCGCGTGCAGGACGGCATGAAGGTGGAGCGCCAGCTTGGCGCACGCGAGGTGGCAGCATGACGGCCGATATCACGACGTGCGACCTGCTGGTGATCGGCGCCGGCCCGGCCGGGCTGGCCGCCGCCACCCAGGCCGCCGCGCTGGGCCTGTCGACGGTGCTGATCGACGAGCAACCCGCACCGGGCGGCCAGATCTATCGCGCCATCGGCAGCACGCCGGTGCAGAACCGCGCCATCCTTGGCCAGGACTACTGGCACGGCCTGCGCCTGCTGGAGCCGTTTGCCCGCAGCGGCGCGCGCCATATTCCGGCCGCCACCGTGTGGTCGATCCATGCACGCGAAGGCCAGCCTGACGCAGCGGAAACAGGCGAGTCCGCCGGCTACGAGGTGGCCTACTCGGTAGCCCATGCCGGCCGGGACCCGCAGGCCGCGCTGCTGCACTGCCGCCATCTCATCCTGGCCACCGGCGCGCAGGAGCGGCCGTTCCCGATTCCCGGCTGGACCCTGCCGGGCGTGATCACGGCCGGCGCCGCGCAGATCCTGCTGAAGACATCGGGCGTGGTGCCCGAGGGGCGGACCGTGCTGGCAGGCGGCGGCCCGCTGCTCTATCTGCTGGCCTGGCAGTACCTGAATGCCGGCGTGAAGCTGGCAGCCATTCTGGAAACCACGGCCAGCGGCCAATGGCGCCAGGCGCTACCGCATGCCTGGGGCTTCCTGCGCTCGCCCTACCTGGGCAAGGGCCTGAAGCTGCTGCGCGCCGTGCGCAAGGCGGTGCCCATCGTCAGCGGCGTGACCGCGCTGGAGGCCGTGGCGGGGCCCGGCGGCCAGGTCGCCGAACTGCGCTACGAGGCCGGCGGCCAGCGCCGCACCATCGCCATCGACCAGTTGCTGCTGCACCAGGGCGTGGTGCCGAACACCAACCTGTCGCGCGCCGTGGGCGCCGAGCATGTGTGGAACGACCGCCAGGATTGCTGGGAGCCGCAGGTCGATGAGTGGGGCGCCACGTCGCTGCCGCACGTCAGCATTGCCGGCGACGGCGCAGGCATTGCGGGTGCCGTCGCCGCCGAGCATCGGGGCCGTATCGCCGCCGCGCATGCGGCCGCTGCGCTGGGCCGCATCAGCACCGCCACGCGCGACCGCACGGCGGCCCAGCCGCGCGCCGAACTGGCACGCGCCACACGTGGCCGCGAGTTCTTCGAGGTGCTGTACCGCCCGCTGCCGCAGTTCCGCCGCCCGGTGGGCGACACCATCGTGTGCCGCTGCGAGGAAGCCACGGCCGAACAGGTACGCCATGCCGCGCGCATCGGTTGCCAGGGGCCGAACCAGCTGAAGGCGTTCCTGCGCTGCGGCATGGGGCCGTGCCAGGGCCGCTTCTGCGGGCTGACCGTGACCGAACTGATCGCCGACGAGCAGCAGCGGCATCCGCGCGATGTGGGTTACTACCGCCTGCGGTTTCCCACCAAGCCCGTGACGCTTGGCGAAATTGCGACGTTGCCGCAGACCCAGGCCTCGCGCGAAGCCGTGGTGCGATTCAAGAAATAAGCCGCGACATGGCGAACGCGTGGCCGGATTGCCAGGCCGGCCGGCCACGCCAGCAGCAAACGCCTGCACAAAATGAGCGGGAGCCGGGATACACCGCGCCCCACCAGTTGGACCAGCACAGCGAGTTCATCCTGAGAGCACTTATCCACCCATCTTTTAGAGAATCAACCATGTTGTTTTCCAAGATCGCCCCCGCTCTCGCGCTCGCAGTGGCAGCTGCCTCGGCCGCCATCCCTGCCGTGGCCCAGGAACTGCCCCCAGGCCCGCTCCGCATGCTGGTCGGATTCGCGCCCGGCGGCGGCAACGACGTCATCGCGCGCACCGTCGCCACGCAATTCCAGCTGAACACCAGGACGACGATCGTGGTGGAGAACAAGCCCGGCGGCGGCAGCACGCTGGCCACCGCCGAGATGGCGCGCGCCAAGCCTGATGGCTCGGTGCTGCTGCTGGGCTCGGTCGGCGGCCAGGCCATCGCGCCGTCGATCTACAGCAAGCTGCCCTACGACCCGGTCAAGGGCGTACAGCCGGTGTCGCTGGTGGCCAAGTCCGCCAACGCGCTGGTGGTCAACAACGACCTGCCGGTCAAGAACGTGCAGGAACTGCTGGCCTACGCCAAGGCCCACCCCGGCAAGCTCAACGTGACGTCGCCCGGCAATGGCACGATCTCGCACCTGTCGGCGGAGCTGTTCAAGAGCATGGCGGGCGTGTCCATCACGCACATTCCGTATCGCGGCGATGCCCCCGCCATGCAGGACGTGATGGCCGGCCAGGCCCAGATGACGTTTGCCAGCCTGCCGTCGGCCAAGGCCGGCGCCGATTCCGGCAAGGTCCGCATCCTGGCCGTGACCAGCGCCAAGCGCGTGGAAACGATGCCGAACGTGCCCACCATCGCCGAATCGGGCGTGCCCGGCTATGAGGTGGTGTCGTGGTATGGCGTTTTTACGACGGGCGGCACGCCGATGCCGACCGTCAACCGCCTGGCCCAGGAAATTGCCGCCGTGGTGGCGCAGCCGTCGATCCGCGAATCGATCGCCAAGCAGGGCATGGAGCCCAGCGCGCTGGGCCCGGTGGAATTCGCGCAACTGGTGAACCGCGACACCCAGAAGTGGGACAAGGTCGTGAAGAGCGTCGGCATCAAGCTGGACTGAGCGCCGCCGACCCGCGTACCGAATGGCGGAGCATCGCAGACAGGGAAGATAGAATTCGCGGCTGGGTCACCCTTCGGGCAACACCGCACAGGACATGGCACACACAAGCCGCGCGCTGCAATGGTCCGCGCTCATGGCCGGTACGCTCGTATTGAGCTATCTGCTGCAACCCGTGATATCGACTGCCAGCGTGCTGGTTGCCGCGATGGCGTGCGCCATGGTCGCCGGGTTCATGGACATCCGGCTGCGCATCCGCCCCGCGTTGACGGCGTTCGCGCAGGCCATGACGGGAACGGCCATTGCCAGCACGCTGCATCTGGCGGAACTGCTCGAAGCGGCCTCCGACGGGCTGGTGGTGCTGGGCGTGGCCCTGACCATCGGCAGCGCCGCGGCCGTGGGCTGGCTGCTGGTCCGCTATTCGCCGTTGCCTGGCACCACGGGCGCCTGGGGCAGCCTACCCGGCGCGGCGTCGATCATGGGCGCACTGGCCACCGAGAACGGCGGCGACGGCATCCTGGTGTCGCTGATGCAGTACCTGCGCGTGGTGCTGGTGGTCGTCACCGGGCCGCTGGTGGCCCATGCCATCGTCGATGCACAGATGGCGACGGCCTCGGCATCGGCATCGGCGACTGCCGTGCAGGCATTCCGCCATGTCTCGCCGGTCGGCACGCCGGTCGCCATCGGGATTGCGATGGTGGGCTGCTGGATTGGCGTGCGCTTTCGCATCCTGGCCGGGGCGTTCCTGGTGCCGCTGGCGCTGGGCGCCGTGTGGGTGACGGTGGTGCCGGCTCCGGTGGTGGTGCCCACCCCGCTGCTCGGCTGCGGCTTCGCGGTGCTGGGCTGGACCATCGGCCTGCAGTTCCGGCGCGACCTGCTGCGGCCGCTGGTGGCGTCGCTGCCAACCATGCTGGCTGCCATCGTGGCCATGATTGCGCTGTGCGCCGCCTCGGCCTGGCTGATCTCGGCCAGCCACAAGGTCAGCTTCCTGACGGCCTACCTGGCCATGTCGCCGGGCGGCGTGGAATCGATCGTGGCCATCGCGCTCGGCACCAACGCGGACATGAACTTCGTGGTGGCCACCCAGACGCTGCGGCTGTTCTCGGTCGTGCTGATCGGGCCGTGGCTGGCCAGGCGGATCGGCAGGTCGGTTGGCGGGTCGATGGGCTGACGCCGTCAGCCGGCCAGATATGCCGCGGCGCCCACCCCCGCCACCCGCCCGCTGGCAAAGCAGGCCGTCAGCAGGTATCCGCCGGTCGGCGCTTCCCAGTCGAGCATCTCGCCCGCACAAAACACGCCCGGCATCGCGTTGAGCATCAGGTGGGCGTCCATCGCCTCGAACCGGACACCGCCCGCCGTGCTGATGACTTCGTCGATGGGCCGTGCGCGCGCCAGCCGCAACGGTAGCGCCTTGATGGCCGCGGCCAGCGCCACGGGGTCGTGCATCGCTTCCCGGGTCAGCGCCTCGCGCAGCAGCCGCGCCTTGACGCCAGTAATGCCCAGCCGGCTCTGCAGATGACTGGACACCGAGCGCGATCCGCGCGGCCGTGCGACTTCGGCGGCAACGTCCTCGGCCGACCGCCCCGGCGCCAGGTCCAGCGTGATGGTGGCGCTTCCCTGGGCGTCGATCAAGTCGCGGATCGGCGCGGACAGCGCGTAGACCAGGCTGCCCTCGATGCCGGTTTCGCTGATCACGAACTCGCCTTGCCGATACAGTACCGTGCCGTCGCGCGCGGTCACGCCGATGGCCACCGGCTTGACGGGCTCGCCGGCGTGCTGGGCGCGGAACACCTCGCTCCATTCGACGTCGAAGCCGCAGTTGGCGGGCCGCAGCGGCGCCACATCGACACCCCGGGCTGCCAGCATCGGCAGCCACGCGCCATCGGACCCAAGTCGCGCCCAACTGCCCCCGCCCAGCGCCAGCACCACGGCGCGGGCCGCCACTTCCACGTCGACCTGCTCGTCGCCCTGGCGGGTAGCGAAACGCAGCACGTGCCAGCCATCGACGGGCTGGCCGAAACCGACCCAGCGATGCCGCACATGTAGCCGCATGCCGGCTTCGCGCAGGCGATGGAGCCACGCGCGCAGCAGCGGGGCGGCCTTCATGTCGGTGGGAAATACCCGGCCGGAACTGCCCACGAAGGTGTCGATGCCCAGCGCATGCACCCAGGCGCGCAGCTGGGTGGCATCGAACGCGTCGAGCAACGGCCCGATGCGGTCGGCGCGCACGCCGTAACGGCCCAGGAAGGCATCGGCCGGCTCCGAATGCGTGATGTTCATGCCGCCCTTGCCCGCCATGAGGAACTTGCGCCCGACCGACGGCATGGCGTCGTAGACATCGACCGGCAAACCCTGGGCGGCCAGCATCTCGGCTGCCATCAGGCCGGCCGGGCCACCGCCCACGACAAGGGCACCGGCAAGGCGGACGGGTTCGGCGGAAGTGACAGCGGACATGGAATCGATGCGGTGGCGAGGGCGGAAAGCCGGCGAATTATAAGCGTAGCGATGCGGGCATGCCGGGCGCCCCGGTGACGGCGCCGTTGCCGGCAGCGTTTTCCAGCCCATGCCCGGCGACGTGGCCGCCGGCCTGCCTTAGAATCGCTTTCCATCGACATCCGCGCCGGGTGGCCCCATGTTTGCGGCAGGCTTTCCGCAGGTGTCCTTTTCCCCAGATTCGCAGGAGTTCGCCATGCAAGACCCACATAAATCGCCGCCGACCGTTGCCGAGGGCTGGCAGGCGCCGCCGCCGGACCGTACGAGCGTGACCGATGACGCGCATGTCGACGACATCATCCCCCTGCCCCCGCCCGAGCACCTGATCCGCTTCTTCCCGATCCGGGGCACGCCGGTGGAATCGCTGGTCACCCAGACGCGCCAGCGCATCTCGCGCATCCTGCACGGCCAGGACGACCGGCTGCTGGTCATCATGGGCCCCTGCTCGATCCACGACCCGCAGGCGGCCCTGGACTACGCGCGGCGGCTGATGGCCCAGCGCGAGCACTATGCCGACTCGCTGGAAATCGTGATGCGGGTGTATTTCGAGAAACCCCGCACCACGGTGGGCTGGAAGGGCCTGATCAACGACCCGTACCTGGACGAGAGCTATCGCATCGACGAAGGGCTGCGCATTGCGCGCAGCCTGCTGCTGGACATCAACCGGCTGGGCCTGCCGGCCGCCGGAGAATTCCTGGACGTGATTTCGCCCCAATATATCGGCGACCTGATCTGCTGGGGCGCGATTGGCGCCCGCACCACCGAGAGCCAGGTACATCGGGAACTGGCCTCGGGCATTTCCGCGCCAATCGGCTTCAAGAACGGCACCGACGGCAACATCAAGATCGCCATCGACGCCATCCAGGCCGCATCGCGTCCGCATCACTTCCTGGGGGTGCACAAGAACGGCCAGGTCGCCACGGTCCATACCAAGGGCAACCCGGACTGCCACGTCATCCTGCGCGGCGGCAAGGTGCCCAACTACGATGCCGATGCGGTGGCCACCGCGTGCCGCGAACTGGAAGCGGCCGGGCTGCGCAATACGCTGATGGTCGATTGCAGCCACGCCAACAGCAGCAAGCAGCACCAGAAGCAGATCGACGTGGCGGCCGACCTGGCGCGGCAGATCAGCGCCGGCAGCGGCTCGATCTTCGGCGTCATGGTGGAAAGCCATCTGCTGCCGGGCGCGCAGAAATTTACCCCGGGCGAACACGAGCCGTGCAACCTGACCTACGGCCAAAGCATCACGGATGCGTGCATCGGCTGGGACGATTCGGTCGCGGTGCTCGAAACGCTGAGCCAGGCAGTCAAGGCGCGCCGCGGGGTGGCCAAGCCGCAAGCGGCAAGCTGATCGGCGGCGTTGCGGGATGGCGCCGGCTTGAGGCCGGGTAGAATCCGGCCCCATGTCGAGTGTCATCCATTACCTTCGCGGCGGGGCTGCGGCCATCGCCGCCGGCGTGGCCTGCGCGGCCCACGCCAGCGATATCGCTTGCGAGGCGCCGGCCACGCGCGCCAGCCAGATCATCTGCGAGACCGCACTGTTCTCGATGGGCTACCAGCGCATCTATGCCGACCAGCAGCGGCTACTCAAGGCCGGCGTGATCTCGCAGGCGGACATCGACGCCTTCCGGCGTCAGCGCGACGCATGCGACACGGCCAGTTGCCTGGATGCGGTGTTTTCCGCGTGGCGGCAGCACCTGACGGACATCGGCGCACCGCGCTCCCGCCAGGGCCGGTAAGCCAGCGCGTCGGGGGCCGTTGCGCCGCCGCGCCGCATTTCACCCCCCGGCCTGCAGCCCTCGATCCACCATCTCCAGTAACCGCTGCCCGATTACCGCGGCCTGCTCCTTCGCCCGGCTGCGCAGGGGGCCGTCGATCAGCAGGACGGCCAGGCCATGGACTGCCGACCACGCGATGTATTCGGCGCCGGGCCGGCGGTCCGGTGCCAGCAGGCCCGCTTCCACCCAGCGATCCAGCGCGGCGCCCAGCAGCTCGAACGGATTCAGTCCGCTGTTGCCGGCCTTGGCCGGGTCGGTATCGTCTTCCACATCGTCCGGCACCGAAAACGCGGTGCGGAACAGGCCGGTCTCCGCCAGCGCGAACTGCAGATATCCCATGCCGACCGCCCGCAGACTGCCCCGCGCGCGCTCGGCCGGCGACGCATCGGCAGGAATCGCCGCCATCTCGGCCTCCATGGCCATCGCCAGGTTCGACAGGGCCCACGCGCGCACCGCCTGCAGCAAATCCTGCCGGCTGGCGAAATGGCGATACGCGGCGTTGGGCACCACGCCCGCGCGCCGCGTGGCTTCGCGCAGCACGATGGCGTCCGGCCCGCCATCGCGGGCCAGGTCGATACCGGCCTCCAGCAGCGCCCGGCGCAGGTCGCCGTGCCGATAGGTCGTGCGCGTAGGCGGCGTTGCAGCAACGGCACGGTTCATGTCATCCCCCATGTGGACGGCGTCCACCCCATTTCGTTTCATAGTAGACAGTGTACACAAATCCTGCCAGTGCCTGACACGTCATCCGGAGCGAATATGGACAGCACGGCACGTTGGAATCGTCAGAGGATCGGCGCGAACAGCTTGGCCACATGCATGGCCACGCGCAGGATCGCAGGCGAGCCCAGGAAGTCGCTTGGGCCAATCTGGCGCGCCTGGGCAAAATCGGCTTCGAGCATGCGCGCCACGTCCGCGGCGAATTCGGGGTGGGCGGTCATCACCATCAACTCGAAATTCAGGCGGAAAGACCGGTTGTCCAGGTTGGCGGTGCCCACGGCGGCCGCCTCGTCGTCGATCAGGATCACCTTCTGGTGCAGGAAGCCAGGCTGGTAGCGATAGATCTTCACGCCCGCGCGAATCGCCTGGTACGCGTAGATGGTGGATGCCCCGTAAACCACCTTGTGATCGGGCCGCGACGGGATCAGGATGCGCACATCCACGCCACGCAGCACGGCCAGCCGCAGCATTGCAAACACGGCTTCGTCGGGCACGAAGTATGGCGATGTCATCCACAGCCGGCGCGTGGCCGACTGGATGGCCTCCACAAAGAACAGCGAACAGGTTTCCTGCGCGTCGGCCGGCCCCGACGGCACGACCTGACACACCATGTCGCCCACGTGGCCCGACGGCGGCGTCATCAGGTACGGCACTTCCCGCGCAGCCCAGTACCAGTCCTCGGCAAAGGCCATCTGCAGGTCCAGCACCGCCGCGCCCCGGATGGCGATATGCGTATCGCGCCACGGCGCCAGCGGCGGCCGGCGGCCCAGGTACTCGTTGCCGACGTTGTGCCCGCCCACGAAGGCCTGCGCGCCATCGACGACCACAAGCTTGCGATGATTGCGAAAATTGAGCTGGAAGCGATTGACAAAGCCGGGATGTGTGGAAAACGGTCGCGCCTCCACGCCGGCCTCCTGCAGCACGCGCACGTAGCCACGCCCCAGCGCATGGCAACCGATGCTGTCGTACAGGAAATAGACCCGGACGCCGGCACGCGCCCGGTCGCAGAGGCGCTTTTGCAGCGCGCGTCCGAGTTCGTCGTCATGCACGATGAAGAACTGCACCAGCACCTGCTCGGTGGCCGCGTCGATGGCGGCAAAAATGGCGTCGAAGGTGGCATCGCCGTTGATGAGCAGCCGCACATCGTTATTCATCAGGCATGGCACACCGGTCAGGCTGGGCAGCGCGCGCATGCAGGCCTGCTCGGGCTGCAGCACCACGCTGGCGGCCAGGGCCTCCCGATCCTTGGCCGTCATGCCGTGCCGGATCTCGCGCAGGCGGTCGTTGTTGAACCGGCGCGCATTGACATAACCGGCGAAACGGCTGCGCCCGAAGATCAGGTACGGGATGATCGTGAAGTACGGCATCATCACCAGCGAGCCCGCCCACGCGATGGCGCCCGGCGCCGTGCGCACGGTCATCACGGCATGCAGCGCCGCAAGGACGCCGACGATATGGAACGCGAGGACAACGGCGGCAATGACGCTGGGACTGAGCATAGGCACTGGCACCACGAACGGCCCGGATTCGATGAGCCGTATTCTGGCATAGCGGATCACTTTGGCGCAGCCGATATCGCGGGCGGTGGGTCGCGCGGCCCAGCTCAGCCCCCGCGCCAGCCCGATGCCTTCGCCCCGTTTGCTCAATTTTTAATCACACCGATCCGTTACCCGCTCCGCCGCACTCCACCGCCCGTCCCCGCTCCGGTTATCCACAAAATCTGTGGATAACGATGGCTGTTTGCAACAAGCCGTCGGCATGCACGCTGATCCCCTCCATTTAAAGAAACGCCGATTGTTGGACCTTTGCCGGGCCGATACGCTGCATCGTGTTTGCCCGATTCAATGCGTTTCGCCCGTCCGATAGTGTCGTATGAATGCCCAATCCAATATTGCGCTGCTCGCCAGCCGCAACTCGCCTCTCCATCCCATGCAGGAGCTGCTCTCCATCGCGGGATTCCAATGCAACGTCTTCCAGGCAGGCCGCGACCTGATCCACGGCCTGGGTCATGACAGCTACGACATGCTGCTGATCGACCGCGACCTGCCCGATATCTCCGCCATCGACGTCATCCGTGCCGTGCGCGCGGTGCGCAATCGCGACGTGCCCATCGTGATGTTCTCGGGCGACAGCGACGACGACGACATGGTGGAAGCCCTGGACGCGGGCGCCGATGATTACATCGTGCGGCCGCTCAATGCCCGCGTGCTGCTGGCCCGCATCGCCGCGTTGCGCCGGCGCATGGCCGGCACCCGGCTCAATGCCAGCATGCCGCTGCGTGCCGGCCCCTATGAGCTCAACAACCCCGGGCGCTTCGCCACGCTCCATGGACAGCGGATTCCGATGACCCCAAAGGAATTCGACCTGGCCATGCTGATGTTCGCCAATGCCGGCCGCATCCTGGCGACGCAGCGCATCGAAAACACCATCTGGGGACACACGCTGCCGCATTCGTCGCGCGCGCTTGCCGGCCTGGTCTCGCGCATGCGCCGCACGCTGGACCTTCGGGCCGAGAACGGCGTGACGATCACGGTGGTATACGCACAGGGGTATCGCCTCGACATCCTGGACAGCGCCGCGCGGGCCGAACTGACGGCACACCGCCGGCTCGGACTGGTTGGCAACGGCGCGCTCGCCGACTACTAGCGCGCTAGCGGTCCAGTTCTCCGCGGGCGGCCAGGTCGGCAATGTCGATACATGCCACGCCCTGCGCCACCGCCTTAGCCCTGCGCTTGGCCACGGCCGCTGCCGCACCCACGTGCTGGCTGCCAAGCCGCCACGCGGCCATTGCATCGGCACCCACGCGCACAGCGCCGACAGCCATCGTCACCGGGGGAAAGAACATGGGCCGCCCGTGGCGATCTTCCGACTGAATGCCGCCGGCCGCGCGGTCAGACGCGGCATACATGGCCAGTGCGCCATCGTTGAAGCGGGCCATCGCGCCGTGGATGCGCGGCTCCCAGTCGTCGCCCTGGAACAGCACCAGATAGTCGTCGCCGCCGATATGGCCCAGGAAATCGCGGGCCGGATCGCAGGCCTGCGCCAGGATGGCGGCCGCCCCCTTGAGCAGTTCGTCGCCCTTCCAGTAGCCGTAGTGGTCGTTGAAGGACTTGAAATGGTTCAGGTCGGCATAGCAGGCGTGAAACGGACTGCGCGCCTCGATCAGGCGATCGATATGCTGGTTCAGCAGGATGTTGCCGGGCAGGAAGGTCAGCGGATTGGCATAGCGTGCGGCTTCCATCCGGACATCGGAAATTGCGCGCAGGAGGTCGGCGCCCGTGCCCAGGCCCACATAGCGGCCTTCGTCCGTGATGACGAAACCATCGGCCAGCGCCCGTGACGGCTCGCCGGCCACATGCTGGGCCATTTCCTCGAGCGTGGCGCGCCGGTCGAAGCAGACCGGCTGCGGATTGGCCAGCGTGACGCACGCCTTGCGGCCGTACAACTCGCGATGGAACGGCGTGGCGTAGCGATCGATCAGCGTCTGGCGGCTGATCAGGCCAATCGGCCTCAGGTCATCGTCGACCACGGCCATCGCATGCAGGTCCCCTTGCTCATGAAAGCGCGTCAGCACATCGTTGTTCGATGTCTCGGCGTTGACGGCCGGCAGCGGGCGCACCAGACTGCCTGCGGTCATGCCCGACCAGCCCGTGCGCAACGTTTGCGGAAACACCGCGATTTGCCGCGACGACAGCAAAGCACGGGCCTCTGACGTGATCTCGGCCGGTGGCTGCGCGGCGGGACGCCCCAGGAAGTAGCCCTGCCCCGCAGACACGCCCAGATCCCTGACCAGTGCCAGTTCCTCGGCCGTCTCGATGCCTTCGGCGATGACCCGGCCGCCCAGCGCATGCATCAGGCTCAGGACCGCACGCAGGACCTCCAGCCGGCGAGAACTGGCGTGGATGCCTCGCACCAGCGATTTGTCGATCTTGATGAACTGCGGCGTCAGTTCCGCCAGCCGGTCCAGGTTGGCGTGGCCCGTGCCAAAGTCGTCGAGCGCGTACTGCACGCCCAGTTCCGCCAGCACGGCCACGGCGTTGGCAAAGCTGGCGGCATCACCCACCGCGGTCTGCTCCGTAACCTCGATGACCACGCGCGACGGTGCAATCCGCGCCCCGTTGCCTTGCGCACCATCCAGGCCCAGCAGCGCCGCCATGGCACGGCCGCGATGGCCGAGCAGATGGCGCAGCGTCAGCGGGCTGAAGTTCAGGAATAGCTTGCCGGACAGGTCCAGCGCCGCCCACGACGCCAGCGCGGTACGCGCCGCCGTCATCTCGAGCGCGATCGTGGTGCCGGTTTCCTGGGCCATGCGGAACAGCGCATCGGCAGCGGCATGCATCGAACCGGCGGGGCCGCGAATCAGTGCTTCGTAGCCAAGGATCTCGCCGCTGGCCAGCGTCACGATAGGCTGAAACACCGCATGGAGGGGTGGCGGTCGCACGGCCTCGCGGGCCGGAGCCAGATCGGAGGCAACGGGAAACATGAAACAAGTTCAGACGGATGGCAGGCCACCTGGTTGTTGACAGCCGGCCAGAGAGAGTTTGAGCACGGCGTTGCAATACAGGCACGTATGCAGCGCGCGCCATTGCATGACAGTCATATGTCACCCGTATGACAAACGCGCCGCCTGTCGTTTGTCACGCAGCCGTCACATGCTTGCCCGACGATCACGCCGCACCGCAACAAGACCCGGCCCCGCGACGCGTCGCTGACGATGTCTCGCCAAGAGGCCGGGCTGCTGCAGCGCAAGGGTCATGGTATGGCGGGGCGTCGCCCCGAAGGAGTTCGTAGTGTTGCAAGCCATCAAGCTGGGATTGCAGGGACGGCGCGGCCGATCCGCATGGCAAGGACTGGCGGGGTTGCCGCTGGTCGTGCGGCTGTCCGCAGCATTTGTCCTGATCTACGCGTTCGGCGCGATTGTCGGGCTCACCGGCATCGTCAACCTGATCGACCTCAAGCGCGATACCGACAGGCTGTACCAGCGCGACATGCGCGGCGCCATCGCCGCCGAACGCGCGCAGGCATCGCTGGCCATGCTGGGCCGCGCACAGCTTGCGTTGACACTGGCCACCAGTTCCGCCGAACGCGACACCGCGGCGAATGACATCGCCCAGGCATCGAAACAGCTCGACGCGGCGGTCGACGACGTTCGCGTGGCCGCACCGGCGCAGGCCCGCGCCTTGCTCGCCGAGCGTGCCGCGGCCGGCGAACTGGTGACGAAATACGTCGAACTGATCCGCAAGCAGCCGCTCGATTCGCTGCAATTCGACGCATCGGTTTCGATTGACGGCCACTTTCTAGGAGAACAGCTACGAAAACTTGGCGCCCTGATGGAGTCCACGCGTACGACGCTGGCACAGCAGGCCGCCGATACCGTTGCCGGCGTGGCATCGGCCCAGGTGACCGCGCAAACGTGGATGAGCGTGCTGCTCGTGGCCAGCCTCGGCGCGGCCGGACTGCTGGCATGGATTGCCGCGCGCAGCCTGACGCGTGAACTGGGCGGCGAGCCGCGCGACGCGGCGGCCATCGCCACGCGCATTGCCGGCGGCGACCTCACCGCCCGCATTGCCTTGCGCGAGCGTGATGGCGGCAGCCTCCTGTTCAACCTGGCGGGCATGCGCGACCAGCTGGCAGGCGTGCTGGCGCGCATCCAGCATTGCGCGCACGAGATTTCGGCCGCCAGCGACGGCATTGCGCGCGGCAACCAGGCGTTGGCGACCCGCACCGGCCTGCAGACCGCCGCGCTGGGCGAGGCCACTGCGAATGTGGCCCGGCTTACCGCGCTGGTTCAGCAGGCCCACGCGCAGGCGCAGGAATCGAGCGAAATGGCCAGCCGGGCGCGCGAAGCCACGGGCACGGGCATGGCTGCCGTGCGCGACATGAGTGGCGCGATGGCCAACGTGCACGCACAGTCGCGCAATATCTCGGAGATTGTCTCCGTCATCGAGAGCATCGCCTTCCAGACCAATATCCTCGCGCTCAACGCCGCCGTGGAAGCCGCCCGGGCCGGCGAGGCGGGCCGCGGCTTTGCCGTGGTGGCGCAGGAAGTCCGGGCCCTTGCCCAGCGCAGCGCCACGGCCGCCCGCGAGATTGGCGGCATTATTGGCGACGCCGCCAACGAGATTGCCCGGGGCGCCAGCCTGAGCGGCCGCGTGGAATCTGCCATGTCAGGCATCGACGCCGCAGTGCAGCACAGCCACACCCTGGCCGCGGAACTGCGCATGCTGGCCGACGAACAGGCCAGCGGCATTCGCACGGTAGGCGATGCATTGTCCCGCCTTGAGCAGACCAGCGCCGACAACGCCAAGCTCGTCGACGAGGTCAGCGACCAGGCGTCGCGGCTTGACCATCAGGCGGCCGCACTGGAGACCGACGTCGCGCGCTTCCAGTTCTGACTGGCTACCGCACCGCCGCACGTTCGACGCCGCCACCTGAAGCGGCCCCCCGACGCACTGGCCCCACTTCAGCTTCGTTCCGCCCCGCCGTAATTCAAGAAGATCCGATTCGACGGCAAGCATTGCGCCGCTAGCATGGCGATAGCCCCGTCGCCCTCCGGCGGCGGGTCGAGACAGGGATCATCGCCGAGGCGGACAAAGAGCGGAGAACACACATGCTACGCAAGGCAGTGGATGACGATGCAGCGTTCCAGGAGGATTTCGAGGCGGCGGGACGCGACTGGGCCCCCAGGCTCAGGCCGTGCGGCACCTGCCATGCCTGCGAGAAGCCGGTCGGCCAGGCCGAGCTGTTCTGCAGCATCACCTGCCAGTACGCCTTCGAGCATTTCGAAATGCGTTTATTGCGCAAGGAATAGAACCGGAAGCCAAACCGGCACGACGCCCGCTCCCAGAAATTTCTGCCTACACCGGACGGCATTCCCGTTGCAGTGTGCTGTGTGTCAAAGCCACGAACATTTCCTTTCAAATTCCTGTCAACCACCCTCGCCTACCACCCGTTGAGGCGTGCATTACGGCGATATCCGCAAGGCGGAGCAGGCCGGAAAACGAGGCCTGGCGCGGCAGGTGTGTCCGCGAGAAACACTTCGACCTACGCAGTAACCGGCATTAACGAGTCACGCGTAAAAGTTACACAACTGTTGCACTTACGCACACTTTGTGTCGCCTTTCCCACGCGAAAGCCGGATACGCTTGATTCATCCCATCACTGATTGACCGCGAGAAATCATGACTGAACGCCTGATCATGCTGGACGTACCCGGCGTCCTGTATTCGGACCGCTCCGCAGCCCGCCTGGGCGGCACGCCTAACACGGGGACCCTGCGTGACGTCAGGTTTTTCGACCCCATCGCGCTGGGCTTCCTGCGCCGCCTTTTCGGTATCGCTGGCGCGCGCGTGGTGGTGTCCGACGCATGGCGCCGTGGCACCCCGGCGGCCATCTTCCAGCAGCTTGATCTGCAGGTGGAAGGCATGACGCCCCGCGTGGCAGGTGGCCATGGCGCCGAAATCGACGCCTGGTTCAGCCAACGCCCGGCCCCGGGCGCCTGGGTCATCCTGTCGAGCGCGCCGGCATCGTCGTTCACCGAGGCTCAACGCGCCCGCCTGGTACAGGTGAATCCGGCCGAAGGTCTGACGGTCGACAACTTCCGTCAGGCGCTGGACATCCTCGGTGTGGCCTGCCCGTCCACCGTGACGCCCGATTCGCGCGTGGAGCCCGGTCTGAAAGCCAAGCTGCGTCACCTGCAACGCCTGGCACGCGACGAACCCGAGCGTTTCATGCCGGCGCCGGCCGCGGCGGAAGCCCGCGAACAGGCGATGGCCGTGGCTGTGGCCAGCCTGACGGGCAAGCATCTGGAACCTGCCGTCATTCACGCCTGATCCGCGCCGGGTCTCAGGAACCGCCGCAAGCATCACGCCGTGATGCAACAACAAGAAGGCCGCCAGCGTTGGCGGCCTTTTTCATGCGCGGGCGACGCGCAGATCAGCGGGCGGTCAGCTTGACCGCCGGGAAATCCACGGGCACGGCAAATGCCACGTTGATGTAGTTGGTGAACAGATTCAGCGCGACATGGGCGACGATCTCGACGATTTCCCCGTCGTTGAAGCCCACTTCGCGCAGCCCGGCCACGTCGGCACCGGATACCTGACCGCGTGCCTCGACGAGTTTCAGCGCAAACGCCAGCGCCGCCGCGGTCTTCGGGTCATCCGATTGGCCGGCCTGGGCGGCCGCCATCTCTTCGGCCGACGCGCCAGCTTTGCGGCCCAGCGCCGTATGCGCGGCCAGGCAATAGTCGCAGCGATTGCGGTCGGCCACGGCCACGGCAATCTGCTCGCCCAGCTTGGCCGGAATCACGCCAGCGCCGAGCGCGCCAAACGCGGCCCACATCGACTGCAGGGCGGCCGGCGAATTGGACACGGCGCGGAACATCTGGGGTACACCGCCAAAAGCGGCCTGGATCTGGGCCAGCGCGGCCTGGCTGCCCGCGGGCGCGGCCTTGGGTTCCGGTACGGAAATACGTGCGGTCATGATGGAATCTCCTGTCGAAGTGATCTGGAAAGTGATCGAAATCAGGACGTCGCCGTCCATGGGTTCCACTATGGTGGCGCAAGGCGTACGATGGGATACCAACCGTCCCAAAAACGTATCAATTCATCCCGCCGTGTCCACCACCGCTGCACCGCTTACCGTCGATCGCCTGTCCGCGCTGCTTGAGCGGTTCCGCATCCAGGCGCACCTGTTCCATACCGGCCCGCTATGCGGTGTGTCACGTTTCGACGAGTCCCATCGCGGCTGTCTGCACGTCATGCGCGAAGGCAGCATGACGGTGACCCATCAGAGCCGGGGGCTGCCCCGGCGGCTCGAAGTTCACGAGCCCTCGCTGCTGTTTTATCCGCGTCCCGCGATCCACACCTTTCACAATCCACCGGCCGAAGGGTCACAGTTCTCGTGTGCCACGCTGGAATTTGCCGGCGGTGCCCGCAATCCGCTGGCACGTGCCCTGCCGCCGCTGATCGTGCTGCCGCTGGCTGACGTGCCAGGGCTGGCCCCAGCACTGTCGCTGCTGTTCGCGGAAACCGAACGCGTGCGATGCGGCCAGCGATTACTGGCCGATCGGCTATTCGAAGTGGTGGTGATCCAGCTCTTGCGCTGGATGCTCGATCATCCCCGGCAGGTCGGGGTCCAGCCCGGGCTGATCACGGGGCTGTCCGATCCGCGCCTGGCGCGGGTGCTGGTCGCCATGCACGAGGCCCCGGGCGCCAGCTGGAATCTGGAAAAGATGGCGGCCTGCGCGGGCATGTCGCGCAGCGCCTTCGCAGCAGCCTTTCGCGACATCGTCGGCCAGACCCCGGCCGACTATCTGACGGACTGGCGCATCAGCCTGGCCCAGACCCGGCTGCGCGACGGCGCGCCACTCAAGCTGCTGGCCGACGAACTCGGCTATGCCAATCCGTCGGCCCTGTCACGCGTCTTCCTGGCCAGGGTGGGCCAGTCTCCGCGCGACTGGCTGCGCGCGGAGAGTCACGGCATGGCGGAGGCCGCGACTCAGTAGTCGACCGTCATCGACACCTTGAACGTACGCGGATTGCCGATGTACAGCGTGCTGGCCGATGTCGACACGCCAGCCCAGTAAGCCTTGTTCGCCACGTTCTCCACGGCGGCGCGCAGCGTGTAGCGCATTTGCGAGGCCTTGAAGGTGTAACGCGCGCCCAGGTCGAAGCGGTTCCAGGACGGCAGCGCGATCGTGTTCGTGTTGTTCGCGTACTGGCGGCCGGTCTGGATATAGCGGCCCGACACGGTGGCCCCCGCCAGGAACGGCAGGTCGTACTCGCCGCTCAGCGTCATCGTGTAGTTCGGAACGCCCACGCCCTTCTTGCCTTCCGTCAGCGGGTTGCCGGTGTCCTGGTACTGCGAATCGATATACGACACGCCGCCCAGCAGGCGCACGCCGCGCACGGGTTCGCCAAACACGCTCAATTCCACGCCGCGATTGCGCAGGTCCTGCAGGCCGAACACGTTGCCCTGCATGGTGGTGCCCTGCGGCTGTTCGATCTGGAAGAACGCCAGTGTCGTGCCGAACGCGCCCGCGTCGTACTTCACGCCCGCCTCGTGCTGCTTCGACTTGACCGGCGCGAAGACCTCGCCGCGGTTGACGGCGGTATTGCCCGCCGTCGGACCCTGCGCCAGGCCTTCGATGTAGTTGTAGTAGACCGATACGTTCTGGAGCGGCTTGACCACCAGACCGAACATCGGCGACGTGGCAGAATCGCTATAGGTCGACGTCTGGGCACCGGTCGCCGTGGCGTAGCCACGCACGTTGATCACCTGCTGGCGCACGCCGGCGGTCAGCAGCACGCGGTCATTCAGGAAGCCCAGCGTATCGGACACCGACACGCCATTGAGGTTGGTCCGCTGCGTCACGTACGGATCGGACATATTGCCGGTGGCCGGGGCGGCCGGATAGGGAACAACCGGCGCGTTGTAGAGATTGGTCGCAAACGCGCCCGAGAATTCGAACGCCGTGGCCCGCTTCTGCTCCAGCCCCGACCAGCTCAGGTTGACCGTATGCTTGACGGGCCCGGTCACGAAGCGGCCGCGCACGCCGACTTCGCCGGAGAACGTGTCCTGCTCGAACGGCACGGTCAGGCGCGTTGCCGTGCCCACGCCGTTGTTGCCGACGCTCGCGCCGCTATAGCTGCCGAATTCGTTGGTATGGTGTCCGCCGAAGGCGGCATAGGCCGTCCAGTCCTTCGTGATGTCGTACTCGGCGCGGATCGTGCCGTAGATATCTTCGAGCGAAGAATTGGTCCACGGCTGCGCGAAGTTCGTGCTGGCCGACGGCACCGGCGGCAGCGCCGTGCCAGTCAGGTTGACCGTGCTGCGGCCCTGGTAGATGCGCTGCTTCTGATAGCCGAAATCGGCGTTCACGCGCAGGTTGTCGCCCTGGTAGTCCAGGCCCAGCGTGAACAGGCGCTGCTGGCGGCTTTCGTTGTCGATGGCCGTGCCGCCACCGCGCGCCATGGCGTTCACGCGCACCCCGAATTCCTTCTTTTCGCCGAAACGGCGGCCCACGTCGATGTGGCCGCCGGCCTGCCCGTCGCTGGTGTAGTCAAGCGTGCCCTGCGTGATCGGCGCGGCCGTGGCGTACTTCGGCACCAGGTTGATCGCGCCGCCCACGGCGGTGCCGGCGGCCGACACGCCGGTCAGGAAAGCGTTGGCGCCACGGAACACTTCCACACGCTCCAGCCCCTCGGTCGATGCCAGCTGGCGCGGCGCAATGCCGTACAGCCCGTTGTAGCCAAGGTCATCCGAACCCAGCGTGAAGCCGCGCACGACGAAGGTTTCCGAAAAATTGCCGAAGCCCGAGCTGACGCGGACGGCCGGATCGTCGGCCAGCACCTGGCCCACCGTGTGTGCCTGCTGGTTCTGGATCTGCCCGGCCGTGTACGACGTGACGCTGAACGGCACATCCATGAAATCCTGGTTGCCCAGGATGCCGATGCGGCCGCCGCGTGCCACCTGGCCGCCGGCGTACGGCGCGGGCAACTGGTCTGGCGACGACTCGCCCTTGACCGTCACCGTCGGCAGCGTCTGCTGCGTGGGCGGCGGCGCTGCTTCCTGCGCGGACGCCAGGGACGGCTGCGCGGCAGCCAGCGAGGCGGCCAGGATACTGAGGCGGGCACTACGGGACGAACGAGAAGAGCGGGCGGCGCGTGCGGCATGTGCAACGGCGCGAGGTACGGCAAAAGACAAGATGACACTCCCAAAAATAAAACGATGACGCCTGCACCGCGTTCCCGACGCGGCGGACAGGCATGACCCGTGTCCGTGAATGGCGGCATCGCTCTGTCGGCGATGCTCGTTGGAAATCGTTGTGATGCGTCGGCGCCTTATGACGGCATGAGCCATGGCGATGCCATGGTCGCCGCCATGCCCACCGCGATGGACGCGCGCGCCAGCCGCGGCGTGGCATGCGGCGCCCAGGCAAACGCACCGACCACGGCCAGCGCGCCAAGCGTCAGCAGTCCGGCCCAGTAGACGACACCGAAGGCCCAGCCTTCGGCCAGCACGCACGCGGCCAGGGCCAGCACCAGCGCGAGCCATCCCTGCCAGCGCAGCCGCATGGCCAGGGCCGGTGCCGGCGTGCTGCCGCGCCCGAACATGTCCGCGTGATGGCGATCCATGGCCTGCGCCAGCCACATGAAGCCGCCGATCGCGAAGCCCAGGCCTGCGACGCAGGCCGGCCCGACCGGCATCCATGCCACGCTCATTGCGACACCTCCCGCGACATCTCGCCCACGCCAGCTACCGCGCGCGGGGCAGCCGCCTTGCGCGGGGCGGCGCCTCGCTTGCCAAGCCCCCAGGCCGCCGCACCCAGGGCGATGCCCAGCGCCATCGCAGTCAGATCGAAGCCGGCGACCATGCCGGGCCCGTGGAACAGCGTCACGCCAAGATGGGTCGATGTGGTGAGCGCGTTCAGCACGGGCACGCCGGCAAACAGCGTCGCGGCCACCCACAGCTGCACGCGCCACATGGCGCGCGTGGGGCGCCATTGCGCCAGCAGCGCCGCCACGGCCCAGGCGCCGAAGAATGTCTGGATTTCGGCGGCCTGGCGTTGCGCCAGATCGACGGGAAGCAAACGATTGGCCCAGAAGTACGCGCCGATCGCGATCGGCAGGCCCGCAATCACGCCGAGGTTCAGCGCCTCGACCAGCCGCAGGCCGAACGGCGTGCGGCCCGTGGCGGCAATCCGTTTGGCATGGCCCTGGCGCGTCTTGACCGCCCATAGCAACGCGCCGGTGGCCACCATCAGGCAGCCAGCGAGGCCGGACGCGAAGAACAGCGCGCGCAGCAGCGGCGGCGCGAAGTGCGCCACGTGCAGACCGATCATGGCCGAACGCGTGGTGGCCGCCGGCGCCATGTCATCGCCCAGCGTTGCCTTCCGTTCACCGGTGGCACCCGTGAAGACCACGGTGGGCGTCGTCGTGCCGAACTGCCGGCCTTGCTCGCGTGCCACGGCTACCGTGGCGTTGGCCTTGTTGGGCGCCTCCACGGTGACGCGGCGCGGCGCGGCACCCTGCCAGTGCGCCGTGGCCTGCGCGAGCATCGGCCCGATCGGCGCCAGCGGCGCGGTTTCGGTGGCTGGCTTCGCGCGGGGCGCGCGGGCGGCCAGCTCGGCGTTGAAGGCCTGCTCGTCGCCCTTGTACACGGCCTGGATGCCCCAGGGCATGTACATGAACAAAAGCGTCACCAGGCCCGTGTAGGTGATCATCAGATGGAACGGCAGCGCCAGCACGGCCACCGCGTTGTGGGCGTCAAGCCAGGAACGCTGTCCCTTGCGGGCGCGGAACGTGAAGAAGTCCGCAAAGATGCGCCGGTGCGTGATCACGCCGCTGATGATGGCCACGAGCATGAACATGGTGCAGAAGCCGATAATCCAGCGGGCCCAGATCGCGGGCATGTAGTGCAGGTCGAAATGGAGCCGGTACAGGAATTCGCCGCCGCGCGTCTGGCGGGCGCCGGGGATTGGTTCGCCGGATACGGCGTCGAGCGTACGCGTTTCCAGCCGCGCGCGATTGGGCTTGCCAGCGTCCTCGGGCTTGGCCGGACGCAGCCAGAACATCGAGATGGCCGGATTGCGGTCGTCCGGCAGGGTGATGAACCAGCGTTCCGCGTCCGGTGCCTCGCGCTGCAGGAAGGCAACGGCGCGCCCGACGGCATCGGCGGCCGGCACGTTCCGGTTCAGCGAAGCGTGGAACTCCGGCTTCATCCAGACGGTGATCTCGTCCTTGACATAGCTGGCGGTGCCGCCGCAGAACACCAGGAACAGCACCCAGCACACCAGCAGGCCCGACCACGTATGCAGCCACGCCATCGACTGCCGCAGGCCCTGGCCTTTCTTGAGTTCGGCCATCACGCGCTCCGCAAAGCGAGCCAGCCCGCCGCCAGCACGGCGGCGGGCACGGCCAGGCCGATCCAGGCACGCCGGGCCGTATCGGCGGCAAACACCCAGATCACCGCCAGCGCAAACCACAGGAACGACAGCAGCGTGGACGTGATGACCGCCTCGACGCGCGCCATGCCCGCCCAGTTGGCAAGCACCAGCGCCAGGCATCCCGTCGCCAGGGCTGCAACGGCGTAGCCGCCCAGGATGGCGGCCACTGCGCGCGAAGCAATCGCCATGCGATAGCCCATCGGAACGCCCTGCTTCATGTTTGTACTAGCCCGGAAAAAATGGAACGCACATGATAAGCGTTCTCATCTCCATTGTCTTTGGGGACGTATGACAAGTTCCATGACTGGCACAAGACATTGGCATACATGTCGCAAACACGACAAATCCGGGGCACGAGCGGCGAGCGTGGCGCTCCGATATTCGCACAGAGATTCGCGTATGATTCCGCTATGCAGAACCACTATTCCACGGTGCGGTTGCACTCGTTGAAAAACGATGGGACGATGGCCCACATCGAATACCGGCGATCCCAAGGGTCAACGCCGGAGCCTTACCCGGAGACATCATGCGCAGTACCGCTGCACCCGCGACCCATTCCGCGTCCGCACCCGCTCAGCCGCCATCCGCCGCACCCCCCACCGATTCGCCGCCCCCGTTCGAACCCGCGTTCGCCCGCCTGCACCAGACCATGGCTCCGTGGGTGGCCAGCACGCCCGAGCGGATCGCGATCATGGACGCGCACCGGGCCTTGCGCTACGCCGAACTCGACGTGGCGGTTCGTGAAACGGCGACGACGCTGTCCGAACTCGGTGTGCGCGGCGGCGACCGCGTGGTGCTGGTGACCGAAAACAGCGTGGGCTGCGCGGTGCTGCTGCTGGCGCTGAGCGCCATCGACGCCTGGTCGGTGCCGGTCAATGCGCGGCTGTCGCAGCGCGAGATCGCCAATATCGTCGAGCACGCCGGCGCGCGCGTGACGCTGTATCTCGACAACGATTTTCCCGAGGCGCGCGAGCACGGCCTGGCGCGTGGCGCGCAGTGGGCCGAATGGCCGCACGTGGGCAAGCTGCTGGTCAGCGTCATCGACGACGGCGTCGAGCCCGAACCCGTCGAAGCCGACCCGCGCCAGCAGGTGGCGGCGATGATCTACACGACAGGCACCACCGGCGCGTCGAAAGCCGTGATGCTGACGCACGCCAACCTGATGTTCATCGGCCATTCCAACCGGATGCAGTCACGCGTGAAGCCTGGCGACCGCATCTACGGCGTGCTGCCGATCTCGCACGTGTACGGCCTGTCGGTGCTGCTGGTGGGCCCGGTATCGAACGGTGCGACAGTGTTCTACGAACCGCGTTTCCGGCCCGACAAGCTGGTGCGTACGCTGATCGACGATCAACTGACGGTGCTGCACGGTGTGCCGGCCATGTACGCCAAGATCATCGAATGGGCCCGCGCCAACAACCAGTCGCTGCGCACGCCGTCGCTGCGCATTGCCCAGTCGGGCGGCGCACCGCTCACGGCAACGCTGAAGGCCGCCTTTGAAGACGCCTTCGGTATCGTGCTGAACAATGGCTACGGCATGACCGAGACATCTCCCACGGTCTGCCAGACCCGGGTGGAACAGCCACGCAATGACTGCTCCGTGGGCCCGGCCGTGCCCGACGTGGAAATCCGCCTGGGCAACCCGCTGCCCGACGGCAGTGGCGAACTGCTGGTGCGCGGGCCCAATGTGATGAAGGGCTACTACCGCAGGCCCGACCTGACCGCGCAGACCATCGACAGCGATGGCTGGCTGCATACCGGCGACCTCGCGCGCATCGATGCCGACGGCGCCGTGTCGATCGTCGGCCGCTCGAAGGAAATCATCATCCATTCGGGCTTCAACGTGTATCCGGAGGAAGTGGAGCAGTCGCTCAATGCCTTCCCCGCCGTGCTGCAGTCGGCCGTGGTGGGCCGCGCCGTCGAAGGCAACGAGGAAGTGATTGCGTTTGTCGAGGTACGCAGTGGCATGGCGCTGGACGAAGCCGCCTTGCGGGCCTTCCTGCGCGAGCGCCTGTCGCCCTACAAGATTCCCGCCGAAATCCGCACGGTGCAGCAACTGCCTGCCGCACCGTCGGGCAAGATCCTCAAGGCCCGCCTGCGCGAGCAGCTGGCGGCCGGCAACGTGTGAGCAGCCTCATGGAAGACACCCTGACCGAACGGCCGGACGCCGCCGACCTTGGCGACCGCGACGACGCCATCGACATGCCGTCCGACACCACCCCGGCACGCAAGGACAACCGCAAGGAAGACCGCCACTTCGTGACGGCGCTGGCGCGCGGGCTCGACGTGCTGGCGTGCTTTCGCGGGTTCGACGCGGAACTCGGCAATGCCGAACTGGCACAACGCTGCGGCCTGCCGAAATCGACGATCTCGCGGCTGACCCACACGCTGACCGAACTCGGCTACCTGCAGGCACTGTCCGACCCCGTTCGTTACCGCCTGGGCAGTTCCGCGCTGGCGCTGGCGCCGGCCGGTCAGCAAGGCGCCGACGTGCTGTCGGTGGCCAAGCCCTTCATGCGCGAACTGGCCGAACTGTCGCAAGGCGTGGCGTCGCTGATCGTGCGCGACCGCGGCCGCATGCTGATCTATGAAAACTGCCAGTCCGAAAGCTACCTGACGCTGCGGGTGCCGGTCGGCAGCCGCGTTTCGGGCCTGACCACTGCGGCGGGCCGCGCGTACCTGCTGGCCCTGCCGCCGGCCGAGCAGCGCCAGGCGCTGAGCGCATTCCGCGCCGACGACAAGGTCAGCGCCGCGCAGGCCGAAGGCATCCTGTCGAACTGCCGCGACGAACAGCGCCGGCTGGGCTGCACGACGTCGTTCGGGGAATGGCTGCCCGACATCAACTCGATTGCGCTGGCGTTCCGGCCGGGGTCGTCGCTGCCGCCGATGACGTTGAGCTGCAGCGGCCCCAACGCGCTGGTGCCGCCCGCCCACCTGCTGGAAAAAGTCCGGCCGCTGCTGCAGCAGCACATCCGGGGCATCGAGGCGGCACTGGGCGTGAGCGCCTGAGCCGGCAGCCTGCCGGACACGCCGCCTCGCGCTCAGCGCGGCGGCGTGTCGGCCCCATCGTCGTCGCCGTCGCGGTATTCCGGGGGCAGCTTCTTGGTCAGCCTGCCGTCGAAGCGGGCATGCAGGCTGTTCTCGAACTTGCCGCCCAGCCGCAGCAGCAGCATGCCCAGCGCGAGCGCCATCACCACGATCGCGTAATAGCCGGCGCCCGACGCCGCACCCAGGATGGCCGCCAGCCAGATGCCCGCCGCCGTGGTCAGCCCCTGCGGACGGTCATGCACGCCGTGCCGCGCAATCACGCCCACCCCCAGGAAGCCCACCCCGGTCAGCAAGCCCTGCAGCACGCGCGACATGGCATCGGCAGGGTGTCCGTTGAGCGTCACCACGCACACGGCCGTGGCCGCCCCCAGCGCCACCAGTCCCAGCGTGCGCATGCCGGCCGCCTTGCCGTGCAGATTGCGGTCCAGGCCGATGATGGCTCCCGCGGCAAGCCCGCCAAGCAGCCGCCAGAAGAGTTCCAGAGAGAATTGGTCCATGTCGGCAAGCTTAGCGCGTGAAGCGTCGACATGACAGCCGGGATTGCCGTACGATGCGGATTCCCTGCCTTCGCCCCACGGAACCGATTCCATGCCCCATCTGATTGTCGAAATCACCGAAAACACGCGCCTGACCTGCTCCTTCGAGGAACTTCTGGACGAAGCGAATGCCGCGCTGCTGTCGAGCGGCCAGTTCCAGGAACCCGATATCAAGTCGCGTTGCGTCACGCTGTCCACGTTCCGCCAGGGCACGGAGCCGGCCGACCGCGCCTTCGTCCATGCCACGCTGCAGATCCTGGACGGCCGCGACCAGGGCGTGCGCAAGCAGCTTGGCGAACTGGTGGTGAATGCGATTTCGGAAATGGTGCGCCCCGGCGCGCCAGGACAGACCGTGCAAGTCACGGTGAACGTCGTGGAAATGGAGCGCGCCACGTTTTCCAAGCAGATCATTGCCGGCTGAATGGCCGGCTGGATCGGGACGGCGCGATCTCGGCAGCGCCAATCCTGACCTAAGCTGGAACCTCCGGCTGGCCACGCCGGCCGCCAGTTACCGGGAGACATCGCCATGGACACCCCCTTCCACCCGTTCTCCGACCTCTTCGCACAGCTTGGCCTGCCGTCGGACGAGGCCAGCATCCGCGCCTTTATCGCCAGGCATTCGCCGGTTCCGCAGGATGTCGATCTCTGGGACGCCCCCTTCTGGACACCGGCACAGGCCGCGCTGCTGCGCGACGAGATCATCGAGGATGCCGACTGGGCCGAGGCCGTCGATCAGCTGAACCTGGCCCTGCGCGCGCCGGCCTGATCCGCGCCGCGCGTCGCTGCTGGCGCGTAGCACCTTGGGCCGATGGACGCGGGCGCGGGATCGGCGCTACCATCGGCTGATCCACCCTCCAGGGTGGTTGCGACCCGCCACCCGCCGCCCTGCGGCGGGCGTGCCAGTCCGCCACGGAGATATCCATGCTGCTGCGCCGTCATGCAAACCGACTCGCATTGTTCGCCGCGTCGTTCGCCATCCTGTTCGCCGGTCTGACGCCCGTTTTCCATGGGCATGCCCAGACACCGCAGCCGTCCCCGGGCGACGCCGCCATCAACGACGCCATTTCCGATGCGGTCCGTCAGGGCTCGATCCGCTTCCAGCCCACACCGTCGCATGCGCCCACGCTCGAAGAGCAATGCGACCAGCTTGCCTTGCAGATCGGCGAAACCCCGCGCCGCAGCTACCGGCCCTCGAACGCGCCGGTAGAAAACAGCCAGGGCAATGAAATCTCGACGGTCGAGCGCGACCGCACCCGGCGGCAACTGCAGAAGGTTTATCAGGAAAAATGCATGCAGTAGCGGACCATCGCGCCGCGACGGCCGGGACGGCGGCCCTGCCGTGATCGGATAACGGGGGTCACGGCACAAGGCGACGTATTCAGCACTTCCGCTCAGGTCACCGGCGCCGGGTTGAACAGTGCCAGCGAATTGTGCAGGCCATGGTGCTCGGCCCAGGTCTTCTTGCGGCCGCTGGCCACGTCGATCATCAGGCGGAACAGTTCCCAGCCCACATCCTCGATAGTGGCTTCGCCCGTGGCGATGCGGCCGGCGTTGACATCCATCAGGTCGTGCCAGCGTCGCGCCAGGTCGCTGCGGGTGGCCACCTTGATGACCGGCACCTCGGCCAGGCCGTAAGGCGTACCCCGGCCCGTGGTGAACACGTGCAGATTCATGCCGGCCGCCAGTTGCAGCGTGCCGCAGATAAAGTCGCTGGCCGGCGTGGCGGCGTAGATCAGGCCCTTGGTGCGGACCTTGTCCCCGGGCGACACCACGCCCGAGATCGGCGCGCTGCCCGATTTCACGATCGACCCCATGGCCTTTTCGACGATGTTCGACAGGCCGCCCTTCTTGTTGCCCGGCGTGGTGTTCGCGCTGCGGTCTACACGGCCGCGGTCCAGGTATTTGTCATACCAGTCCATCTCGCGAATCATCGCCTCGGCCACTTCGGGCGTGGCGGCGCGCGAGGTCAGCTGGTCGATGCCGTCGCGCACTTCGGTCACTTCGGAGAACATCACCGTGGCGCCGGCACGCACCAGCAGGTCGGTGGCAAAACCGACGGCCGGGTTGGCGGTGACGCCCGAGAACGCATCGCTGCCGCCGCACTGCACGCCTACCACCAGCTCGGAAACAGGCACCGTCTCGCGCTTGCGCGCATTGAGCGCCTCGAGGTGCGGAATGGCCATCTGCACGATCGAATCGATCATCGAGCCGAAGCCCACATGCTTGTCGTCCTGCAGGCAGACCACGCCCACCTGCACTTCGCCGGCGCCGGTCTGGATCGGGATCGTGCCTGGCGGCATCAGGCGCTCGGGTTGCAGCTTCTCGCAGCCCAGGCTCACCATCATGGCGGTTCCGCCAAAATTCGGGTTCAGCGCGATATTGCGCAGCGTGCGGATCGGCACCACGGCATCGGGCGCATCGATGGCCACGCCGCAACCGTAGGTGTGCTCCAGCCCGATCACGTCGTCCACGTTCGGATACTTCGGCAGCAGTTCGGCCTTGATGCGCTTGACCGCGTGGTCGACCACGCCAGCCACGCACTGCACGGTCTGGGTAATGGCGAGGATGTTGCGGGTGCCCACCGAGCCGTCTGGATTGCGGAAGCCTTCGAACGTGTAGCCTTCCAGCGGCGGCAGCGGCTCGGGCAGGCGCGTGCCGATCGGCAGGTCGGTCAGCCCCGGAGCCACGGGCATCTCGATCACGCGTTCGTTGACCCAGCTGCCGCGCGGCAGGTCCTGCAGCGCATAGCCGATGGTCACGTTGTAGCGCGTGACCGCGTCGCCCTTTTTCAGGTCCGCCAGCGCCACCTTGTGGCCCTGCGGCACGCGTTCCACCAGAGTCAGGCCGCACGGGAACACCGTGCCGGCAGGCAGGCCGCCGTCATTGGCGACGATGGCCACGTTGTCATTGGCGTGGATGCGGATGTACAGCGGCGGACGTTGCTCCGCGGCCTGGGCGTTCTGTACCGACAGGTCCGACATGGTGGGGATTCCTTCTCTATTGGGGGTGCTTCAGTTCGACGCGGCGAATGTCCTTGACGATCACCAGGTAGCTCAGCACGGTCACCAGGGCGTTGATGCCCACGAAGACCAGCGCGCCGTTGAACGAGCCCGTGGCGCTCAGGATATAGCCGATCACAATCGGCGTCACGATGCCCGCGATATTGCCAAACGTGTTGAAAATGCTGCCGGCCAGGCCGATCACTTCCTTGGGCGCCGTATCGGCCACCACGGCCCAGCCCAGCGCGCCAATACCCTTGCCGAAGAACGCCAGCGCCATGATGCCCACGACCAGCCATTCGGCATCGACGTAGTTGCACGCGATCATCGACACCGACAGCAGCATGCCGGCCACGATGGGTACCTTGCGGGCCAGCGTCAGCGAATGGCCACGGCGCAGCAGCGTGTCGGAGATCACGCCGCCCAGCACGCCGCCCAGGAAACCGCAGATGGCCGGCAGCGAGGCCACGAAACCGGCCTTCAGGATCGACATGCCGCGCGCCTGCACCAGGTACACCGGGAACCACGTCAGGAAGAAGTACGTCAGCACGTTGATGCAGTACTGGCCCAGGTAGACGCCGGCCAGCATGCGGTTGGTCAGCAGCTGCCTGGCGTAGAACCAGCCGGCCGGATTGGCCACGGGGCCGCCGTTTCTGGCGTCTTCGCCTTCGCCCATGTGGATCAGGCCGCCGCCCTGCGCGATATGGTCGAGCTCGGCCTGGTTCACGCCGGTGTGCGTGGCCGGGCTGCGCATGACCTTGAGCCACACCAGCGCCAGCAGCATGCCCATGATGCCCATCCACAGGTACACATGGTGCCAGCCCCAGCTATGGACGATCCACGCCATCAGCGGCGTGAACACCACGGCCGCAAAATACTGCGCGGCATTGAAGATGGCCGACGCGGTACCGCGCTCGGCGGTCGGGAACCAGCTGGCCACCACCTTGGCGTTGGCCGGGAAAGCCGGCGACTCCGCCAGCCCCACGGCAAAGCGCAGCGCGAAAAGAATGCTGATGGCCTGGCCGATCGTAGCGAAAACGCCAATCCAGCCTTGCAGCAGCGTGAAGAACGACCACAGGAAAATGCTGAAGGCATAGATGCGGCGCGCGCCGAAACGGTCGAGCAGCCAGCCGCCCGGGATCTGCGCCATCACGTAGGCCCAGCTGAAGGCCGAGAAGATATAGCCCATCTGCACCGCCGAGAAGCCGAACTCCTCGCGCATGGCGGGCCCGGTGATGGACAGCGTGGCACGATCGGCGTAATTGATCGTGGTCACGATAAAGATCAGGGCAAGGATCCAGTAGCGGACGTTGGTGCGGCGGGCGCCGGCTGCGGCGGCCGCGCTGGAAGCGGGTGTTGCGTTCATCGGGGTCTCCTCACAGCCGGTGGACCTCGATGCGGGAATGCGTCTGGACCGGCGTGTGATATGTCGTCGTACGACCAGAATTATAGAGACGCGGTTCCGTCCGCCACAGTGCGCGTTTACCCTGCCTTGGTGCAATGGTCTGTATTTCGGCGCGTGGGCCGATATCGCTGCCTTTCAATTGGCTTGCGGCTTTGCGGCGGATTCTGTCCGGTTTGCCAGCCCACCCTGCCCGGCTGCAGCAACGCGTGGGCACCCGTCTTCGCCACCTTTTTCACCGGGGTTTTCCCTTGGTTTGCGCCGTCCCACTTGCACGGTCAAGTTGTTAGTTGTACGATGACTTATCTCGAATTTAACAACGATGGATCGGGCACCCACCGGCCTTGATTCACACTTCACCCACCATTCGCCATGTGGCGATCAGGAAGAGCGACATGACTACACCGCAAGAACTGAAGCAGATTATTTCCGAAGGCCTGCTCTCGTTCCCCGTTACCGATTTCGACGCACAGGGCAACTTCCGCGCCGACACCTATACCGAGCGCCTGGAATGGCTGGCGCCGTACGGTGCCTCGGCCCTGTTCGCCGCGGGCGGCACCGGTGAGTTCTTCTCGCTGACGCAGCAGGACTACTCGAATGTGATCCGCACCGCCGTGGAAACGTGCCGTGGCAAGGTGCCCATCCTGGCTGGCGCTGGCGGCCCGACCCGCGTGGCCATCGAGTACGCCAGGGAAGCCGAGCGCCTGGGCGCCCACGGCATCCTGCTGATGCCGCACTACCTGACCGAAGCCAGCGAAGACGGCATCGCCAACCATATCGAAGAGGTTTGCAAGGCGACCCGGTGCGGCGTGATCGTCTACAACCGCGCCAATTCGCGCATCGGCGCCGACCTGCTGGCCAAGGTGGTGGACAAGTGCCCGAACCTGATCGGTTTCAAGGACGGCGTGGGTGACATCGAAGCCATGGTTCGCGTGCGCCGCAAGCTGGGCGACCGCCTGGCCTACCTGGGTGGCCTGCCCACCGCCGAAGTCTATGCCGCTGCCTACAAGGCGCTGGGCGTGCCGGTGTACTCGTCGGCCGTGTTCAACTTCATCCCGAAGACCGCGATGGACTTCTACCGTGCCGTGGCCGCCGACGACCACGCCACGATCGGCCGCCTGATCGACGACTTCTTCCTGCCGTACCTGGACATCCGAAACCGCAAGCATGGCTACGCCGTGTCGATCGTGAAGGCCGGCGCCAGGCTGGTTGGCCACGACGCCGGCCCGGTGCGCGCGCCGCTGACCGACCTGACCGAGGAAGAAGTGGCCAAGCTGGACGCCCTGATCAAGAAGCTGGGTCCGCAATAAGCCATACCGTATCGAGTTGAAGCATTGCGAGCCGACACAAGTCGGCTCTTTTTTTTTGAGCCGCCGCCGGTGCCAGCGGTGGACGCCGGCAGGCCACTGGCAACCCACCGGTACGCCAATCGTCCGCGATCCCGGCATCCGGATTCACCCTGATTCCGCACCCATTGCGAGCAAATCGCGCGATCATTGCGCCATTGACCGATGACGGAGCCCGATATGGCAGCGCAGTCAGACGACAAGGCAACCGAGCCGCTGGTGCTGCATGACAGCCGCGATGGCGTGGTGACACTGCGGCTGAACCGGCCGCTGCAGTTCAATGCGCTCTCGGAAGCCATGCTGGCCGCGCTGCACGGCGCCCTCCACGGCATCGCCAGCGATGACAGCGTGCGTTGCGTGATTCTGGCAGCCCAGGGCAAGGCATTCTGCGCGGGCCACGATCTGCGGGAAATGCGCGGCCAGCCCGCGCTTTCGTACTACCAGGGCCTGTTCGCCCGGTGCAGCGTCGTGATGCAGGCCATCCAGGCGCTGCCGGTGCCTGTCATTGCGCGCGTCCATGGCATTGCCACCGCCGCCGGCTGCCAGCTGGTCGCCAGTTGCGACCTGGCGGTCGCGTCCATGCAGGCGCAGTTTGCCGTGTCCGGCATCAACGTCGGGCTCTTTTGCTCCACGCCGTCGGTGGCGCTGTCGCGCAACGTGGCAACGAAACGGGCCTTCGACCTGCTGGTGACCGGGCGCTTCATCGACGCCCAGACAGCGGCCGATTGGGGCCTGATCAACGAAGCCGTGGCCGACGATGATCTCGATGCCGCCGTCGCACGCAAGGTCGCCCAGATCTGCGCAAAAAGCCCGACGGCCATCCGCTATGGCAAGGCCATGTTCTACAGGCAGCAGTCGATGCAGCTGGCCGACGCCTACGCCTTCGCTGGCGACGTGATGGCCCGCAACATGATGGAAGAGGATGCGGGCGAAGGGATCGACGCGTTCCTGCAGAAGCGCGATCCGCGCTGGACCCAGCGGTAGCACCGGATGCATCGCCCCGCGCGGACGATGCACCGTCGCCAGCCCATCCACGCACCACAACCGCCCCGCCATGCGCCAGGAAGGTGAAAAACAGCCGGATTTCGTCCGTTTTGCGCTGGCCCAAAACCTGCGATGGTGATGATTGAAGAGTAGAAGCGTTCAACCGCCCGTTTCCTGACGCCCCTATTGGCGCAGGCGGGCGGCAGGAAATTGCTCTTGATGTCCGCGCCGCTGCGGAACTCGAGAGCCAGAGACTTCCTGCATCCCAGGTATTCCAGGTATCCCGCTTTCCCGGTCGGCCGGACCCGTTCAACTTTTCCTGAACCCGGAACGACATGACCAGGACAACCACCCTCCCCCTGCACGAACTGGCGCGCGAGTCGCGCATGGGCGCCCACGGCACCGAGACCGATGCGCGGGACATCCGCCGCATCGACCTGTCGGATTTTGACCAACGCAAAGCCGAGATTGCCGACCAGCTCTGGCAGGCTGCCGTCGAAATTGGCTTCTTCCAGCTGGAAAACCACGGCATCGACCTGACAGCCGTGCGCGAAGCGTTTGCCATGACCGAACAGTTCTTCGCGCTGCCTGAGGCGATCAAGGGCCAGTATCCGCTGCAGAAGGCCAACAACGCCGGCTGGGAAACCCGCGCCCAGGTGCGCCCGTCCACCGGCACCCCCGATCAGAAGGAGTCGTACCAGATCACGCGCCCGCATATGGCCGCGCTGTGGCCCACCGACACCGAGCTGCCCGGTTTCCAGGCCACCATGCTTGCGTTCGAACGGCAATGCTGGGACGTCGGCATGAAGGTGCTGTCCTGCTTTGCCGACAAGCTGGGATTTGACGCGGATTTCTTCAGGCGCGCGCACGACCCCGTAGCGCCCGACTATCAGAGCACGCTGCGCCTGCTCCACTACTACGCGATTCCGCCTGAGGCGCAGGACAAACTCGACCTGTGGCGCGCCGGCGCGCACACCGATTTCGACTGCCTGACGCTGCTGTTCCAGCGCCAGGGACAAGGCGGTTTGCAGGTTTGCCCCGGCAAGGAGATGGAAGCCCAGGCATGGACGCCGATTCCACCGGACGAGGACGTGATCACCTGCAACATCGGCGACATGCTGATGCGCTGGAGCGACGACCGCCTGCCGTCGAACTTTCACCGCGTACGCAACCCGCTGCCGGGCGAATACATGGGCCCGCGCTACAGCCTGGCGTTCTTTTGCCAGGCCAACCGCAATGCCGTGATCGAGGGGCCGGCGAAGCAGTATCCGGCGATCACCGCCGGCGATTTCCTGCGCCAGCGCGTGGCGGCTAACTTCAAGGCGTACTGACGCCCGGGCGCCGGCCGGGCGCCCATAAACCAAAAGACCCCGTGCTCTTGCGAGACACGGGGTCTTTAGCCGTCCGGCGCCTGCACGGGGCAGGCAGCGGGCGGGCGACTACCAAAGTGGGTCGGCGATCAGGCCGCAGCGTCCTTCAGCTTCTTCAGCGGACGGACCTTGACCTTGACGCTGGCCGGCTTGGCCGGGAACCAACGCTCTTCACCCGTGAACGGGTCCTTGCCGAAACGCTTCTTCTTGGCCGGCACTTGCTGCGCGGTCACCTTCAGCAGGCCCGGCAGCGTGAATTCGCCAGCGCCCTTCTTGTTCAGCGCGCTGACGATGGTGTTTTCGAGGTGAGCCAGCACCGTCTTCACAGCCTTGGCTTCGAGCTGGGTTTGTGCCACCAGGTGAGCGACCAGGCTCGACTTGTTGAAGGTGTCCTTCAGCGGCTTCACGGTCGGAGCAGCAGCGGGAGCAGCCTTCTTGGCCGGTGCGGCCTTCTTTGCGGCAGCCTTCACGGGTGCCTTGGTTGCTGCGGCCTTCTTGGCAGCAGGCTTGGTTGCAGTCTTCGCGGTCGGTTTCGCTTTGGTCGCCATATCGATATACGAGAGTTGAAGATTGATGTCCCGGCCATTTGCCATCCATCGCAGCGTAGCACCTGTCATCGCTTGCGAATCGTGCTGGCCGGCACGCACTGAATCATAGCGGAAACAGCCAGAAGTAAAGGGGTTTTCTCACATGCGACAGGTCAAACCAAGGGAAAAACCCGGGTTTTGTCGCTGGTTTGCGTCAGCAGATGCGCTGCGGAGCGGTACGTCCCCCCACTTTCGCACGTGACAGACGCCGCGAACGCGCAAAAGTTTCCGCGAATCAGTGCGCGTGCGCGGCCACCGCATCGCGCGTTTCGCGCGCCAGCCCCATGGCAAAGGCGGCTTCGGCCACCAGAAACAGCGGGCCCACCAGCAGGCCGACGAGGTCGTCGACAAAGGCCGGCTTGCGACCCTCGAAGTAGTGGCCGACAAACTGGATGACCCACCCTGCCACGAACAGGCCGATCCCCGTGGTCAGCCACGCCACGGTGGAAAGCGCGGCAATCCAGGCCCCCGCCCACACGAATACCGCCAGGATCGCGGCCATCGCCACGCCAAAGCCGAACGACAGGCGCAGGTAGAACAGGCAGGCCAGCACATAGACGACGATGGCCGGCGTCAGGAACAGCACGCCGTCCCCCAGCGGCATGGCGGGGCGGCCCAGCAGCGCGGTAACGGCCAGCACGATCATCGGAATGCCGACGAAATGCGTGACGACGTTACGGCTGTCGCGGTGGTAGGCTGCGTAGCTGGACAGATGATCGATCAGGGTTTTCACGGGGCGTCTCCTCTCTTCTGGCTGTTTTCAGGCGCTGTCTGGTCTCTGGTCGTGCGCGGTCGCACCCGCAGGCCGCCGGCACCGCCAGACCACGTTGCGCGCCGGGTTTTGCTGTGGATTTATATTAGTGACGCACCGCGTGCTCCGGAAGAGGGTCAACCCGCCGTTCGAGCCGCCCTACTAATTCTTCCAGTCCCCTCGATATGCGCCACGAAGACGAGATCCCCGCCCTCACCATCGGCCAGCGCGATGCCTGGCTCGAACGGATCGGCATCGGCAACGAGGCCGATCTGTCGCCCACCCTGGACACGCTGAATATCCTGATCGGCGCCCACCTGCGGCATATCGCGTTCGAAAACCTGACCCCGCTGGTGGGCTGGCGCGTGAATATCGATCTGCCGGCGGTATTCGACAAGCTCGTCGCGCAGCGGCGCGGTGGCTACTGTTTCGAGCTCAATACGCTGTTTTGCGCGGGCCTCAAGGCGCTGGGATTCGCGGTGACGCCACTGGCCGCCCGCGTGCGCTGGAACGTGCCCGACGAGCGCCCCACGGGGCTGTCGCACATGCTGCTGCGCGTGGAAGTGGCGCACGAAAGCCATGTCGCCGATGTCGGCTTTGGCGGACCCACGCCGGACCGCGCGCTGGCGCTGTCACTGCCGGCGGCTGCCGCCTCACCGTACCGGCTGCTGCCCACGCCGCCCGCCGTGGCCGGCACGGGCTTCCATTCGTATGATCTGGCCGTACGTGATCCCGAGGCGAATGCTGACGATGCAGAGGCCTGGCGCGTGCTGTACCGCTTCGACTTGACCCCGCAGCCGCAAATCGACTACGTGGCGCGCAACTGGTACGTCTCGACGCATCCCGACAGCCACTTCACGCAGAAGTTGATCGCCGCCCGCACGGAAGCCGACGGCACGCGGCTGTCGCTCGGCAACGGCAGCCTGACCGCGCGCATGCCGGACGGCAGCGTGCAAAAGACCGACCTGCCGACGGCCGGCCACGTCATCGACGTCCTGGCCGGCCGCTTCGGCATCCGTATCGACGACGACCTGCGCGCCGCGCTGGCGGCACGGCTGCCGGCCGTGCTGGCAGCGCCCTGATATGCCGCGCTGCGGCACGGTCCATGCATCGCATGAATTGCCCGCAGAAAGTTTGCTGATATCGGCCCTGCCGCGCCAGTCGGGCTGTGGACTGGGAAACGACGCCTGCCCATAATGTCCCGGCCCATTCACGATTCAGGCGGCGGCCAAGACCGCTGCCCATCCCTATCAGGAGACACCATGTCATTGTTCGATCTGTCGGGCAAGGTTGCCATCATCACCGGGTCCTCGCGCGGTATCGGCCGGGCCATTGCCGAGCAAATGGCCATCCAGGGCGCCAAGGTCGTCATCTCGTCGCGCAAGGCCGAGGCCTGCCAGGAGGTGGCCGATGCCATCAATGCGCAACACGGCGCCGGCACCGCGCTGGCCGTGGCCGCCAACATCTCGTCCAAGGAAGCCCTGCAAAACCTGGTCGACGAAACCAACCGCACTTTCGGCAAGGTCGACATCCTGGTCTGCAACGCCGCGTCGAATCCCTACTACGGGCCGATGAGCGGTGTGTCGGACGACCAGTTCCGCAAGGTGCTGGACAACAACGTGATCTCGAACCACTGGCTGATCCAGATGGTGGCGCCGCAGATGATCGAACGCAAGGAAGGCTCGATCATCATCGTGTCGTCGATCGGCGGCCTGCGCGGATCGCCCACGATTGGCGTCTACAACGTCTCGAAGGCAGCCGACTTCCAGCTGGCGCGCAACCTGGCCGTGGAGTTCGGGCCGCACAACGTGCGCGTGAACTGCATCGCCCCGGGCCTGATCAAGACCGATTTCGCCAAGGCGCTGTGGGACGATCCCGTGCGCTACAAGCAGTCCACCGAGAATGCGCCGCTGCGCCGCATCGGCGAGCCGGTGGAAATCGCCGGCGCGGCCTGCTTCCTGGCATCGGCGGCCAGTACCTTCATGACCGGCCAGGCCTTGGTGGTGGACGGGGGCGTCACGATCTGATCTGTCTTGCGCGGGAGGCAACGCATGTCGCAACATCCGCAACATCCGCAGCAACCCTCGCCGGCCGGCCCACAGTGGCCGGTCATGTCGATTGCCGAGGCGCACGCCCGGCTGACCGCCTCCGGGGCGCCGTTCGAAACCGAGACGCGTGTGATCCGGGGCATCCCCACCACGGTCTGGAAGAATGCCCCGCCCACGCTGCGCGACCTGTTCCTGGTCGCCGCGGGCTGGGGCGAAAAGACGTTCGTCGTCTACGAGGACGAACGGGTCAGCTATCGCGCATTTGCGCTGGCCGCCACCGCGCTTGCCCACCAGCTGGTGGGCGACGGCGTGCGCAAGGGCGACCGCGTGGCCGTGGCCATGCGCAACCTGCCCGAGTGGCCCGTGGCGCTCTATGCCGGGCTGCTGGCGGGCGCCATCGTCACGCCGCTCAATGCCTGGTGGACCGGTCCCGAACTCGAATATGGCCTGTCGGATTCGGGCAGCCGGATCGCCATCGTCGATCACGAGCGCCTTGACCGCATCCTGGAGCACCTGCCGGACTGCCCCGCGCTGGAACGCATCTACGTGTCCCGTGCGCCGGCCGACGCCACGTTCGACGACCCGCGCATCGTGCCGCTGGCGTCGGTGATCGGCGAATCCGGCGCCTGGCCGTCGCTGCCGTCGCAATCGCTGCCGCTGGTGCCGCTCGACCCCGAAGACGACGCCACGATCTTCTATACGTCGGGCACCACGGGCAAACCCAAGGGCGCCGTCGGCACCCACCGCAACGCCTGCTCGGTGGCCGTCTGCGCCCAGTTCAGCCCGCTGCGCAACCTGCTGCGGCGCGGCGAGCCGGTGCCAGAGCCGAATCGCGATGCCCCGCAGAAGGCCGCGCTGCTGGCCGTGCCGTTCTTCCACGTCACCGGATGCATGTCGGTGCTGAACGGGGCGCTGGCCAGCGGCGGCAAGATCGTGCTGATGTATCGCTGGGACACGCTGCGCGCAATGGAACTGATCGAACGCGAGCGATGCACGTCGGCCGGCGGCGTACCCACGATCGCCTGGCAGATCATCGAACATCCGCGGCGCGACGAATTCGACCTGTCATCGCTCGAAAACATCCACTACGGCGGCGCGCCGGCATCGCCCGAACTGGTGCGCCGGATCCAGACGGCCTTTCCGAACGCCGCGCCCGGCATCGGCTGGGGCATGACGGAAACGTCCGCCACGTTCACCAGCCACAGCGCCGACGAGTACATTCACCGGCCGGACGCCAGCGGCCCTGCGCTGCCAATCGGCGAGATGAAGATCGACGATGGCTTCGGCAATGCGCTGCCGCCCGGCGAGATCGGCGAATTGATGGTGCGCGGCGCCAACGTCGTGCGTGGCTACTGGAACAAGCCTGAGGCCACGGCAAAGACCTTTGTCGATGGATGGCTGCACACCGGCGACGTGGCGCGGCTGGACGAGGAAGGCTTTCTCTACATCGTCGACCGCATGAAGGACATGCTGATCCGTGGCGGCGAGAACATCTACTGCATCGAGGTGGAAAGCGCGTTGTATGCCCATCCGGCCGTCATGGATGCGGCCGTGGTCGGCATTGCGCACCGGACGCTGGGCGAGGAACCGGGGGCCGTGGTCAGCCTGAAGCCGGGCGCCCGGGCCACCGAAGCGGAGCTGCAGGATTTCGTGCGCCAGCAGCTGGCCGCGTTCAAGGTGCCGGTGCGGATCATCGTCCGGGACGACATGCTGCCCCGCAATCCGAATGGCAAGATCCTGAAATCGAACCTGCGCAAGCTGTTCGAATAGGAAGGCCGGCGTCGCAAGGCCCTGCGACGCCGCGAGGCCGTCACTTCACAGGAATCGGCGTCCCGGCCGGCACCGGGACGGCCGTCACCGCGTTCTGCGGGCTGCCGCTGACGATGCGGTCCGAATAGGTCAGGTAGACCAGCGTATTGCGCTTGCGATCCACCGCGCGCACCACGTGCAGCGTCTTGAACAGGATCGACATGCGTTCCGAGAACACGTCTTCCTGCGCCTTGAGCGGGCCCTTGAACGCGATCGTCCCCACCTGCCGGCAGGCAATCGACGCCTCGGGCGGGTCCTCGGCCATGCCGAACGTGCCTTTGATGCCACCGGTGCGGGCACGCGACACGTAGCACGTCACGCCTTCCACCTGCGGATCGTCGTAGGCCTCGATCACAACCTTGTCCGACCCCGTCACCCGGAAATTGGTCGAAACGCTACCGATTTCCTCGGCATGGGCGGCAGCCAGCAGCGTGGCCAGGCCACATGCCAGCCCAGCCGCCAGCACAATACGCAATGGCCTCGGCGTCATTCGGCGGTCGCCCCCTTGATCTCGTCGTGGCGGCGCTCCATTTCCTGGCGCAGCGCACGGCGTTGCCGGGCGGCTTCGAAACGCTGGCGCTCCACCTCGTCGCGCGGCTGCAGCGGCGGCACTTCGGCCGGCGTGCCGTTGTCGTCCACGGCCACCATCGTGAAATAGCAGCTGTTGGTATGGCGAACCACCTTGCTGCGGATGTTCTCGGTCACCACCTTGATGCCGATTTCCATCGAGCTGCGGCCCGTGAAGTTCACCGCCGCCAGGAACGTCACCAGTTCGCCGACGTGAATCGGCTGGCGAAACACCACCTGGTCAACCGACAGCGTCACGACATACCGTCCGGCGTAGCGGCTCGCGCACGCGTAGGCCACCATATCCAGGTACTTGAGGATGGTGCCGCCGTGGACATTGCCGGAAAAATTGGCCATGTCCGGCGTCATCAGCACGGTCATGGACAGCTGGTGGGACAGATCATTCATCGCAGAAAATCCAGAAATCGAGCATGAGGCGCGGGCAGTGTAACCCGCTCGGCCGGGTCATGGCATATCGGATGTGCGCGATTTCCGCTGCGAAGCAGCAAAACAGTCTGAATACCCTGCGGGACAAATAAAAAAAGCGGCCCCGCAGGCCGCTTTCTGTACTTCCGTACTTCTGTACTTCTGTAACGCTCCGGACGCGATGCGCTTACTTCTTCTTGTTCACGGCGTCCTTGAAACCCTGGCCGGCCGAGAACTTCACCGTCTTGGCGGCCGGGATCTTGATCGTTTCGCCGGTGCGCGGATTGCGACCGGTACGTGCAGCACGCTTGCCCGAGCTGAAGCTGCCAAAACCTACCAGCGTAACCGAGTCACCCTTCGCAACTGCCTTCTTGATACTGTCCAGCGCAGCGTTCAGCGCGCGCTCGGCGGCGGCGTTGCTGAGTTCTGCTTCCGCGGCGATGGCCGATACCAGTTCACCTTTATTCATGGCTGATTTCCCTTGTTTGGTCGTCGTCACCGGACTTTTGCCAAGTGGCAAAAGTCCGATCGGCGCAGTCTAATCTGCCCTTTACGGCTTGAGCAATCCCCAGTGGCACCGATGCAACGAAAACTGCCGGAAATCGTTCTCCGACAAGACTTAGCGGGGTTTTTACCCCTCTGTTTTTCGAATCGGCACATCACATTTGAGGATCAAGACGTATCGGACGGCGCACTTTATGAAACCGGCAGATTATTGCCGATTATTCACCGTACGGCGCAATTTCCGCCTTCCGGTTTGCCGAGGTCGGATTGCCAGCCCACGGCGCGCATTTTCGGCGCAGCGCGGCGCCATGCACCAATCAGGGTCCGCTCGCGCGCTGACATGCGTCTTTTTGGCGCACGCATGCCCCATGATCGCTCCACCCTCGCCCTGCTCCGTGCCGCGTGGGGGGATGCACCGACAGCGCGCCCGGTGCGGCGCGCCCAGATTTGGCGCGGCATTCCCCGTTTTGCGCCAAAAACTGGAACGCTAATTGCTTATCCGTGCTCCCATTTTGAGCATGAGGTAACGATGGAGAACCTGAAGACAGGCACGGATGCCTTGTTCATCCTGCTGGGCGCGATCATGGTGCTGGCAATGCACGCGGGGTTCGCATTCCTGGAACTTGGCACGGTTCGCAAGAAGAATCAGGTCAATGCACTGGTAAAGATACTGGTCGATTTCGCGGTGTCGACGCTGGCCTACTTCTTCATCGGATACACCATCGCCTATGGGGTCCAGTTCTTTGCCGGCGCGGAGACACTGGCCGAGAAAAATGGCCACGAACTGGTGAAGTTCTTCTTCCTGGCGACGTTTGCCGCCGCCATTCCGGCGATTATCTCGGGCGGCATCGCGGAACGCTCGCGCTTCAATCCGCAACTGATGGCGACCTTCGTCCTGGTGGGCTTTGTCTATCCGTTCTTCGAAGGCATCGTCTGGAACAACCGCCTGGGCGTGCAGGACTGGCTGGCTTCGGTCACGGGCGCACCGTTCCACGACTTTGCCGGTTCGGTGGTCGTGCACGCGGTGGGCGGCTGGATCGCCCTGCCCGCCGTGCTGCTGCTCGGTGCCCGCCGCGGCCGTTATCAGAAGGATGGCCGCATCAGCGCGCATCCGCCGTCGAACATCCCCTTCCTGGCGCTGGGCGCCTGGGTGCTGGCGGTGGGCTGGTTCGGCTTCAACGTGATGAGCGCGCAGACCATCGACAAGATTAGCGGCCTGGTGGCCATCAATTCGCTGATGGCGATGGTCGGCGGCACGCTGGCGGCCTGGGCGGCGGGCCGCAACGACCCGGGCTTCTCGTACAACGGCCCGCTGGCCGGGCTGGTGGCGGTCTGCGCAGGCTCCGACATCATGCATCCGCTGGGCGCGCTGGTGACTGGCGCCGTGGCTGGCGTGCTGTTCGTCTATCTGTTTACGCTGGCCCAGAACAAATGGCATATCGACGATGTGCTGGGTGTCTGGCCGCTGCACGGCCTCTGCGGCGCCTGGGGCGGCATTGCAGCGGGCGTTTTCGGCAGCCGCCTGCTGGGCGGGATGGGCGGCGTGTCGCTGGTGTCGCAAGTGGCCGGCACGCTGATGGGGATCGTGGTCGCGCTGGTTGGCGGCACGGTGGTCTATGGCACGCTGAAAAAGCTGGTAGGCATCCGCCTGGACCCGGAAGAGGAGTTCAACGGCGCCGACCTGACGCTGCACCGCATCTCGGCCACGCCGGAGCGTGAAACCAACTGGTAAACCACGTATTTGCAGGGCATTGTGGAAAAAAGCGGCCGGGCATTAACCCGGCCGTTTTTACTTGGCGCGCAAAAAAGATTGACTTGAACTTTCGCGCGCGAGCGCCCAATAATGCCCTTGCGGTTTCCTCAAACGCCGACACAGGCGTGCCTTGTGATCCTGACATTATCGACAGCATGCTTTCGTTTTCGCTGTCCCTGTTTTTCCTGCCCGTAAATCACAGGAGTATGTTCATGGATACCACCTCGCTGCAAAGCATCCGCGACGTCATTTACAGCTACGCCACCATATTCGGCGTGAAAATCCTGGCCGCGCTGGCGTTCTGGGTGGTGGGCCGCTGGCTGATTCATTTCGTGGTGCGGCTCGTACAGAATTCGCTTGCCAGGCAAAGCGTCGACCCCACCCTGCTGCGCTATGTCGGATCGATCGTCACCGTCACGCTGAATGTCGTGCTGGTGATCGGCATCCTGGGATACTTCGGCATCCAGACCACCACGTTCGCGGCGCTGATCGCGGCGGCCGGCGTGGCCATCGGCATGGCGTGGTCCGGACTGATGTCCAATTTCGCTGCTGGCGCGTTCCTGGTGGTCCTGCGTCCGTTCAAGGTCGGCGACTTCGTGACCGTGGGCGGCGTGACCGGCACGGTGCGCGAAATTGGCCTGTTCGCCACGTCGCTCGATACCCCGGACAACGTCCTGACCGTGGTCGGCAACAACAAGATCTTCAGCGACACGATCCAGAATTTCACGGCCAACCCGTACCGGCGCGTGGAACTGAAGGCGCAACTGGCCGGCACCACCGACGCCGTGGCAGCCATCGCGCTGCTCAAGGAAAAACTGGCCGCCATCCCGAACGTACTGGCCGAACCGGCGGTCGATGTGGAGATCCTGGAATTCACGCTGGTGGGGCCGGTGCTGGCGGTACGCCCGTACTGCCACAACGACCACTACTGGCAGGTGTACTTCGACACCAATCGGACCATCCGCGACAGCTTCGGTGCGGCCGGTTTTGCGGCCCCGATGCCGGCGCAGATGGTGGTCATGCAGAACGCCCCGGCCGTGCCGTTGACCCAGCCGGCCAACCAGGCCGCCTGAGCAGTGAGCCCGGCGCGCCCGGGCCCATCTGCTTGACCGCTCACCCGGGCTGGCGCATGCCGGCCCGCCCGTACAGACGCAGCAGCACGGCGCCGCTGCCGCAGACCGCCATCACCACGGCCAGCGGCAGCGCCGTGCCGTCGTGCCAGACACTGACCGCGGCACCGGCCAGCGTGCCGAAACCGAACTGGAGCGTGCCCATCAGCGCAGACGCCGTGCCGGCCCGATGGCTTTGATGGGCCAGGGCCAGCGCCGAAGCGTTCGGCGTGATGCATCCCAGCCCGGCCAGGAACACGAAGAAACAGCACAGCAGCACCGGCAGCGACGCCACGCCCAGCAGCGTGGCCGCAGCCAGCGTCAGGCCCGCCACGCATGGCGCGATCAGCGCGACGCGCAGCACATCGTCCAGCGCGCGAGCGCGCACCAGCTTGGCGTTGACCTGCGACATCGCGATCAGGCCAAATGCGTTGGCCCCGAAAACAAAGCCGTAGTGGGAGGGATCGATGCCATGCAGTTCGATCAGCACGAACGGCGAGCCCGCGATATAGGCGAACATCCCCCCCTGCACGCATCCGGCGGACAGCGAGTACCCCAGGAATTCACGGTCGCGCAACAGCTCCCAGTAGCCGCGCAGCACCGTGCCGGGATGCAGCGTGCGGCGGCGCTGCGGATCCAGCGATTCTTCCATGCGCGTATGGATCAGCCACAGCAGCAGCACGGCCGCGCCGCAGTGAATCCAGAAGATCGCGCGCCACCCCGTGGCCGCCAGGACGGCCCCACCGATCAGCGGCGCCAGGATCGGCGCCAGCCCCATCACCAGCATCAGCGACGAAAAAGCCCGCGCGGATTCGCGTGCCTCGAGCCGGTCGCGAATCACCGCCCGCGAGACCACCAGCCCGGTGCAGCCGCCCAGCGCCTGCAGGAAGCGCCAGACCATCAGCGACTCCACGCTCGACGCCAGCGCACAGCCGGCGGCGGCCACGCCATAGATCGTCAGGCCCGCATAGAGCGGCGCCTTGCGCCCGAAACGGTCGCTGACCGGGCCGTAAAACGCCTGGCCGATGGCCAGCCCCACCAGGAACGTGCCCAGCGTCAGTTGCACCTTGCCGATGTCGGTATGAAGGTCGGCTGCCAGCGCGGGGAAGCTGGGCAGGTACATGTCAATGGAAAGCGGTGCGATGGCGGTGAGCGACGCGCAGATCAGCAGCCAGAGCGGAAAGCGCGCGTCGGTGCGCGCGCTTGCGGAGGACGTCATGAAAGGGATCCGGTAAGACAAGCCGCAATTGTTGCATAGCGGGCAAGCCCCTGGCGGCGCGCGCGTCAAGTCACCAGACGTACCGTGGAAAATCCGCCGCAAACCGGCTGCCCGTGCGGCATCACGGGTGGCGCTGCTTTCACGTGTGGCGGCGTGGAGGGTACAATGCGTGCCTGTCGGGACGGATGTCCCCAGACCACGCAGTCAGACGCATCGCGGGAGACGGATCACGGGACCCGTCCCCGGCAACGTTATCCTGCATGACCATACGACATACGCCGTTTATTGCTTCGCTGAGCCTGGTTGCACTCGCAGCCTTGCCGTCGTTGCCCGCATGGGCCGCGCCTGGCAAGCCGCCCGCCATGGCACCGGCTTCGTCGCCCGCGCCCGTGGCGATCGACGAAGCCGAGGCCCTGTCACGCATGCTCAAGGGCGCGGCCACCGGACAGAACACCGGCGCGGCCGGCGTTCCCGAACTGCTGCGCAACACCAATCGCCCGGACAGCGTGCTGGCACGCGCCTGCCGCCAGCTCAACGACATCCTGCCCATCGAGATCGACGGCGAGACGCGCCTGCGCCGCTGCCAGTCGATCCCCGGCAAGCACGTGCTCTTCCAGCTGGAACTGACCAACTTCCGCGGCCCGATGCTCGACCTGGCCAGCTTCGAGGTGAATTACGCCGCGCCGCTCCAGCGCAACATCTGCGCCAACCGCGACGTGGAAATCCTGACCAAGCTCGGCGTCAGCATGATGTTCCGCTACATGACGCGTAACGACCGCGGCGAACGCCGCGTGGGCGACGTCTATATCAACGCGCCGATCTGCGTGTCGGCGCTGCGCTGAAACGCGCCGCTGAAACGCTCCCGTTTGAAACGGGCAAAAAAAACGGCAGGCCCTGGCGCCTGCCGTTCTTTATGGTGCGGACCGACGGTCACGCCACCCTTGGCCGCAATGGCAGCACGTTGGGGGCGCGGCGCAGCAGCACCCGCGTTTCCTTCCAGGCGGCATCGGCCAGCGGCGACCCCCAGACCAGTTCGTGCAGCTTCGACAGGGCGAACGGGTCGCCCAGCAGCACATGTTTCTGTGCCGCCGACAGCGAACCGGGGCCATGGGTCAGCGCGTGCTGCACCAGCGACGCATGCTGCAGCCTGGCCGGCTCCGGCTGTACCGTACGCGGCGTGGCCGTGGCGCACATCAGCGCATTGGTCACCGGATCGACCACGGCATCGACGAAGCGCGGCGTTTCCTGGGCGTTTTCCACATGCTGCTGCGTTTCGACGATCTCGCGCGGCACATAGGTTTCCTCGGGGATCATGAACAGGCCCGCGCGACGCGCGGCACGGCCCAGCGATACGCGCGACAGCATCACCGACAGCGGAATCGACATCGCCAGCGAGCCCACGATCGGCAGCAGCCACCAGATGAAGCCCGGGCTCAGCCAGTACACGCCGGCGCCCCACACCAGGCCCAGCACCGTGTGCCAGCCGTGGCGGCGGAACGCTTCGCCCCAGGTGGTTTCGGCATCCTCGCGCGGGGGCGACTTCCACGAAATGCCCCAGCCGCTGTACGCGGCGATCACGAACTTGGTATGGAACAGCATGCGCGTCGGTGCCAGCAGCGCCGAGAGCGTCATCTCGATCAGCATGCTCAGGAACAGGCGCACCACGCCGCCGTACTGCTTTGCATCCTTGAGCAGCAGGATCACGCTGGCCAGCTTCGGCAGGAACAACAGTGTCGCCGTGGCCGAAAACAGCATCAGCGCCTTTTCCGGATGCCATTCGGGCCAGGTCGGGAACAGCTGGTATGGCTTGGTGAAATACTCGGGCGGCACCAGCGCATGCTTGGCCAGCGCGGCGGTGGACAGCAGCAGGAACAGCAGCCACAGCGGCGCCGACACATAGGCCATGATGCCGGTCAGGAACACGGCCCGGTGCACGGCATGAAAGCCCTGCTTCATCCACAGCCGGAAGTTCATCAGGTTGCCCTGGCACCAGCGGCGGTCGCGCTTGACCTCGTCCAGCAGGTTCGGCGGCAATTCCTCGAACGAACCGGGCAGGTCATAGGCAATCCACACGCCCCATCCCGCGCGCCGCATCATGGCGGCCTCGACAAAGTCGTGCGACAGGATTTCGCCGGACAGCGGCCCCTTGCCGGGCAGCGGCGCCAGGCCGCAATGCTCCATGAAGGGCTTGATCCGGATGATGGCGTTGTGGCCCCAGTAGTGCGATTCGCCAAGCTGCCAGTAGTGCAGCCCGGCCGTGAACAGCGGACCATAGACGCGCGTGGAGAACTGCTGCACGCGGGCATAGAGCGTGTCGCGGCCCACGGCCAGCGGCGCGGTCTGGATAATGCCGGCGCCCGGGTTGGCTTCCATCAGCCTGGCCAGCGTGGCAAGGCAGTCGCCGCTCATCACGCTGTCGGCGTCCAGCACGATCATGTAGCGGTACTTGCTGCCCCAACGGCGGCAGAAGTCGGCCACATTGCCGGTCTTGCGCTTTACGCGGTGACGGCGCCAGCGATAGAAGATGCGGCCAAAGCCGCCCACGGCACGGCACAGTTCGATCCAGGCGTCGTGCTCGGCGGTGCGCAGGTCGGGATTGCCACTGTCGGACAGCACGAAGAAATCGAAATGCTGCAGCTCGCCCGTGCGTTCCAGCGACTCGTAGGTTGCGCGCAAGCCCGCGAAGACGCGCGTCACGTCTTCATTGCAGATTGGCATGATGATCGCCGTCCGCGCGGACGGGTCGATCGGCGCGTCGCTGGCGGCACTGCGCGAGATCAGGTGCTTGTCACCGCCCTTGAACAGGACCAGGAAGCCCATCATCGCCGTCCAGAAACCGGCCGAGACCCACGAGAACAGGATCGCGAACAGCGTCAGGATGGCCACTTCGAGCGGATCGGCGCCGTGGTACGGCAGCACACGCGACATGAAGTACGTGGCCATGACGGTCTGGCCCACCACCAGCGCCAGCAGGAACCAGCGACGGTGCGAACCGGCCGGGTGCCACTTGCCTTCGGCGTCGGGGCCGTCGTGCAGCGTGTCCCAGGTCTCGGGCACGGGCGGGCGGCCCAGCATCTTGCGCCAGGCATTGCGGATGCCGCCCCAGACGATATGCGGCGGCCACTGGCGCGGCACCATCGAGGCGCGCTCGGGCTCCGGCCCCGTATGCACGCGCACGGTGCCATCGTCGTTGCGCTGCAGCAGCGGCTGGCCGTCCACCTGCGGGTTGCCATAGGCCATCGCGAAGCGACGGCCCACCGAAGCGTAGGTGGCCCCGCCCGGGGCGTTGCCGTGATTCAAATCGGGAGCTTCCTTGTCCTTCGGGTCGCGACCGGCCAGGCGCGTTTGCAGTTCAATCATGGCCGACGGCACTTCGATACCCTCGGCCGGCACGCTGGACATCAGCGATTTGGGGGTATCGGCCAGCAGCTCGCTACGCAGTTCGGGCGAAGCCGGCAGGCGGTCGACATAGCGCTCGCATGCTGCCGCCGCCTGGGCCGGGCGCTGCTTTAGCCGGGGGGTAAGATGTAGCTCCATGTTTCGGATTGGGTTGTATTGCCGTTGCGAAGGTAGCCGCGCAACTCAACCGGCTTGTTCTCGTCCTTGCGCCGCATGAACATCGTCATGCGCCAGCCACCAGTGGCCTCGTTGCGCTGGACTGTTGTCTTGAGCAGTTCGCCATTGGCGTCCGCCGATACCACGGGGTCCAGGCGCGCCTCTTCGGGCAGCCTCTTGAACGCCGGTCCCTCGAAATCCACCACCAGCGAGAAACTGGTGTCGTCGGCCTTGCGCGTCAGGCCCTGGCCGCGACGCGTCTGCGTGACCCAGGACATCGGCGGCAGGTTCTCGCCGTCCTTCTGCCACTTGAGCCGGTACTCGTAGTCGAAAGCCTGCTTCGGCTTGGGCGGGTTGTCCGGCACCCAGAACGCCACGATGTTGTCGTTGGTCTCGTCCGGCGTCGGGATCTGCACCAGCTCCACGCGACCCGACCCCCAGTTGCCCCGGGGCTCCACCCAGCCGCTCGGGCGGCGCTCGTACCAGGAACCGATTTCCTGGTAGTTGTCGAAGCTGCGGTCGCGCTGCATCAGGCCGTAGCCCTGCGGATTGTTCGCGGCGAACGACGTCACGAGCAGGCGTTTGGGATTGACCAGCGGACGCCAGATCCACTCGCCGGTGCCGAGCTGCACCGACAGTCCGTCGGAGTCATGCACCTCGGGGCGGAAATCGGTGGTGGCCGACGGCTGGTTTTCGCCGAACAGATACATGCTCGTCAGCGGCGCCAGGCCAAGCTTGGTCACGTGCTCGCGCAGAAACAGACGCGACTTGACCTCCATCACCGTCTCGTTGCCGGGCTTGATGACGAAGCGGTACGCACCGCTCATGCGGCGCGAATCCATCAGCGCGTAAATCGTCAGCTGCTTGTCGTTGGCCGACGGCCGTTCGATCCAGAATTCGGTGAAGCGCGGAAACTCCTCGCCGGAGTTCAACGCCGTATCCACGGCCAGGCCGCGCGCCGACAGACCGTACCATTGGTCCTTGCCCAACGCGCGGAAGTAGCTGGCCCCCAGGAACGACGCCAGTTCGTCCTTGCGCTTGCCCTGCTGGTTCAGCGGATACATCAGCCGAAAGCCGGCAAACCCGAGGCCCTTGAGCTTGGCGGGGTCCACCTTGTGCGAGCCATAGTTGAACGCCGCGGGATCGAAGCGGAATTCGCGCACGCTGTTGCTGACCAACTCGTTGATCCGCACGGGCTGGTCGAACACCATACCCTCGTGGAAGAACGATATCTCGAACGGCAGGCGCGCGCCGCGCCAGGCAAATCGCTCGGGCTTGTATTCGATCTCGCGATAGCGTTCGTAGGTCAGTTCCTTCAGCTCGCGCGGCAGTTCCTGCGCCTTGGGCGGCTTGTACGGCGAGGCCGAGAGCTGGCGCGCACGCGCGGCCACGGTTTCGAAATCGAAGGCGTGGGCGGTCAGCGCCAGCAAGGCCAGCATGCCGCCGCCAATCCAGCGCCCCATCCCTGACATCCGGCCGGATATGCGGCGCGCTGGCGCGGCGGTCGGGCGTTGGATCGGCAGGAACGACGTCGGATATGCGGACATGAAGGCCGTGGACAGGTTTGGCGGGGAAGCAGGCAGCCGGACGAAGCGGCCGCCCCGGAATACGTCAGGAAACTTCAACGATTGGCTACAGCAAAAGACGGACCAGCGTGCGGCGCACCAGGCGCGGCACCGATATCAAACATCGGTGCAGTCGCGCCCAACGCAACGTACGCATGTCGAGATTGTTGCAATGCGAGGCGAAACCTTAACAATTCGAGACTTAAAAGTCACGTTTCGTCACGGCAACGTTTGCAACAAAATGTCTCACCTGTCGGCTCGAAGGCGCCTCGCGCGCGGGCTACGAGGCTGATGTCAAGCATAGGTCATCCATCGGACGGCGCCACGATGGTGCCGCGAGGGTGAAAAAGGAGCTCACCCGATGCCGGGCCGGCGACTGAGCGGGTTGCCGCACGACCGCCGGCTGTGCATTCCGATGCACTGCGCTTACAATCGCCAACGTTATCCATCCGCTGTTTCAGCCAAAAGGAATCGTCATGCACGTTCGGCGCCTAACCCGTCCGGCCCTGGCCGCCAGCCTGGGCTGCGCCCTGCTCCTGGGCACCGCGCAACCCGCGTTCGCCTATTTCCAGACGTATCTGTCCGGCAGCATCATTGGCACGCTGACCAAGAAGGAAGCGGCCTCGCTGCAGCAGTCCGTTGGAAAGGCGCTCAATAGCACCGAGGACAACCAGGTGGTGGAATGGCACTACCCGGCCGAGAACCGCCGCCAGGCCGTCGATGGCACGATCAGCCCGATCGCCACCAAGACCGACCAGGGCCAGAAGTGCCGCCGGCTCAAATCCGACCTCAAGCGTGGCAGCGCCACCGAGGCCTGGTCGGGATGGTTCTGCCAGCAGTCGAACGGCACCTGGAAAGCGCGGCACGTCGAAGACTGAAGCCGCGACAAACCGCCGCTGTCCGCCCGCGCTCGGGCATCACTGCCTGAGCGGCCTGCTCAGTGGCAGAGGCGCGTCATCAGGTCGCCGGCCAGCGTGCCGGATACCGCTTGCTGCGGCATGCCTGCCTGAGGCCCGCGGATCGTATACAGCGAGTCGCCTCGGGCATAGCGTTTGGCATATAGCGTCTGCTCGATCACGGCATACATGGATGTGGCGCAGTTGAGCACCATGCGCTTGAGCGACGAGCGGATGTTGTCGCCGCTGGCGGTCTTGATCACGCCCGGCGGCGCGTTGTGCACCAGCGCGACGCCCACCTCCGATCCGCGCCGGCGAATCGACGTCTGGTCCAGATAGGAAATCACGCCATTGGCGCCCATCAGTGGCAGCCAGCGTTGCGGGTCGGGCGCGCCCGGATCGGGAGACACCACCTGCGTGCATCCTTCACGCGGCGCGCCACGGAAGATGTTGCCGCCATTGGGCCCCTGACACTGGTACAGGCCGCTGGCCGCGGCCGCCCGCGCAGACGGATTGGCGAGTGACGGCGCGCCGTTGGACTCGGCCTGCGCCGCCATGCTGAAACACGCGCCGGCGAGCAGGGCCGTGCGTGCGAACATGCGGAAAAACATCGGGAGGTACCCTCGTAAGGACGGGAAGAAGCCCACGATTTTCGCACAGCACGCGCCCCGGAAGACACCCCGCCGCGCAGGAAAGCGCATGAAACCGCGCCAAACCGCCATGGGCATACGGCGGTTTCACGCGATATTCGCGCCTGGCTTGCGCTGGATCAGTCCCGCCGTCCTTCAGCGTTGCCGCGTCAGCCCTGCTGCTCGCGCCACGCCACCAGGTCGGCGATGGTCAGCACCGGCAGCTGGTACTTGTGTGCGAAGGCCAGCGCCTCAGGACGGCGCGCCATCGTCCCATCGGGATTCATCAGCTCGCACAGCACCGCCGCGGGCGACAGGCCGGCCATGCGCGCCAGTTCCACCGAGCCTTCGGTATGGCCCCGGCGCTTGAGCACGCCGCCGTCCACGGCCACCAGCGGAAACACGTGCCCCGGGCTGACCACCGCATCGGTGCCGGCATCGTCGGCAATGGCGGCGCGGATCGTCGTGATGCGATCGGCCGCGCTGACGCCGGTGGTCACGCCTTCGCGCGCCTCGATCGACACCGTAAACGCAGTGCCGTACTGGCTGCGGTTGTTCTCGACCATCGGACGCAGACCCAGCTTGCGCACCTTGGCGGCGGTCAGGCACAGGCAGACGATGCCGCTGCATTCGCGGATCATCATCGCCATGTTGGCGTTGGTCAGGCGCTCGGCGGCCAGGATCAGATCGGCCTCGTTCTCGCGGTCGTCATCGTCGAGCAGCACGACGGGACGCCCCTCGCGCATGGCGTCCAGCGCCTGTGCGATGCGCTCGGCAAGCGGACGCGGGTCGGCTTCAGCCATGGCAATATCGCCAGATGGCAGGTCGGAAAGAGGGTCTTGATTGAGAGCCAGCATGGGTGAAACGCTCCGTGCAATGAAGTTCATGGGCGTTTCAGGGGAACGATCAGCGAACGTCCGCACAACGCTCCGCCCGCGCGGACGGACAGCGCCGTTCGCGCGTGGGCGTGCCATGCGGATTCCGCCCATCTTCTTTCATCCGGACTATGACCGTCGGCCCTGGCTTCTCACCAGGTCTGCTGACCCCGCACGGGAATGCGGGCGCTCGCGGGCTCGTGGCGCCGCTGTCTTTCGACAGTGGCCACATACCGCCGGTGGGGACTTGCACCCCGCCCTGAAGACGTAACGATGCCGCCGCAGCCTGCAAGCCACGACGGCCGGGCGATGTTAGCACGACTGTGCTTTTCTGGCTGAACTGCGATGTCGAAGGATCTCGGCGGCGATCCTGCCGGCTACGGACGGCCTGGCGCCGCCGCCAACGCTTCGAACAGGTCACGGGTCGCATCGTCGGCCGGATAGAAGCACTCGATTCTCAGCTCCTGCAGCGTAACGTCCTGCGGATTGCCCAGCGTGGTGAGCGTGGAAAACAGCGACGCGCGGAAGCGTCCCGCATGCACCACGACCGGCAGCACGGGCGGCAGCGGCCCGTCTGCCGGGTCGTCCTCCACCAGCAGCACGCCGCCCGGCCCCACCAGATCCGGATGCCATTCGGCAATGCGACGAAAGATCTCACGCGCGGTCTGGTCATGCGCCTGCACCTGCAGCTCCTGCCAGACGCGGCGCAGCAGGTAGCGGCCCACCTGGCGCGCGTTTTCCAGCACCGGCCACAGCCCGTTCGGGTCGAACACCGCCAGCATCAGGTTGACGCGTCCGCCGTCACCGTCCAGCGTGGCCGGCTGGCGGCTGCCCAGCAGCTGTTCGAGCATGCGCCGGTACGCCTGGTTGGCATCGACCAGATGCCAGAAGCGGTCCAGCACCACGGCCGGATACGGTTCCTGCTTGGCAAGGATCAGCGAGATGGCGTGCCGCACCATCTGCATCGCGGGCGCGCCCAGCGCGTTTTCGCTGTAGGCCGGCGCATAGCCGCTGGCCAATAGCAGCCGGTTGCGCTGGCGCAGCGGCACGCCGAGCCGGTCTGCCAGCGCCAGCACCATCTCGCGGCTGGGCCGGGCGCGGCCCGATTCGAGAAAACTGATATGGCGCTGGGATACCCCGGCCGCCAGCGACAGCGCCAGCTGGCTGTAGCCGCGCTTGCTGCGCCAGTAGCGCAGGAGTCCGGGAAAGTCGATGGCGGCTTCGGAGCCAGGCGTGAGCGTTTCCATGTGCCGCATTACAGCACATGGCCGGACGTTGCACGACTACCTGCCAGGTAATCGCCGCCATTCATCCGCCCTCACGCCATTCAGACATCGATCGAACCTCTTTCAGATTCGTCGCATTTCGATTCCGCCCCGTCCCGCCTAGCATGACCACTTTCCCTTTGCCTCCCGCTACCCCGATGCGGGCCGACCATGATCCGTTCCCTTGCCAACAAGTCCACGGCCGCGCTGTTCTGTGGCCATGCCGTACACACCCTGCCGCTCGCCATCCAGGCCGGCGCCATGCGCAAGCTGGCCATGCTGGATGCCGCCGTGTGCCCGCCTGACCTGGCCGCCGCGCCGGCCAACGAACTGGAGCCGATGCGCGGCCGCCGCCGCGGCCTGTGGCGCGTCCGTATCGAGGGGGATTGGCACCTCTGCTTCCGCTTCCTGAACGGCGAAGCCTGGGATGTCGAGGTGGCGCAGTGCCCGGCCGACGAGGAGGACGCATGAGCCTCAAGCGAGACGACCTGTCGCGCAGCGACTTCAGCAGCTACGTTACCGGCGACCCCGTGCCGCCTACCCCGCCCGGCGATATCCTGTTGCATGAGTTCATGGTGCCCAACGCGTTGTCGGCGGGCGCGCTGGCCGTGGCGCTGCGCGTGCCGGTGACCAGGATCGAGGGCATTCTCTGGCGCGAACGCGCCATTTCGCCTGAAACCGCGTTGCGGCTGGCCCGCTTTTTCGGTACGTCGGCCGAGTTCTGGGTGCGGCTGGAAGCGAACCATGCGCTACGCATGGCCCAGGCCTATGCCGGAGCGGCGATCGAACGGGACGTCCAGCCGATCACGGCATGATTCCTGCACACCCATTCGGGTGACGTCCGCGTCACTGCAGCGATGCGGCGTCACATGCGGATGGTATGCTCTGACTTTTCAATTCCCGCGCGCACAGGGCGCGCATCCTGATGGAAATAGCCATACTGCTGGCGCTGATATTGCTGAACGGCCTGTTCGCCATGTCCGAAATCGCGCTGGTGACAGCCCGCAAGGCCCGTTTGCAGCGCCAGATCGAAGCGGGCGACCGCGGTGCCATCGAGGCGGTCAAACTGGGCGAGGACCCGACCCGCTTCCTGTCCACGGTGCAGATCGGCATCACGTCGATCGGCGTGCTCAACGGCGTGGTCGGCGAATCGACACTGGCCGCCCCGCTCGCCATATGGCTGCAAGGCTTCGGTATCTCGTCCACCACGGCGGGCTACATGGCCACCGCCATCGTCGTCGCGGGCCTGACCTATTTCTCCATCGTGCTGGGCGAACTGGTGCCGAAGCGCCTGGGCCAGATGGCACCCGAAACAATCGCCCGCCTGGCCGCGCGCCCGATTTCGATCCTGGCCGTGGCGTCCACGCCGTTCGTCAAGCTGCTGTCCGGCTCCACGCAACTGGTGCTGCGCATGCTGGGCGTGAAGTCCGATCGCGGCCCGGCCGTGACCGAGGAAGAGATCCACGCGCTGCTGGTGGAGGGCTCCGAAGCGGGCGTGATCGAACGCCACGAGCACACGATGGTGCGTAACGTATTCCGGCTGGACGACCGCCAGCTGGCCTCGCTGATGGTGCCCCGGGGCGACGTGGTCTACCTCGACGTGGAGTCCTCCGAGGACGAAAACCTGCGCCGCATCGAGGAATCGGATCATTCGCGCTTTCCCGTGGTGCGCGGCGGCATGCATGACATCCTTGGCGTGGTAAGCGCGCGCCAGCTGCTGGCCCGACGCCTGCGCGGGGAAAAGGCCGACCTGACCGCCGTGCTGCAGGCCGCCGTGTTCGTGCCGGAAAGCGTGACCGGCATGGAACTGCTGGAGAACTTCCGGTCTTCGGGCGGCCAGATCGCGTTCGTGATCGACGAGTACGGCGAGGTTTTGGGCCTGGTCACGCTGCAGGACCTGATCGAGGCCATCACGGGCGAGTTCAAGACGGAAACGGCTGGCGAGGAATGGGCCATCCAGCGCGACGATGGCTCATGGCTGCTGGACGGCCTGATCCCGATCCCGGAACTCAAGGACCGCACGGGCCTGCGCGCCGTCCCTGAGGAAGACAAGGAGCGCTATCACACGCTGTCGGGCATGCTGCTGCTGTTGCTGGGCCGCTTGCCGCAAACGGCAGATACGGTCCAGTGGCACGACTGGAAGTTCGAGATCATCGACATGGACGGCAAACGCATCGACAAGGTGCTGGCCTCCAGGGTACCGCCGGAAGACGGCCCGGAGTCCGAGACCACCGGCTGAGACCGGCCGACAAAATGAAACAACAACGGGCGCACCATGCGCCCGTTGTTGTTTGCCCTTTTTCTTTGCCGTTTTTCCTCGGCGGGACGGCCATCACGGCCGACTTCGGGCTCCATTGCGCGGCCGCCCTTTATCGCCAATCCCCCTCGATGGTCAAGATAACAAAGGTAGCGACAATTGAGATCGTTGTTTGAAATCAAAACGTGTGCGCCGCACGCGCCACGCCAACATCGGCGTTCGCCGAAATTCTTCGTCACTGCCGTATGATCTCAGCTATGCGGCCCAACAACTAAGTAGTACCACTTAGATGACGGGCCGCGTCATCATAAAAATAATGAAAACGAGCGCGCTTGTCGGATGTGGAACGCGCGCCTTCACGCATGAACGGGAATGCAGTCCGATGTATCGCGGGCGGCCAATGCACAAATGAACTCGCTGCCAGCACGGGTAATAGATGGATCCTGACACCAAAGACACGCCGACGCCCGGCGTCGGTGCTAGCGGGTCACCTGCCGACCCACCCTCCAAGGCCATCCAGCCGGTGTCCTTTCTGGCCGCGCTGGAGGAACACCGCACGCACTTCGGCCCGGCCCACCTGCTGGCCGTGATGGTGATCCGGCTCGACCGCTTCGCCCACGCCTGTGAAAGCATCGGGCCGCAGCGCGCGCACGACCTCCGCGCCCAGGTGAAGTCCCGCGTCACCTCGGTGACCAGCATGCCGGTGGCCATGCAATGGCTGGGGCCGGCCGATCTTGGCGTGGCCTGCGTGTTGCCCGACAGCGCCGAAAGCGCCCATTCGCTGAGCGAGGCAGTGGCCTGCCAACTTGGCCGGCCCTTCCAGGTGGGCGGCTTCGAAGCGTATCTATCGTGCAGCATCGGCAGTGCCGTGGACGAGCCCGACACCGGCACCGAACGGCTGTTGCAGCAGGCCTTCGACGCCATGCTGCAGGTCAACCGTCGGGGTGGCGCCGGCATCGGCACGGCCAGCCGCCCCGCCACGCCGCGCATGGCGACGCTGCTGGCGGCATTGCCCAGCGCCATCGAACGTGGCGAACTGAGCCTGCAACTGCAGCCGCGTGCGTCGCTGGCCACCGCCGCGATCACCGCCTATACGGTGCGTCTGCGTTGGCAGCACCCGGTTCTGGGTCGCGTGGCGCCGCAAGACTTCCTGCCGGCCGCCGAAGCCCTGGGCCTGATGAATGTGATTGGCGGCTGGACGCTCCAGCAGCTGCTGCAGCTGTTGCGCGATACGGCAACGCTCGGGCCCTTGCAGTTCACGCTGCTGGCCACCAGCTCCCAGCTTCAGGCCGATGACACGATCTGCATGCTGCGTCGGGCCATCGACGCCCATCACGTCAGGCCTGGACAGATCTGCGTCGAGGTGCCGGTCGATATCGTGCCCCCCGCCGAGGCAACCGACAAGGCGCAGCGCCTGCGCGATGGCGGCGTGGTTATCGCGCTGGCGGACTTTACCGACTCGGCGGCCAGCCTGCGGGCGCTTTCACTGGTGCAGCCCGATATCGTGACGCTCGACGCGCGCCATCTCGGCCATGCCAGCCAGAAGCCCGACATGGCGGCAAGCCTGCGCCGTGCCTGCGAGTGGGCCAAGGCGCGCGGGGTGGCGGTCTGTGCCAAGGGCGTGGAAACCCAGGCGCAGCTCGATGTGATCCGCAGCTGGGGTTGCGACACCATGCAGGGCTTTTTGCTGGCGCAACCGTTTCCGGCACCGTGGCTCATGCAGACGCACGCCGCCGTCACCGAACGTGCCCGCCTGCTGCTCAAGCCCTGAGCCGCGAAGCCCCAGGTGCCGGTGTCGGTCTTTGTCTGTCAGACATCTTCGTAGCGCCAAATAGGCACACATCCTGCATCGGCGGGGATCGGGGCGACGATACACTGTGCCCACTTCTCACTATCCCCCGAAAGGAGCCTCTGATGAAAAAAGGATGGATCTGGTGCGTGCTGGTTGCCACGCTGCTCGCAGGCTGCAACACGATGTCCGGTCTGGGGCAGGATGTCCAGAAGGGTGGACAGAAGCTTGAGAATTCGGCCGAGAAATCGAAGTAATCTCCAATTTTCGTCATCGCCACCACCCCGCGATGCATGCAAGGGCGCCAGTGGCGCCCTTGTTGCTTTGCAGGGATCTCGCCCGCCATCGCGCCGGCTTTGTAATTCTTACCGCCAGCGCTGTCTCATCGCCTTGACTCAGGGCTTGCGTAGTTGCGCGGCCTCTTCGGCCAGCTTGCGAATGCGCGCCCAGTCCTTCGCTGCCACGGCGTCCTTCGGCACCACCCACGAACCACCCACGCACACCACGTTGGGCAGCGCCAGGTAGGTCGATGCCTTGGCCAGGTCGATGCCACCCGTCGGACAGAACTTCAGTTGCGACAACGGGCCATGCAGCGATTTCAGCATCGGCACGCCACCGGCAGCCTCCGCCGGGAAGAACTTCAGGAACGAAAACCCGCACTCCAGCGCAAACATCGCCTCGCTGGCCGTGGCCACGCCCGGCAGCAGCGCGATGCCGGCGCCCTGCGCGCCATCGGCCAGCTTCTGCGTAAGCCCCGGCGACACGGCGAACTGCGCGCCGACGTCACGCACCGCGCGCAATTGATCGATAGTGAGCACCGTGCCGGCACCCACCACAGCCTGCGGCAACGCCTTGGCCACCGCCTCCATGGCCTGCAGCGCCACCGGCGTGCGCAGCGTGATTTCCAGCATCGGCAGGCCGCCCTCGACCAGGGCTTCGCTGATGCGCAGCGCGTCGTCCACCGAGTGGTATTCGAGCACCGGAATCACCGGCACGTTGGTCAGGCGTTCGATCAGCGGAGAAGGTTGGATTTGCATGACAGTATTCATAATATTCATTGTCCTGAGCCGTCAGACCCGGTATGCCCGGGCCGGTTCAGGCGATGACGGAAACGCCCCGCTCCAGGCGGGCCAGCACCGTTTCGGCCGTGGGGATCGGCGCCACCGCGCCGTAGCCGGTGGTCGACAACGCCGCCGCCACGTTGGCATAGCGCGCGGCCTCGAATGGATCGGCGCCCGCGGCCAGTCGCGCCACGAAGCTGCCACCGAAGCAGTCGCCCGCGCCCGTGGCATCGAGCGGCCGGACCGGATACGGCGCCACCAGCGTGCGCGACTCGGGCGTGGCCACGTAGCTGCCCTCCTCGCCCAGCTTCAGCGCCACCACCTTTACACCGCAGGCGAGCAGGTGGTCGACGATCGCGTCGCGGTCATCCAGGCCCGTCAGCACGGTGATGTCGTCCCAGCTCGGCAGGCAGATATCGGTCATCGAGAACGCCTCGCGCATGATGCCGCGCGCCCGCGCCAGCGACCACAGGCGCAGCCGCAGGTTGGTGTCCAGCGACACCTGCACGCCCGCCTTGCGCGCATGCTCCATCGCCGCCAGGCCGGCGTCGCAGGCCGACGTGCTGATGGCCAGGCTGATACCCGACAGATGCAGATAGCGCGCCTGCGCAATGGCCGCCAACGGCAGCTGTTCATGGTGATACCGGCTGGCCGCCGACCCTTCGCGCAGGTAGTCGAAGCGATGGCCGTGATTGTCGTGGGAAACGAAATAGACCCCGGTGGGGGCCGCGGCATTGATGCTGACGTGCCGCGTGTCCACCCGCTCGTGCGTCCACAACGCCAGCAGCCGCTCGCCAAAGCTGTCGGCACCCACGGCGCTGATGTAGCCGGTGCTCGCGCCCTGGCGCGCGGCGGCAATCGCAAAGTTGGAGGTGTCGCCGCCAAAACCCTGCAGGTAGCGGGTCGGATCATCGGGCTGCTGGTTGAACTCGACCAGCGGTTCGCCGTAGGCAAGGATGTCGATACTCATGAACGCGTGCCTCTCTTTCAGAAGAACGTCTGCACGATGTCGATAACGCGCAACTGGCCATCCAGCACGGGGATGTGGCGCCACTTGTCGAACGTCAGGCAGGGATGCGAGATATCAAAGGCAATCATATCGCCGACACGAATGTCGTCGCCAGCGGCGATTTCCAGGTAGGCATGCTGGTCCATCATGCCGGTCACCTTCCATTCGGCCGGCGCCGCCACGGGCGCGGCGGCGCCGGGGCGATAGATCTGCGCCGGAATCGGCATGCCGGCGTCGAACGCGGCGTCGCGCTTGCCCATGCCGATGATCGCGCGCCGGGGCTCGGGAATCGACTGCACATAGGCCCACAGCTGCAGCGCCGGCAACAGGCCCTCGCGCATCTTTTGCGCCACCGGGTTGCTGGCCAGGATACGTTCCTGTGCCGCCCGGTAGACGCCCACGTCGTGGGTCAGGTAGCAACCGGGACGCAGCACGATGTCGATCGGCGCGCCAATATCGGTCCGGGCGAATTCTTCAGCCACCACGTCGTACCATGCCGAGCCCGCGCCCGACATCACCACGGGACTGCGGCCGAAGCGGCCGGCGGCGGCCAGTTCGCGCGTGACGGCCACGGTGCGCTGCAGGAACCGCCGGATATCGGCCTCCTGCTGCAGCACACCCTCATAGACCTCGACGCCGGCCAGCGACAGCGCGTCAGGCCAGCGCGACAGTGCCTGCAACACCTCGGCCTGCTGCGCGGCGTCGCGTACGCCGGTGCGGCCGCCTTCCACGCCCAGTTCCAGCAGCACCTGCAGCGTCTGCCCCCGGGCCTGGAAGTACGCGCCAAGCTGGTCGACCAGGGCCGCCGAATCCACCAGCGTGAAGAATTCGAAGCCAGGATCGCGTAGCAGATCGGCCACGATTTCCATATTGCGGAGACCGACCAGCTGGTTGGCCATCAGCACGCGCTTCACGCCGTGCGCGGCGGCGGCCGCGGTCTGTTGCGCCGTGGCGAGCGTGATGCCCCACGCGCCCTCGGCAAGCTGCCGCGCAAACAGCTTCGGCGCCATCGTCGTCTTGCCATGCGGCGCCAACTGCACACCATAGGCACCCATGAACTTCCTCATCCACTGAAGGTTGTGAACGAGCTTGTCTTCGTAGAGCACGGCGGCCGGCAGGCTCAGTTCCTCGCGCAGCAGATGCCAGCCCGGCTGACCCGCTTCGGCCGGTGTCAGCGGTGCGTCCAGACGGCCCAGTGCCTTGTTCAGCGGATCGATCATGCCGGTCTGGTACTTTATTTCACGCATGGCTGGCATCACCTTGTAAAAATTCAATTGACGTAATCATAGCCTTGAAACTACGATATTTCATCCTTGTTATAAAGTAACATGCTGTGTCGGCCCAGCGGCCTGCCAGCCCTCGCCATCCGCCATGACCGCACCGTTCGACATCCTGACCCGCATTGCCGAGCGTGGCCCGTCACTGCGGCTGGCCGAGCAAAAGGTGGCGCAAGTGCTTCTGGAGGACCTTGCCGGCGCGGCGGCCACCAGCATCAACGAACTGGCGCGCAAGGCCGCCGTCAGTGAAGCCAGCGTGACGCGCTTTGCCAAGGCTATCGGCTGCCGCGACGTGCGCGACCTGAAGCTGCGCCTGGCCCAGGCCACGGCGGTTGGCACACGGTTTTTGCAGCCCGCCCCGGCGCTGGCCGACGACGCCTCGCCGGCCACCATGGCCGAGCGCATCCACACCGACGTGCTGACGACGCTGGAAGTCAATCGCAAGCTGATCGACCCCGAACGGATTGCCGAAGCCGCGCGGCTGTTGCTTGGTGCACGCATGGTCTACGCTTTCGGCATGGGTGGCGGCTCCACGTTCATGGCCGACGAGGCGCGCTATCGGCTGGCGCGGCTGGGCCAGCCCGTGGCGACGTATCAAGACGCGCTGCTGCAGAAGATGGTGGCGGCCACGTTGTCGCGGGACGACGTAGTACTGGCGTTTTCCGCCAGCGGCAACGTGCCCGAGATGCTCGCCAGTTGCGATATCGCGCGCGAGTACGGTGCCCGGCTGATCGCCGTGACGGCGCTGGGGTCGCCGCTGGCGGCGCGCGCCGACGTGCTGCTGCCCGTGCGGACGCTGGAGACCGACTTCATCTTCAAGCCATCGGCGTCGCGCTACGCGATGCTGATGGTGGTGGACGTGCTGGCAACCCAGTGCGCGATGCTGCAGCAAGACCAGAGCAAGGAAAAGCTGCGCCGCCTGAAATACGTGCTCGACGCCCATCGCGGCGTCAGCCATGACAGCGACGGCCCGGACAGCCGCCAGCCGCTGGGAGACTGACCATGCCACACCTGTTCGATACCCTGATTCGCTGCGTCATGCTGCTGGACGGCTCGGGCAGCGCGGCGCGCATGGCCGACATCGGCATCCGCGACGGGCGCATCGCCCGCATCGATGAAGCCGGCACCATCGATCCCGACACCGCCTCGCGTGTCGTGGAAGGCCACGGCCTGGCCCTGGCGCCGGGCTTCATCGACGTGCATACGCACGACGACACCAATGTCGTGCGCGATCCGGCGATGACGCCGAAGATCTCGCAGGGCGTGACCACGGTCATCGTCGGCAACTGCGGCATCAGCGCGGCGCCGGTGACGCTGGCCGGCGACCCGCCCGACCCGATGAACCTGCTGGGCCGCGCCGACGCGTTCCGCTATCCCGATTTCAAGACCTACGTCGATGCCGTCAACGCGGCGCGGCCATCGGTCAACGTGGCCGCCCTGGTGGGCCACACGGCGCTGCGCAGCAACCATATGGACCGCTTCGACCGCGCCGCCACGGCCGACGAGATCGCGGCCATGCGCGCGCAACTCGAAGACGCCCTGGCACACGGCGCGCTGGGTCTGTCCACCGGCCTGGCCTATGCCAACGCATTCAGTGCCCCAACGGACGAAGTCCTGTCGCTGGCCGAACCGCTGGCCGATGCCGGCGCGCTATACGCCACGCACCTGCGCAGCGAATTCGCCGAAATCCTCGATGCCATGGACGAGGCGTACCGCATCGGCCGCCATGCGCGCGTGCCGGTGGTGATCTCGCACCTGAAATGCGCAGGGGTGCCGAACTGGGGCCGCAGCGGCGAGGTGCTGCAGTCGCTGGAAGCCGCGCAGCGTTGGCAGCCGGTGGGCTGCGACTGCTATCCGTACACGGCCAGTTCCTCCACGCTGGACCTCAAGCAGGTGACCAGCGATTTCGACATCCAGGTGACGTGGTCCGAGCCGCACCCCGACATGGGTGGCCGCCTGCTGGCCGATATCGCCACCGAATGGCAGGTGGACATGATGGAGGCCGCGCGCCGTCTGCAGCCGGCCGGCGCCGTCTACCACTGCATGGAAGACGCCGATGTGGACCGCATCCTCAGCCATCCGGCCACGGTGGTCGGTTCCGACGGCCTGCCCAACGATCCGCTGCCCCATCCGCGCCTGTGGGGCGCGTTCCCGCGCGTGCTGGGCCATTACGCGCGCGACCGCGAACTGTTTCCGCTGGCCGTGGCCGTCAACAAGATGACCGGCCTGTCCGCCGAACGCTTCGGCCTGCAGGATCGCGGCTTCGTGCGCGAAGGCTACTGGGCCGACCTGGTGCTGTTCTATGCGGCGACCATCCGCGACGCCGCCAGCTTCACCGACCCGATGCAGCCGGCCGAAGGCATTGCGGCGGTCTGGGTCAACGGCGAGCTGACCTGGCAGCACCGTGCGGCCACCGGCGTGCGCGCCGGCCGCTTCCTGCCGCGCCACACGCGGCCGCAGCCCTGAATCCCCGAACAACCGCATCAACCGCATCAACCGCATCAATCCCATACCAGGCACAACAGGAGTTCCCATGGATATCAAACGATTCGGCGTCGAAGGCGGCACGGGCCAGGGCGGCTCGCACATGCCCTTCGCGCGCGCGGTGCAGGCCGACGGCTGGCTGTACGTGTCCGGCCAGGTGCCGATGGTCGATGGCGAGGTGGTCGAAGGCAATATCGTCACGCAGACCCACCAGGCCATCAAGAACGTGCTGGCCATCCTGGCCGAGGCCGGCTACGGCCCCGAGCACGTGGTGCGCTGCGGCGTCTGGCTGGACGATGCGCGCGACTTCCCGTCGTTCAACAAGATCTTCAAGGAATACTTCGGCGCCAATCCGCCCGCGCGCGCCTGCGTGCAGTCGAGCATGGTGGTGGACTGCAAGGTCGAAGTGGACTGCATCGCCTACAAGAAACCCGCGGCCTAAAGCCGCACCCCCCGCCTGCCGGCATCGGTGAGCCAACCGATGGCCGGCCGGCTTCATCAACCCGCCGCCAGATACCGGACACCCCGGACACGCGCGGCATTTTCATAGCGGAAGCGGACCGTCCGGCCGGGCGGCAACCGCCACAAGGAGACGAGACATGGGTGCCGTTACCGGAACCACGCTCTTGATTTACGCGCTGATCGCCGTGATCGCGCTGGTGATTCTGATCGCCAAGTTCAAACTGAACCCGTTCATCACGCTGGTGGTGGTATCGGTGGCCCTGGGCTTTGCCGTGGGCATGCCGATGGGTGACATCGTCAAGTCGTTCGAAGCCGGCGTGGGCGGCACGCTCGGCCATATCGCGCTGGTGATCGGGCTTGGCACCATGCTGGGCAAGATGATGGCCGAATCGGGCGGCGCCGAGCGCATCGCCCTGACGCTCATCAACTTCTTCGGCGAGAAGAACGTGCACTGGGCCATGGTGGTCATCGCCTTCATCGTCGGCCTGCCGGTGTTCTTCGAAGTAGGCTTCGTGCTGCTGATTCCGATCGCGTTCAACGTGGCCAAGCGCACGAACACGTCGATGATCCTGGTCGGCATTCCGATGGTCTGCGGCCTGTCCGTGGTGCATGGCCTGATCCCGCCGCACCCGGCCGCGCTGCTGGCCGTGCAGGCCTACGGCGCCGACATGGGCCACACCATCCTGTACGCGCTGATCGTCGGTGTGCCCACCGCCATCATCGCCGGCCCGCTGTTCGCCAAGCTGATCGACAAGCACGTGAAGCTGCCCGAAGTGAACCCGCTGGCCGAGCAACTGACCGAGGAAGCGGCCACGGCCAAGGGCAACCTGCCCGGCTTCGGCATCACGGTGCTGACCATCCTGCTGCCGGTGTTCCTGATGCTGATCGGCAGCTGGGCCGACTTGATCGCCACGCCGAAGACGTTTGCCAACGACGTCCTGAAGCTGATCGGCAACTCGGTGATGGCCCTGCTGATCGCCACGCTGTTCAGCTTCTATACGTTCGGCAAGGCGCGCGGCTTCACGCGTGAAATGATCCTGAAGTTCACCAACGAGTGCGTGGCCCCCACGGCCATCATCACGCTGGTGGTGGGCGCCGGCGGCGGCTTTGGCCGCGTGCTGCGCGATTCGGGCATCTCGACGGCCATCGTCGACGTGGCCACGCACGCCAATGTGTCGGTGCTGGTGCTGGGCTGGCTCGTCGCCGTGATGATCCGTATCGCCACGGGCTCCGCCACGGTGGCCATGACCACGGCAGCCGGCATCGTGGCCCCGATCGCGGCCAGCGTGCCGGGCACCCGCCCCGAACTGCTGGTGCTGACCACGGGCGCCGGCTCGCTGATCCTGTCGCACGTGAACGACGGCGGCTTCTGGCTGGTCAAGGAATACTTCAACATGACCGTGGCCCAGACCTTCAAGACCTGGTCGGTGGCCGAAACGATCATCTCGGTGGTGGCCCTGCTGTTCACGCTGGCGCTGGCAACGGTGGTGTAAGGTGGTTGCCGGCCATCGAACAGGTGTGGCTTTCACCACGCCTGTCGTGGCCGGCTGACCGTACCACCCGAGACAGTCAGACTGCGAAAGTTTCAACCCTACTCGTCGTACGAAATCAGCTTCCACGACACGTTCCAGTACACAGCCCGCTCCCCCAGCAGGTCGTCCAGCCATGACAGCCGGCGAGGCTTGGGCATCTCGAATTCCGGCAGGACGTCACCCTTGCGGAAATGCCGAGTTGCCCCGGCAAATACAGTTGCAGCCTCCGGCACGCACCAGATACCGCTTTCCGGACAAGGCTGACCGGTTTTGGCGCGGGTCCCCAACGGCAGTTTCGGTGGCGGCGGCAGCGGCAAACCAGTGGCCGGGTCGAGATTCCTTGCCTGGCTCAGACGATTGACCAGTTCCTCGGACGGCTTCTCGGGCGGCACTGCAGCGTCATGCTCCCGTACCCACTGGAATGTGCCGTCCCACGGCGGCAGCTTGGCCGGCGGCAACGGGACGATCTGGTCGATGTCGGGGACTTTGGGGTTGAGGTGTTCGTAACGATCAAGAAAATTCCCGATCTGCTCGTACCGGAGAGAACGCTCGGAGTCTGCTGGAAGAGAGAGATTGTTCAATCCATCAGAAGAAGGCTGTACGCTAAACCCACGTTCCAGCATTAGCGCCGAGAGTGAGTTGCCCGCGCTGACGCCATTCTGGAAAATGTCGACCGCATCCGCATAGCGATGCATTCTCCTCAGACGCAAACCCAGCTTTGCCGCCGCTTTACCGTGACCTTGTGCTACTGCACATGTAAGCATTTGAAAAGCCACATCCGGTGCCATATTACGAGGGGCGAGCAGCCGGGCAACGTAGTATTGTGCGTCCGGACTTCCAAAATCTGCAGCTTTTCTAAAGAACTTCAACGACATCTCGGCATCTTGTTTCAGGCCATAACCGATTTGCAAATAATGGCCAATGTCGTAATAGCCGCCTGGCACTCCTTCGTCTATCAAACGTCCAGCTAGCTCGATGACTTCCTTCGATCGGCCTGGCGACGATGCCTGCCCATAAACCAAAAGGTTCTGTAGATTCCGGTTGGCCTTGTAGTGTCCGTGAGCGGCAGCAATGCGGTAATACCGTGCCATCTCATCGTAATCCTTTGGGCCTTCCAGCTTCTGCAGATGGCGGGCATAAAGAAAGAGCGCGTCAGCATTGGCGTCCAGTGCAGGCAACATCGTTTCCTCTTGCGAACAGGTGAACGACAGATTGACGCGAACGGACTCCAAGTTTGGCAATGACGACATGGCGGGATCCCTGCTGGAACATGCGGACAAGAAAATAAAAGGCAAAATGGCGTGTAAGACTTTCATCGATCAATCCAAGTTTGTGCGCTTTGGCGAATCTCGAAAGAATGCAATGAGCGAGGCGTACGGACTTGCTTCACCGTCTTCCTGCCGTAACGTATTTTCTTCGAGGATGTGCGCCCAATCCTTAAACGCCTTCCCCACATCCTCCTGCGCCCCCATCCCCTTCGTATGAATCTCCCATAACCGTCTGCGTAATGGCG
>NZ_JBYPSB010000008.1:0-188429 GCF_057815095.1 Cupriavidus sp. 86D6 | reverse complement strand
TAAATGTAGTTCGGAAGAGGGACGCAGCCAAGCTCCGGAACGGTAGTGTTTACCCTTGCTCACGTCTTTCCAAGGGGAACCTCAGGGGGCGTGCTGGGACATGGCCACCGGCATCTTGGACGCCATACCGGGCCAGTGCCACACTGCTGGCCGATGGCCGCTCGAGATTGGCTGCGCCGCCAGCGACTTTGTGCCGCGCGCCCCGTGGGCCCTTGATGAATATGGCCGCCTAAGGGGGTGTAACAACCTCCGACAGGCTGCGGCACGCCGGATCGTCAGCTAGCAGGTCGCGGTTATCGGCATGACACACTTTTCTCTTCAGCTTTCGAACAACGGTCCGCGTGACTGGCGTAATCCTGCCGAGACCTCGATCAGCACTAGGGATTGTCCGGATGCTCCCGTAAGTGTTTGATTTCCATGAACTGTCATCCTGAATCGGATGGCTCGCCACATGCTCCTGCGGTTGTCCCCCTTGCCCTCAGACCGAATTCGACCATAATGCAAACGTTTGCATAAACGGGAGACGGTATGGAGACACATCACCTCGCTACGAAGGCAGAGTCCTTGCGTACGGTTGCGCTAATCGAGGGAGAGGATTCCGTGACAAAGGTCGTTCTGGAGGCTATGGCAGGGACAGAAGACCCGCGTCTGCGTAGAGTGATGGCCGCGTTGGTATCGCATTTGCACGCCTTTTTGCGCGAGGTTCGGCCCTCCGACGAGGAGTTCGAACGAGCGCTCGCATTCGTTGCCGCATTGGGCCAATCCACCCATGCGACAAACAATGAGGTAGTGCTGGCCGCCGATGTGCTCGGCTTGTCGACTCTGGTCACCACCATTAACAACAGCACCCACGATGGTCGTACCCCCGGTGCATTGCTGGGACCGTTCTATCGTGCCAATGCCCCGCGCTACGACTGCGGCGACTGCGTTGTCCAGGACGATCCTCCCGGCTTACCGCTGTTCGTCAGCGGTAAGGTGCGCGCGACGGATGGCTCGACGCTGGCCGGAGCGATGGTGGAGGTCTGGCAAGCCTCGCCTGTCGGCCTTTATGACAACCAGGATCCCCAGCAGCCCGACCGCAACTTGCGGGGCGTGTTTCATACGGACGCCAGCGGCAACTATCATTTCCGAACTGTCCGCCCGGCAGGCTACCCGGTTCCTACCGATGGGCCCGTCGGCACACTGCTTGCCGCCCAGAAGCGCCATCCATATCGCCCCGCGCATATCCATTTCATCGTCGCTGCACCTGGATACCGCACCCTAGTGACACAGGTCTTCGCCGACGACTCCGACATCCTGGAAACCGACGTTACGTTCGGCGTCCATCGCCAGTTGGTCGGCGCCTTCAGGCTGGTGGAAACAGGCTTGAGTCCATGGGGAGGGCTGCCGGCCCCGTTCTACACGCTGCAGTTCGACTTTACGCTCGAACCGGGCGAGCAGACGTTTCCCACACCTCCCATTGACTGAATCATCCCCACCAACTCACAAATGGGGCCATCTCGGCCACTCACTATCCCAAACCATGACTATTTCCAATCTCTCTGGCAAGGTTGCCGTCATCATCGGAGGAACCGGCGGCATTGGCTTTGCTGCTGGCCGCGCGCTGGCCAACGTGGGCGCCAGCGTCGTACTGACCGGGCGTGACGCCGAACGCACGGCAAAGACGGTCGAAGACCTCCCGGCTGGCAATCATATGGCCGCGCGTGCCGAAGTGGCCGATAGCGCCTCGCTGCAGGCGCTGGCCGCCGATGTGCTGCACCACTACGGCCGCGTGGACATCCTCGTTAACACGTCGGGCTTCACGCGCGCCATTCCCCACGCCGATCTCGATGCGCTGGACGACGCCCTGATCGACCAACTGTTCGCGGTCAACTGGCGCGGCCAGTTCGCGGCAATCCGGGCCTTCGCGCCGGCATTGCGGGCCGGCGGCGAAGGGCTGGTTGTCAACGTCGGATCGATTGCGGGGCGTACGGGGCAGGGCAGCAACGTGGCCTACTGCGCCGCCAAGGCCGGCCTCGACGTGATGGCGATGTCGCTGGGCCGGGCGCTGGCCCCCGAGATTCGCGTGCTCAATGTGTCGCCGGGCGTGGTCGACACGGGCTTCGTGCCGGGTCGCGACAGCTCGTTTAACGATCGGGCCGCCAAGACCACGCCGCTGCGGCGCATCGGGCATGCGCAGGACGTGGCGGACGCCATCGTCGCGTGCGCCACGTCGCTGCGGTTTGCCACCGGCACCACCATTGTGGTCGATGGCGGACGCCAGCTCGGCTGATCTTTTTTCCTTACGTGTTTTCCTTTTTCCAATCATCCATGCACGCCAGAAAGACCATCATCACCTGCGCGGTGACCGGCAATATCGTCACCCCAGAACAGCACCCCGGGCTGCCGGTGACACCGGCGCAGATTGCGGAAGCCGCGCTCGAAGCCGCGGAAGCCGGTGCCGCTGCCGCGCACATTCACGTGCGCGATCCGGCCACCGGGCGGCCGTCGATGGAACTCGACTACTACGCCGACGTCATCGACCGCATCCGCGTCCGCAATCGCAGCCTGATCATCAACCTCACCACCGGGCCGGGTGGGCGCTTCGTGCCCGACGAGAACGAGCCGCGCGTGGCCGCGCTCGGCACCACGCTGCTGCATCCGCTCAAGCGCGTGGCGCATATTGCCGCCTTGCGGCCGGACGTCTGCTCGCTGGACCTCAACACCATGAATTCGGGTGCAGACGTGGTCATCAACACGCCCACGAACGTACGCAAGATGGCCGAGGTGATCCGCAGCGCAGGTGTCATGCCCGAACTGGAGATTTTCGACTCCGGAGACCTGAACATGGCGCTCGACTTCATGCGCGACGGCGTGCTGGACGGCCCCGGCCTCTGGACCTTCGTGCTGGGCGTGAAGTACGGCTTTGCCGCCACGCCGGAGACGATCTTCTATGCCCGCAACATGCTGCCGACCGGCGCGCAATGGTCTGCGTTCGGTATTGGCCGCGCGGAATTCCCGATCGTCGCGCAGGCGTGGCTGGCGGGTGGCCACGTCCGCGTTGGCCTGGAAGACAACATCTATCTGGAAAAGGGCGTGCTGGCACCAAGCAACGCCGCGCTGGTGGCCAAGGCGCGCGACATCGTCAAGTCGCTGGGCGGCGAAATCGCGTCCGCGTCCGACGCCCGTGCGCAGCTTGGCCTGCGTGAAGCCTGAGGCCTGAGCCCTTCCGTATTCAATTTTCTATTGTCACGACATTTATCATGAATACCATTCAGGTTCACCAGAAAGCCCCGACCATCGACGCGCTGGAACTGTCGCTGATTGGCATGCCACGCCCGGAGGCCGGCGTCGGCCAGTGCATTGTTGAAGTGGCCAGCGCGGGGGTGAATCCCAGCGACGTGAAAGCCACGCTTGGCCTGATGCCGCATGCCGTGTGGCCGCGCACGCCGGGCCGCGACTATGCCGGCGTGGTCGTCGACGGACCGAGCCAATGGCTCGGGCAACAGGTTTGGGGCAGTGGCGGCGAGCTCGGTATCCGTCGCGATGGCACGCATGCCAAGTACTTGCGCATCGGTGTGGAGGCAGTTCGTGCCAAGCCGCCAGCGGTGTCGCTGATCGAAGCCGGCGCGGTGGGCGTACCCTTCATCACGGCATATGAAGGCCTGCGGCGCGCTGGCATGCCCAAGGCGGGCGATGTGGTGCTGGTGGGCGGCGGCAATGGCAAGGTAGGGCAGGCGACGATCCAGATTGCCACCGCGTTGGGCGCGCGCGTCTTCGCCGTGGAGCGCGGATCGGAACCGTATCGCGGTCACGCCAGCGGCCCGGTGCGCATGATCGATGCTAGCCGCGAAACCATTTCCACGGTGGTTCGGGACGAGACCGGAGGCCATGGCGCCGATATCGTCTATAACACCGTAGGCAGCCCGTATTTCGAGCAGGCCAACCTTGCCATGGCCATCGGCGCCACGCAGATCTTCATCTCGACCATCGAGAAGCCGGTGCCGTTCGACATCTTTGCGTTCTACCGCGGCCAGCACACCTACGTGGGCGTCGACACCCTGGCGATGGACAGCCAGGCCTGTGCCGCGATCCTGGATGCGCTCGCGCCGATGTTCGCCGCCGGCCAGCTCAAGCCGTTCCCGGTGTTGCCTGACTATACGTACACGCTGGCCAACGCCAAGGACGCCTACCGCGCCGTGCTGCAGGGCGCCACCGAACGCGTGGTGCTGACGCCATGAATACGACCCGATTCGACCAGGCGCCGGCCTACTACCCGGCCAACCACGAGGGCATGCACTGCCTGCGCCTCCAGGGGCACGAGGCGGGTCCTTCCGAAGCCCTGTGGCTGGGCGTCTCGGTGATCCTGCCAGGTGGTCACACGTCGCTGGACGCGTCACTCGTCGAAAAGCACTACGTCGTGCTGCAGGGCGAGGTCTGCATCCGGACCCCGTCGGAGAGCGTCACCCTGCGGCGCTTCGATTCCGTGCGGCTGGCGCCCGGAGAAGCCCGCCAAGTCAGTAATCCATCCAATCTTCCGGCCATGCTGCTGCTGGCCATGCCGTATCCCCCGCCCGTGGCACCGTAATTTTTTGATCCGGTTTTGCAAACGTTTGCAAAGCATCCATAACAACGAGGAGGAGACCCCCACGATGCGAAAGACCTTCAGGCGACACCGCATGGTCCCGCCAGCCCTGGTACTGGTGTCCGCCGGCATAACTGCCGGGACAACCGCCCCCGCAATGGCCGAAGATGGCGTGACGATCTACGGACGGCTCAACACGGCTTTCGAATATTCGCGCGCCAGCACGGCCACCGATGGCACCAGGCTTGGCAGCACGGCGCGGGTGACTAACAACCGGTCGGTGTTCGGCTTTCGGGGAGAAGAGGGCTTGGGCGGCTCGCTCAAGGCCGTCTGGCAGATCGAAAGCAACGTTTCGCTGGATACCGGGCAGGGGCAAATCGCCGGCCGCAATTCGCGGGTCGGCCTGCAGGGAGACTACGGCCTGGTATTCATGGGGCACTGGCAGACGCCCTATACCGAATCGACGGCGGGCTACGACCCCTACTACCCGACCACTGCCGGCTACATGGCGCTAATCGGCAACGGGTCGACGTCCAGCTCGGACAACGTGCAGGACACAAGTTCCTTCGACCGCCGCCAGAAGAACATCGTGCAGTACCGGTCGCCGCAGTTCTGGGGTGCCAGCCTGTGGCTGGGCTGGGGGCTGCCGGAGGAAAAGAACGCCGTTCTGCGCAATCCCGCGCTCTATTCGGCTGCGCTGGTTTACGACCAGGGGCCGCTCAGTGCAACGTTCGCCTACGAAATGCACCAGCACTATCAAGCTGCCGGGCGCAACGACAACGCACTGAAGGTGGCACTGGCTTACCAGTTACTTCCCGGCACCCGTCTGGCGGCGGTCTACGAACACCTGCACTACCGTACCGACACGGGGGACCTGCAGCGCAACGGCTACTACGCGTCGCTGGTGCAGAAGCTGGGGCCGGGCAGCGTGCGCGTGGGCGTTGCGTTCGCGCCCAACGGCACTGGATCGTCCACGGACACCATCGGCTTCTTCCGGAGCGGCCCGGAAACCGGTGCCACGCAGTTCACCGTGGGGTACGACTACCCGTTGTCCAAACGCACGACGCTTTACGCGTACTACAGCCGTATCAACAACAGGAAGAACGCGATCTACGACTTTGCCATCAACGAGCTTGGCGTCAGCGCCGGTGCCGATCCGCAAACCTTTGCGCTTGGCATGCGGCATTTTTTCTGACGCTGGCCCGGACATTGTTGCGAGGAGACCATCATGATTCGACAGTTTTTCAGCACCGTTGCCGTTCGCCCCATTGCCGCACTGGCGCTCGCGGTGGCTGCCGCCATGCCGATGCAGACGAGCGCCCAATCGCAGTTTCCGGCCAAGCCGATCCGTCTGGTCGTGCCGTTTTCGGCTGGTAGCGCCACCGATATCCTGGCGCGCATCATCGGCGCCAAGATGGGCGAGTCCGGCCCATGGCAGGTCGTGGTCGATAACCGGCCGGGCGCAGGCGGCACGCTGGGTGCCACCACGGTGGCAAAGGCTGTACCTGATGGCTATACGCTTGTCCTGGTGTCCGTGGGGCATGCCATCAATGCCACCTTGTACCCGAAGCTGAGCTATGACACGCTGAAGGACTTTGCCCCGGTATCGCTGGTGGCTTCGGTACCGAACGTGCTGGTGGTCAATGCTGCCAGTCCGTACAGGTCGGTGCGCGACATCGTTGCGGCGGCCAAGGCCAGGCCAGGCGCCTTGAACTTCGATTCTGCCGGGTCGGGCAGCTCCACGCACCTGAGCGGCGAGATGTTCAAGATGCAGGCAAAGATCGACATTGTGCATATCCCGTACAAGGGAACTGGCGAGGCCTTGACCGATGTGATGGCCGGGCGGGGCGACATGATGTTTGCGCCCAGCGTGTCGGCGATGCCGTTTGTCAGGCAAGGCAAGCTCCGCGCACTGGACGTCACCACGGCCAAGCGCGCTGGTGTGCTGCCCGATATCCCCACCGTGGCGGAATCGGGGCTGCCTGACTACGCCTTCGACTCGTGGTTCGGCGTGCTGGCGCCGGCGTCGACCCCGAAGGAGATCGTCAACGCCCTCAATGCCGAAATTGGCAAGGCGCTAGCCGCTCCCGACGTGCGGGAGCGGCTGGCCGCGCAGGGTGCGGAGCCACGGGCCAGCACCCCGCAGGAATTTGCCAGCTATATCCAGGCCGAGGTCGTCAGGCTGGCTCCGGTGGTCAGGCAATCCGGGGTGCGCGCGGGAGAGTGACGTAAGCCTGCCGGCAGACGCTAGAATGGCGCATCTCAATGATCCAGCCTGGCGTCCGCCGTTCCATGTCCGATAGAAAGCGCGTGACTATCAAAGACCTTGCCGCAGAGGTGGATGTGCATTACTCCACGGTGTCGCGGGTGATGAATCCCGCGACGCGTCACCTCGTCGGCGAAGAGGTGGCGACGCGCATCCTCAAGTTGGCCGAGGCGCGCGGCTTCCGCCCGAACCGCATTGCCGCGGGACTGCGCACGCAGCGCTCGGGGATGGTTGGCGTGATTCTGCCCGATATCGCCAATCCGGTGTTTCCGCCCATCCTGGCGGGCATCGAGTCGGTGCTGGCCCGGATGGGCTATGTGCCGATCGTGGTAAATGCCGGCATCGAGCGCACGCGGCAGCGCTTTGTGGTCGACCAGTTGTTGGCGCGCCAGGTGGAGGGGCTGATCCTGGCAACCGCCGAGCGCGACGACCCTTTGCTTGAGTACTGCGTGAAGGTGGGCATCCCCGTGGTCATGGTGAATCGCGGCGAACACACGGGCCGCGCCTCGTGCGTGGTCAGTGACAGTGCGCTCGCAATGGCGTTGACGGTCGATCACCTGGTCTCGCTTGGCCATCGCTGCATTGGGCACATCGCTGGTCCGGCTAGTACTTCCACCGGCGAGTCGCGCCGCGAGGGTTTCCTGCGAGCGGTCAAGCACCATCGACTCCGGCGTAGCGAATATGGTGTGGTTGAGGCCGAAAGCTATGCGCGCGAAGCGGGTCGCAAGGCTTGCGCCCAGTTGTTCGATGCGCTGCCCGGCTTGACCGCTATCGCCGCTGGCAATGACCTCGTTGCCATGGGTTGCTACGACTACCTGCGAGAGCAGGGTATCCGCTGTCCGGACGACGTATCGATCGTCGGCCACAACGACATGCCTTTCGTCGATGCGCTGACGCCTCCACTCACTACCGTCCGTATTCCAGTGCATGACATGGGTGAGCAGGCGGCAGAATTGCTACTTCGGCGGATCGCCAGACCGCTGACGGCCAGTGTCGTGATCGAACTGCGTCCAGAACTTGTGGTGCGGGGGTCTACAAAAGCACCTCGGGCAGCAGCGAGCTAATTGCTAGTAAAGCGAACTATCCTCTTTCGTCAAACTTGGGTGGGCCTTTGAGGCTGAAGGGCATTCACCGCGTAACGCGATCCGTACACCGACGGCGCCTGAGTGCAATACCGATTGCAGAAATAGGAACGGCGTCAACCCAAACGTTGACGCCGTTTTTCTTATGCCGGTTGCGGATACCGTGCAGCCATTCAGGTTTCGCACGATGCGATGCCCCTCCCTGCACAGTTGCGCCGCCGTGTCGCCCCGGCCGGTCCAGAGCGTGGACATCACCGCGTACTCGGTTCGGACGCCAAACCGATCCTGGCGAACATGAGGCACGAATTCTGGATTAATTGTTCGGCGTTTCCAAAAATAGCAATGGCTTCTTGTCGCCAACCCCATGTCGCATTCCCGGGAAAAACCCTAGGATGCCCCACTAGATTGCTGCTGCCCGCCAGCACGACCTGTGTCCGCGATGGGTCTTCCTGCCGACGCCTTCACGCGAAGGCGTCGACGGCGTTTGATGACCCTGTCGCGCGATCGAACCCTTCACATTGCAAGAGGAACGCACAGTGAAAATTGAAGACATCCGTCGCAACGCCTTTGCCATGCCGGTCCACAATCCAGCCGGCTCTGACGTCACCCCAATCGAACACCCTGTTGCTCGCGCCGGCAATCGTGAGGTCCGGGCGGCATGAACGCGAGGATATGCGGCATGTACGCCTGGCCGCACTACTTCTGAATCCGTGATGAATGTTCCACGATTAATATCCCTCGACCTGAAGGCGCTGGCCCGCTTGCCGTCGGACCCTGCATGGTCCGGGTGGATATTTGCCATCCGTACCACGGCAGCCTCGCTGATCGCGCTTTACATCGCCTTCCTGATGAACCTGGACGATCCGAAGTGGGCGGCGATGACCGTATGGATCGTGGCGCAGCCCCATCGGGGCATGACACTCTCGAAAAGCCAGTACCGGATCGTCGGGACGGTAATCGGGGCCGTGGTGGCGGTTGCACTCACCGCGCTCTTCGCGCAGACGCCTGAGTTGTTCCTGCTGACGCTGGCAGCGTGGATTGGCATCTGCACCGCCGTGGCGACCTCCCTGCGGAACTTCCGGTCCTATGCCGGCGTGCTTGCCGGCTACACAGCCGCTATCGTTGGAATGGGTGCTGGCACTGCGCCACTGCACGCATTCGATATCGCCGTCGCCCGGTGCCTGTACATCATTCTGGGCATTGTGGTGGAGGCGGCGCTGACCAGTTGCTTCGCGATTGGTGAGCCGGATCGCGACCTGCGCAACCGGTTTGACCGCTACGTGGCGCAAGCCTCCGGCATGTGTGCCAGATTGCTGCGCCGGGATCAGGATGGCGAGGCGATGCACCGGCTCTTTGCCGGGGCGATGGTGCTCGATACCGCAGCGGAGTTCTCCGCGGCGGCGTCGTCCACGGCCAGGCGAAAGCTCGGGCACTTCCGCGAGCTGGCCGTGTCCGTGCTCGCGCAATTGGCCGCTGCGCAGACGCTGGGCGAGCAGTTGGCTCGGCATCCCGAGATCGACAACGGGCTGGTGGAGGACACCGCGTGTCTGCTCGATCGCGTGACCAAGGCGCCGGATGGCCTGCAGACGGACATTGCCGCAATGCAGTGGCGGGTTGACCAGGCGCTGCAGCGCGAGGGCTCGCGGACCGATGGCGACGCCGCGCCGCAACTGATGGTGCTGAATCGGATCCGCCTGCTGCTGGCCGCCCTGCAGGACGTGACGACGCGTGCCGCGCAGGTCGACCAGCCCGAGGTGGGGGCGTCGCGCCAGCGCCTGACCTATCACATCGACGCTGTCCTGGCATGGAGAAACGGCATGCGGGCCTTCGCCGCAGTGCTGGCTGCCTCGGCGTTCTGGATCTTCAGTGCGTGGCCGTCCGGTGCAGGCTTCGTGACGATTTCGGGGGTGGTGAGTGCGTTGTTTGCGACCCGACCAAACGCCGTGGGTGTCTCACTTGCCTTTCTCAAAGGAGCGGTGTGCGCGGCGCTGGTGGCGGCGTTGTGCAACTTTGCGTTGTTGCCTGCAATCTCGGGGTTCGTACCGTTTGCCTGCGTGGTGGGGTGCTGCATGGTCGCCGCGGGGGTGGCGATGTGCAATCCGCGCATCGCCGCGATCGGCAATGGCGCGGCGGTCTTCTTTTGGAACTTCATTTCCCCGCTCAATGGTGCGCGTATCGCGGATGCGGCATTCCTCAACGGGGCGGTCGCCACCCTGATCGGCATTGCCTTTGGCGCCGCCGCGTTCTCGATCCTGTTGCCCGCGGACCCGGATGCCGTGCGACGGCGGCTACGGCGTGCCGCCTACCAGGACCTGATCCAGATCGCCGACCGCCGCAGGGGATGGCGCGCCAAAGCATGGCTTGGTCGGACTGCGGACCGGTTGAACCGCCTGACGGCGGTGGGCAGCACCGATGGCGCCGTCGGGGAAGCCGACGTTCGTGGCCATATCGCCGCCTGGGCAATTGGCTACAGTTTGCTGGCCATGCAGGAGTTGGCCAATACCAGCGGCACCGTGCGCCGTCTCCTGGCGGTGGTGCAGCGGCACATTCAACAAGGGGATCTGGATCGCGTGGTGCGTGTCTGCCGGTCGGCGGCAAGTCGACTGCAGGGCAGGGGCAGTGGACTAAGCGATGACAGACGCGAACGGCTGACAACGGCCATCCTGCTGCATTCCATTGCGGACCGGGCCAGTACGCACGGCGCGTTCCTGCAGGGCCAGGCGCCGGCGCACTGAGCCTCGAAACGGCAGTCACGCGCACTGGCGATCGGATCATTCTGCCATCGACGCACTTGCTCAGGAACGCTACCCCAAGACACCGAGCGGGGACCAACCGCTTGACAGCAGAGGCTAGATATCGGCCTGCAGTCCTGCGTAGACCATTCTCGTAAATTGATCGCCATTGAAGACGAAGTTTCCCCATTTGGCATCGAAGTCTGCTGTTGGCTTGGCTGCGACGATCTCCTCTAGCGTCTTTCCGGCCTTCTTGAGCGCCGCTACGTTGTTGCGCACAGTCACCAGCATGTCGCGAAACTCGATGAGCTGAGCCCGCGTGCCTACGGCCCCATGCCCAGGAATGACGATCGTGTGGGAGGTCGTCCGGGCTACCGCCTTGCTGGCCCATTTGATCGCGCCGTCGATGCTGCCCCCATCTTCGTTGTCAATATACGGATATAACCCGTTCCAGAAAGTGTCGCCCAGCACCAGCACGTCGGCGTTCCTGAAGTAGACCCATAGATCCCCGTCCGTATGACCTTGGCCAAAATTCTCCACTTCGATCATGGCGCCGCCAAAGTTGAACGTCATCCCGTCGTCGATCAACAGCGTTGGGCGTGCTGATTGTTGGACCGGGTCAAACGTCCAGTTCCAGGCATTCACATGTGTTCTTTCGGTAAGGTGCTTATAGGTATTCCTATGCGCCACGATCGTGGCACCTGCCTCATGCATCCAAGCATTGCCATCCGTGTGGTCCCAGTGCCAATGCGTATTCACTACGTACCTGAGCGGGCGTGGTCCGATTTCCTTGATGGCTTCCTGGAGCTTTTCCTGTGACTTGCTGATGCCGGCATCGACCAGGAAATTGCCCTCCCGAGTCGCGAGCACAGTGATGTTGCCGCCGGAGCCCATCAGCACGGTGATATTGCCACGCACCGGCTTCCTGACGAGATCCTTGTCGGCGCGGCGCAAATATCTTGCGCCAGCCCCCGTATGAAAATAGTCGTCAGCCGTCACCTTGGCATCGGCGACGATCTGTTGGGTGAAATCGGAGGCCGATGCAGCGGTGGGGGCGAACGCAGCGGCGGCAAAGCTGATCCCTGTCAGCAAAAGGCTGAGCAGAGTGTTCACGTTGGATCGGAACGTCTTGAACTTGAAAAGGGTGGTCATCTTGATACGTGTTGTGCAGTGTCGCCATCCATGTGTGGCGGAGCGGCGTCTGTTCGGACGAACATTGGGATAGCCGCGATGGGATTACCGACCGGCAGTGCCGGGAAAGCCCAATAGGCGCGCGAAGTCCCCCACGCGTGCGCGTGGCATCCTCGTCTGATTGACCTCGGCTTCGGTGTCACCGAAGCCCAACGCCATACCGAAAGCAGTGACTTCCTCGGTAGGCATATTCAAGTACGATGCAATCTGCTCGTGGAACGGTGCGAAGGCGACCTGGGGACATGTGTCAATGCCCCGCGCCTTCGCGGCAATCATGAGGTTCTGCGCGAAAAGCCCGATATCGATCCAACTGTGCGGCTTCAGTCTGCGGTCGATGCTGATGATGAGACCCACCGGAGCGCCGAAGAACGAGAAATTCTTTTCGGTCTGGCGCGAGCGCGCCGCCGTGTCGTTGCGATCGATACCAAGCGACGCGTAGTAGCGTGCGCCGAAATCAATTAGTCTCGTGCGAAAAAGGTCAGGCAAGGGCTCAGGAAAGTGAGCGGGAGCGGGAGCCAACCCGCCCCTGTGAGCCGCGACCAGGATGTCGGCAAGTTCGTCCTTGACGGTACCTGTAACCACGTACACGCGCCAAGGCTGAATGTTGGCTCCGCTCGGCGCGGCGGCCGCTTCCTGCAGGATCTGCTCGACCACGTCCTGGCGCACGGGCTCTGGCTTGAACGCACGGACTGACCGCCGCGAGGTGACTACTGAGGCGACACATTGCGTGATCGCGTCCTGGGACCATTTACTAATCGTCTGGACCATGACTCACTCCTGCGGGGCTTCGTGATAGGAAATGCGCCCGGAAGGCAGGAAGAACAACGCGATCACTGCACCCCCTTTTGCTTCGGGGTAGTGATGGCTCCCAGGAGCGGGGGCGGTCCAGCCACCCGTACACCAGCCATTCGGACCGTTGAGTGCCGCGCCAGCATTCAAAGGCACGACCATGTTGAACTCCCCATATGGATGGCCGTGGTATTGCCCGCGGAACCGACCGTCCAGATGTCCCTGGGCATTGCCAGTGCTGTCCATATACACCGCAGTGATGCTGAAGTGCAGCGTGCGCTCGGAGGGCTCCGCGATGCGACTACGGCGATAGGTTGGGCCTTCAATATCGATGTTGGCCGCCCAGCCATCCTCCACACCCTTGCGCACCAGGGAAGACAACGTTCGGTACAGCTGGCTGGCAGGTCCGTATTTCCGGTTGAGCCAGCTTTCCACCTCGGTGCCGGTCGTGAGGTCCTTCACTTCCTCAAGGAAGGGGATGCATCGCTCGATCAATGCTTCGCGATCGCTGTCCAGTGTTTCTGAAGTCATGGTTCGCTTCCTGTCCAATAGTGGAAGCCATAATGCGCCGCCAGTGAATGGAATGGAATTGATGTCTGTGCATCTGCATAATGAAGGCAATTCAATGAGCGAGCGACACCATTATGAGCATTGGACGTACGGATCTGAACCTTCTGAAGGTTTTCGAGGCCGTCTATGAGGAGCGGAATCTGATCCTGGCCGGCAAGCGTCTGCACCTCACGCAATCTGCGGTAAGCCATGCGCTACGCAGGCTTCGCGAACTGGTGGGTGACGAGCTTTTCATACGGAGGGGCAAGGGCATGGTGCCTACCGGGCGTGCCCTGTCGATGGCGCCAACGTTGCTGGATTCGATTCGCCGTATCGAGAACGCCTTGGGCACGGAGCCGTTTTCTCCAGGCCAGTCCAGGCGTAGGTTTGTCATAGCGGCGAACGACCACGTTACGGAAGTAGTCGTAGCGCCACTTTCGCGGGAGTTGCAGAAGTCGGCGCCCGGCGTGGACCTCGTCATTCGGCCGTCGACACGACTGGATCTCGCGGAGCAGATCGACTTGGGGCGTATCGATATCGCCATCGGCATCTTCTCCCAGGTTCCACATCGCCTGAACTCGTGCGAGCTGATGTCCCAGGGTGAGTCGATCTTGATGTGCAAAGGACATCCGGCCTCACGAAGAAAGCTCAGACTCGAGGATCTGGCGACGTACCCGCTTGTCACGCTGTCAGTGGGCGGGCAGGAGGAAGGGGCGGTGGGGGGATTCATCGTCGAGCGCGGGTTGGCTCGCCAGTCCGAGATGTTCGATCGACGAGCATTGGAGGAGGCGCTCCTTGCGTCCGGTGCGACGCCGCGGCTGAGAGTCACGGTCCCACACGCGCTCGCCATTCCGGCCATGCTTCGCCAGACGGACATGCTGTCGATCGTGCCGGCGTCGCTCGCCTTGGCACTCGCAGATCGTGGGGGCCTGACTCGTCGCGCACCACCTTACCCATCACGCACGGAAATCATGCGCGCGGTCTGGCATGGCCGTGACGATGACGATGTGGGGCATGCCTGGCTGCGCGAGATGATTGTGAAGATTGCGCAGACTTCAGAAGCAGCGCTGAAGTAGGCAGAAGGCGGCCGCCTGGACCGGGTCGTCGCTCGCTTGCCGTCGAGCAGGCCAGCGTCTGCCAGTACGAAGACACCGGTGCAGAGGCCGGCGGTTCGGCGCGAGCCCTCCGACGCCGCGCGGACGAAGGTCAGTTCCGCAGAGGTGCTGGCGCGCTGGGTTGGATTGACAATGCCACTGATCATCCAGGTATCGGCGTCGGTGGCGCGGTGGACGGGTTCGGTCTTGACGGAGACGCCGAGCGATGCATGGACATCTCCACCCTGCATCGAATAGACGGTCGTGCTCAGCAAGCGTGCGGCCGCTTGGCGGCTCCTTCTTCGCCAAGTTGGGCCGCCAATAACAGTGGCTTCCTTGGGTATGCAAGGCGTGCTCCGGGCAACGCCGCGTTCACGGCGGCCCACGATGGTGTCCCCAGAGCAATCGGCGGCGGCCTGCTGATTCCAAAGTGTGAAGCCTAATCAGATTTAGTTAGGCCACTAGTCGGATATCCGATTCCGTCCTCTGGCGGAGTTTCTCGTCGACTTCCTCCGTGTAATTTTTACGAAAACGGAGAAATCAATGAAAAGACGCTATGTGGCATTTGCAACGATTTTGCTAATTGTCTTCCTTTCGGGATGCGGAGGAGGTGGCGGCGAAACTCCGACACCGGTCGCGAGCGGCGGCGGGTCCCCGCCATCAGAGCCGAGTGGACCCGCCGCGCCCCCCAGGCCCTCCTCGCCGTCACCGTTGACAGATCTGGAGGCCACGAAGGCTTTGCTCAAGGCGGCCATGTCGGCTGGCGGAGCGCCCGCCACGATGGCATCGCCTCCCATCGTTACGCCGGGCATTGCCAATATGCCGTCCAGCATCAAGGACAGCAGGCTGGTGCCGCCGGACAGCCCAGCGCTGCGATACATCGGCGCAGTAAAACAAGCAGGGCCCGACTATCCGGACGACCAACTGGTCAAGAACACAGCGGTGAACTACGGCGTGCTCGGTCCCGACTCCAACATCTATTACATCGAGTTCGTGACCGACGCTCCCACCTTCGAGATCATGGTTAAAGGAAACGTGGAGGCTTCCGCGCACCGGCTTCTCGTGGATGGCGCGTACGCCACGACCTCGGCCGTCGCTTATCCTGACGATGGCAACCTGTACCTCACGCGAGTCGACTTCCAAGGAGGTCGGAAGTCGAGGAACATTCGGATCGAGACGCCCAACATGCGATTCGGCGGGCTACGGATTGCCCCGGGCGACTCCATCTCAGCCCCGCCCGCTGAGCCGAGGCTGCGCGCAGTCATTTTGGGTGACTCGATCACGGAAGGGATGGCCGGGCAAGGATATAGCTTTGACAACTACGCCACCCGGCTTGGATATCTGATGGGCTGGAAGGACATGTATCAGTCCGGTGTCGGCGCTACGGGATACCTGGAGGCCCCCGACGGCAAACTTAAACTACGCGATCGACTTTCCACCGACGTCCTGCCATTCAGCCCACATGTGCTGGTTATCGCGGCCGGCACTAATGACACCGGTCATCCGAAGGCCGAGTTGCAAGCCGAGGCGACAGCTCTCTTTGATGCCGTGGAAAAGCAACTGCCGTTCACTGTTGTTTTTGTTCTAGGCCCCTGGTCACCAGGTTCCACATTTATCGATCAACGGGATGCCATCAAGGCGGCGGTTGGAAGTCGCGTCAATTTTCACTTCATCGACAATGTCGGCGAGCGCTGGCAGACCGGCACGGGGAATGCTGGCGATCTGAATGGAGATGGCAATGGCGACATCTATGTGTCTGAGGATGGCACGCATCCCACACCCGCCGGCCATGTGTATCTAGCAGGCAAGGTCGCCGATGCGGTGATGAAAGTTGTGAAAGGGTTCTGACATCCTAATCTGGCGTGTCAGGCCTCCACCATCCCCAGGAACTGCTGGAGTTCCGACGTTTGGGGACGGTTAAAGACCTCCTCCGGGGCACCGATTTCGTGGACCTTCCCCTGGTGCATGAACACCACGCGGTCGCACACCTCGCGCGCAAAGCGCATCTCGTGCGTCACCATCAGCAAGGTCATGCCGTCGGCGGCCAGGCCCCGCACCACCTGCAGCACCTCGTTGACGAGTTCGGGGTCCAGCGCGGACGTGATCTCGTCGCATAGCAGTGCGGTGGGTTGCATGGCCAACGCGCGGGCGATGGCAACCCGTTGCTGCTGCCCGCCGGACAACTGGTCAGGATAGGCGTCGAATTTTGCGGACAGTCCCACGCGCGCCAGGTTCAGTTCGGCGAGTTCCCGGGCCTTGGCCTCTGGCACGCCCTTGACGATCATTGGCGACAGCATCACGTTGCGCCCGGCGCTCAGGTGGGGGAACAGATTGAACTGCTGGAAGATCATGCCCACCTTCAGCCGTAGCGCGCGCAGCTGCAGTTCGCTGTCGGCCAGATGAGCGCCTGCTACGGTGATGGCCCCGGCATCGATGCGCTCCAGCCCGTTGATGCAACGCAGAAGGGTGCTCTTGCCCGAACCGCTCTTGCCGATGATGGCAATGACCTCGCCGGGTTCCACGGAAAGCGAGATACCTTTCAGGACCTCGTTGCTGCCAAACGACTTGCGGACCTGATCAATGGCGATGAGCGGCATGAAATTTCCTCTCCAGCATCTTGCTGTATTGCGAAAGCGGCCAGCACAGCGCGAAATACATCAGCGCGACGGCTGCATAGACGGTAAACGGTTGGAACGTGGCGTTCACGATCATCGTGCCCGCCTTGGAAAGCTCGGTAAAACCGATGATGGATGCAAGGGCCGTTCCCTTGATGACCTGGACCCCGAAGCCAACGGTGGGGGCCACGGCTATCCGAAGCGCCTGCGGCAGGATTACGTGGCGCATCTGCTGCACGTAGCCCATGGCCAGGCTGCCGGAGGCCTCCCACTGACCGCGCGGGATGGCTTCCACACAGCCGCGCCAGATCTCGGCCAGGAAGGCCGAGGTCCACAGCGTCAACGCCAGCCCCGCAGCCAGCCAGGCCGGCACTTCGATGCCGAACAGCGCAAGTCCGAAGAACGCCAGGAACAGCTGCATCAGCAGCGGCGTGCCCTGGAACAGCTCGATATAGCCCTGTGTCAGCCGCCTTGCCCACGGCCGCTTGCCTGTGCGCAGCAACAGCACGAGCAGGCCCACGATGCCGCCGCCTACGAAGGCGACCAACGACAGCAACACGGTCCAGCGCGCCGCCAGCAGCAGGTTACGGACGATATCCCACAACGAAAACTCGATCATCCCACCCTCCGGACGAATAGCTGCCGGCCGATGCCGCGCAGCAACTGCCGCAGGGCAATCGCAAGCAGCAGGTAGATGCAGGTGGTGACCAGATACACCTCGAACGCGCGGAAGTTGCGGCCCTGTATGAAATTGGCCGCGTACGTCAGGTCCTGGGCGGCAATCTGCGAGCACACCGCGGACCCCAGCATCACGATCACCACCTGGCTCGAGAGCGCGGGCCAGATCTTCTGCAAGGCCGGGCGCAGCACCACATGGCGGAACACCTGGAACGGTGACATGGCAAGACTGGCCCCCGCCTCGAACTGTCCGCGCGGCGTTGCTGCCAGGCCGGCGCGCACGATCTCGGTTCCATAGGCGCCCAGATTGATGACCATGGCCAGCGACGCCGCCACCATTTCCGGCAGATGCACACCGAGGCTGGGCAGCCCGAAGAAGATAAAGAACAGCTGGATCAGAAACGGCGTGTTCCGGATCAGCTCCACATAGGTGCCGACGACTGCGCGCAGCCAGGCTAGGCCCTGGGTCTTGGCCCAGGCGCCCGCCACGGCGACGGCCACGCCAAGCACCCCGCCGGTGAGCGTCAGCTGCGCCGTGACGGCGATGCCTTTCACCAGCACGTCGGTGTAGTCCAGCACCGAAACGAAATCGAACGCGTAAGCCATGCTATTACCCGGGCGGCGCGTGTCAGAGCTGGGCCGGCAGCGGACGCAGCAGCCACTTGATCGACAGCGTATTGAGCGAGCCGTCCTTCTTGGCTTCGGCGAGGATGGCGTTGACCTTGTCCTGCAAGGGTTTTTCGCCCTTGTTCATGCCGATGAAGCACGGCGAATTCTTGATCAGGAACTTGGTCTCCGGCGCCTTGGGCGGGTGCTTGGCGATCAGCGACGAAGCTACCACGTTGCCGGTGGCAATCAGCTGCACCTGTCCGGACAGAAAGGCCGAAATCGTGGCGTTGTTGTCTTCGTAACGCTTGATGTTCGCGCTGGCCGGCGCGATCTTGCTCAATTCCAGATCTTCGACCGCACCACGCGTGACGCCAACGGTCTTGCCCGCCAGGTCAGCCGCACTTTTCACGGGAAGGTCCGCCGGTCCGAACACGCCGTTGAAGAAGGGCGCGTAGGCCTCCGAGAAGTCGAGCACTTTTTCGCGCTCAGGGTTCTTGCCCATGCTCGAGATTACAAGATCCACCTTGCGCGTCTGCAGATACGGCACGCGGTTGGTGCTGGTTACCGGGACCAACTGGAGCTTGACGCCCATCTTCCTGGCCATCAGCGCGGCCACGTCGATATCGAGGCCCTGCGGCGTCATGTCGGCCCCCACCGAGCCGAACGGCGGGAAATCCTGTGGCACGGCCACGCGCAGCACGCCGGCCTTGGTAATGTCGGCGAGCGTATCGGCCTGCGCGGGCAGCGGGGCCACGCAGAGGGCGGCCAGCAATGCGCACATCACGCCACGACGGGAAGACTTGGATTGGGACAGGGCTTGGAACATCGCGTGTTTCCTCAGTTTCGGGATGGGGATGGGGATGGGGATGACATTGGCTGTGCCGCGGAAACCTCCGCGGCGGGCGTTGTGGCGTGGGGCGTGCGCGTGGGATCGACCGGGGCCAGCGCCTGCCGCAGGTGCGCAAGCGGGTCGGCGGGCCCCACGGCATCAAGGCTGGTATGCACTTCGCCAAGATGTTCGGCCATCAGCCGCGCGGCCAGCGCGCCATTGCCCGCGGCCAACGCATTGACGATGTCTTCGTGCTGGCTGCAGGAGCGGTCGGCATCGGCGGCGGACTGATTGCGGCTGGCCACCAGCGTCGTGCGTGCCGTCAGGTCACGCAGCGTGTCGACAAGCAGGCCATAGCCCAGCGAGGCGCATAGACAAACGTGAAAATCGCCCAGCAGAAAGCTGCGCATGCTGGCGTCGTCGCCCTGGAGCGCAGCCTTCTCGCGTGCGATATGCACCTTGAGCGTGTGGATGGCCTGGGCGCCGGGCGGGCGCTCCGGCCCGATCTCGCGCAGCAAGCCGGTTTCGATAATGCGCCGGGCGTCGAACGCCGCGCGAATGTCGTCGGCACCCGGTTCCACCAGGAACCAGCCGCGCCGGGCGCTGACGGTCACCATGCCGCGCGCCGCCAGGCGCGACAGCGCCTCGCGCACCAGCGTGCGGCTCACGCCGAACAGCGTGGCGAGCTCCTGCTCACCCAGGCGCGAGCCGGGCAGCAGCTTCTGGCCAAGCATCGCCTCGGTGATGCGATTGGCAATATCGGCGGGAGAGTTTTCAGTCGTTGCGTTCACGGGTACCACTTGAGCAAGTGGTATGCCATGCTTGTATGCAAGATTTGTCGCCAGAATGCGGCCTATGCGGCCATTCGGGGGCGGGGCGGATGTCGGTGTATCCCCAGCGCGGGGCGCTGCGCGCCAAGACGGTGCGACGCGTTCCGGGGCCGGGGGCGGATGCCCCAGAAACGGACCGCCAACGGGCCCGATACTGGCTCCCGCAGCTGGATATGCCGTGGCAGTACTGCCACCACGAACGAAAATGCCCCGCATCGGCGGGGCGTCAGTGCTGCGGTCTCTTCGAAGGGAAGCGCGGACGCGTCCGGCTTAGTCGGCCTGGATGCCAAACTCCTTGACCAACCGGGTATAGCGCGCGTAGTCGGCGGCGATCAGCTTCTGCAGCACGGCCGGCTCGCCGCCCACAGGCGTCACGGCGATCGTGGCCATGCGCGCCACCACATCCGGCTGCTTCAGGATGTCGTTGACGTGGCTGTTCAGCAAGCGAACGATTTCCGGCGGCAGGTTCCTGGGCCCAAGCAGGGCTTGCCATGCGCCGATCTCGACGTCCTTGTAACCCAGTTCGCCCAGTGTCGGCACGTTCGGCGCAAAGGGGGAACGCTTCGGGTCGGCCACGGCAAGCGGTACCAGGGTTCCGTTGCCCACGTACTGCACCACCGCGCCGTAGGTGACATAGGTCATCGGCACCTGGCCGCCCAGCACGTCCACGATGGCGGGTGCGGTGCCGCGGTAAGGCACCTGCGAGATCTTCACGCCGGCGGACTTGTTGAAGAGTTCACCCATGATGTGCATTGGCGATCCGTTGCCCGGGGTGGCATAGGTTTCCAGTTTGCCGGCTTTTGCGCGCGCCACCAGGTCACCCATCTTCGCGATGCCGCTGTTCTTGTTCACCACCACGAACAGGGATTGCGTGCCAAGCTGGGCGATGGGGGTGAGATCGTTGAGCACGTCGTAGCTGGCGCCGGTGCCGGCCTTCAGCACCAGCGGTGCGATCGACACTGTATTAGGGGCCAGCAGTAGCGTGTAGCCGTCGGCGGCCGCGCGTGCCACATAGGCACTTCCGATCGTGCCCGCCGCACCCGTGCGGTTTTCCACGACCACTGACTGCTTGAGGCGCGCGGCGAGCTTTTCGGCCATCAGCCGGGCCAGCACGTCGGTGTCGCCGCCGGCGGGGTAGGCCACCACGATGGTGATGGGCTTGTTCGGATAGTTGCCCTGGGCCATCGACGGGGCCGTGGCAAGCAGTGCGGCCGTGCCGATGGCCGCGCCAATCGCGCCCATGACGACGCGGCGGATAACGTTGGGTTGCATGTCGGCCTCCTTAGAAAACGTGCTTGATGCCGACCATGGCGCCAAACTGCTGGCCGCCCGGTTTCGGGTTTGCGCCAGCCTGCGCGCCGCTCACGGACATCGCCAGCGTGCCGTCGTTGTTGATATAGCCCGCCGTCGCGTACACCGCCGTGCGCTTGCTGAAGTTGTACATGCCGCGCACGGCGTACAGCATCGCCTTGTTGTCGCTGTTCTGATAGTTCAGGTAGTAGACCTGGCCTGCCAGCGTGAAGGCCGGGGTGATGTCGTAGGCCGCCCCGATGTAGTAGAGCTCCGAGAGCGGCGTCGGGCTGCCCTGGTTTTCGCGGCGGATCACGCCGGCGCCAATCTTCGTGCGATCCAGCAGGACGTAGCCGGCAATCGACGCGCGGTCGTCGCGCAGGCTGCTGCTGGTCAGGCCGCCGAAGGCGCCCGGGCCGCCGCGCTGGGAGTCATACGCGGCCGTGATGCCCCACCACTTCTGGTCCCAGCCAATCATGGCCGACCATTCGCGGCACTGGCTCTTGTTGGCGGGGTTTTCGCCGGCGCAGTTGGTGCCGGAAGGGCTGGGGCCCGCGTTGGCCGTATCGCGTCCAAAGCTGTACGTGGCGCCCATGGTCAGCCCGCCAAACGTGCCCTTGTAGGCAATGGCGTTGTCGGCACGGGTGTTCGGCAGATAGCTGTCCAGTGACCCCGAGCCGAATGAGTTCGGCCCCAGGATGTCGGTGTCGAGCGTGGCCCAGAACAGCATCGTGTACTGGCGGCCAAACGAGATCTGGCCCCACTGGTTCGATTGCAGGCCTACCAGCGCCTGGCGGCCGAACAGTCGACCGCCCTGGTTGGCATTCCCGGAATCGGGGGCGAATCCGCCTTCGAGCACAAACACGCTCTTCAGCCCGTTGCCGAGATCTTCCGTGCCGCGCAGGCCCCACCGCGACGGTACGGTGCCGGTCAGCGTGTTCATGCGGACCACGCTGTTACCGGCCGCGCCGACGTTGTTGACGAATTCCACGCCCGTGTCCACCACGCCATACATGGTGACGGACTGGGCGCAGGCCAGCAGGGGCGCGGCTGCGAGCAGGCCCGCCGCGTACTTTGCGATCTTCATCTACCGTTTCCTTCTCTTGTCTTGTGGGCTTCTCATGGACGTTTCCGTCGGCAACGGTATGGTGGCTGCCGCATTGTCGTGTTTCATTAGTAAAACAATGAACTACATAGGAAACGATGAGCGGAATATAGGCAGAGGGCGTGAGGCCGTAGATAGGGGCGAACCCTAATGAGGCTCCGGTGTGACAAGGCGGCGTTGTCCGGATACCGCGGCTGATGTGGTGCGCGCCGCACCGCCTCGGCGCATTCCGATGGGCGGCGTTCCGGCACCTCGGTCGGGCGACTCAAGCCCGGCGCGGTTCTTTGCCTGCCGCCACCCCAGCCCGCTGGCGAGGCGGATTTCACGTGTTTCGCACCGCTTTCGGGCGTCCCGCAAACACCGCGGTTCTTCTCCCTGTTTACCCTGATCGCCCCCCACAAAGATATGCGCCTATAGTCGAGAAGTTTTATTTGCAAACCTACATTTCATATATGGAACAAAGTGCGACCCCTTCTGCACCCGCTCCAGGCGTCGACCTGCTGGCCGCGCTCGACAGCCATTTCGCCGAACGTCTGGTGATGACTGGACCCGACGGCGCCCGGGTGGCCTGCCGCATCGGCGGAACACGTGGCCCGGTGGTCGTGCTGTTGCACGGCATCAGTTCGGGGGCGGCGTCGTGGCTGCCATGCGCCAGCCTGCTGGCGGCGCATGCGCGCGTGATTGCCTGGGATGCGCCCGGCTACGGCCAGTCGTCGCCATTGCCGACGCCGGCGCCGACGGCGCGCGACTACGCGCTGCAACTCGGCGCCATGCTGAGTGCGCTGCAGGTGCGGCCCGATCTGATCGTCGGGCACTCGCTCGGCGCGCTGATGGCGGCCGGCTTTGCGGCCAACGTGCCCCCGTGGCTTCAGCCGGACAGGTTTCTGCTGTTAAGTCCCGCCTTGGGCTACGGGGCGCCAGGCAAGGAAGACAAGGCGCGCGAAGTGGCGGGGCAGCGCATTGCGTCGCTGGAATCGATGGGGGTGGAGGGCCTGGCGCAACGCGGCCCAGCCAGGCTGCTGAGCCCGGCGGCCACGCCCGATGCCCAGGCATGGGTGCGCTGGAATATGCAGCGGCTCAATCCGGATGGCTACCGTCAGGCCGTGGCGCTGCTGTGTGGCGACGATATCGGCCGGTATCTCGCAGCGCAGGGGCGACCTGTGGAGGTGGGTTGCGGCGCGCAGGACGTGGTCACCACGCCCGAGGCGTCCGCTGCGCTGGCCGACCGCTTTGGCCTGCCGTTCCATCCCATCCCCGACGCCGGTCACGCGTGCTACATCGAGCAGCCACAAGCCGTGGCCCGCCTGATTCGCAGCACGCTTTCTCGTTCCTGAGCGTTCCGCCCGCGCCAGCCTGGCCGGCTATCAGCCAGCGCCCCGCCCTCGGCGCGGGTTAACCCCGATCAATCTTTAAACCGTCGTTGTCTATAGTCGTACCTGTGTTCAATATTTAAACTCGTGTTTCATAGGTAAAACGACTAGCGTGTCTACCTGAGGATCGCGACAGTGGATTGAGCCAGCCGTCCCCCACCAAGCAAGCCATGGAGCAAAGCGCAATGGAAAGCGTCGCGTACAACCCGAACCTGGTTCCCTGGGAGCGTCCCGCGCCCAACAACGTTGCGGGCAAGGGTCATATCGAAAAGCCGGGCCACGTCACCAACATCGTCTGGCAGACGCGCGCCGCCGTGCCCACCGCCTACGAGAACGCGCTCGGCGACGCGCTGGAAGCTGCGTTCGCGGGCGGCGCCAAATCCCCGGAAGACGTCGTGCGTGCGTTCAATCACGCCGGATTCCTGGCGGCCGACGGCCAGTCGTGGACCGAGGAACGCTTCCTCTCCGAAATGCGCCGCCTGGGCGCCTGAGCGCCGGCCGAGACGACAAGCGAGAAGACAGACATGGAATCGAACAAGCAAGCACGCGCCGAAACGCGCCTGAATACCGGCCTGCGCAACTACTGGTATCCGGTGGCGGCGTCGTGGCAGGTCACGCATGCCCCCATCGGCATCACGCGGCTGGGCCAGAACATCGTGGTGTGGCGTGACAACGCCGGCAAGCTGAACGCGCTGGAAGACCGCTGCCCGCACCGTGGCGCGCGTCTGTCGATGGGCTGGAACCTGGGCGACCGCGTGGCCTGCTGGTACCACGGCGTGGAAGTGGGCGGCGACGGGCAGGTGAAGAGCGTGCCGGCCGTCGAGAACTGCCCGCTGGAAGGCCGCACGTGCGTGCGCAGCTATCCCGTGGAAGAACAGGCCGGTGCCATCTTCCTGTGGTTTGGCGATCGCGCGCCCACCGACGCCGACGCGTTGCGGCTGCCCGAGGAACTGGTCAGCGCGGAACACAGCAACTTCCTGTGCGTGGCGCATTGGGACTGCAATTACCGCTATGCCATCGACAACGTGATGGACCCGATGCATGGCGCATACCTTCATGCGGTGTCGCACTCGATGGCCAGCGGCGAAAAGTCCGCCGTGATGCAGGTCGTGGAAACCGATCACGGCCTGGTCTTCGAGAAGACCGGACAGCGCGGTGTGAACTTCGACTGGGTGGAATTCGGCGAGACCGGCACGCTGTGGCTGCGCCTGTCCATCCCGTATCGCGACAAGGTCGGTCCCGGCGGGCCGTTCGGCATCGTTGGCATCGCCACGCCGGTCGATGAAGAGCACTGCATGGTGTTCTTCTGGCGTACCCGCCATGTGCAAGGCTGGGAGCGGGACGTCTGGCGCTTCCTGTATCGCAATCGCCTGGAAGGCCTGCACTGGGACGTGCTGGAACAGGACCGCGTGGTGCTGGAATCGATGGCGCCGGCTGCGCGCGATCACGAGATGCTCTACGCCCACGATGCCGGCATCACGCGGGTACGCCGCCTGCTGAAGCGCCGCGCCGAAGCAGAGGTCGCCGATGAGCCTGTGGCGATGCTGCAACCGGTGGCCGGAGCCCACAGCCATGCCTGATCGTCAGTACGCCAACCTGCTGGCCGGCCGCAAGGTGCTGATCACCGGCGCCGCGCGCGGCCTGGGCCTGGCCTTTGCCACGGCCATCGCCGAAGCCGGCGCCAGCGTGGCCATGGCCGACATCCTGGTCGACCGTGTCGAGGAATCGGCCGCCGCGCTGAAGGCGCGGGGTTTCCACGTGGTGCCGCTGCAGCTCGACCTGAACGATCCGGCATCGGTGCAGGCCTGTGCCAGCGCCGCCGCGGAGGCGCTCGGCGGCCTGGACGGCCTGGTCAACAACGGCGCGGTCACCGACTCGGGGGGCCGCAACCTGACCGAGCTGGACATCGCCACGTGGGACCGCGTGATGAACGTCAATGTGCGTGGCACCTGGCTGATGACCGCCGCCTGCACGCCGGCGCTGCGCGCCAGTGGCCGGGGCGCGGTCATCAACCTGGCTTCGGACACGCCGCTGTGGGGTGCGCCCAACCTGCTGGCCTACGTGGCCAGCAAGAGCGCCATCATCGGCATGACCCGCTCGCTGGCGCGGGAACTTGGCGATGCCAATGTCACGGTCAACGCCGTCGCGCCGGGCCTGACGCTGGTGGAAGCCACCGAATACGTGCCGCAGCACCGGCACGACCTCTACCGCGACCAGCGCGCCATCCAGCGCGAGCAGGTTCCCGATGACGTCTGCGGCGCCGTGCTGTTCGCGCTGTCCGACCTCGCCCGTTTCGTGACCGGCCAGACGCTGGCGGTCAACGGCGGCTTTGTCATGCATTAACCAAACACTCCAGAGGAAATGGAAATGAGCGATCTGTCGCAACAGGAAAACATCAAGCGCAGCTGGGAACAACCTGAAGGTGCCTCGTTCGACAAGTGGATGGAATCGCGCGTGGCGCGCTTCAGTACCCGCCGCTACGACTGGGACGCGCTGAAGTTCCAGGCGGACTACGACCCGAAATACCGTCGCGCGCAGATGCGTTACCTGGGCACGGGTGGCACCGGCGTATCGGCCGACACCAATACGGTGCCGTCGGAGCACTTCACGTTCTCCACGATGATCATCCCCGCTGGCCACGAAGGTCCTTCGCACCTGCACACCGACGTGGAAGAGGTGTTCTTCATCCTGCGCGGCAAGATCAAGCTGATCCTGGAGAAGGACGGCGAACGCTATGAAACCATCCTGACCGACCGTGACCTGGTGTCGGTGCCGCCGGGCGTGTACCGCGAGGAAATCAATATCGGCGAGGAAGACGCGCTGATGTGCGTGATGCTCGGCGCCAAGAAGCCGGTCACGCCGACGTACCCGCCCGAGCACCCGCTGACCAAGGTCAAGCGATAAGCCGCGAGCGAGCCGAGCGATGAGCGCCAACCCTGAAACCGCAGCCGCATTGAATGCCGAAGGCCTGGACAAGTACATCGTGCCGGGCCTGGAGCGCGGACTTCGCCTGCTGGCCGAGTTCAGCGCACGCGACCGCGTGTTGAGTGCGGCGGATCTGTCGCGCCGGCTCGATGTGCCGCGCTCCACGGTGTTTCGCCTGCTGGCCACGCTGGAATCCACCGGCTATGTGGAACGCGCCGACGGCGGGCGGGAATACCGGCTCGGACTGGCGGTGCTGCGGCTCGGTTTCGACTATCTGGCGTCGCTGGAACTGACGGAGCTGGGCGGTCCGCTGCTGAACCGGCTGCGCGACGATATCGAGTATCCCTGCAACATCGTGGTGCGCGATGGGCGCTCGGTGGTCTACGTGGCCAAGGCCGCGGCCTCACGGCCGTTTGCCAGCAACGTCAACGTCGGCGCACGGCTGCCCGCGCATGCCACGGTGCTGGGCCACGTGCTGCTGGAGGACCTGGATCTGGAGCAGCTGCGAACGTTGTATCCGGAAGCCCAGTTGCAGGTCTATTCCGACAGTACGCCCCGTACGGTGGAAGCCCTGCACACGCTGGTGCAGCAAGTGCAGCAGCGCGGCTACCTGCTGCAGGAAGGCTTCTTCGAAGCCAGCATTTCCACGATTGCCGCGCCGGTGCGCGACCGTACGGGCAAGGTGGCCGCCGCGCTGGGAGCCACGATTCCGGCGTCGCGCCTGCTGCAGGAAGAACTCGACCGCATGGTCGGGAAAGTCAGGGAAACCGCGGGCGAACTGTCGCGCCTGCTCGGATACCGGCCGCATCGGCATGCCAGGCGCGTGCCGGGCCAGGCGGTAGCCATCTATCGCGAATGAGGGGAGAGGGGATTCGATGTCCATGATTGAACTCGACGGCAAGGTCGCCGTCGTGACCGGCGGGTCCTCCGGCATCGGCCTGGCCACGGTCGAATTGCTGCTGGAGGCGGGTGCCGCCGTTGCCATGTGCGGCCGCGACGCCGCGCGCCTGCGCAGCGCCGAAGCCTTGCTGCGCGAGCGTTTCGCCGGGTGCCGGCTGTACGCCGCCACGTGCGATGTCTTGCAACCCGAACAGGTCAATGCATTCGCCGCAGACGTTGCGCGCGAACTGGGTCCGGCCGACATGCTGGTCAACAACGCCGGCCAGGGCCGGGTGTCGACGTTTGCCACCACCGAGGACGCTGCCTGGATGGAGGAACTGCAGCTGAAGTTCTTCTCGGTGATTCATCCGACGCGTGCGTTCCTGCCGCAGCTGGCGCAATCGAAGCAGGGCGCAATTGTTTGTGTGAACTCGCTGCTGGCCACGCAGCCGGAGCCCCACATGGTGGCCACGTCGGCCGCCCGTGCCGGCGTGCACAACCTCGTGCGGTCGCTTGCCACCGAATTCGCGCCCCGCGGCGTGCGCGTCAACGGCATCCTGATCGGCCTGGTGGAATCGGGTCAATGGCGTCGCCGCTTCGACGCGCGCCCCGAGGAAGACCGTCATCTGGACTGGACCGCGTGGACCGCGCGTCTGGCCAAACAGAAGCACATTCAACTGGGCCGCCTTGGCCTGCCGCAGGAAGCCGCGCGCGCCATCCTGTTCCTTGCCTCGCCGTTGTCTTCGTACACCACGGGCAGCCATATCGATATTTCCGGAGGACTCTCCCGTCATGCGTAACGAGCAACAACAAGTCACCGTGGGCTGCGCCATTGCAGCCTTCCTCGAACAATGCGGCGTCAAGGCTGCATTCGGTGTGATCTCGATCCACAACATGCCCATCCTCGACGCGATGGGAGAGCGCGGCAAGATCCGCTTCGTCCCGGCGCGCGGCGAAGCCGGTGGCACGAACATGGCCGACGCCTATGCCCGGACCACCGGCAGCCTCGGCGTGTGCCTGACCAGCACCGGCACCGCCGCCGGCAACGCCGCCGGCGCCATGGTGGAGGCGCTGACCGCCGGCACCCCGCTGCTGCACATCACGGGCCAGATCGAAACGCCGTACCTGGACCAGAGCCTCGCCTATATCCACGAAGCGCCCGACCAGCTCACGATGCTCAAGGCCGTGTCGAAGGCGGCCTTCCGCATCCGCAGCGCCGATACGGCGATCTCGACGATCAAGCTTGCCGTGCAGACCGCGCTGACGGCACCGACCGGCCCGGTCAGCGTGGAGATCCCCATCGACATCCAGGCGGCGCTGATTCCAATGCCGAACGACCTGAAGCCGCTGCCGGTGCCGCAGCACCAGCCGTCGGCCCACGCGCTTGATGCGCTGGCCGAGCGCCTGCTGAAGGCCAGGCGTCCGATGCTGTGGCTGGGCGGCGGCGCGCGCCACGCCAGCCAGCAGGTCAGGCGTCTGATGGACATGGGCTTTGGCGTGGTCACCTCCACCCAGGGCCGTGGCATCGTCCCCGAGGACGACCCGCGTTCGCTGGGTGCCTACAACCTCCACAAGCCCGTCGAGACGTTCTATCAGACCTGCGACGCGATGGTCGTGGTCGGCTCGCGCCTGCGTGGCAACGAAACGCTCAAATATGAACTGAAACTGCCGCGCCCGCTGCTGCGTATCGACGCCGACCCGGCATCGGAAGGACGCTGCTACCAGAGCGACTATTTCGTCAGCGGCGACGCCGCGCTGGCGCTGGACGGCCTGGCCGACCGCCTGGAAGGCCGCATGCAAATCGATGGCGGCTTCGCGGCCGACCTGCGCCGCGCCCATGAAGCCGCCGCGGGCGCGCTGGTCGAGGGCCTGGGGCCTTACAGCGCGCTGGTGCAGGCGCTGCAGCAGGCCGTGGGCCGCAACTTCAACTGGGTGCGCGACGTGACCGTTTCGAACAGCACCTGGGGCAATCGCCACCTGCAACTGTTCGATTCGCGTGCCGGCGTGCATGCGCTGGGCGGCGGCATTGGCCAGGGCCTGGCCATGGGGATTGGGGCCGCCGTCGGCGCGGCTGCCACGGCGTCGGGCAAGAAGACGTTCACGCTGGCGGGCGACGGCGGCTTCATCCTGAACCTGGGCGAGCTGGCCACGGCCGTGCAGGAACGTGCCGACATGGTCATCGTGCTGATGAACGACAAGGGCTATGGTGTCATCAAGAATATCCAGGACGCGCAGTACGGCGGCCGTCGCCACTATGTCGACCTGCACACGCCCGACTACGCCCAGCTGTGCCAGTCGCTGGCGCTGCGCCACCGTCGCGTAAGCAACCTGGCAGACATCGGCGCTGCGCTGGAAGCCGCCACGGTGGAGCCGGGCCCGTTCCTGCTGGAAATCGACATGCTGTCGATTGGCAGCTTCAAGACGGTGTTTGCCGGCCCGCCGGTCAACAAGCAGGCCCCGATCGCCAATACGGCGGCGGCAGCGGCCTGAAGGGGGATGTCCATGCTGCATGTGTCGATGGTGGGCTGCGGCGCGATTGGCCGTGGCGTGCTGGAGCTGCTGAAGTCCGACCCCGATGTCGCGTTCGACATGGTGATCGTGCCGGAAGGCGGGATGGCCGCGGCGCGCGGCGCGCTGTCGACGCTGGCGCCGAACGTACGCGTGGCGACCCGGCTGGCCGACGGCGACCGGCGGCCGGATCTGCTCGTCGAATGCGCGGGCCACCAGGCGCTGGAGGAACACGTCGTGCCGGCGCTGGAACGCGGCATTCCGTGCCTGGTGGTGTCGGTGGGCGCGCTGTCCGAGCCCGGCATGGCCGAGCGTCTGGAAGCGGCCGCACGACGCGGCCATACCCAGGTGCAACTGCTCTCGGGTGCCATTGGCGCCATCGACGCCCTTGCGGCGGCCCGCGTGGGCGGCCTCGATGAAGTGGTCTACACGGGCCGCAAGCCTGCGCGCGCCTGGACCGGTACGCCGGCGGAGCAGTTGTTTGACCTGAACGCGCTGACGGAGCCGACCGTGATCTTCGAAGGTACGGCGCGCGATGCGGCACGGCTCTATCCAAAGAATGCCAACGTGGCGGCCACGGTGTCGCTGGCGGGGCTGGGGCTGGACCGCACCGCGGTGAAGCTGCTGGCCGACCCGTCGGCGGTGGAAAACGTCCACCACGTGCTAGCGCGAGGCGCCTTCGGCGGCTTCGAGCTGACCATGCGCGGCAAGCCGCTGGCTGCCAACCCCAAGACGTCCGCGCTGACCGTGTTCAGCGTGGTGCGTGCGCTCGGCAACCGCGCCCACGCGGTGTCGATCTGAAGCGAGTAATCCCCCATGACGACGCAACAAGTCCTTCCCATCCTGATTGCCGGCGAATGGCGCCTGGGCGGCGGCGACCGCTACGCCACGCGCTATCCGGCGACGGGTGAAGTGGTGGCAGAACTTAACGCGGCCAGCCTGGCTGACGTCGAAGAAGCCATCCAAGGTGCCGATCGGGCCTTCCGCCAGAGCGGCTGGGCCCGGCGCAAGCCGCACGAGCGCGCTGCCGTGCTGTACCGCGTGGCCGAATTGATCCGCGCGAAAGCCGAAGGGCTGGCCCAGCGCCAGCGGCTCGACAACGGCAAGCCGATCAGTGAAACGCGGGCCCTGGTCGCCAGCGCCGCCGGTACGTTCCAGTTCTTTGCCGCCGCGCTGGAAACGCTCGAAGAGCACATCACGCCGCAACGCGGAGACTGCCTGACGATGAGCGTCTACGAGCCGATGGGCGTGGTCGCTGCCATTACGCCCTGGAATTCGCCGATTGCCAGCGAGGCGCAGAAGATGGCGCCCGCACTGGCCGCGGGCAATGCCGTCATCGTCAAGCCTGCCGAAGTCACGCCACTGATGGCACTGGAACTGGCTGCCATCTGCGAGGAAGCCGGCGTCCCGAAAGGGCTGATCAGCGTACTGCCGGGCAAGGGCTCCGTGATCGGCGACGCTATCACGAAGCATCCGTTGGTGCGCCGCGTGTCGTTCACCGGCGGCACCACCACCGGCAAGCACATCGCGCATATCGCGGCGGAAAAGATGATGCCGGTGTCGCTGGAACTGGGCGGCAAGTCGCCGACCATGGTGTTCGACGATGCCGACCTGGACCATGCAGTGAACGGCGTGCTGTATGGCGTATTCAGTTCGTCGGGCGAATCGTGTATCGCCGGTTCGCGCCTGTTCGTGGCGCGCTCGCAGTATGAGCCGTTCATCGAACGGCTGGCGGCTGGCGCGGCAAAGCTGCGCGTGGGCGACCCCGCCGACGAGCGCACCCAGATGGGGCCGCTGATCACGGACCGGCACCGCGACAGCATCGAATCGTATGTGGCGGTGGGTGTGGAAGACGGCGGCCAGTTGCGCACCGGCGGCATCCGCCCCGACGTGGCGGGCCTGGCCAATGGCTATTTCTATACGCCGACGATCATCGAGGGTCTCGACAACCGCGCACGGATTTGCCAGGAAGAGATCTTCGGGCCGGTGCTGGTGGCGATGCCGTTCGATGACGAAGACGACCTGATCGAGCAGGCGAATGACAGCGTCTACGCGCTGGCGGCAGGCATCTGGACGCGCGACTACAAGCGTGCATGGCGGGTGGCACGATCCGTGCAAGCCGGCAATGTCTGGATCAACACGTACAAGCAGTTCTCGATCGCCACGCCGTTCGGCGGCTGGCGAGACAGCGGCCTCGGCCGCGAGAAGGGGCGGCTTGGCATCCTGCAGTACATGGAGCAGAAGAGCGTGTACTGGGGCTTGAACGAACAACCGCTGCCGTGGGCCAACTGAGGCCATCGCACATCATTGCAACCGGCAGGACGGAGACTGGAAATGAAGGTAGTGGGAATTGACGAGATCGTCTACGGCGCCGACGACTTCGATGCATGTCGCGGCTTCTTTGGAGACTGGGGTCTGACGATCAGGCGCGACGACGCGCAGGGTCTGGACTTCGAAACCCTGAACGGTTGCCGCGTGCTGGTACGCAAGGCTGGCGACCCGGCGCTGCCGCCGGCCATCGAGGAAGGCCCCACGCTACGTGAAGTGGTATGGGGCGTCGACAACGAAGCATCGTTGGCGGCGCTGCGCGACCGCATCGGCAGTGAGCCGACCTTCGTGTCGCTGGAGAACGGCGCCCGTATCGGGTGCACCGACCCGAATGGCCTGGCCGTGCGCTTCCAGGTCACGCGCAAGCATGACGTCCAGGTGGACTGTGCGGTGATGAACACGTGGAACGACAAGCCGCGCATGAACCAGCGCAGCCCCATCTACGAGCGCGCCATTCCCATCGAGGTGGGCCACGTGGTGTTCTTCGTGAAGGACGTGAAGGCCACCGAGCGGTTCTACATCGATAGATTCGGCTTCGTGCAATCCGACAATTACCCCGACCGTGGCGCGTTCCTGCGCTGCACCGCCGAAGGGGGGCACCACGATCTGTTCCTGCTGCAGCTGCCGCATGGCAAGGCTGGCCTCAATCACGTGGCGTTCACGGTGCGCGATATCCACGAGGTATTTGGCGGGGGCATGAACATGTCCCGCAAGGGCTGGGATACGCAGCTCGGACCGGGCCGCCATCCCATCTCGTCGGCGTACTTCTGGTACTTCAGGAATCCGGCGGGCGGGCTGATCGAGTACTACGCCGATGAGGACCAGCTCGATGCCCATTGGGAACCGCGGGCATTCGAGCCCGGCCCCACCATGTTCGCCGAATGGGCGATCGAAGGGGGCATCGATGGCAATACCCGTCGTCAGAAGAATGCCGGCGGTCCGGAAGGCAAGTTCCTGACGGAAAAGCGTTAAGCATCCGGAAAGTCTTGAAGTAGAAGGAAGTCCCATGAGTGCGAGCCCATCTTTAACCCTGCGCGTGCAGGCCATGCGCTACGAGTCGCGTGGCGTCGTCAGCGTGGAACTGCGTGACCCCGACGGTGCGCCGTTGCCCGAATTCGCGCCTGGCGCCCATATCGACCTGCACCTGGCCAACGGCCTGGTGCGCAGCTACTCGCTGTGTGGTGCCCCCGAACAGCGCGACCGCTATACGGTGGGCGTCCTGAACGACCGCAACAGCCGCGGCGGCTCCCGCTTCGTCCACGAGCAGTTGCGCGTGGGCGCCACGCTGACGGTGGCGGCGCCGCGCAATCACTTCGCGCTGAACGAGGATGCCGCGCATACGGTGCTGGTGGCCGGCGGTATCGGTGTGACGCCGATCGTATGCATGGCGCGGCGCCTGGCCGAACGCGGCCGGGCGTTCACGCTGCTGTATTGCGCGCGTTCGCGTGCCGAGGCGGCGTTTATCGAGCCGCTGTCGGCCTACGGCGATGCGGTGCGCTTCCACTTCGACGACGAAGTGGGCGTGCCCCCCGACCTGAACGCCATGCTGGCAGGACAGGACGCCGGCACGCACTTCTATTGCTGCGGTCCGGGGCCGATGCTGACGGCGTTCGAGTCGGCCTGCGAGATGCACGGTTACGCGAACGTGCATATCGAGCGGTTTGCCGCCGATCCGGCGACGGAAGCGGTGCAGGAGGGGGAATACAGCGTCCAGCTACAGCGGTCGGGCAAGAACGTGCGCGTGCCGTCCGGCAAGTCGCTGCTGGACGCCCTGCTGGAGTCTGGCGTGGCTGTGGAGTACAGCTGCCGCGAAGGTGTGTGCGGATCGTGCGAGACGGCTGTGCTCGACGGTTGTCCGGATCACCGCGACAGCGTACTCAGTAGCGGCGAGCGTGCATCGAACAAGACCATGATGGTTTGCGTGTCCGGTTGCAAGGGCCAGCGCCTGGTGCTGGACCTTTGACCGACCCACGCCGCGCCATGACCGGTGCGGCGACGAAGACTGCCCGCCGGCAAGGCAGAGCCGCACGTTCAGGGACGAAGCGGCCACGCGGGTAACTGCCCTACACGTTTCAGGAATAGATACCCGTGTTGATTCAGAGACAAGACGCCGCACCTTCGCTGCAGGGTGCACAGGCGGGCGCTGTGGCCTGCGGCGGCGCAGCAACCGGCGAGACCGCCGCCACATCCCAGACGACATCGGCCGCCAAGGTCACGCGTGGCCAGATCGTCGCGCGCATCGAGCGCATGCCCGGCAACATGATGCATGTGCGTGCGCGGCTGCTGATCGGGCTGGCGACGTTCTTCGATGGCTTCGACGTGATCGTCATTGCGGCAACGCTGCCGCTGCTGATCGCGAAATGGTCGCTTTCGCCTGGCCAGATCGGCTTGCTGATCGCCGCGCCGTCGGTGGGGCAGCTGGTTGGCGCGCTGCTGTTCCCTGCATTGGCCGAACGGTTTGGCCGCTTGCGTTCGATTGGCTGGAGCGCCGGCATCATCGGCCTGATGAGCCTGGCGTGTGGCTTCGCCCCGTCATTCGAGATCTTCCTGCTGCTGCGCATCGTGCAGGGGCTGGGCCTGGGCGGCGAGTTGCCTGTGGCGGCCACCTACATCAACGAGGTCACGCGTGCGCATGGCCGTGGCAAGTTCGTGCTGCTGTACGAGATCGTGTTCCCGATCGGATTGATGGTGTCGAACGCGCTGGGCGCGGTGCTGGTGCCGCGCTACGGCTGGGAGGTGATGTACTTCCTCGGCGGCGTGCCGCTGGTGCTGTTCTTCGTGCTGCCCCGGCTGATTCCCGAGTCGCCGCGCTGGCTGGCGGAAAAAGGCCGCATGGCCGCAGCCGACGATGCGCTGCGCCAGTTCGAAGCGCGGGCCACGCAGCCATTGGCGCCCATCGGGGATACGTCGAGGTTCGATGCGATGGGCGACCGTCCGCGCCGCCGCGTGCGCGATCTGGTGGGCAAGGCCTATCTGGGACGAACGCTTGCCGTGTGGATGTTGTGGGCCACCTGCGGGTTTATCCAGTATGGGCTGTCGACCTGGCTGCCGACGGTCTACCAAACCATCTACCACGCACCGCTGCAGCTTGCACTGAACCTGGCGGCAGGGGCCTCCGTGCTGGGCGTGGTGGGGTCGTTGATCTGCGCGCTGGTGGTGGACAAGGTGGGGCGCAAGCCGGTGATCAACGTGTCGTTCGTGCTGTGTGCGGCGTCGCTGATTCTGGCAGGCGTGTTCCACGCGTCGTCGGTTTATGTGGTGGCCACCTTCTGTGCGCTGGCGATGGGCTTCCTGGCCTGCGGCTTCATCACGGCCTACGTCTATACCCCCGAGCTTTACCCGACGAGCGTGCGGGCCATGGGGTGTGGCCTGGGCGGGGCGTGGCTGAAGGTATCGGCGATCTTCGCGCCGGGCATCATCGCCTCGACCATCGGCACCGGCAATCTGAGCACCGCGTTCTTCGGGCTGGCGGTAGTGCCCCTGCTCGCCGCGGTCACCGTGTTTTTCCTCGGCATCGAAACCAAGGGCCAGGTTCTGGAAGAACTGGAGGTGTGACGCCGCCCGGCGTTGAACGGTGAGCCTACGCTTGTCATTGCGCCCCGCTGCCGACTGCCCCGGCATGCGGGGCGTTGTGGCTTGGCGAGCGGTGCGTGGGAGGCGAGGCCCAAAGATCCAAAGAGCAAAAGATCAGGGTTTTCCTTAAGTTGATAAATCAACAAAGGCGTTTACAGTGAAATCGTTCCTGTTGTGGATCTTGGTTTTATATATGGAACAAATCTGCTAGTGTTCGGAAGAGCGCCGAGTGCCCGCGCGTCGGGCCACGGGCGAAGCATGTTATATCGACATGCCTTGCTGATCATCGGCAAACCGAACGTCAAGCAGAGAGAGACCATGAATACAACCGCTCCCACGGAGGAGACGCAGGACAAGTACATCGTACCGGGGCTTGAGCGCGGGCTCAGGCTGCTGGGCGAATTCAGCAGCAAGGACCGCACGCTGTCGGCGGCGGAGCTGGCGAGGCGACTGCAGGTGCCGCGTTCAACGGTGTTCCGGTTACTCGCCACGCTGGAAATGATGGGATTCGTGGAGCGCACGGACGGTGGGCGCGAGTTCCGGCTGGGGATGGCGGTGTTGAGGCTGGGGTTCGATTACCTGGCGTCGCTGGAACTGACCGAGCTGGGCCGGCCGTTGCTGGACCGGCTGCGCGACGAGATCCACTATCCGTGCAATCTCGTGGTGCGCGATGGCCGGTCGATCGTGTACGTGGCGAAATCCGTGGCGGCCCGGCCGTTCACGAGCACGGTGAACGTGGGCACGCGCCTGCCTGCGCACGCCACGGTGCTGGGCCGCGTGCTGCTGGAGGACCTGACGCTGCCGGAGCTGCGGGAACTGTATCCCGAGACGCGGCTGGAAGTGTTCTCGGAAAGCACACCGCGCACGGTGGAGGAGTTGTACGAGATGGTGCAGCGTGACCGCCAGCGCGGCTACGTCCTGCACGAGGGATTCTTCGAGGCAAGTATCTCGACCATTGCCGCGCCGGTACGCGATCGCACCCGGCGCGTGGTGGCGGCACTGGGCGCGACGATTCCGGCAGCACGGATCGATCCTGCCCAGCTCGAACCGATGGTGGAAAGAGTGCGGGAGGCGGCAGCGGAATTGTCGCGCCTGCTGGATTACCGGCCAATGCCCGAAAGCACGGTGGCCGGCCAATGACAACGCGACGCTAGCGATCGTAACGATCGAAGGGACAGGCAGGAACAGCATGCAGCACCGCAGCCACAACGCAAAGGCAACCCAATGGACCCGGCGGTGGCTGGGCGCAGCGGCAGCAACGGCGGCCTTCGCCACGGCTGGCGCAGCGCAGGCCGATCCCTGCTCGAGCGTGCGGATCGTGGTGCCGTTTCCGGCCGGTGGGGCGGCCGACCAGCTTGCCCGCACGCTGTCCGTGGGGCTGCAGCAGCGCAGGGGCATGCCGCTCATCGTGGACAACAAGCCCGGTGCCAACGGCAACATCGGCATCGATGCGGTGCGGCGCGCGGCGGGGGACGGCTGCACCTGGCTGGTCGTGCCGGCCGGCAACCTGACGATCAATCCAACGCTGTTTCCGCAGCTTTCCTATCACGTCGCCCGCGACTTCCGGCCGGTATCGCTGCTGGCCAGTTCTCCCAACGTGCTGGCCGTGCATCCTTCGGTCAAGGCGCACACGGTCCCGCAACTGATTGCGCTGGCAAAACAGGCGGACCAGGCCGGGACGCCGCTGGGCTATGCCAGTCCCGGGGTCGGCAGCGGCCTGCATCTGGCCGGCGAACTGTTCCACCACAAGGCAGGCGCGAACATGCTGCATGTGCCGTACAAGGGCACCACGCAGGCCGTCAACGACGTCGTGGGCGGGCAGGTGCCGGTGCTGTTCGGCACATGGCCGACGCTTGCGCCGTTCATCCAGTCCGGGGCGCTGCGCGCGATCGCCGTGACGCAATCGAAGCGGTCGGCGGCGGCGCCCGATGTGCCATCGCTGGCAGAGCAGGGCATGCCCGGCATCGACGTGAGTTCGTGGTATGCGCTGCTCCTGCCCTCGGCGACGCCCAAGCCGCTGGCCGATGCGCTTGCCGTTGACGTACAGACCTTGTTTGCCACGCCGGCGATTCGCGCCGATCTGCAGCGCCAGGGCCTGGAGCCCGTGGCGAGCACGCCAGATGCCCTCGCGGCACGGATTCGCAGTGAAACCGCGTCGTGGGCCACGCTGATTCGCACGTACCACATTACGGCGGACTAGCGGAAATCGTTCCAGGGCGCCCAGCCGGCGCCATCCCAATCCTTTATTGAGTCGTATCCGGCCGCACCGCGCGCAGTGCGCGGTGGCATGCGGCCGTCTTTTCTTGCACTGTCGAGGCCAAAGCGAGGCAACCATGGATTTTGTGTTGAACGGGAAGGCGACACACTTCGCCGGCGACGGCGATACGCCGCTGCTCTGGGTGATACGCGACGATGCCGGGCTCACCGGCACGAAGTATGGCTGCGGCATCGGCGCATGCGGGGCATGCACGGTCCATGTCGACGGCCACGCGCAGCGGTCGTGCGTGACGCCTGTGTCCGCCGTGGCGGGGCGCAACGTGACGACGATCGAAGGGTTATCCCCGGATCGCTCGTCAAAGGTACAACAGGCGTGGATCGCCAAGGATGTGCCGCAGTGCGGGTACTGCCAGTCCGGGATGGTCATGGCGGTCAGCGCGCTGCTCAAGCAGAACCCACATCCCACCGACAAGGACATCGACGCGGCCGTGAGCAACCTGTGCCGCTGCGCCACGTATCACCGCATCCGGGAGGCGATCCATGCCGCAGCAAAATGACATGCCGATGCGTGCCACACGGCGCGGCTTCCTCAAGGGCAGTATCGCGGTTGCGGGTGCACTGTGCATTCCGCTGCCGGTCCTGGCCAGCCGCACCGTGGACAGCGGCCCGCATGGTACGAACGAGATCACCGACTGGATCTGGATCGAGCCCAATGGCCGGATCACGCTTGGCTTGTCCCAATGCGAATGCGGGCAGGGTGTCTACACGGGCATGCCGCAGGTGCTTGCCGACGAACTCGATGCGGACTGGCAGAACATCGCGGTGACGTTCGTCACCGGGCGCGATGCCTACCGTACCGGGGCGGCGTACGAGGAGCCGCAGCAGTTCGTGGGCGCGTCGATGTCCGCCACGCTGTTCTACCAGCGCCTGCGGATTGCCGGCGCGCAGGCGCGCGAAGTGCTGATGATCGCGGCGGCAAGGCGGCTGCAGGTGCGCCCGGGCCAGTGCCATACCGACAAGGGGCGCGTCTACCATGGCGCCACGGGGCGATCGCTGTCCTATGGCGAACTGGCCGAGGAGGCCGCGAAGCTGCCGCTCAATCCGACCCCGCGCCTGAAGAACGAGGCCGCGCACAAGCTGATCGGCAAGGATCTGCCGCGCATCGATACCCCGGCCAAGGTCGACGGCTCGGCCCGGTTCGGCATCGACGTGCAGGTGCCGGACATGCTGTACGGCGCCCTGAAGATGCCACCCACGGTCACCGGCAAGGTGACAGGCATCCGTAACGCCGATGCGGTGAAGGCGATGCCGGGAATCCAGGCCGTGGTGCAGGCGCCCGATGCGGCGATCGTCGTGGCGACAAGCTACTGGCTCGCAAAGAAGGGCGCTGACGCGCTGGAGATCGATGTGGACCCGGGCGCGTCAAAGGACCTGGACAGCGACAACATCATGGCCGCACGCCAGGCTGCGCTGGGCGCACCCGAAGCGGTTGTCGCCACCCGGCTTGGCGACCCCGACGCGGTACTGTCGGCGGGTGGCCGGATCGTCGAGGCCGACTATCACACGCCATACATTGTTCACGCGACGATGGAGTCGGTGAATGCCACCGTGCATGTGCGCGATGACGCGATCGAGGTCTGGGGGCCGATCCAGGGGCAGGACTTCGTGCGAAACGCGCTGGGCAAGCTGTACAGCCGCAAGCCCGAGACGGTGATCGTGCACACGACGTTCCTGGGCGGAAGCTTCGGCCGCAAGTTCCTGCCGGACTTCGTGATCCATGCCGCGCGCGCCTCTGCCGCGGTCGGAAAGCCCGTCAAGGTGATCCGCTCGCGCGAGGACGATATCCGGCATGGCTTCTACCGCCCTGGTGTCTCTGGACGTTTTCGCGCGGTGCTCGACGACAAGGGCATGCCGGTAGCCATGCACGCGCGCATGACCGGCCAGTCGCTCTATGGCGTGATCAAGGCCGAGCGCATGGCCAGGCAAGGTGGCTGGGACGAGACGATGCTGGAGGCCATCTACGATTGCGTCTACCGCGTGCCGAACCTCAAGGTCGACATGATCGACGTGAAGCAACCGATTCCCGTGAGTTTCATGCGCAGTGTTGGCTCGACGTCCAGCGTTTTCATGCTGGAGAGCTTTGTCAACGAGATGGCGGATGCCGCCGGCATCGATCCGTATCGCTACCGGCGGGCGCTGCTGGCCCACAACCCGTTGGCACTGCGCACGCTCGACGCGGCGGCAAAGGCCGCCAACTGGGATCGCAAGCCCGCGGCCAATGTCACACGCGCCTTCACGTTCAATCTCTACACCGGCCGTGGCGAGGCATTCCAGACCTACGTGGCCATGGCGCTGGAGCTCGAGCGCGCGGGCAAGTCATTCGCGGTAAAGCGGGTGGTGTGCGCGGTGGAGTGCGGCAGGGCCATCAATCCCAATCTGATCCGGGGCAACATCGAGGGCGGGATCGGCTTTGCGCTGACGAATACGCTCAATAGCGAGATCACCTTCAAGGCCGGCGTGGTGCAACAGAGCAACTTCCACGACTATCCGTTGCTACGTCTGTCGGACATGCCGAAGATCGAAGTCGTCATCGTCGACAGCGATCGTCCGCCGCAGGGCTGCGGAGAGGTTTCGCTCGGGCCTGTCGCCCCGGCCGTGGCCCATGCGCTGTACAAGGCAACCCGGTCGCGACATCGGTCGATGCCGATGAAGATGGAAGCCTGAAGCCGGGCGGCGCAGCGTGACGCGCCGCCCGTTATCTCGTGGCCCTCTACCTCTAGGGCTTGCGATACCCCAGTAGCGCCGACAGATCCCTGGCAGCGGCCTTGACCTCCTTCTCGGCCCGTTCGCGCAACGCGCCATCGACTTCGAAACGCTGCTGTGGACCCGCCACGCTGATCGCCGCGATGACATTGCCGCCGGCGTCGCATACGGGTGCCGCGCACGAATCAATGCCAGGTTCGAAGGCCGAGAAGCTCCATGCGCAGCCGCGTTCGCGGTCGGCCGCGAGAATGTCGGCGAGCCGCGCATGGGTGGCCGGGCTCTGCCGCGTGACCGTCGGCAGGGGATCGTCGCCGAGCCGTGCCCGCAGCTCTTCGGCGGAAAGATGGGCAAGCAGCATGCGGCCAGGGGTGGTCAGGTGCGCCGGCACGCGGCTTCCCACCTGGATGTTGCTCACCAGCCCGGTGTCAGGCATGTCGCGCAACAGGTAAAGGACGTCTCCGCCATCCGGCACCGCGAGATAGGCCGAAAGCTTGAGCGAGCTGCTCAGTTGCGCGAGTATGCGCCGCGCGAAGGTCGTCAGGTCGTTGGCAGCCAGCACGCGCGAGGCCATCTTCAGGAACGCGAAGCCAACCGTGTGGCCGCCCTGCGGAAGGCGCTCGACCATGCCCTCGTGCTCCAGCGTGTCGAGCAGCCGCATGACGGTCACGCGGTTGACGTCGATGCGCCGGCCCACTTCACTGAGGTTGGCAGTGGAACCGCCCTCGGCGATGAAGCGCAGCAGGCGCAGGCCGCGCATGACCGGTGTCACCAGTTGCGGCGATGCGCCGGCTGCATCGGCGGCGGCGTCGGCGTCGGCGTCGGATTCGGAAGGGCGGTTGCGCAAGGAAGCGGACGTGGGCATGAATGATCGGGCGATGACGGGGAACGGCCTCAGTGCAGCGCCGTGTTCCAGGCGTCGTAATCGTACACCCAGTCGGCATTGCCGCCGGCCTTGAGCCACTCATTGCCGCGCGATCCGATCTGGATGCGGCTGGTACGTGCGTGACGGGCTGACTGGTAGCGCGCCAGCGCAGCGGGAACGTCGGCAGTGCTGGCGTCGGCGAGGCAGCGCGCCAGGACCACGCCGTCCTCGATGGCCATGCCGGCCCCTTGCGCCATGAATGGCATCATCGGATGGCAGGCGTCGCCCATCAGGGTGATGTGCCCCGCGGACCATGCGGGCAGTGGGTCGCGCACGTACAGCGCGGAGATAAGGACGTCGTCGCAGGCGTCGAGCAGCGCCCGTGCATCGGGATGGAAACCCGCATAGGCGGCACGCAGGTCTTCCACGCGGCCCGGCGTGGTCCATGACTCGTTGCGCCAGCTCTCCTGTGCGACGGTGGCAAACACAAAGATCTCGCGGCCCCGGTTCAGCGGGAACGTCACGATCTGGCTGGTCGCTTCGGGTCCCCACCATTTCGTGAACGCCCCGATGTTCGGAACGCCTGCAAGGCGCTCGGCAGGCACCACCGCCCGGTAGGCGACGACACCGGTGAACGTGGGATGCTCGTCGCCGAGGATCGCCCGACGCACGACGGAATGGATGCCGTCGGCGCCGATCAACACGTCCACGTCGTCGCTGGACCCGTCGGAAAATTGCACGGTGGCACCGCGCTCGCGCGGGACGATCGCAATGGCCTTCGATGCCAGCTTCACATTGGCCGCGGGGACTGCCGCTTCGAGTGCCGACATGAGGTCGCCCCGGTGCATCGTCAGCTGAGGGGCGCCATAGCGGCGCTCGGCTTCATCGGACATGGCCAGGCGCGATGTTTCTTCGCCGCTGTCCCAGATCCGGCTGATGCGATGCGTAGGGCGAGCGGCCGTCTCGCGGAGTGCATCGCCGATGCCGAGCCCGTCCAGTGCGCGCACCGCGTTGGGGGTCAGGTTGATGTCCGCGCCGACACGCGCAAAGCGGGGCGCCTGCTCATACACGACGACGTCCATGCCGAGCTTGCGCAGGGCAATGGCCGCCGCCAGCCCGCCAATGCCGGCGCCATTGATGCCGATCCTTCCTTGAATCATGGGATGCTCCTGTCTGTTCAAAAATGAACGTAATGTTCATAAAACAGTCGCATGTTTGCGGGGGGCCGTCAAGCGCTGCGGGGGATACACAGCCGTTCCGGCTTCCGGAACCCGGGGCTCGGCCGGTAACGGCCGTTGACGGCCCCGGGGCGCGATGGCTAGGGCAGCAAGGTTTGCAAGGCCGCCTGGGCGTCGCGCCGCAGGCGTTCGATGTCGAGCCCGACCACGGCACCGTCACGCACCACGTGCCGGCCGCGCACGAACACGTCGCGCACCGGCGTTGGCTCGCCGGCCGCAACGGGCGCCGTGGCAATGTCGTGGAAGCCGGCAAAGCGCAAGCCGCTGACGTCGTAGATGGCCAGGTCGGCGGACTGGCCCGGCTGGAGCGTGCCGATGCCTGGCAACCCGAGCACCTGCGCACCACCGGCCGTGCCCCAGTGGATCACCTCTTCGACGCGTGTCTGCGATGCGCCGCCCAGCGCACGATGGATCAGCCAGGCGAAATTGGCTTCGTGGACCATGCTGCCCGATTCGTTCGACGCGACGCCATCGACCCCGATCGACACCGGCACGCCGGCGTCTGCCATGGCACGCACCGGCGCGATACCGCTGCCCAGCCGCGCGTTGCTGACCGGGCAGTGCGCCACGCCGGTCGCCGTCTGGCCGAGCATGCGGATCTCGTCGGGTGTCACGGTGACCAGGTGGGCGAACCACACGTCGGGGCCCAGCCAGTCGTGATCGGCCACGAACTGCACGGGCGTGCAGTGGAATTTTTCGGCGCAGAAGCGCACATAGTTGTCGGTTTCCGACAGGTGCGTATGGAGCCGCAACTGCATGCCGCGCGCGAACGCCGCCACTTCGCGCAGCATCGCGGGGGGCATCGAGAACGTGGGTGTGGTAGGCGCCACCACCACGCGCCGCATCGCGTCGGGGCTGGCATCGTGATAGCGCGACTTGAGGCGTTCTATGTCGCCCAGCATTTCGTCGAACGTTTCGGGCACCAGTGCCGTGGCGCGCATGCCAGGATGATTGGCCTTCGATTGCACGGCGCCACCGCGACACAGCACCAGGCGCATGCCGAACTCTTCGGCCACGTCGAACAGCACATCGCCCGTTTCGGCGCCATGGCCGTGGTGATACAGGTAGTGGTGGTCCGCGCAGGTGGTGGTGCCCGACAGCAGCAGTTCCGCCATGCCCAGCCGGACGGCGGTGCGGAAGCTGTCCGGCGTGAAGCGGTCCAGCCGCGGATACGGCACGCTGGCCAGCCATTCCTGCAGATCGGCGTTCATGCCCGCGGGCACGGCCTTGAGCAGGTTCTGGAACAGGTGGTGGTGCGTGTTGACCCAGCCGGGATAGATCACGCAGCCGGTGGCGTCGATCACGGCTTCATCGGACTGCGGCGTCAGGTTGGCGGCCAGTTCGGCCACGCGGCCGTCGCGGATGCGGATATCCACGGCACCGGCCCGGGCGTTGGCACCGGCGCGGCCGGTCATGACGGCGGCGGGGCCGCGGATCAGCATCGGACTTGTCGTCGTCATGATTCAGACCTCCGGAAAGTGTTCGGGCACCACGGCGTGCTGGGCCGGCTCGACGCTGTCGTCGCGCGCCGGAATGCCGTTGAGGACGAGATTCAGAAGCACCGACACTACGCACGAGATGATCACGCTGCTATGCAGGAACGGCTGCAGCGGGGCGGGCAGCTTTTCCAGCAGGTTCGGCATGATCACGGGCATCAGCGAGCAGGCCAGCGTGATGGCCACCACGCTCAGGTTGGCGGGTTCGCGTTCGTAGTCGACCTGGCCAAGCGTGCGTATGCCGGCGGCTACCACCACGCCGAACATGACGATGGTGGCGCCGCCCAGTGCGGCGGCCGGAATCGACGAGAACAGCGCGCCGATCTTCGGCACGAGGGCCACGGCGCACAGCATGACGCCGCACACGGCCACCACCCAGCGGCTGCGCACGCCGGTGACGATGACCAGCCCGACGTTCTCCATGAAGGCGATGAACGGGAAGGCGGCGAACATGCCACCGATGGCGCTGGCGAGACCGTTCGCGCGCAGGCCCGCCGTGGCTTCCTGTTCGGTGACAGGCCGCTTGACGATGTCGCCGATGGCGACGAACAGGCCCATCGATTCCACCATCTGCACGACCATCACGATCACCATCGTCACGATAGCGCTGGCATGGAACGTCGGCATGCCGAACGCGAACGGCGTGACCATGGTGAACCAGGGCGCGCGGGCCACTTCGTCGAAGTTGCCCATGCCCATGAGCCAGGCGGCCGCGCCGCCCAGCATCAGGCCGATCAGGACGGCAAGGCTGCGCACCAGCCGGCCGCCGTGGCTGTTGGTGAACAGGATCAGCGCTACTGTGCCGAAGGCGACGATAAAGAACAGCGGCGAGCCGAATTCCTTCGCGCCATGGCCGCCGCCAGTCCATTGGTAGGCCACCGGAAACAGCGACAGGCCCACCGAAGTGATGATGCAGCCGCTGACCACTGGCGGAAAGAACCGCTTGAGCCGTCCGATCACGGGCGCGAGGAACATCGTCACCACGCCCGCTCCGATCACCGCGCCGCAGACGCCGGTAAAGCCCAGCGACGGATCGGTGCCGATGGCGATGACCGGTCCTACCGATCCGAACGCCACACCCTGCATCAGCGGCAGGCGCACGCCGAACTTCCAGAAGCCCACCGTTTGCAGCAGCGTGGCAATGCCGGACGTGAACAGCGCGGTACTGATCAGCAGTGTGGTTTGCGCCGGCGTCATCTTCAGCGCGCCGGCGACGATCATCGGCACGGCGATCGCGCCAAGATAACTCACCAGCATATGCTGGAAGCCCAGCGAGATCATGGCCCGCGCGGGCAGGATCTGGTCGACGGGATGGACGGGGGTTGACATGGCTCTCTCCTGCCTTGGACGTGTGGGGTGTGCACCCAAGGTAGCGAGCCCGCAACCGCGTGCGTAGCAACATTGCGAAGGCGGGCGCACGGAACCGAAATACAGCGGGTTTTCCTTAGCTTGCATGAAACGTGCATGGCTCCCTAGCATGCACACATTCCCTGCCGTTCGTCCCTCCGTTTGCACCATGGGCCATCATGCTGCACCAAGAATGAACACTGCGAGCCATGCGCGTGCACTGGATCACGTGCAGGCGCTGTCCGCGCGCGTGTTCGGTCCCACGCGGCTGCACACGGACGATGCCGACCCGGAAGTGGCGCTGCAAAGCTGCCAGATCGGCCACCTGACCCTGGCCACCACGCGCTATGCGCGCGACATGATGGTGGAGCCGGTGCCCGGCAAGGACGAGTACGTGATCCAGACCGTGATCTCGGGCCAGTGCAACGTCGAGGTCGAAGGCGTATCGGTCACGATGGAGCCCGGTAGCACGTGGGTGTTCTCGCCATCGCTGTCCGTGCGGCTGCGGCTGGAAGCCGGATGCGAACGCTTCAGCGTTGTGGTGCGGCGGCATGCGCTGGAGGATGCGTTCCGTGCGTGCTTCCACTTCGATCCACCGAGCCCCATGTTGTTTGCATTGCAGCCGTTGCCCGATGCCCAACGCGCCGGACGCTGGCGCGCCTTGATGACGTGGATGCGCACCGAAGCCGCAATGCGCGAGGGCCGCCACGGCCTGCCCGCCGTCGATGCGGCCATCGAACAGCTTTGCCTGAATACCTTGCTGGTGGACCATTTCGGCGAGGACGGCAGCCTGCTGCCGCGCGGCTATCTGCCATCGTTGCCGGCCTATGTGCGTCGTGCCATCCGGTACCTGCGCGCCAATCTGGACAAGCCGGTGATGATGCAGGAACTTGCCGCCCATTGCGGCGTGTGCGAACGCACATTGCAGCTTGGCTTCCGCAAGAGCAAGAACACCACGCCGATGGAATACCTGCGTGTGCTGCGCCTGCAGGGGGCGCACGCCGACCTGCAACGCGCGATACCCGGCCCGGGCGTGGTGTCGACCATCGCATTGCGGCACGGGTTTACGCACCTGAGCCTGTTCGCGCGCGAGTACCGGCGCGAATTCGGTGAATCGCCTTCGGCCACGCTGCGTCGCGCGGGATAAAAAAATGACGCAGCCGACGTGAGACGGCTGCGCCATCAAAACACCCGCCAGTATCGTGGCGGGGTCCCAGAGCGGGTCTGGCCGCGTTGGCGGCTGCGTGCTATGCGGGTAGTGGCGTGGGCTGGCACACGCCCAGCAGCGTCTGCAGCCGCGCCCGGTCGAGATTGCGGCCGATAAAGACGAACTTGCTTTCGCGAGGCAGGTCGCCCCATGCGTCTGCCGGATGGAAGTCCATCAGCCGGTGCACGGCCTGGAGCACGTACCGCCGGTCGTCGTCGTGCACGGCCACGATGCCTTTCATGCGGAAGACGTCGTCGCCTTGCGCGGCCAGCAATGCGCGCAGCCCGTGTTCCAGCCGCTGGCGGTCGAACGGCGTGTCGAACACCAGCGAAACCGACGTGACCGACGGATCATGTCGATGTGCGGGGTCGTTCTCGTCATGGCCGTGGTCGCAACGTTCGTCGCAGACGTGGTTGGCGTCGTGGTGATGGGCGTGGTCATCGTCGGGCAGTCGCGCGGCACCGGTCGTGAAGCCGCCAATGCCGAGAATGCGCGACAGATCCACCTGCGCGTAGTTGGACGGCAGGATCTGCGCGCCTTCGTTCAGGTGATGCAGCCGGTGCGCCAGCGCGTCCAGCCGCTCGGCGCTCACGAGGTCGGACTTGTTCAGGATGATGCGGTCGGCGGCTACGATCTGGTCGAGGGCCTGGTTGTCGAAGCCGGACAGCTGCGGATCGTCGAGATGGTCTTCGATGTGCACCGCATCGACCAGCGTCAGGATGCCGTCCAGGGTGACCTGCTTGGCCACGTCGTTATCCATGAAGAACGTGGCGGCCACCGGTGTCGGGTCGGCCAGGCCACTGGTTTCCACCAGGATATGGTCGAATCGCTTGGGACGCTCCAGCAACTTCCGCAGGATGGCCACCAGATCGGTCCGTACGTCGACCACGCAGCAGATGCAGCCGTTTGTCATTGTGTAGATTTCTTCGTCGGACGTCATGACCAGATCGGAATCGACATCGACCTCGCCAAACTCGTTCTCGATCACCGCGATGCGGTGCCCGTGCTTCTGCGTCAGGATGTGGTTGAGCAGTGTGGTTTTTCCCGACCCCAGAAAGCCGGTCAGGATGGTGACGGGTACCGGCGGCTGGGTGTGGCGATGCAATTCGTTCATGGTGTCTCCCGGGTGATGACTTCGGCGTTGACGGCGGCAAGTGTGGTGCGCATGCCGGCCCAGCGCGAGAGCAGGCCTTCATGCGGAATGTCGAACAGGTCCAGAACGCGGCCCACGGTGTGGTTGACGATGTCGTCGACGTGCTGCGGATGGGTATAGAACGCTGGCATCGGCGGCATCACGATGGCCCCCATTTCGGTGACGGTGGTCATGTTGCGCAGATGCACCAGGTGCAGCGGCGTTTCCCGCGCCAGCAAGACCAGCCGGCGGCGTTCCTTGAGCATGACGTCGGCCGCGCGCGTGATTAGGTTGTCGGCCAGCCCGGTGGCCACGGCGGCCAGTGTGCGCATCGAGCAGGGCGCCACCACCATGCCGTCGCAGCGGAACGACCCGCTGGCCACGCTGGCGCCGATATCGCGCACGTTGTGCACGACGTCCGCCAGCCCTTCCACCTGGGCGCGTTGCAGGCCCAGTTCGTGATGCACGGTGAGCAGGCCGGACGGCGAGCAAACCAGGTGCGTTTCCCAGCCGTCGATCATCCCAAGTGCCTGCAGCAGCCGCACACCGTACGCCGCGCCGCTGGCGCCGGTGATGGCTACCACCAGCCGGCGCGTCGTGTTCATGGGCGGGCCTCCGTCGCGCGCTTTGCCGCCAGCGCCTGCAATACCTGCTCGGGCTTGATCGGATAGTGGCGGAAGCGTACGCCGATGGCGTCGAACACGGCATTGGCGATGGCTGGCCCGATGGCGACGATCGGATCTTCGCCGACGCCCTTGGCACCGAACGGGCCGCCCGGGTCGGGCGCGGCTTCCAGCAGCACGGTGTGGATCTCCGGCATGTCCATGGCCAGCGGCATCTTGTAGTCGACGAAATTGGCGTTCAGCGACCGGCCCGTCGTCATGTCGATCTGGTAGTCCTCGTAGAGCGTGTGACCAATACCCTGCTGTATGCCGCCCTCGATCTGGCCCGCGGCGGCAATCGGATGAATCACCTTGCCGATGTCGTGCACGGGAACGACCTGCTTCACGGTGACAAAGCCGGTTTCGGTATCGACTTCCACTTCGACGAAATGGGCGGCAAACGAGTACGACTTGGTGGGGTGATAAGTGGCGGTGCCCACCAGTTGTGCGGCGGGCAGGCCCTTGCGCGGCATCACCGCTTCGCGCACGGTCATCGTCGGGCCCAGGCGGCCGCGCACCGAGATCACGCCGTTCGCGATATCGAGGTCGGCCGGTTCGGCTTCCATCTGTTTCGCCGCGCGCGCCAGCAGCTGCGTCTTGATGTCGCCGGCCGCCATCTGCGCGGCGCGTCCCACCATGTAGGTGGTGTGGCTGGCGAATGCGCCGATGTCCCACGGTACGACGTCGGTGTCGCCGTGTACCACGCTGACCGATTCGAACGGAATGGCCAGTTCTTCGGCCACGATCTGCGCCAGCGCCGTATGCGCGCCTGTGCCCAGGCCGGCCGCGCCGGTCAGCAGCACCACGGTGCCGTCCTCGTTCATCTTGACAATCGCATTGGCCTGCTCCTTGATGCCCGGATACGCGCTGCTGCCGTGCATCTCGCAGCCGATGCCCCAGCCGCGCCGGAGCACGCCGCGCTGCTGGCGCGTTTCGGCACGGCGAACGTTCCAGTCCACCACGTCCATGCCCTTGCGGATGCAGGCTTCGAGACCATGGCCGATGAGCGGGTGATTGGACGGTGCGATATCGCCGTCACGCACCGCGTTGCGCAGCTTCAGTTCGGCCGGATCGACGCCCAGTCGTTCGGCGGCCTCGTCCATCTGGATGTCAAGCGCGTAGTACGTCTGCACCACGCCATAGCCACGGAATGCGCCGGCAATGGGGCTGTTGGTGTAGACGCAGCGGCCTTCCAGCCTGATGTTCTCGCATCGATACAGCGACACCATGGCCGCCGTGCCGACATTGGTCACGCCGGGCCCGTGCGAACCGTACGCACCGGAGTTGAAGACCACCTTGGCTTCGCGCGCGGTGATGGTGCCGTCGTTGCGAAAGCCCTGCCGCAGCCAGACCTTTGCCGGATGGCGCGTGCGCCCACCCAGGAAGGTCTCTTCGCGGGTGTATTCCATCCGTACCGGACGATGCGTCTCGCGCGCGAGCAGCGCGCACAGGAACTCGGCCTGGAAAAGATCCTGCTTGGCGCCGAATCCGCCGCCCATGTGGTCCACCAGCACCCGCACCTTGTGCAGCGGCAGGCCCAGCACCTCGGCCATGATGCCGCGCACCATGAACGCGGTCTGCGTCGAGATCCACACCGTCAGGTTGCCGTTGCCGTCCCACTTGCAGGTCAGCACGTTCGGTTCCATGTAGGCCGGCGTGGGACGGCCGCCTTCGTAGACGCCTTCGAGGATGAAGTCGGCTTCGGCAAAGCCCTTGTCCACATCGCCGCGTTCGATCCTGACCGGCGGAAGTACCAGGTTGCCGCCCGGTTCGCGATCGTGGATCAGCGCGGCGCCTGGCGCCGCTGCGTCTTCCACGGTGAAATACGCCGGCAGTGCTTCGTACTCGACCTGGATCAGTTCGATGGCGCGTGCCGCGATGTCCTCGCTGGTGGCCGCAACGGCCGCGACGCCTTCGCCCCAGTAGCGCACCTTGTCGTCCAGGATGTACTGGTCGCACGTGACCGACGCCGAGCGCGGATGCGGCGAGCCCGCATGCAGCACGCGCGGCACGTTTTCATGCGTGAGGATCGCCTTGACACCCGGCAGCGCCAAAGCGGCAGACGTGTCGATGCCGACGATGCGCGCATGCGCCACATTGCATCGCTTGAGCCTGGCGTGCAGCAGGCCAGCCATCGGCATGTCCGATACGTACTTGGCGTTGCCGGTGACCTTGTCCAGCAGGTCGGTACGCTTGACGCTGTGTCCTATCACGGCGTGGGTCATCGTGCGTTCTCCGTCAGTGCGCGAGCGGCGTCGCCATCCGGACGGCGCATGGCCTCGGCGGCCCGTTCCACCGCTTCGATGATCCGGGTGTAGCCGGTGCAGCGGCAGATGTTGCCCGCGAGGGCAAAGCGGATTTCCTGCCGCGTTGGCTGCGGATTGGCGTCGAGCAGTGCCTTGATGGCGACGATGAATCCGGGCGTGCAGAAGCCGCATTGCGCGGCGCCGCAGCGCATGAACTGTTCCTGTATGGGATGCACCCGATCGGCGGCGGGCTGGATGCCTTCGATGGTGACGATCTTGCGGCCGTGGGCTTCTGGGGCTAGCATCAGGCAACTGTTCATCGGCGCGCCGTCGACCAGGATCGTGCACGACCCGCATTCGCCCACATCGCAGCCCTTCTTTGTGCCGGTCAGTCCGGCGTCGTCGCGCAGGGCGTCCAGCAGGGTACTGTTGGGTTCCACGGCGAGCTCGCGGACTTCGCCGTTGATATCGACTTCGATCAGCTTGCGCATCACAGCATCTCCAGGGCTTGGGCGATGGCGCGGCGCGTCAGCACCCCCACCATTTCGCGGCGATATTCGGCGCTTGCGCGCACGTCGCTGATGGGCCGCGCATCTTCCATGGCGGCATGCGCGGCCTGCAGGACCAGCGCGTCGGTGACGGGGCGATGGCGCAGCACCGCTTCGGCATGTCGGGCGCGAATCGGCGTGGGGCCGACTGCGGCCAGCACGATGCCAACGTCGGTGCAATGCCCGCCATCGACCGTGACCGACACGGCCACGCCGACGGTGGCCAGTTCCATCTGCACGCGCCGTCCGTGCTTGATGTAGGCCTTGCCGGTGTGCGGGGCCGGCGCGGGAATGGTGATATACGACACGAGTTCGTCGGGTGCCAGCGCGGTCTTGCCGGCGCCAGTCACAAAGTTCTCCACGGACATCGAACGCGAGCCTTGCAGGCCGTACAGATGCACCGACGCGTGGTCGGTCATCAATGGCGCGAGCGAATCGGCCGATGGCGATGCGCGGCACACATTGCCCACCACCGTGGCGCGGTTGCGTACCTGGATCGATGCGAAGTCCGTGACGGCCTTGGCCAGGCTGGCGTAGTGGCGGCGCACCGCGTAGGACGTTTCCACCTCGCGCGTGGTGACCAGCGCCCCGATGCGCAGGCCATCGGCCGGATGGAACGCCAGCACGTCCATGCCGGGAATTTTCTTGATGTTGATGACGTGCGAGGGCTGGCGGTGCGATTCCTTGATCTGCACGAGCAAGTCGGTGCCCCCGGCCAGCACGCTGGCACGGCCGCCACAGCGATGCAGCAGCGCCGAGGCCTCTGCAAGCGTGGCGGGTTCGAGATATTCAAACGCTCTCATCTTCGCTCCTTTGGGGGTGCTCGCGGCCCGTGCAGCGCATGTGTTTGCGGCTGACCGTGCTTGCATCATGGTTCGCGGCCCATCATCGGTAAATACCCATAACGGGATTTATTGATCGTGTTACCCTCTGAATCACTGCCGCGACACCGTTGAGGCGGACCACAGAGCAGGGGGAGACATGCCGGTCAACATGAGCGTTTCGCTGCGGCAACTGCGCGCCTTCGTGGCTGTTGCCGAAGAACTGCATTTCACGCGCGCGGCGGAGAAGCTGAACCTTTCGCAGTCATCGGTCAGCGCGCTGATCCACGAACTGGAAGGCAACCTGGGCATCAAGCTGTTCGACCGCCACACACGCCTGATGCAAATCACGCAGGCCGGTGCGGAACTGCTGCCAATGGTCAGGAAGGCCGTGGCCGACATCGACAGCGTGATCGACACTTCGGCCGAGTTACGGTCGCTGGGGCGCGGGCGAGTGTCGATTGCCGCGTCATCGATCCAGGCTGCACTGATGCTGCCGCGTTTCATTCGTGAGTTCTGCGTGGGCCATCCGGGCGTGAAAGTGGAACTGCATGACGTCGCCGAAGACGAAGTGCCCCGCATGGTCAGCGCGGGCGAGGTCGACTTCGGTATCGGCACGATTCCTGAAGGTCAGCCCGACCTCAGCGCGCACCGGCTATCGTCCGACGCGTTCGTGATCGTGATGCCGCCCAGTCATCCGCTGGCACGCCGGCGAGCGCTGACGTGGGAAGACGTGGCGAAGCTGCCGGTCATCGGGCCGCACCGCGGTAATCCCATTCGCGACTGCCTGGATGCCGCACTGGCCATGCGCGGCATCTCGCTGACGCGCGTGCACGAGGTGTTCCTGCCGCTCACGATGGTAGGTATGGTCGATGCCGGATTGGGCATCGCGGTGATGAGCACGGCCGTCACGCGCCTGACGTCGGCGCTGGGCCTGGTAACAGTCATGCCGCAAGACCCCGTCATCTCGCGCGAGATCAGCCTGCTTGTGCATACGGACCGATCCCTGTCACCACCCGCGCAGACGTTCCGCGATCTGTTGATGCGACATCGCAGCGATCTGGGGAAATAGAAAGGACGCGTGCAGCCGCCGCGCCCTTGCTTCCGGCCCGTCTCACGTACGTGGGGCACGAGCGAAGGCCACGCGCCGCTACGCCACGTTCTTCGCCAGCAACTGGGGGGCACGCTCGGTGCGGACGTTGAACAGCAGGTTCAGCAGCACCGCGCACAGGGTGCCGAGCAGGATGCCGTTCTGGCAGAATCTGGCCAGCAGTTCGGGAAGCTGTGCGAAGAACCTGTCCGCCACCAGCGGAATCATCCCCAGCGCCACGCTCACGGCAACGATGTACGCGTTCTTCTTGTTTTCCACGAAGTCCACGTGCCCCAGTATGCGCACGCCCGTGGCCGCCACCATGCCGAACATCACCAGTGCGGCGCCGCCCAGCACGTATTGCGGAATCGACGCGGCGAAGAACGCGAGTTTGGGCAGGCAACCCAGCACGATCAGGATGCCGCCGGCCGTGGCGCATACCCAGCGGCTGCGTACGCCGGTTACCTGCACCAGCCCCACGTTCTGCGCATACGACGTGTAGGTGAACGTGTTGAACACCGCGCCCACCAGCGCGCCCACGCCATCGGCGCGCAGGCCGCGCGCCAAGTCCTCGGGCGTGACCGGACGTTCCACGATTTCGCCCAGCGCCAGGAACTGACCCACACCTTCGATCATGATCACCACCATGACAACGCACAGCGTGATCGACGTCATGGGGTCGAAGGTGGGCCATCCAAAGTGGAACGGCGTGATCAGTGCCACCCAGTCGGCCGCATGCACGCCGGCAAAGGTGACCTTGCCCAGCACCACGGCGATCGCGAATCCCACCGTGATGCCGATCAGCACGGCAATATTGCAGAGGAAGCCCTTGAAGAACGCGATCATGCAGAGCACCGTCAGCAACACCACGGCAGCGATGCCGATATGCAAGGGCAGGCCGTAGGCGGGATTTGGCACAGGGCCTGCGGCTGTGTTCAGCGTGGGGTTGCCGCCCGCTGCCCAGTTCACACCGACACGCATCAGCGAAATGCCGATCACCAGTACCACGGTGCCTGTGACCACGGGCGGAAACCAGCGGATGAGCCGGCTTACGTACGGTGCGGCCAGCAACGTAAACACGCCGGCCACCATCACTGCCCCAAAAACGGCCGGCAGCCCCAGCGACGGGTTCGTGCCGGTGGCGATGATCGGTGCGATGGCCGTGAACGTCACGCCCATCATCACAGGCAGGCGGATGCCGATCTTGCCGATGCCGATGCTCTGGATCATCGTGACCAGGCCGCAGCAGAACAGGTCCGCCGCGATCAGGAACGCGATCTGGTCCTTGGGCAGATGCAGCGCACCGCCGATGATCAGCGGCACCGCAATTGCGCCCGCGTACATCACGAGCACGTGTTGCAGGCCAAGCGCGGCGAGCCTGAGCGGGGGCAAGACTTCATCGACCGGGTGCGCCGGGCCGAACCCATGGGGGGTGGGGTTGTGGGTCATGCTGTCTCCTTCGTCTTCCAGGCCGGTGTTGCCCGCGCGGTTGGTTCGGAAGGGGACAGCAGCTGTATCCCCATGGTCTGCGCCACGTGTTCCCGCCACCTGCGTGTCATTGTCAGGGCAGCATGCCAGCGTCCGGACATTGGGTAAATGGGGCGTTTGGATGAATGGATCGGGTTGTCCGATCAATGCCGCGCGCCTTCGATCAAGTGCTGTGAGACTCAGTGTTTTCCCGAATCCATGCGCGCGAGCAGCGCGGCGGCACGCGCCATCGCATCGTCATCGATCCGTGCGCGCACGCCGTCGAAGTGCGGCCCGCGCGTGGCGTCGAGTCCCATGCGCGACGTCGTGCCGACACCCGAAGCCGACGGGTCCAGCGCGCTGCCGGGCAAGCCGTCCACGATCACCACGTCCAGATGCGGCTGCAGATGCGTGGCCAGGGCCCAGAGCACCTGCTCGTCGTTCGTGATGTCGATGTCGTGATCCACGGCAACCACGGTTTTCAGGTACGGGTCCCAGCCAAGGAGGCCCAGCATGACCTGGCGCGCCTCGCCCGGGCGCGACTGCCGCAGTGCCACGTACGCATGAAAATGCGTGCCCGAGCTGGGATAGTGCACGGCGGTGACCGACGGAAATCGCTCCTTGAGCTTTTCCACCATCTCGGATTCGCGCGGAATGCGCCCCAGGTTCAGGTGCTCTGCCGAATTGCCGCCGACCACGTCGACCAGCCACGCGTCGCTGCGCCGCATCACGGTCTCCACGCGCAGCAGGTTGTTGGTGGAGCGATCGGACGAGTAGCCGGTGAACTCGCCGAACGGCCCTTCGTCCACGCGCGCGCCGGGATCTAGCACCCCTTCGAGCACGATTTCCGCATGCGCCGGGACCTCGATGCCGTATCGCGGCGTGCGCACGACTTCGAGCGGTGCACCGAACAGCCCGCCCGCCACCTGCCGCTCATCCACGCCATAGGGCAGACGTGCGGCGCCGGCCAGCATGAACAGCGGATGCGCGCCGATCACCATGGCCACGGGCAGCGGCTTGCCCAGTTCGGCCGCACGCTGGTACATGCGCCACAAGTGGCCGCGCGAATGCAGGCTCGTGGCGATCTCGGTGGGCGAATGCAGCATCGAACGGTGGTAGCTGGCGTTGCCGATGCCCAGCTCCCGGTCTTCGGCGATCAGGATGGCGTTGGTGATATACGGCCCGCGATCGGTGGCGAAATGCCGGATGGCAGGCAAGGTGGTCAGGTCCACCTGCTCCTGCACGATGCCGGTTACCGCGCCCGCATCCAGCACGCGGGGCAACAGCAGGCGTCGCGCGCGCGCCTGGTACTCGGCATGGATGCCGCTGGGCGAGACGCCGAGCATGCGGCCCACGCGTTCACGCGATGCGAACAGGTTGGTCACCAGCGGCGCGCCCAACCGGGCCACGTCGTCGAACTTCACGACGGGATGACGCTGTTGCGCGGCCAGCGCCCATACCAGCGCGGTGGGGTCCTGGTTGGCGGTGACCGGCTCGCGCACGGTCAGGACATCGTCGGGAAATGCCGCGCAATAGGCGGCCAGGAAGGTGTGAAAGTCCTGCGAGGTGTCTTCGAACACCGGGCCGGACCCCTGGCCGGCATGTCGCGCGATACCTGGCAGGGAAGTTGAGGCAGTCATGGCATGGCTCCGCTTGGGATGCTTCAACGGGACACCGTTGCCGCGCACGGGCGCGCGTCGAGGTTGACGACGCGCCCGTGTGTGACCAGACGGGAAGGAAAAACGTCAGTGGCTGCGGCCGGATCAGGCGTAGATGTGCTTGCTGGCGTAGGTGTCTTTCAGGCGTGCCTGAGCGTCTTCCTGGGTTTTCGGCGGCGGCGTGGTCTCGATGCCGACCAGGCGGGCGATGTTGTTGCCCATGTAGTCCTCCAGGCCGTCCTCATCGAGATCCATGCCTTGCGGCGCGGGGCCGCACAGCATCTCCAGCTCGCGCAGCCACATGCCGGGTTCGTTTGGCGGCGTGTCGGTGCCGAACACGATCTTGTCGCGCGGCAACTGGCGTGCGAACTCGACAATGCGCGACTGGAAGCACCAGCCCGATTCGCAATACACGTTCGGCGTGTCCATGGCCATCCAGAACGCCTCGAACGAATAGTTGCCGCCGGTCTGGATGCCGAAGTGTCCGATGATGAAGTTGACCATCGGAAATTCGCGGATGACCGGATAGAACATCGTCGGAATAGTGTAGGGTCCGTCGCCGGTATGGATCAGCACCACGATGTTGTATTTGGCGCAGACCTTCATGGCGGGACGCAGCCAGTCCAGTGCGCGGTCCGGGCGGTAGCCGTGCATGTTGGCATGCAGCTTGAGCATCTTGAAGCCATATTCCTTGACGTGGAATTCCAGCTCCTGCGCGCCTTCCTCCGGGCCCCAGCGCGGGTTGAACGTGAAATTGCCGATAAAGCGGTCCGGGTACTTCTGGCACAGGCTGGCCACATAGGCCATGTAGTCGCGAATGCCCTCGCGGCCGCGGCGGTTGCCATCGCGATAGCCGGTGTTGCCCGGCGGCGGCTGGATGAATCCCATGTCGATGCGGCGCGGCTTGCCGTTGATGATGTTGGGGCCGTCCATCATCTTGAGCAGGCGTTCGCCGGTGAACGGCTCGCCCGTGTGCCGCCAGGCCTCGTCGACAAGGTTGGTCGGGTGCAGGTGGGTGTCGATGATCATGTTCGTATGCTCCGTCGGAATCTCTTGGGGGTGTCCGCGTTCATGCGGCCAGGCGCGCTTTCGCTTCTTCCAGCGAACGCGGCACCGGCGTCGGCGCCAGGCCGATCATGCGGGCAACGTTGTTGCCGAGGTAGTCCTCGAGCGTGTCCTCATCGAGATTGAGTCCCTGGGGCGGTTCGAAGCACAGCACCTCCAGCAGGCGCAGCCACATGCCGGGTTCGTTCGGGGGCGTGTCCGAGCCGAACAGGATCTTGTGCCTTGGCAGCACCTTCGCGAACTCGACGATGCGCGATTGCAGGCACCAGCCGGATTCGCAATAGACGTTAGGCATGTCCATGGCCATCTGGAACGGCTCGAAACAATACACGCCGCCGGTCTGCACGCCAAAATGGGCCATGATGAAGTTGATGGTCGGAAACTCCTTCATCATCGGCACCCACTCGGTGGGAATGCTGTAGGGGCCGTCGCCAGTGTGCAGCTTCACCAGCACGCCCAGTTCCGCGCATTTCTGCAGGGCGGGGCGCAGCCAGTCCAGCGCGCGATCCGGCCGGTATGCGTGCATGTTGGCCTGGAACTGCACCATCTTGAAACCGAGCTTCCTCACATAGTGCTCGATGGCATTGACGCCATTTTCCACGCCGCACCGCGGGTTGTAGACAAAGCAGCCGATGAAGCGGTCCGGATACCTGGCCACCATCTCGCGCGTGTAGGCCATGTAGGCGTCGATGGATTCGCCGCCCGACTTCACGCCATCGGTATAGGTGTAGATCGTGTTGCCTTGCGGCGGCTGGATGAACGCCTTGTCGATGCGACGCGGCTTGCCGTTGATCGTGAACGGGCCATCCATCATCTGGATCAGACGTTCGCCCGTGAACGGGTCGCCGTCATGGCGCCAGGCCAGGTCGACCAGATTGGTCGGATAACAGCTGGTGTCGATGATCATTGAGATTCCCTAACGAAGACTCTGGTGAAAGGCTTGGAGTCCTGCCAGGGGCGGTGGGACCGGTCGGGTCATGGCGCCACTGACGGGAACTCCGTCAGTGAGCAATCTCCAGATGAACCTCGCGGCATTGCGCCGCTGCTGTTCGATCGACCGCTTCTACCCACGCGTTCGTTATATAGCGTGCCGCCGACGCACGTCAAGCGCGACGTGTGGTGCGATGCACGAAGCGCGAGCGCGCCATCCTCGGCATCGGCGGCGCCGTCTCCTTGCGCTCATCATGGCCGCATCGGGGTTTACGCGCAGAACGGAAATTCCGCTTGAGATATCAGGTAGGTTGATAATACACTGACAAACATCGCGAAACCGGATTACCGAGGAGAAGCAGAGATGGCTGATTACGAAGGGCGCTGGAAGGCTGTGAAGGTCAGTGTGGAAGCGGGCATTGCGTGGGTGACGTTCAACCGTCCCGAGAAGCGCAACGCGATGAACCCGACGCTGAACGCCGAGATGGTTCAGGTGCTCGAAGCGCTGGAACTGGATGCCGACGCCAAGGTGCTGGTGCTGACCGGCGCGGGTGACGCCTGGACGGCGGGCATGGATCTGAAGGAGTACTTCCGTGAAGTGGATGCCGGTCCGGAGATCCTGCAGGAGAAGATCCGCCGCGATGCGTCGCAGTGGCAATGGCGGCTCCTGCGCATGTACAGCAAGCCGACCATCGCCATGGTCAACGGCTGGTGCTTTGGCGGCGGCTTCTCGCCGCTGGTTGCCTGCGATCTGGCCATCGCCGCGGACGAGGCCACCTTCGGCCTGTCGGAGATCAACTGGGGCATTCCGCCCGGCAACCTGGTCAGCAAGGCCATGGCCGATACGGTCGGTCACCGCAAGGCGCTGCACTACATCATGACGGGCGACACCTTCACCGGCAGCGAAGCCGCCGCGATGGGCCTGGTCAACGAGAGCGTGCCGCGCGCCCAACTGCGCGAGCACACGATTGCGCTGGCCGCAAAGCTGCTCGAGAAGAACCCGGTGGTGCTGCGGGCGGCCAAGATCGGCTTCAAGCGCAGCCGCGAACTGACGTGGGAGCAGAACGAGGACTACCTGTACGCAAAGCTCGACCAGGCGCAGCTGCGCGATCCCGAGCACGGCCGCGAGCAGGGCCTGAAGCAATTCCTCGACGACAAGTCGATCAAGCCGGGCCTGCAGGCTTACAAGCGCGCCTGAGCGGCCGTCAACCCCCGATCGAGACGGCGGCCCAAAGAGCCGCCGCCAGGAGACAACGCTGATGAACGAACTGACCATGCTGATTGGCGGGCAGGATCGGCCCGCCGCCAATGGCGCCACCTTCGCGCGCCGCAATCCGCTGAACGATGCCGTGGTGTCGCGCGCCCCGGCCGCCACGCTCGCGGATGCCGATGCCGCCGTCAATGCCGCCGCGGCCGCCTTCCCGGCGTGGGCCGCACTGCTGCCGGGCGAGCGCCGCCGCCGGCTGCTGAAGGCGGCCGACCTGATGGACCAGCGTACGCAGGACTTCATCCGCATCGGCGTGGCCGAGACCGGCGCCATGCCGAACTGGTACGGCTTCAACGTGATGCTGGCGGCCAACATGCTGCGCGAGGCCGCCGCGATGACGACGCGCATCGAGGGCAGCGTGATTCCTTCGGACGTGCCGGGCAGTCTGGCCCTGGCCGTGCGCCAGCCGTGCGGCGTGGTGCTTGGCATCGCGCCGTGGAACGCGCCGGTGATCCTCGGCACCCGCGCCCTGGCGATGCCGCTCGCGTGCGGCAACACGGTCGTGCTCAAGGCATCCGAGGCGTGCCCTGGCGTGCATCGTCTGATCGGCACGGTGCTGCAGGAGGCGGGGCTTGGCGACGGTGTCGTAAACGTGGTCACCAATGCGCCGGAGGATGCGGCGCAGGTGGTCGAGCGGCTGATCGCGCATCCGGCCGTGCGCCGCGTCAACTTCACCGGCTCCACGCACGTGGGCCGCATCGTTGCCGAGCACGCGGCCCGGCACCTGAAGCCGGCGCTGCTGGAGCTGGGCGGCAAGGCGCCGTTGCTGGTGCTCGACGATGCGGACCTCGATGCGGCAGTCGATGCCGTGGCCTTCGGTGCGTTCTTCAACCAGGGGCAGATCTGCATGTCGACGGAGCGTGTGATCGCCGACCGCAAGATCGCCGACCGCTTCGTCGAGAAACTGGCCGCGAAGGCGAAGACACTGCGGGCTGGCGATCCCGCCGATCCGGCCAGCGTGCTGGGTGCGCTGATCAGCAAGGATGCCGCGCGGCGTATCGCCGCATTGGTGGAGGACGCGCGCGCGCAGGGCGCAAACCTGCCCGTGGGCTTGCACGCAGACGGCGCGATCCTGCAACCGGTCATCGTCGACGGCATTGCACCGGGCATGAAGCTCTACCGCGAGGAATCGTTCGGTCCGGTAGTGACGGTCGCGCGCGTGGATGGCGACGACGAGGCGGTGCGTATGGCCAACGACAGCGAATATGGCCTCTCCGCGTCGGTATTCAGCCGCGATGTGTCGCGGGCGATGTCGGTTGCCCAACGGATCGAATCGGGTATCTGCCACATCAACGGCCCTACTGTGCATGACGAGGCGCAGATGCCGTTTGGCGGCGTCAAGTCGAGCGGCTATGGGCGCTTTGGCGGCCAGGCGGCCGTGGCCGAATTCACCGACCTGCGCTGGATCACGATCCAGAACACCCCGCGCCACTATCCGGTCTGATCCGGCGGCCGACCCACAGACTCCCCGTAGAGGGAGGCAACACTACAGTGAGGAGACAGACGTGAAAAACGTCTCGACGCAAGGCCCCCCCGGCCACGGGGGCGCTGCCGTGTCCTACCGCGACGTCGCCATCGGGCGCACGGAGGCCGAGTTCCGCCGCGATGGCGAGATCTGGCGCGTGCGTTCGCGGGAAACGCTGCAGGGCTATCCGGAACGGATGTCGGATTGCCTCGCCACCGGCGCCGCCCGTCACCCCGCGCGCGTGCTTGCGGCGCAGCGCGGCCCCGACGGCAACTGGATCAACATCACCTATGCCGAGATGCTGGCGCGTGCACGGTCGATCGGGCAGGCGCTGCTGGACCGTTCGCTGAGCGCCGAGCGGCCGCTGCTGATTCTCTCCGGCAACGATCTCGAGCATCTGCAACTGGCGCTCGGCGCGCTGTGGGCTGGCGTGCCGTTCTCGGCCGTATCACCGCAGTATTCGCTGGTCTCCGGCGATTTCGGCAAGCTGCGGCACGTGTTCGATCTACTGACGCCTGGCCTGGTCTACGCCGCCGATGGCCCCGCGTTCGCGCGCGCTATCGAAGCCGTGGTCCCTGCCGGCGTCGAGGTCGTGACCCGTGACGGTCATCTGCCCGGCCGCGCCGCGACGTCGTTCGATGTGCTGGTACAGACGCGTCCCGGCAGCGTTGACGCTGCCAACGCGGCGGTGGGTCCCGATACGATCGCCAAGTTCCTCTTCACCTCTGGCTCCACGCGGCAGCCCAAGGCGGTAACGACCACGAACCGGATGCTGTGCAGCAACCAGCAAATGCTGCGCCAGGCGATGCCGGAGCTCGGCCGTGTACCGCCGGTCCTGGTGGACTGGCTGCCCTGGAGCCATACGTTCGGCGGCAGCCACAACGTCGGCATCGTGCTCTACAACGGCGGCACGCTCTACATCGACGGTGGACGTCCGTTGCCGGGCGGCTTCGATGAAACGCTGCGCAATCTGCGCGAGATTGCGCCCACGATCTACTTCAACGTGCCGAAGGGTTGGGAGGAACTCGGCAGGGCGCTGGAACAGGATGCCCGGCTGCGCGAGACGTTCTTCTCGCGCGTCAATCTCTACTTCTTCGCCGCCGCCGGCCTCTCGCAGGAAGCGTGGGACCGCCTGGAGCGCGTCACCGAGGCGCATTGCGGACAGCGCATCCATATCATGTCCGGCCTCGGCATGACGGAAACCGCACCGTCGAGCATGTTCACCACGGGTCCGGTCGCGCGCTCGGGCTATGTCGGCCTTCCGGCCGCGGGCTGCGAGCTGAAGCTGGTGCCGGCCAACGGCAAGTTCGAGGCGCGTTTTCGCGGGCCGCACGTCATGCCGGGTTACTGGCGCGCAGAGGCGGACCCCGACCGGCAGGTGTTCGACGAGGAAGGCTACTACTGCACTGGCGATGCGCTGCGCTTTGTCGATCCCGAACGGCCGGAGCTGGGTTTCCAGTTCGACGGGCGCATTGCCGAGGACTTCAAGCTCAGCACCGGCACGTTCGTGAGTGTCGGACCGCTGCGCGCGCGCGTGATCGGCGCCGGCGCGCCTTACGTCCAGGACGTGGTGATCGCGGGCGCGGACCGGGACGAGATTGGTCTGCTCGTCTTCCCGCACCTGGCGGAATGCCGCCGCCTGGCTGGCCTGCCGGCGAACGCGGGCACGCGCGAAGTGCTGGCGTCCGCGCCGGTGCGCGAAGCGTTCTCGACGATGCTGCGCAAGCTCGACCTCACGGCCACGGGCAGCGCCACGCGCGTCAGGCGGCTGCTGTTGCTCGAAGCGGCGCCGTCGCTCGATGACGGCGAACTGACCGACAAGGGCTCGATCAACCAGCGTGCGGTGCTAACGCGCCGCGCCGCGCTGGTCGATGCGCTCTACGACGACGCCGGCAGCGATAGCCGCGTGATCCGTTTGCACGAAGCCGCGCCACAGAGCCGGCAAGCATGACAACAGCAACGCCGACAACGATCGGCCATGACAAGAGGAGACAGCAGATGAAGTTTGGACGGGCAGGTCTGGCAGCGCTGGCGGCAGCGCCGGCCATCGCGGGCGCGCAATCGGTGACGCTCTATGGCGTCGTCGATACCGGCGTCGAGTACGTCAACAACATCGGCACCGCGAAGAACAGCGTGGTGCGCATGCCAACGCTGACCGGCACGGTGCCGTCGCGTTGGGGGCTGCGCGGCACCGAGGATCTCGGCGGTGGCCTGAAAGGCGTGTTCGTGCTCGAGTCCGGGTTCACGCCCGACGCCGGCGCGTCGGGGCAGGGTGGGCGTCTGTTCGGCCGGCAGGCGCTGGTCGGACTCTCCGGGCCCTGGGGCCAGGTCGGGTTCGGTCGCCAGTACACGATGCTGTTCTGGGCGACGCTGGACGCCGACATTCTTGGCCCGAACGTCTATGCATCGGGCTCGCTCGACAGCTACCTGCCGAATGCCCGCGCCGACAACGCGATTGCATACAAGGGCACGTTCAACGGCCTGACGGTGGGGGCCACCTACAGCTTCGGCCGCGACACGGTCAATGCCGGACCGAGCCCGACGGGCCAGAACTGTGCCGGCGAGAACCCGGCGGACAAGCGGGCGTGCCGCGAATGGTCGGCGATGCTGCTGTACGAATTCAAGGGGCTCGGTCCGACGATCGGCCTGTCCGCCGCCTACGACTCGTTGCGGGGTGGGCCCGGTGCGTTCGGGGGGCTCACAAGCAGCAGCTTCACGGACGACCGCCTGTTTGTTGGCGGCTACGCGATCTTTTCGCGGACCAAGGTCGGCCTCGGCTGGATTCGCCGCGACAATGATGGCAGCCCCACGCCGCGCAGCGACATGATCTACGGCGGCGTGTCCCACGACGTGACCCCGGCTTTCAACGTCGCCGGACAAGTCTATTACTACAAGTTCCACAACAGCGATAACAAGGCGATGCTCTACGCGCTGCGCGGCACCTACGCGTTCTCGAAGCGCACGTCCGTCTACGCGACAGCCGGCTACATCAATAACAGCGGCCAACTGACCCTTTCGGTCAGCGGCGGCGCCACGGGTTCCAATACCGGCCCGGGCGGCCAGCAGTTCGGCGTGATGACCGGCATCAAGCATATTTTCTGACCTCCGCCTGCAGGAGGCAGACCGGGGCGCCACGAGGCGGCGACGAGATACGCCAGGGCGCCCGACACACGACAACGAGGAGACAAGTCATGACAACACGCCGCGATCTTCTTCAGGCGTTGATGGCCGCATCCGCATGCGGTGCGCTGGCGCCCGTGGCCGCGCTCGCGCAGGCGGTCCAGCAGGCAAAGGTACTCTATGGTTTCCCGGCCGGCAGCGTGGGAGACCAGGTCGCCCGGCGCGTCGGCGAGAAATTTGCCAACACGGCGTTCTCGCGCAGCGGCGCGGTGGTGGACAACCGCCCCGGCGCGGGCGGGCGCATCGCGCTCGAACTGCTGAAAGCGTCCCCGGCCGACGGTAGCGTGCTGGCGCTCTCGCAGGCATCGGCGCTGTCGACATATCCGCACGTCTATACGAAGCTCAGCTATTCGGCGGCGGATTTCGCACCGATCTCCACGGCCGCATACATGACGTTTGCGCTCGCCGTCGGACCGGCGGTGCCGGCCAACGTGCGGACAGTGAAGGACTACATCGCGTGGGCGAAGGCTCACCCTGCGGACGCCAACTACGGCTCGCCGGGCGCGGGCTCGACACCCCATTTCGTCGGTGCGCTGTTCGGCCTCAACGCAGGCCTGGACTTGCGCCACGTACCGTATCGTGGCTCGCTGCCCGCGGTCAACGACGTGGTGGCCGGGCAGATCGCCTCGAGTTTCACGCTGACTGGCGATTACCTGCCGTTCGTCAAGAGCGGCAAGCTGCGCGTCCTGGCCACCTCGGGTGCCACGCGTGCGCCATACCTCCCGGAAGTGCCAACGTTCGCGGAACTCGGCTTTCCGGAAGTGGTGGCCGACGAGTGGTTCGGCTTTCTGGCGCCGGCCAGGACGCCGCCAGCCGTTCTGGCCGCGGCCGGCACCGCGATCAACCAGGCGCTCAAGGACCCAGCCATCGTCGATGGCTTCCTGTCGATTGGCCTCGTGGCGAAAGGCTCGTCCGCCGACGACATGAAACGCGCGATGGACGCCGAGTACCGCAAGTGGGGCGTGCTCGTGAAGAAGGTCGGCTTCACGGCCGAATCCTGATAGCGTCCCGGAGCCCATGATGGATCACCAGAACCTTGTGGCGATCGACTTCCATACGCATGCGGAAGTCAGTTGCTGGAACCCGTTCGACAACTACGGCGAAGAGTACGATGCCGCCGCCGACAAATACTTCGGCAACAAGCGCCGGCCGACGATCGAAGAAACTGTCGCCTATTACCGCGAGCGAAGGATCGGCCTGATCATGTTCACGGTGGACAGCGAGTCGAACCTTGGCCGGCGCCGGATTCCGAACGAAGAAATCGCTGCGGCGGCGAAGGCCAACGACGACATCATGATGGCCTTCGCCAGCATCGACCCCCACAAGGGAAAGTTCGGTGCACGCGAAGCGCGCAGGCTGATCGAGGAACACGGTGTGAAGGGCTTCAAGTTCCATCCGACCGTGCAAGGCTTTCATCCGAACGACAGGATGGCGTGGCCGATCTATGAGGTCATCAACGGGCACGGCCTGCCCGCGATCTTTCATACGGGACACAGCGGCATTGGCTCAGGCATGCGTTGCGGTGGCGGGCTGCGGCTCGAGTACAGCAATCCGATGCACCTGGACGACGTGGCGATTGCCTTTCCCGACATGCAGATTGTGATGGCGCACCCGAGCTTCCCGTGGCAGGACGAGGCGATCAGCGTGGCGATGCACAAACCTAACGTATGGATCGACCTGTCCGGCTGGAGTCCGAAGTACTTTCCACCGCAGCTCGTGCGCTACGCCAACACGCTGCTGAAGGACCGGGTGCTGTTCGGCAGCGATTTTCCGCTGATTACCCCGGAGCGGTGGATGGACGATTTCAAGCAGGCCGGATTCCGGCCAGAGGTGATGCCCGGCATTCTGAAGGACAACGCCGTCCGGTTGCTGGGGCTTTGACAGCGCGGCGCATTGCGAAGATCGTCCGGACGCGCATTTCTCTCGCGAACTAGCACGCGGCACGTAGGCCCGAACCGGCCTGCGTGCCGCTGTCGTTGAGATAGCCAGTACGCGGCCGGTATCGGGTCACTGCGCGGATCAGTGCGCGCCGACCCGCACGGGTTGGCCAACGGACGCCGTCAGGCGCCCGAGCAGGCCTACGCTGGCGATACCCATCAGCAGGGGGATCGCAAACACATAGTACAGATGCGCCGAAGGCCAGCCCGCATCGAGCAGCGACCCCGCCACGAGCGGGGCAAGCACCGCGCCGAACCGCCCCATGCCAATCGACCAGCCCATGCCCGTGGTGCGCGTTTGCGCCGGGTACAGAATCGGCGCGTAGGCATAGAGACCCACCATGCAGCCAAAGATGCCGGCGCCAATCACGACCGCCAACGCCAGTGCCGCCGCCAGCGTGCTCGCGTACAGGCCAAAGGCGATCATCATCAGCGCGGTCAGGATAAAGCAGCTCCACAGCAGCGGGCGCAGTCCGATGCGCGCGGAGAGGAACGCGAACGCTGTGCCGCCGACGATGCCGCCCACGTTGAGCAGTACCCCGCCCGTAATGCCTTGCTGCGCCGACATCCCTGCTGCCACCAGCAGCTTCGGCGTCCATGAGAGCACGAAGTAGAAGGTGAACATCACGAGGAAGAACGACATCCAGATCATCAGTGTCTGCATGGCCAGGCTGCCTCGGAAGAGGCTGCGCACGTCGCCGGCCTCGCGTGCTTGTGTCGCCTCGTGCGCCGGTAACGCGGCGACGGTCGGGCGTCCCATGCGTGCCAGGAGCCGGTTGAGCTTGTCGAGCGCCCCCTCGGGGCGCCGCGCGATCAGGAAGTCGAGCGATTCCGGCAGCCGCGCAAGCACCACCGGGACCATCGCCAGCGTGACCAGGCCGCCAAACACGAACACGCTGCGCCAGCCGTAATGGGCGAGCAGTATGCCGGCGATGGCACCGCCGATCGTCGCGCCAACCGGATAGCCCGTCGCCTGCAGCACGATCGCCGTGCTGCGCCACTTGTCGGACGCGTACTCGCCCGTGATCACGTTGATGCTGGCGAGCATCCCCCCGATGCCGAGCCCGGTCACGGCGCGCAGCGCCGCAAGCTGCGGCACGTTTTGCGCGAGCGCCGAGCACAGCATGCCGGCCGAGATCGTGCCGAGGCAAATCAGGATCAGCGGTCGGCGGCCGATACGGTCCGCCCACGGCGCGAGGAACAGCGAACCGGCGGCCATGCCGAACAGGCCGGCGGAGAGCAGTACGCCGACCTCCTTGCCGGTCAGGTGCCAATCGGTGGAAATGTGCGATGCCGTGAAGGCCATCGCGAGCACATCGAACCCGTCGAGCATGTTGAGGACGATGCAGATGGCAATCGCCATTACCTGGGCGGGGCTCATCGTGCCGCGGTTGATGGTTTCCCGGATCTCTGGCTGCATTTGTCTACCTCCTTGTGTTTGTTGAAGTACCGCCACGGACGGGCGGTTTTCGGGGGACGGCGTCTTGCAATACAGCGTAGCTACAGGTCCAGGACCAGCATCCCGGTCCTGGCGCGGGAGCAGCAGGGCAGGAACTGATCATTGGCGGCGCGCTCCTCATCGGTGAGGTAGGCGTCGCGATGATCGGGCGTGCCAGACAGCACGCGCGTGAGGCATGTGCCGCAGACACCTTGCTCGCAAGAGGTCTGGATCTCCACACCGTTCGCGGCCAGCGCCTGCACCACGGTCTCGTCCGCGGCGATGTCGATGACGCGGCCCGTGCTCTGCACGGTTACCTGGAAGGCGCCGCCTGGCTCGGATGGCGTTTCGGGCGCCGCGAAGTACTCGCGGTGCAGGTTCGACTCCATCCAGCCTGCGGCGCGCGCCGTGTCCAGTACGGCCGCCATGAAGCCGCCTGGCCCGCAGACGTAGAGATGCGTATCGGCACGGGGCACGGAGAGGAGACGCTGCAGGTCGGCGCGCTGGCCGTCGTCGTGGTACAGGAACGTGCGTTCGCGCAAGTCGTCGCCGGCGATCCGGTCCTGGAATGCCGTGCTGGCGGCGCTGCGCGTGCAGTAGTGGAACTCGAACGATGCGCCGCTGCGCGCGAGGCTCTGTGCCATGGCCAGGATCGGCGTGACGCCAATGCCTCCAGCGAGCAGCACCGAATGCCTGGCGTCCGCATGCAAAGGGAAGTGATTCTTCGGCGCGCTAATCTCCAGGATGTTCCCGGCCGCGAGCGCGTGCATGGCTACGGAGCCGCCGCGCGATGCGGCATCGCGCAGCACGCCAAGCTGGTAGCGGTGCGTCTCGGCCGGGTCGTTGCAGAGCGAATACTGGCGTACCAGCCCGTCGCCGAGATGCACGTCGACATGTGCGCCGGCGGTAAAGGGCGGCAGCGCGCCGCCATCGGCGGCCACCAGTTCGAACAGGGCGATGCCGTCGGCGGCCGCCGTCTTGCTTGCGATCCGGACCTGCATCATGCCGCTCCCGCCTGTGCAACCGCTTGCGCGTCCTGCGCCTGTTCCTGCGCGAGCAGCCGGTCCAGAATGCGGCGGGCCTGCACGCCTCCGGCGTCGATGTTCAGCTTTAACAGCTTGCGCGCGGGATTGGCCAGCAGGTTGCGCTGTTGCGCTTCCAGCATTTCCAGGTCCTCGCCAAAGATCTTGCCCTGGCCTTCGCGGATGGTCGCGGTGAGCGCCGCGTCGTCCGGCTTGAAGTTGCGCGCCATGCCCCAGAAATACCAGATCGACGTCTCCGTCTCCGGGGTGATGAAGTCTACGACGATGCTCGAAGCCTTGTGCTCGGCGGGCGCATCGTAGCCACCCTTGCCTGCGTGGGCCACGCCGACTTCGATCATCACGTGGCTGGGCGGTGTGAAGCGGCAGATCTGCCAGCGGTCGCAGGGCACGTCGTCGGCAAGACCGTTGCCGCGCAACGCCGCGGCCCAGAATGGCGGTGGCAGTATGCCTTCCATATGGCGGCTGGTGATGACCGAGTCACCCTCCACGCGCGTTGCCGGTGCGGATTCCTCGATCTCGGCCTGGCCGATGCTTGACGCGTGCACATACGTCTCGTGCGTCAGGTCCATCAGGTTGTCGATCATCAGGCGATAGTCGCAGCCGATGTGGTACAGCCCGCCGCCGTGGGCCCACTCGGGGCTCACCGCCCATTCGAGATGCGGGATCAGCGCGTCATCGGCCAGCGCGGCATCGCCGGGCCAGATCCAGACAAAGCCGTATCGCTCCACGGCGGGGTAGTTGCGGATCGACGGAAAACCGCCCACGCGCTGACCGGCCATGGCCTTGCATTTGCCATCGCGGCCCATGGTCAGGCCGTGATAGCCGCAGACCAGTTGCCCCTCGCGCACGAAACCCAGTGACAGGGGTGCCCCGCGATGCGGACAGAAGTCCTCCAGCGCGGCGACGCTGTCGGTGCCATCCCGGTACAGCACCATCTTTTCGTTGCAGATGGTGCGGCCGAGCGGCTTGCCATCGAGTTCATCGGGTGTGCAGGCGACATACCAGGTGTTTTTCAGGAACATGACTTTCCCCTCCCGGCGCGCGCGGCGCCAGGATACGTTGGTTGACGAAGAGAGTGGTGAAGGAACCCGCGGTGCGGGTCAGGCGGTACGGCGGGCGCGCCGGATCAGGCTGCCGCCAAGTACCTGTGACATTGCCTGCTGGTTCTGCAATGCGAACTTCAGGTTTCGGTTGGCGATGCGGCTGTGCTCGCGCATCAGCGCCTCGGCCCGCGCGCCTTCGCGCTGCTCGATGGCCTCGACCACCGCGCAGTGCTGAGACTGCGCCAGCAGCAGCATCTCGCGCGCGCTTTCGTCGATCGACTGCACCATGACGAAAGCGCTCGCGGAAGCGAACGGCAGGCTCGTCACCTTGTCGATCTGGCGCGCGACGAGCCCACTGCCGCAGGCCGCGGCCAGCAATTGGTGAAACCGCGCGTTGAGGTCGACATACTGCGAGAATTTCACGGCGGTCAGTTCGCCGGTCAGCGCGCTGTCGATCTGCGCGATGACATCGCGCATGGCGTGAAGAAGGCGCGTGCTAACGCCACGCTCGGCGGCCAGGCGCGCGGCCAGGCCCTCCATCGTGCCGCGCAGTTCGATCGCGTCGCTGATTTCGTTCTCGTCGAACGAGCGTACGGCGAAGCCGCCGGACGGGATCGGCTCGACGAGTCCTTCCTCCTGCAGCCGGATCAGTGCCGCGCGGATTGGCGTGCGAGACACGCCCAGGCGTTCCGAAACCCATACTTCCGAAATGCGTGCACCGGGCGGCAGTTCGCCGCCAAGCACCAGCTCGCGAAGACCGAGCAGGGCGCGCACTGCCTGGGACGTGCTGGCGCCCGCCTTGCTGTCGCCGAGGTTGTGATTGTCCGTATCCATCAGGGTTGTCTCCGTGGGGGCGAGCCGCGCAGGACCAGGCGGCGTTTCATTGCTTTGTTGTATACAGACTGTATTCAGTCTGCCTTGCAATGACAAGAGAAGACCCGGAAACCGAGGGTAAACGTGGATGAGATTGCGGGAGTTTCAGGCGGGAAAGCGGTGGTGCCCAGAAAGCTGGATACAGCGCCCGGTCGCGATGGCGCTGTTCGCTGCTGTCCAGCGCCGTCCTCGACTGAGCGAGCGGTATGCGCTTTCAGCGCAGGTTACGCGCGCACGTTTTCAGCAGCTCTTGCAGCATGGCAGCGTGCGCGGCATCGATGCCCTCCAGCATGTCGCGCTCCATCGCTGCAACCGTGTCATCGCATTGCCGAAGCAAATGCCGCGCGCTCTCGGTCAGGCTTAGCAGTACGATGCGCCCGTGCAATGGGTCGGGCTGGCGCACGATCCAGCCGCGCGCTTCCATCGTCTTGACCACCTCGTTCGCCGACTGAGGCGAGATCAGCGAGCGCTCGGCCAATTGCGCGTTGGAAGTCGGGCCTCGCGCATGCAACACGGAAAGGGCCGTGAACTGCGGCAGGGTCAGCCCGTGCGGGGCCAGCACCTCGCCCAGGCGGCGCTTGACGATCCGGTCGGTGCGCCCAATCAGGTAAGGCAACCGACTAGGCAATGCCGTCGGGGCCTGCGCCGCCGACTGCGCGCCTTCTTTTATCTGCTCGGTCGTTTGTGCCGAAGATGCCTTCGTGGTCCGGCGTGTCATTCTTGTCGTTTGTCCTGTCTTGGGCGGGAAGGTCGTTCCTTCTCCGATTCAAAGGTGCCGGTCAAGGCAATCGCGTCGGGGTTCCCAAGTGTGGATGATATGCCAATGGCAGGTGGCCTGACACCGGGTTGATGCCGATGTGGGTCCTTCGGGCGGCTTGTTTTTGGGCGGGGTTCAGGCGGCAAGTATGCGGCGCAGGGGTTGCACCGATACCTGTGAGAACCCGCGACAGGGCACGCGCGGCACTACTGCAATTTCTTGTCTTCGCGTTTCGCCTCTTCCATGGCCTCTGGTTCCAGCTCTTCCGCCGATCGATTCAGGTAGACGAACAGACCCCAGGCGGCCAGGAGCAAGGCTGTCGAGGCAATCAGTCCGGCCGCATAGCCGAGCTGCGACGGATCCTGGTGCAGCGCCTTGAAGGTCGCCACGAGCCCTTCGATGGCCAGCGCGACCACGACGACCACCAGGAATCGCGACAGGAAGCGTCGTACCCGTGTCGGGGCACTCACGTCAGCCTCCCGTATGACCTCTTCCTCGACGATAGTCTCGGCGATCTGCAATGCGACCACGGCTCCCGCCAGCAATCCAATGGCTTCAATAACAGCTTGCGCGCTGGCCTGGTCCCACTGGCTCACAAACACGGTCGAGCCGATGCGAGCCGCAATTGCAATCAACATCAGCGTTGCGCAGGTGAAGAGCAGGGCCATCAGACCATGGATGACCGTGAAGATGCGCACCGGGATCTTCATGGGGGCTCCGTCGATAGGTGGATCCGAAGGCAGATGCAACAAGCACGCCCGATTGGCGGTGCAGGTCCGGAAAGGGCGCGGGCGTTGCGTGGCAACGTCAGCGTGCGGCGGCCCCAGTCTTTTGCGGTTCTTTGTTCGTGCATGACGCCGATGGCGGCGACCGCAGAAGTTTCGTCGGCATGCAGTATTGACGTATGAAAATTACCGGGCAGTGCCGCGGAGCCCGGACCGCTCAATCAAGCCGCCGGCACATGCACAGCATTCGCGCCCCAAACCGTCTTTGGAATTCACGCGACAGTTTTAGTTTTCGCGATACGGCATCCAGCGATGTCAGCGAAAAACCATGACGGGCAAAAAAGGTGGGATGGTCCGTGGTGAGTAATATTGCTGTCGTGCAACGATGGGTGCGGGCGCGCATCAGCAAAGCGCCCACCAGAAGCGTTGCAATGCCTTGCTGTCGGAGTTCGGGCAGGACGAACACCGCACGCACGACAAACGTCTCGTCAAGGCATTCGCCGAATGCCCATGCGACGATTCTTCCTTGCAGGCGGCCCACATGGTGAAGCCGTGTTTCATCCGCCGTGTCTGTCTGTGCCTCGATTTCCCAGGCGGTACAGAATTCCGCCACGGCATGCATATCTGCAGCGCGGGCTGCTCCAAACCTGATTTCTCTCAACATCTCGATTTCGCAAAAAGAGGCGTTATCCGCGCGGAAAACTGACACCACGTGAATTCAAGTGCTCTCTTTGGAGCATCTCATGCGCATTCGACGTCGCGATATCAATGTAGCGTACGCTTACATCGTGGCTGTATTATGGTTAACACAAATACGCGAAATAGGTGAGTTGGTATCGCTTAAATTCGGAGAGATTTTGTGACGGGAAGAGCCCCAGCCACAGCAGTTTAGGATTTTTTTGCGGTTTTTGCTGCGCAGAAACCCAGCGTTTTTATCGGGAATGGCGGATAAACGGGAGCAAAAACAGACGTCCGCAGCCATTCGTTTCGAAAAACCCGGGCGATTCGTGTCAGGAAAGGGCGCAATCAGGACAGCAAAATACAAACGATTATCACTGCGCCGCCAATAACATACCCCTCACGATAATCCAGCTGCTTGCTCGGCTTAGCCCAGTTCGTTCGCAAGGTAATCCGCGGTCACGCTGGCGGGGGAGGTGGCGACGACATCGGGACGGCCGCTTGCGACGATGCGTCCACCTTCGTCGCCGGCGCCGGGTCCGATGTCGATGACCCAGTCGGCCTGCGCCACCACCCGCATGTCGTGTTCGACCACAACCACGGTGTTGCCAGCATCCACCAGCGCCTGCAACTGTACGAGCAGGCGGTCCACATCGGCGGGATGCAGGCCATTGGTGGGTTCGTCGAGGACGTACAGCGTGTCGCCGCGCTGTGCGCGCTGGAGTTCGGTGGCCAGCTTGATACGCTGCGCCTCGCCGCCCGACAGTTCCGTGGCCGGCTGTCCGAGTCGGAGGTAACCGAGCCCGATGTCGCGCAAAGCTGTTAGCGCGCGCATCGCGGGGGCTTCCCTGGCAAAGAATTCGCAGGCAGCGTCGACGGTCAGGTCCAACACTTCGGCAATGTTTTGCCCCTGCCAGGTGATTTCCAGCGTCTGCGGCCGGTAGCGCGTGCCGTGGCACGCCGAGCACGGCGCGTAGACGCTTGGCAGGAACAGCAGCTCCACGCTGACAAAGCCTTCGCCTTCGCAGGTCGGACAGCGGCCCTGGGCCACATTGAACGAGAAGCGGCCGGCCGTGTAGCGCCGCTTGCGCGCCGCGGGCGTCGCGGCGAACAGCTTGCGCACGTGGTCGAACAGGCCGGTGTAAGTGGCCAGGTTCGAGCGAGGCGTGCGTCCGATCGGCTTCTGGTCCACGCGCACCAGCCGGCGCACCCCCTCCATGCCGCCAGCGATACGGCCCTCGGTCGGCGTGTCGGTGACGGCGAACAGCGGGTCGCGCTCGTCGTCGGCGTCGCTGTCGTCGGTGCGTCCCAGATGCCGGTTCACGAGTTCGGGCAGCGCCTGACTGATCAGGCTGGACTTGCCGGACCCCGAAACGCCGGTCACCACCGTAAAGCTGCCAAGCGGGATTTCCGCATCCACGCGGCGCAGGTTGTTGCGCGAGACATGGGCCAGCTTCAGCCACCCTGCCGGTTCGCGCGGCGCACGATGTTGCCGCGCCGGTGCGTCGAACAGGTAGGCCGCGGTGCGCGACGCCGTGATCCCCAACAGGCCAACGGGCGGCCCGCTGTAGAGCACGTGCCCGCCATGCTCGCCGGCGGCTGGCCCGACATCGACGATCCAGTCCGCCTGGCGCATGGTCTGCGTATCGTGCTCGACGACAAACAGCGAGTTGCCGGCGGCCTTCAGACGACGCAATGCCACGAGCAACGCCTCGCCATCGGCGGGATGCAGTCCGGCCGACGGTTCGTCGAGCACGTACACCACGCCGAACAGTTGCGACGAGATCTGCGTGGCCAGTCGCAGCCGCTGCAGTTCGCCCGAGGACAGCGTCGGCGTGCTGCGGTCGAGCGACAGATAGCCCAGGCCCAGATCGATCAGCGTGGCCAACCGTTCCATCAGTTCCTCGGCGATGCGTTGCGAGGCCAGACGCTTCTCGTCGGACAGATTGGGCGTGCGCCGCACGTCGGGGGCGGCCTTGTGCGCCGACCCGCCCGCCGCCACACGCCGCGCCGTATCCGCGCGCGCCGCCTTGCGGCTCAGTACCGCGGCGGCCCCAGCCGGGCCGGGCGATTCGCCTTGCGCGACCGGATGCATGATCTCGGCCACGCGGGCCAGGGGCAGGTGCGTGAATTCGCCGATGTCCAGGCCGGCGAACGTTACCGACAGCGCCGCCTTCTTTAGCCGCTTGCCGTGGCATGCCGGGCAATCGCGCCCGATCATGTATTGCGCCACGCGCTTCTTCATCAGCGCACTTTGCGTGGTGGCGAAGGTCTGCAGCACATAGCGCCGCGCGCCCGTGAACGTACCCTGATAGCTGGGCTCCAGCTTGCGCTTGAGTGCCGCGCGCACCTCACGCGGCGTGAAGCCGGCATAGACCGGCACGGTGGGCTGGTCCTCGGTAAAAAGGATCCAGTCGCGGTCCTTCTTCGGCAGGTCGCGCCAGGGCGTATCGACGTCGTAGCCGAGCGTGACGAGGATGTCGCGCAGGTTCTGCCCATGCCAGGCCGGCGGCCAGGCGGCCACGGCGCGTTCGCGGATGGTCAGGGAATCGTCGGGCACCATCGACCGCTCGGTGACATCGTAGATGCGTCCGAGCCCGTGGCATGTCGGGCAGGCGCCCTCCACGGTGTTCGGCGAGAAGTCCTCGGCGTAGAGCATCGGCTGGCGTGCCGGATAGGTGCCGGCGCGCGAGTACAGCATCCGTACCAGGCTCGACAGCGTGGTGACGCTGCCCACGGTAGATCGTGCGTTCGGCGCGCCGCGCTGCTGCTGCAACGCCACGGCGGGCGGCAGGCCTTCGATGCTGTCGACTTCGGGCACGCCCACCTGGTCGATCAGCCGCCTCGCATACGGCGCGACGGATTCGAAATAGCGCCGCTGCGCCTCGGCGTAGAGCGTGCCGAACGCGAGCGATGACTTGCCGGAACCGGACACGCCGGTGAACACCACCAGCGCATTGCGCGGGATATCGACATCTACATTCTTGAGATTGTGCTCGCGCGCGCCGCGTACGCGGACGAAGTTGTCGCCCTCGAGTGACGCGGGCGCCGTCGCCGGGGCATCAGTGTCCGAAGGCCGAACTGGCAGGATATCGTCGGTCATGCGCACCTTCGCTTGCATAAATTGCCGCTCGAACCCCGGTACATCGGCTATTTGCGACGCCGTTGGGTTGTGCGCTTGCGCGCGGGCTTGGGCGGCGTCAGCGCGGCAAGCCACGCATCCGTTGCCGCCTTCGTGACGGCCGCGGCGGCCGTGGCCGTCTGGCGCCTGCCCTCGGACTGCGCGCGTCCGCGCGCCGCGCCGATCACGCCGTTGGCGCCGCTGAGCCACATGCTAAGCAACGGATTCTTCTTGAGCCAAGGGTTTTTCATCGCAGGGTCCTTTGAACGATGTCCAGCAGCGATGCAAAAGGGCAGCAGGAAGCATGCCACGCACGGACCATCCCGTTGCTGGCGAGTGGCCGTTGCGGTACTGTCCCATGCAGCCCTGGCCGCATCCGCCGTCGGGACACGATCCGGGAATGAAGATTGCGAACGGTCGAGAGATCCAGGTGGACACGACAGCTCACATGATCGCTTTCCAGGGTAGTTCGAATTCGAGTCAAGCGCGCACGCAATGACAGTCCGCATCGGCATATCGGGTTGGCGCTATGCGGGGTGGCGGGGCGTCTTCTATCCGCCCAAGCTTCCCCAGCGCCGTGAGCTGGAGTATGCGTCGCGCCAGGTGGACACCATCGAAATCAACGGCTCGCATTATTCGCTGCAGTCGATAGAGAGCTGGCAGGCCTGGCACGATGCGGTGCCCGACGATTTTGTGTTCGCGGTGAAGGGCCCGCGATATTTGACGCACCTGCTGCGCTTCCGCGACGAGAAAGCCGTACCGGCGATGGCCAACTTCTATGCGTCCGGGGTGCTTGCGCTGCGTCGCAAGCTGGGACCCTTCCTTTGGCAGTTTCCGCCCAACTTCCGCTTCGATGCCGAGCGGTTCGACAGATTCTTGTCGCTCTTGCCAAAATCTTCGCGCGAAGCGCGGGCGCTGGCGGCCCAGCACGATACCCGTGTCAGGTCGCCGTGGTATGGCACCAAGGGAAACAGCCGCCTTCGGCACGCGGTGGAGGTGCGACACGACAGTTTCTGCACCGCGGAGTTTCCCGCGCTGCTCCGCGAGCATCGGGTGGCATTGGTGGTGTCGCACGCCATTGCTGACTGGCCCTACGCGGAAGACGTGACCAGCGATTTCATCTACATGCGCCTGCACGGCGCCGACGCGCTGTACAGCGGCGCCTATCCCGATGCATCGCTGGACCGCTGGGCGGCCCGCATCTACGCCTGGGCCCATGGGCGGGAGCCTGCCGACGCGGTCCGCATCGCCCCACAGCCGCCGCGACGGGCTACCCGGCGCGACGTGTACTGCTATTTCGATAACGACAAGAAGGTGAACGCGCCTTTCGATGCCAAGCGGCTGCGCGAGCGCGTCATCCCCTGATCTACAACGTCTCCATACGCGACTTGCAATTCGCCGCGCCTTCCGGGATGGCGCATGCGGTGCTACGTCCCGCGCGCTGGCCGGCTCCGGCGGACGTTGCGCAGGTACGTTCCATGCGGAACGCCTCACGGCGGCTCCCGGCGGAGCCGTTCATATCGTCTCCTCTCCTTTTGGCCCGCGTTCGCGCGGGCCTTTTCTTGCCGGGCGCGTCGGGCGTGAAGGTGGCACAACCGTTGCGAACGCCGGTAGGCGCGTTTGCCATCATTGGTGATCTACCTGGAGGATTCGTCATGTTTATCCACAACAAGCGATTGCAGTACACCGTGCGCGTTTCACGTCCCGATCCGGGCGTGGCGAATCTGCTGCTGGAGCAATTTGGCGGTCCGCAGGGAGAACTGGCAGCTGCGTGCCGGTACTTTACCCAGGCGCTGGCGGAGGAAGATCCCGGTCGCAAGGACATGCTGTTCGACATCGCGACAGAGGAGCTCAGCCATCTGGAGATCATCGGCTCGCTGATCGCCATGCTGAACCGGGGCGCCAAGGGGGAACTGGCGGAAGGCGTGCAGCAGGAGGCGGAACTCTATCGCTCCCTGCAAGGTGCGGGCAACGACAGCCACGTGACGCAGATCCTGTATGGCGGGGGTCCCGCCCTGGTGAACTCGGCCGGCGTGCCGTGGACCGCGGCGTATATCGACACAATTGGTGAGCCGACCGCCGATCTGCGGTCGAACATCGCTGCCGAGGCGCGGGCGAAGCTGATCTATGAGCGGCTGATCAATGTCACTGATGACCCGAGCGTGCAGGAAGCCCTGGGGTTTCTGATGACGCGGGAGGTGTCGCACCAGAAGTCGTTCGAGAAGGCGTTGTACTCGATCACGCCAAGCTTCCCGCCGGGAAAAATGCCCGCCGATCCCAAGTTTGCCAGCGTGTATTTCAAGATGTCCCAAGGCGGCGAGGTGATTCGCGGACCCTGGAATGCGGACAGTACGTTCTCCTTTGTGGATACGCCTGCGCCCGCCGTCGATGGCGGAGATGGGTCGGCCAGCGTGGCCCTGCCGGCAGACCAGCAATCGACGCTCGAAGCATTCGCGATGCGAGGGCAGTCGGATGTCAATAGCGATCCGGTCACCGGCGCGGATCTGGGCAAGGCGGACGGCGATGTGGATGGCGTGGGAGATGCCGCAGCCGACGACGCGCCGGCACGCTAGGAAGCCATCATGTCCCTCGCAGATTCTGCCGCTTTCCATTGGCGTCGGCACCCCGTCCGGATGTTGACAGGGATCGCGATCACCTTGGCCGGGATGATTGCCGCTGCCGGCCTGGTCTAGCCGGCGATCGCTGGCCAGCCACCCCTGTCGCTGCTGCGCGGTGACAGGGGTGACAGGGGCGGCAGCGGCATATACGCTAGGCCGGGGCGGTGCTAGGGCGGTCAGTCGCCGACCTTCTTCTTCAGATCGCGCGCCATCTGGAGATGGCCTTCCAGGTCGGGCAGATGCTTGGCGGCAAACGCCTTGACGTCGGCGTCCTTCGCGGTGTTTGATGCCTCGCGGAATGTCTTCACGGCGCTTTCGTGCGCGGCGACGCCGATGCGGCTTGCGTACATCTTGTCGAATTTGGAACCGCTGAGCGCGCTCAAGGCCTTGATCTCGCCCTTCTGCGCGGCGGAGGGTTCCTTTGGTGTCGTGACGCCTTTCCTGGCAGCCAGGGCATCCAGTTCATCACCCACCTTGCCATGGTCCTGGATCATCCTGTCGGCAAACGATTTGACATCCGCGTTCTGACTTTTTTGCTGAGCGAGCTTGCTCGCCTCGATTTCGGCGTGGCCCGAGTGCGCGGCGTCTTCGATGAATTTGCTATCGCTGTGAGCCGGTCGTGATGCACCGGCCGAGACGCCCGCCGTGGTGCCTTTCGTGCTGTCCGGCGTGACGTTGCCGGTGGTGCCCGAGGCCGGCGACAGGCTGGAACCTTGCGCCACGGCCGCCGACGACCAGACGAGTACGCTGGCAATGGCGACCAGCGGACGCCAGAAGTGACTTTGCATAAGAGCCTCCGTTTCAGTGTCCTCGGCCCCGGATTTATTTCGGACCGTGGCGTTGTTTGGCGCCGCCGCCCGCACCGTGCGTCTTGCCCGCCTTCACGTGGCTCGCGGCGTGGTGGCCGCTAGCGGGTTTCTTGCTCGGTGTCGTCGCGGCTTTGCCCGACTTGTCTTCTGCCCGGGCGTCCTGCTCCGAGCGGTTGGACGGTGATGCAGTCTTGGTCATGATCGATGACTCCTGTTGCGGTACGGATCGCTCCGAAGCGCGGGCGGCGGGTGGGGGATCAAGCCGGCTGGCCGGTGAGTTCGGCCTTGCGCGCTTCAAGCTGTTGCGCCACTTCCTTGAGATCGACCTTGGCGCGGATCACGGCCTGGAAGAGTTCGTTCTCTTCTTCCTCGACGTGGTGGCCCACGTACTCCGACAATACGGTGTAGTGCGCCTCCAGCATCTCGCTGTTGCCGGCCTCGATCTTGGCGATCAGGTCCTTCGCCACAGCGTGCTCGACCTTGGCCTCGTCGAGCATGTCGTCGATCTTGTCGCTGGCGCCGCGCAGGGCAGGGTAGAAGATCTCTTCCTCGATCTGCGCATGGACGGTCAATTGCTGGCAGGTCTCGGCCGCGATCGACTGCTTCTCGGCGTCGTCCTTGGCATCCTGAAAGGCCTTGAAGAGTTTCTTGACGCTGCGGTGATCGTCCACCAGCAGGGAGAGTGCGGCGCGCTGTTCGACGGGTAGTTTGGATTTGTCCATGATGTCTCGTGCTGTGGGGTGGTTTGATGGTGAGACGGCCAAACCGAGCGCCGTCCCGCAAGGCCCCTGCAAGACGTATTCCAGCTATGCCGCACGGCGCCAGAGCGCGCAGGGTTGCAGCCATACAGTGACGCGGCGCCTCGGATTTGTCGGCTGCGCCGCCATAAACGCCACGAATTGAAAGAATGCCAGTCGGCCCGAGTCCCGGACATGTGGCGTGAGACGGCGGAGCCGTCCGATGGTGCGGTGCAAAAAATCAGACAGTCACCGACAGGGAACGCAACGCCGGCACGCTAATGTGCCGCCATGCAGTCGTGAAGCTTGGGCCCGATCCATCTCCAGTGGCGGGCTTCTTTTTTTCAACCCGAAACGGCCGTCACGCAGAGAACGAGCACCGTCAGCCACATCACGCCCGTGGCGCACCATGCCAGGCGATGTACCCACGGCGACGGCGCGAATGGCCCCACGATCCGGTGGTCGCGGGACATCAATTGCAGCATGACCATCGCGGGCGCGGCGGCGATTCCGTTGAGGACGGCGCTCCATACCAGCAGCCTGGCCGGCTCGATCGGCGCGAAGCAGAGCGCTGCGCCGATGATCATCGAGACCGCAATGACCGCGTAGAAGTGCCTGGCCGACAGCGGCTTTTCTTCGAGGCTTCGTCGCCAGCGCATCGCCTCGGCCGCCGCGTAGCCGACTGAGCCAGCCAGCACCGGCACGGCAAGCAGGCCCGTGCCAATGATGCCGAGTGCGAACAGCAGCACGCCCCACTTTCCGGCAACCGGCTCCAGCGCCTTGGCGGCGTCGACGGACGACGCGATGTCGAGCACACCGTGCGCGTGCAGCGCGTAGGAGGCTGTCAGCATGATGCAGAGCGCAATCACCGCCGACACGACCATGCCGGTCATCGTGTCGATGTTGATGCGGCGAAGTTCCTGCCTGGCCTGCTCCGGCGCGTCGCGTAAAGGATGGGCCGTGCGGTCCGCTTCGAGTTCCTCGACCTCCGATGCCGCCTGCCAGACAAAGAGGTACGGGCTGATGGTAGTGCCGAAGACCGCGACCAGCACCAGCAGATAGCCGTTGGATAAATGGACGTGCGGCAGGATGAGGGAAACCATCGCGTCGCGCCAGTTCACCTTGAGCAGGAACATGGCGACAACGTAGACCAGCAGCGACAGGCTCAGCCAGCGTAGATACCCGGCATAGCGTCGGTAGGGGACAAAGAGCTGGAGCAGGAGGGAGACACCGGAAAACGCCAGCGTGTAGATCCAGCGATGTCCGCCTGCGACAAGCGCCAGCGCATCGCCCATCGCAGCCAGATCGGCGCCGATGTTCAACGTGTTGGCCAGGACCAGCAGCACCACGAACCCGTAGGCCAGCTTTTGTGACTTGTGCCGGCGGACGTTCGCCACGATGCCGCTGCCAGAGATCCGGCCCAGCCGTGCACAGACAAGCTGGATCGCAATCATCAGCGGCAAGGAAAACAGCAGGCTCCACAGCAATCCGTTACCGAACTGGGCGCCGGCCTGCGCATAGGTGACGATGCCGCTGGGATCGTCATCGGCCGCCCCGGTCACGAGACCCGGCCCCATCAACTTGTACCATGGGGCGCCCCCTTGGCCTTTCGGATCGCTGGCGGCGGAATCACGGCTGTCCTCTGGCGTGTGCGCTTGCATGGGTATCTCCCTGTACGGTCTGCCCGCGGCGCCAGGACGGGAACGACATGCACGCAAGGCGGGGACGGTTCGAGACCAAGGGATACGTGGTTGCGTGGCATGCCGATGTCGGACGGACGCTGAAGCCGATGCCGGACTGCGGCGCCTCTTGATCTTCGCGGAGGGACTGCCCGATGACGCATGGGCAGGCATCGACATACCGGACGCGCCAGTCGTGCGTGGAACGCAAGTTGCGTGGGGTGCGGGATCGGGCGCGTACAGCGGTGACGTACCCATGCGCTGCGCCCCGCTTCAGGAGGTTGTGCGGAGACTTCATGGATATCGCTACCGAATCGCCCGAGCCGTGCGCGGCGGCATGTTCCGCCCCCGACCAGCAATGTCCCCGACGCTCCCGCCCGCTTTGATGCGGGTGCTACGGCGCCGCTTTGGTGTCACGCACTTGCGCCCTGGCCAGGCGGAGGTACTGGCCAGCGTGCTGAAGGGGCGGGACACCATCGCCGTCATGCCGACCGGCAGCGGCAAGTCACTGTGCTTTCAACTTCCGGCGCTGATGCGCGACGGCCTGACCGTGGTCGTATCGCCACTGATTGCGTTGATGCAGGACCAGGCGACGAAGCTGGGCGCGCTCGATCTTGCGCCTGCCGTGCTCAATAGCGCGGTAGGCGATGCGGCGCTCGACGATCTGGCGCAGCGCCACGAGCGCATCCTGCTGACGACGCCCGAACAACTGGAGAACCCTGAAGTTCTGGATGTCCTGCGCCGCAATCGGATCGCCCTGTTCGTGGTGGACGAAGCGCACTGCATTTCCCAGTGGGGCCATGACTTCCGGCCTGCCTACCTGGGTCTGCGTGACGCCGCCGCCGCGTTGTCCCGGCCCCCGTTGCTGGCGTTGACGGCCACGGCCACGGAAGCGGTCATTGACGACATCGTCCGGGAACTCGGCATGCGGGACCCCCGCGTCGTGCGCGCACCGCTGTTCCGGCCGAACCTGGCCTACGCGGTCGAGCATGTGTCCGGGGACGCCGCCCGGCTTGACGCCGTAAGGCGTCTCGTGTCCGCGCAAACGGGCGCGGGCATCGTCTATACGGCGACGGTCGCCGTGGCCGAACGGTTGCATGGCGCCTTGCAGCAGACCGGCAGTCGCGTGGCGCTCTATCACGGGCGCCTGGCGGCGACGCAAAGGCGCGATGCGCAGGACGCCTTCATGTCCGGCGAGGTGGATGTGATGGTGGCCACCAACGCGTTCGGCATGGGCATCGACAAGCCCGACGTGCGGTTCATCGTGCACGCCCAGTCGCCGGGCAGCCTCGATGCCTACTATCAGGAATCCGGCAGGGCAGGGCGCGATGGCGATCTTGCGCGCTGCACGCTGGTATTCGACGAAAAGGACAAGCGGATTCACCAGTTCTTCCTGGCGGGCCGATATCCGTCCGCAGCGGATCTGCGCCGGATGGCGACGATGGTCCGCGAGACGCCAATGGACATGTTGTCGCTGCGTGCGGCACTGGACGATATCGGCGTACGGCGCCTGCAGGCCGGCATGCGCATGCTGCGCGAATTTGGCATTGTGCAGCGCGACGGCCGCGGCCAGTTTTCGTTGCGCGATCGCGATGAAGCCGGTGTCGACAAGATCGCCGATTGCTACGCGGCGCGCAGTCGGGAGGACCACGCAACGCTTCAGGCGATGCTCGATTACGCGCGGAGCGGAAGCTGCCGGTGGGCGACGTTGCTGGCGTACTACGGCGAGACGGACTGGCCGGAACGCTGCGGCATTTGCGATAGCTGCCAGCGCCTGGCCGAGGTGGCGTCGAATCCGGCCAGCGACACCGCGCGTGCGCCGGCAGCGTTGCCGGCGTTGCCTTTCGCGAAGGGAGACGCCGTGCGGGCGCGCCGGTTTGGGGATGGCGTCGTCGTTGACGTATCGGAGGAATGGGTCGACGTACGGTTTCCGGACGACAGCGTGCGGCGCTTCCTGCCGCAATTCCTGAGGCGCCCACGCAGGCGTGCAGCATCGAATGCCAGCACCATGCCCCTGCAAGGCGTCCCGGAACCGCGCGAATAACAGCCGATGCGGTCAGCAGGCAGGTAGGGGGCGTTCGAGCCATGGGCGAATTTCAGCGCACTTTCTGGCCCTGGGCGCTCCATCGACGTTGGTGCCCCAGTCACGGTTCTTGCGTCGATCCGAGGTTTCGGCGCCATTCAGGCCGCGCCGAAGGAACGTGCAACAGGAGATCGCAGCCATGAATGAATACCCACAGCATACGAGGGCAGCCCCCAAGGGCTACACGCGCCCTGACGAGAGCATTCGGGAGGATCTTTGCCGGCGGCTGGCATACAGCGATACCGTGGATGTGCGCGATGTCGAGGTCGGCGTCGATGGCGGCGTCGTGGAACTGAGCGGATCTGTCCAGGACCGGCGCCAGAAGCGGTGGATCGAGGAACTGGCTGCGCAAGTGCCTGGCGTGCGCGATGTGTTGAACCGGATACGGATCGCGCAGCAGCGTGCCAGCGCAAGCGAGGGCGGGCATGTCAGCGGTATCAGCCATTCCAGCCCTGCCACCGGCTCTGCCGCAAGCAGTTATGGCGGCGGCGTCGAGCGGGGGGATTCGAACGAATTTCCGAAGGGGCGTGATCCGTATGGCGGCACGACCAATCCCATGAAATCCGTGACGTGAACCGTAGCGGTGATGCGTCAGGGAGCCGCGCGAATCTACAACGTCTCCCGTCGCGAGTTGCAAGGTTCGTCGCGCCCGCACCGCGCATGCCGCCCGCCGGAACTGTGTCGGCGCCGCACCGATAGGGGTTGGGGCCGGGTACATTCCATGCGAGATGAACCCCGACGGCGCCCCGGTGCCGTCCTTATCGTCTCCTCTCCTTTCGCCCGCGTGCGCGCGGGCTTTTTGTTGCCGGCCCGGCCCCGACTGTACGGAATGCTTGCCTTCCCTAACGCGCAGGCGCCGTGCCGATGGCGTAATTTTCAAAATAAAAAGAGCGAATTGCCATCGTTCCGGACAGATCATGAAAAACTTCAAAAGCGCCTTGCTCATCCACCGCTACATTGGCGAACTGGAAGGCCAGATCTCGGCGCAGGAGCGCCGTATCCGGGCGAGCCTGCAGGCCGGCTCACCGGACGTGGATGCCGAGCGCCAGCTGGCCGCGCTGCGCGGGTCTCTGGCGGCGCTGCGTTTCCGCGCGCGCAGTATTCCTGGAGGGCGCTGAAATGTTTGCCGATCGGCCGCGGTTTCTCAGCGATGTGGTGCTGGACGTGACGCTGTATCGAGGCGCGCGCCGCGCGCTGCTGGTGCGCTCGGGGGTCGAACTGGAAAATCTGCCGACCCATGTCCTGAAGTGGCTCGGCGAGATTCAATCGACGGAGAAAGCGGAATTTACCGAAACCACCTCGATGATCGGTATTTCGGCGCCAGCGGTCATGTACGACCTGCTCATCCACGGCTTCTACCTGATGGAGCAGGCCGCCATCGACCCCGCGCCGAAGCCGTAGGCCCAACGCCGGGCCTGTCGGCATGAGGTCATTGGGGGGGAGCGGATCAGCCACTCACGTGGGGCTTGTCGGACTGGTCGCGATTGCCTTGCTCGTCTCGCGGCGACACTTGCTCGTTCATGATCTCGTTGGGCGTCGGCTGCTTGCCGCCTTGCGACGCGCCGGGCCCCTTGGTCTGGGGATTGCGCCCCGGAATGGCCTCGGCATCCGTCGATGGCTTCTGCCGTTCGGCGTTTGTGGGCTGGCGCGCCGGGTGGCGGCTGCTGGTTTCTTCGTGCTTCATGGCGGGTCCTCCAGGAAAACGTTCGGGCGGTCAAGGCAACCGCGATGGCTGGGTGGCAGGCCGCCCAGCCAGGTGTTGCAAGACGCATTCCATCGCCGCGGTGGCGCGCTACATGGTCATGACGACCTTTATGCAGCCGTCCTGCTTGTCGCGGAACGTCTTGTACATGTCGGGGCCGTTTTCCAGTGCCACGCGGTGCGTGATGATGAAGGAGGGGTCGATCTGGCCGTCGAGGATGCGCTGCAGCAGGTCGTCGGTCCAGCGATTCACATGGGTCTGTCCCGTGCGGATCGTGAGCCCCTTGTTCATCAGGGCGCCCATGGGGATTTTGTCGACCAGGCCGCCATAAACGCCAGGAATTGAAAGAATGCCAGCCGGCCGGCACACGTAGATCATTTCGCGCAGCACATGCGGCCGATCGGATTCCAGCATGACCGCCTGCTTGATGCGGTCGTAGACGGAATCGAGCGACGCCGTGGCGTGGGCTTCCAGGCCGACCGCGTCGATGCACTTGTCCGGCCCCTTGCCGTTGGTCAGTTCATTCAGCGCCTCCACGACGTTGACCGCATCGAAATTCACCGGCGAGGCGCCAAGCTGCTGGGCCATGGCCAGCCGTTCCACGACGTTGTCGATGGCGAGAATCCGCTGCGCGCCCATGATCTTTGCGCTCAGGATCGCGAACTGGCCCACGGGGCCTGCGCCCCATACGGCAACCACGTCGTCTGGCTGGATGTCGCAGGCGGCTGCCGCCTGCCAGCCGGTGGGCAGGATATCGCCAAGAAACAGCACCGATTCGTCGCTGATGCCCTGGGGTATCTTGACCGGCGCAACGTCGGCATACGGCACGCGCACGAATTCGGCCTGGCCGCCCGCATAGCCGCCTGTCAGATGGGTGTAGCCAAACAGGCCGGCCGTGGCGTGTCCGAACACCTTGTCGGCAGTGGCCTTGTTGCGGTTGGTCCGTTCGCAGACCGAGAAATTGCCCCGGCGGCACTGATCGCATTCGCCGCAAATGATGGTGAAGGGAACGACCACGCGGTCTCCCACTGTCAAGCGCCGGTTCTCCGCGCCCACCTCGACGACCTCGCCCATGAACTCGTGGCCCATGATGTCGCCCTTTTCCATGCCGGGCACGAAGCCGTCGAACAGGTGAAGGTCCGAGCCGCAGATGGCGCAGCTGCTGACCTTGATGATGGCGTCGCGCGGATGCTCGATGGTCGGGTCGGGGACGGTGTCACAGCGGATGTCGTGCTTTCCATGCCAGCAAAGGGCTTTCATGTTTGGCTCCAGGCGGTGGGGGTCGGCAGGGCCGGCCGTCATGACCGGCCCCGGATGCGGTCGCGGCACGCATCGAATGTGCCCGGCGGGTCCGGCGGGCCCGCCGGTGCGCGAGATGCGAATGAATATCCGCCGGGCACGCAATTTGCGCGCTTCCGGGGGATCATTTGCCGACTGACGGAGATGTCCATGCCAACCATCGTTGCCGGATTTGCCGAGAGCGCCGCGGCCGGGGCCGCGTGTCAGGCGCTTGTCGAGACGTACCCGGGGCTCAACGTGGCCTTGCGGCTGGCTGCCGAGAATGAAAGGGAAGCGGGAGGCGAAGGCCTTCTGGCTGACCTTCGGAGCCTGATGGTGGAAATCGTAGGGGTGCAGAGCGCCGACGGCGCCGAGCACCCGGATGGATACGCGGCACGACTGATCGTGTCCGATGTGCCGGTCACGCAACTGGACGCCGTAAAGGCGCTGCTGTCGGGGCACAGCGCCGTCTTTATCGGTGAATTCGCCGACGGGGACGCACGCGAAGGAGCGCCCCATGGAACACGGTAAGGCAGAAGCCAATCCGACCGGGTCCGCCGGCGGGTGGGGATCGCTCAAGGCCGTGGCGAAGATCCTGGTGCTGGAGCATGTGCCGGTCCGGGCGAGCCACGCGCTGGCGCATCAGAACAAACCGGACGGCTTCATGTGCGTCAGCTGTTCCTGGGCGAAGCCGAGGGACCCCCACACCTTCGAGTTCTGCGAGAACGGTGCCAAGGCGACAGCCTGGGATTTGACGGCCCGCAGCATCGCCGCCGATTTTTTCGCGCGTCACACCGTTGCGGAACTGGAGCAATGGCATGACCACGATCTGGAGGATGCTGGCCGGGTAGCCGTGCCGCTGCGCTGGGACGCAAGCACCGACAAATACGTCCAGGTAACGTGGGCACAGGCATTCGACGAAATCGGGCGGGAACTCCGCGCGATGGACCCGAAGTCCGTGGTGTTCTATACCTCCGGGCGGGCATCGCTGGAGACGGCGTACATGTATCAGCTGTTTGCGCGCATGTATGGCACCAACAATATGCCGGACAGTTCGAACATGTGCCATGAAAGCACGTCGGTCGGGTTGACGGCGTCCATCGGGGTTGGCGTGGGCACCATCACGCTGGATGACTTCGAGAAAACCGACCTGATGTTCTTCTTCGGGCAGAACGTGGGCACGAACAGCCCGCGCATGCTCCACCCGTTGCAGGACGCCCGCAAGCGCGGCGTGCCGATCATCACCTTCAATCCGATTCGCGAACCGGGCCTGGTGAGCTTCGTCAACCCCCAGTCGCCGGCCGAGATGCTGACGCCGGGTGCCACGCAGATCAGTACGCAATACCACCAGGTGAAGGCCGGCGGTGACATGGGCGCCATCATGGGCATCTGCAAGGCACTCCTGGAGGCCGATGCCGACGCCATCCTGAATGGCGGCACCGGCCTGCTGGACCGCGATTTCATTGCGCAGCACACCGTGGGATTCGACGCGTTCAGTGACTGCGTGCAGGCGACGGCGTGGGAAGACATCACGCGCGTGAGCGGACTGACCCGTGCAGCCCTGACGGAGGCGGCAGCGGCGTATGGCAATGCCAAGGCCGTCATCGCGCATTTCGGGATGGGGCTGACGCAGCACCGGCATGGCGTACAGAACGTGCGAATGGTCGCCAACCTGCTGATGCTGCGCGGGAACCTGGGCAAGCCGGGTGCCGGAGCGTCGCCGATCCGGGGGCACTCGAACGTGCAGGGCCAGCGCACCGTGGGCATTACCGAGAAGCCTGAGCTGGCCCCGCTCGACAAACTTGCGGCGCAGTTCGGCTTCGAGCCGCCGCGCGAAAAGGGGCTGGATACCGTTGGTGCGTGTCGGGGCATCATCGATGGCAGCGTGCAGGCCGTGGTGCAGCTGGGCGGCAATCTGGTGCGCTCGGTGCCCGACCGCTACGTGGTCGAGCCTGCCTGGCGCAAGCTGCGGCTGACGGTGGGCATCACCACGAAGCTGAACCGGAGCCACCTCGTCCATGGCGCGATTTCCTATGTGTTGCCATGTCTGAGCCGCATAGAGATCGACCAGCGCGCGCAAGGCGCCCAGGCGGTATCGATGGAAGACAGCACGGGGTGTTTCCACGGTTCCCGGGGGGTGGCCGAACCGGCCAGCCCGGACCTGCTGTCCGAGCAGCAGATTGTCGCGGGCATCGCCCGGTCGGTGCTCGGTGCAGGCAGTCGTGTGGACTGGAATGCCTGGGCCAATGATTACGCGCTGGTGCGGGACGCCATCGAGCAGACCTATCCGGACATTTTTCGGGGCCTTAACGAACGCATGTGGGAGCCCGGCGGCTTTCACCGGCCGATGCCCGTGGCCCAGCGGCAATGGAAGACAAAAAGCGGCAAGGCCGAGTTCTTTACGCCCGCGTCCCTGCTCGAAGATCCGGACGCGCCCGAGACCGGCGCAGACGCGCTGCGGCTGTTCACGCTGCGCAGCGACAACCAGTTCAATACCACGATCTATTCGCTCGATGACCGGTTCCGGGGGATCAAGGGCACGCGAATGGTGGTACTGATGAATGACGGCGACATCGCGCGCCTTGGGCTCTCGGCGGGGCAGCGCGTCAGCCTGGAAGCCGTGACGACCGACGGCGTGACACGGCGAGTCGACGGCTTCGAACTGGTGCCTTTCGATATCCCGGCCGGATGCGTGGCGGGCTATTTTCCCGAGTGCAATCCGCTCCTGCCGCTTTGGCACCATGCCGAGGAAAGCCACGTTCCGGCTGCCAAGTCCATCCCAGTGCGGGTGTGCCCTGTGACGGCCGCCTGATCACGCCATCGCCGCCATCCCGTCATCCCGCCATCCCGCCATCCCGCCAAAATCCCGTCGTCGGGAGCACGCCCGCCGCACGCACCGATTCTGACAACGCAGAAAACGTCAGAAACGATAATAGCGGTTAAAGGTTCCTCTTAATACGTTTTTTGAAATATTTCATGTAGGTTGCCGGGACGCGGATTGTATTCTGAACCCATCGCGATTCCGGCCAGCCGTGCTGGCTCCCTGCATGGGGAAGCATGCCCGTTCGGGCGCGTGATGCCGCCGGCCAGTATCGGGCGCAGCATGCATGCCCGGCTCGCCATTCACTGCAATCGTTCCAGCGAGAGGTTTGCAAGCATGGTCAGATGCCGGTCCTGCGCCCGATACCCATTCCTGATCGTCGCCATGTGCATGGCGCCCGGTGTTGTCAGATCGGCGCTGGCCGCCACGTACGGCCCGGGGAACATCACCACGCCAATCATTGTCAGCACCGCCGACGGGACGGTCGCCGGGTCGACGACGATAACGGTCACGGGCAACGGTGTCAGGATAAATGCCGGCCGGACGGCTACGCTGGACCCGACTTTCGGTACTTTGCCCGGCCCGATCGTCCTCAATACCACCGGCTATGGCCTGTATGTGTATGGCGGAACCGGTGTCATCCGCCCTGGGACGGGCGGGGTATCGATCACGACCAGCGGAACCGGCACCAGTGCCACGGGCATCCTCGTCCAGACCGCTGGAGCAGCCGGCGGCACCTTGAATGCAGACGGTGTGTCGATCGCGACGAGCGGCAACAGCGCGAACGGCCTTTGGGTGTACGGTACCGGCGCCAATGCCACGGTAAGCCATGCACGCATCGCGACGGGCGGGGCCAGCGGCGCATCGACGCTGGCATTCGGCATGATGGTGAACGGCGGTGCCAGCGGATCGATATCGAACTCGACCATCTCGACGACCGGCCCGGGCGGGTTTGGCGTCTACGTAGCGGGCGCCGGCAGCAGGGCATCCGTCACCAACGTCGATATCACGACGGCGGGCAGCACGTTCCTGTCGGGCTCCGAGAACGGCGCCTACGGCGTCGTGGCGTCCGGCGGTGCGGCGGTCACGGTCAATGGCGGCAGTGTCACCACATCGGGCGCGTTTGCGGGCATTACGGGGGCCTACGGCGTCTTCGTCAAGGATGCAGGATCGAGCGGCATCGTATCGGGCACGACGATCACGACCACGGGCCAGATCGGCGGCGCCATCAGTGCGCGGCTTGGCGGGACCGTGCAGGCCGATCACGTGACACTCAGCACCTCCGGCGAGGTCGCCGCCGGAAACATCGGTTCCTATGGCTTCAACATGCAGGAAGGGTCCAGCGGCACGCTCACTGCCAGCTCGATCAAGACCTATGGCACGACGGGCGTCGGCCTGCGGGCCTCGGAGTCGTCGTCGATCAACGCAAGCACCACAACCGTGGAAACGTTCGGTACAAACGGCACCGCGGCGTCGGCATCCGTCGGCGGCAATATCACGGTGAACGACACACGGTTTCAGACCCACGGCACGAGCGCCGCCGGGTTGCTGGCCTCGGGCACCAACGCGGCGGGCAACAGCCCATCGCGTGTGACGGCGACGGGTGGCAGCATTGCGACCAGCGGTGCCTGGGCGCACGGGGCCTTGGCGCGGGGCGGCGGTGCGATATCGCTCGACACCGTTCCGGTCACGACATCGAACCAGCACGCTATTGGCCTGGCCGCGACCGGCGCGAACAGCCAGTTGCAGGCGAATGGCGGCAGCGTGACGACCACGGGGCTGGACGGCCACGGGGCCTATGCGGAGCAGGGCGGCCTGCTGACCCTCAATGGGACGACGATCACCACCAGCGGCGATGGCGCCCATGGTCTGGTGGTGGATACCACCGCCACCGCCATCGTCCAGCCTGCCGCGGGAGGCGGCAATGCTTCGCTTGCCACCGCCGGCGCCAATGCCGACGTCGTGCGTGTCGGCAGCGGGGGAATCTTCACCGCGACGGGGGCCACGCTCCATGCGTCGGGGACTGGGGCCAATGGACTGACACTGATGGGTGGCACCGGATCAGTCGGCCTTGGCACGACCCTGACCGGTGCAAGGGACGGCGCGGCCGATGCCAGTGGCGGGGAATCCGAGCTGCTGCTGGCGCCCGCGTCGGTGATCGCGCCATCGCTGCTGCCGAAGGCCACCACGCCGCTGTCCGTGGAAACGGCCAACCTGACGGATACCGTGCTGAAGTCCGATCAGGGGGCCGCCATCGCTGTCATCGGACCGGACGCCACCGTCAACCTGACGCGCTCCACGGTCTCCGGCGCCACGGCGCTGCTGACCGTCTCGGCCGGTGCGGCCGGCCCCGGCGTGGGCGTGGTCAACGCCGACGCTTCCACCTTGACCGGCGCCGCGCTCACCGATGCGGCCAGCACATCGACACTCAATCTGGCAAACGCCAGCACCTGGCATGTCACGGCGAACTCCACGCTGACGAACCTTGCCAACAATGCCAGCCTGATTGCGTTCACGCCGCCGGCAACGGGAGGATTCAAGACGCTGACTGCCCAGCACTACAGCGGCACGGGTGGCGTCATCGCGCTGAACACGGTGCTTGGCGCGGACGGCTCCGCATCGGACAAGCTGGTGATTCATGGCGGCACGGCCACCGGCACGACCGGCCTGCGGGTGACAAACGCTGGCGGCGCCGGGGCGCTGACCGTCGCCAACGGTATCCAGGTCGTGGACGCCATCCAGGGCGGCACCACTGCCGCCGATGCCTTTGCGCTCGATGGCCGCGCCGTCGCCGGTGCCTACGAGTATCGGCTGTTTCGTGGCAGTGTGGATGGATCCAACGCGGATGCGTGGTATCTGCGGTCGGAGGCGGCGTCGCCAGCCCCCGATCCGCTCTATCGCCCGGAGATCGCCGCGTACCTTGCCAACCAGCGGCTGGTGGGCGAGATGTTCGTGCATAGCCTGCACGACCGCCTGGGAGAGCCGCAGTACGTCGAGGGCCAGGGCTTCAACCCGGAGCAGGACAAGCCGCGCGCCGGCTGGCTGCGGGTGGTGGGCAACTGGCAGGGCAGCAAGAGCGCCAACGGCATCTTCACCGCGCGCACCAACTCGTTCCTGTTGCATGGCGGCGCCGAGCTTGCCAAGTGGAAGGTGTTCAGTGACGGGGCGGATCGCGGTCACCTGGGCCTGATGGGCAGCTACGGCTACGCCAATACCAATGCGTCCGCGCAGGGGAACCCGTTCTCCGCAAAGGGCACGGTCGAAGGCTGGAGCGTGGGCGGGTATGGCACCTGGTACCAGAACGACGAGCACAAGCTCGGGGCCTACGTGGACACGTGGTTCCAGTACGGCTGGTTCACCAACCATGTCGACGGGCAATACCTGCCATCGGTCCGTTACAACGCCCAGGGCTGGGCCGCGTCGGGCGAGACCGGCTATGCCGTGCCGCTTCGCAATGACTGGGTGATCGAGCCGCAGGGGCAACTGATCTATGTGGGCTACAACGAGTCGGACGTCACCGAGCCGAACGGCACCAGCGTACGGGGTGCCAACGCCCACGGCTGGATCACGCGCCTGGGTGCGCGCTTCCACCGGACCTTCGTGCGTCCGGAGGATCGCAAGATCCAGCCGTATCTGACGCTGAACTGGTGGCACACCAGCGTATCGAGCAGCATATCGTTCAACGACCTGCCGCTGGGCAGCATGTATCCGAGCAACCGTTATGAAGTGAAGCTTGGCGTGAATGCCGATCTGGGCAAACGCTGGACGGCATGGAGCAATGTGTCGGGCGCGTGGGGCGCGCAGAGCTTCTACCAGTATGCCCTCAGGGTTGGTGTGAAGTACGCGTGGTAGGCGTCGCCGGGGCCCAATCCCGCGTGTCGGGTGCAGTGATATTGAACGATCCGGGGGATCTCAATGACGACTGCAAATGAAATGCTGATCAGGCATGCGCTGTCCTATGCGCGACGGATTGGGCGTCCGATCGGGCCCTTCCATCGCGACACCCGCCTGCATCTGGACGACGTGGAGATCGCGCGCCATGGCTACAGGACTTCCCAGATTGTCCGCGTCATGCTGAAGGTATTGCGAACATGGAACCTGGATGGGTACGTCATCAGCGCCGAACAAGCCAGCTTGTTCGTGGTGGGTGCCCGCCATCACGACATCGGAAAGATCGGGGTGCCGCCGGAAGTCCTGCATAAGCCCGGGAAATTGAGCCAGGCCGAATACGGTGCCATGAAGCGCCACACGACGATGGGCAGCGATATCGCCGGGGCGACGCGGCGCGATTGCGCCACGCTGGCCGCGCAACTGCAATCCGTGGAGGAAGTCGCGCACTACCATCACGAGCGATGGGACGGTTCGGGGTATCCCGCCGGCCTTCGCGGGCGGGACATCCCGCTCTCCGCCCGCATCGTGGCGCTCGCCGATTCCTACGATGCGATGGTGAGCGCGCGGGTCTATAAGCCGGGCATGCCACACGAACTGGCCATGGCGGCCATTTGCGACGGGGCGGGAAGTCTGTATGACCCGGCGCTGGTCGACGTGTTTGCCGTCGCACTGGCAACGCCGCCGTTTCGTCCGGACCCGTTACCCGCTGGCCGGCCATGATGGCTCTGGCACCTGTCCATTTCTCTTAAATCTCTCCATCAAAACATTCAACATCGGGCCGTCATGGGGCAGGTGTGCCTTGCGATATGCTCGATCGGCAATTGCCATGCCTGCCATGATCCACATGGCGCGGCATGCCAACTTCCACGGAGAATCCGCATGACACGTTCCAGGATGATGCTGTTCACGCTGCTGGTAGCGGCATCGGCCAGCAGCTTCGCCCAAGGCGCCACGGGGTATGTATTCGAGCGCGGCTATCCGACGGCGCAGACCACACAGGCCGCACGCAACGATGCGGATTTCCAGCGCGCCATGACGGCGTATCGGTTCTGGTATCCGACGGTCTCGGTGGAAGGTATCTTCAACGGCAACCGGGAACTCGGGATCAAGGATGGAGAGTCGTGGGGCATGGCGGCGGCCGGTCCGAGGCAGGTCGGCTTCACGCTGAATTCCGACACGCCCTATGCATCGGCCGTGATCGACCTGAGTCAGGGCCCGGTCGTCATCGAGCTGCCGCCCGGCCCCTATATTGGCCTGGTAGACGATCACAACCAGGGTTGGGTGCAGGACGTGGGTATTCCGGGGCCGGATGCCGGCAAGGGCGGCAAGCACCTGGTGGTGCCGGCCGGCTACAAGGGAAAGATCCCCAAGGGCTACCACGTTGGCACGTCGCCTTCAGTAAAGAACCTGTTCGCGGTGCGCGCGCTGCCGGTCGGCGGAGACCTGCCCCGCGCGCTCAATGCCCTGCGGGCGATCCGGATCTACCCGCTGTCGTCGGCGGCGAGTCCGGTGCCGCTGAAGCTGGTCGATACGACCGAGCAGCGCATGGACAGCTCGTCGCTGCGCTGGGAAGGCAATCTCCAGTTCTGGCAGGTGTTGCAGAAGATCATCGACGAGGAACGGATCGTGCCGCAATTCCTGCCCATGTACGGCTTGCTGGCCGAACTGGGTATCGAGAAAGGCAAGCCGTTCCAACCCGATGCACGCATGAAGGACATCCTGGAGCGCGCGGCCAGGGCCGGGCGTGACCAGATGCTGGTGTCGGCCTTCGACAGCGCCCGCCCCGACCGGGTGAACTGGCCTGACCGGAAGTGGGAGTGGGTCGGCCTGACGCCGGGCAGCGCGCAGTTCGAGACGCCGGCAGGCATGGACCTGGAATCGCGCGACCGCTGGTTTGCCCAGGCCATCGTCACGTCGCCCGCCATGTTCCGGCGCAGTGCCGGCGCTGGTTCGCTGTACTGGATGGCCGTGCGCGACGGCAGCGGGGCATTCCTCGATGGCGGCAAGCACTACAAGGTGACCTTGCCCCAGCCGGTGCCCGGCAAGCTGTTCTGGTCGGTCACCATCTACGATGCCGAAACGCGCTCGCAGGTGCAGACCGACCAGGACAAGGCAGCGCTGCGCTCCTTGTTTGAACTCAAGGATGTGCCGACTGACGCCCCGCTGGATCTCTATGTGGGCCCGACCGCGCCGGCCGGCAAGGAAGGCCGCTGGATCAAGACCACGCCGGGCAAGGGATGGTTTGCCTACATCCGCATCTACGGCCCGGAGGCGGCGGCATTCGACAAGAGCTGGAAGCCGGGCGACTTCGAACCGGTGAAGTGAGCCGGTCGCTGCCTGCAGGCCCGGTATGAACGAACGGGGCGCGGCGATGCCGGCAGCGACGCCGGCAGTGACGCCGGCAGTGACGCCGGCAGCCGCAGGGGCTTCGCCTAGCGCCGCCCACCCCGGCCGCCGCCGCCGAATCCACGCCCACCACCGCCGCCGCCACGGAAGCCGCCGGCATTTCCACGATTCGAGCCTGAGCCCAGGCTCGAATTGCCGCGGTTCATGTCGCGTTGCATCTCGCCACGGCCATTGCCGACCCCGTTGAACCCGCTGTCACGGCCCGCGCTGCCGTCGCGGCCCCGGAACCCATTGCGGGCTTCCGCGCCGGGCGAACTGCGTCCGAACCGCTCGCGCGACGCGCTATCGCGGTAGGCCACGCCCTGGCGATGGCGGGCGTCATGCTGCCAGCGGTCTCCGCTCAGCTTGCTGGCATCGAAGTTTCGGTCGATATTGCGGGCCTTGTGATGTTCGACATGGACGTTGTTGTTGTTCCAGTCGCAGTTGCCGAAGATCGCCGCTGCCGTGATCAGCCCCACGCCGAACGCGATGCCCGAGCCGTAGCCGGGATAGTAGGCGGGGTAGGGCGGCCAGTAGTAGTACGGGTACGCGGGATAGGCCCACGGGCCGTACACGACGCCGGGGTCGTACGCCGGCACGTAGATGGTCTGCGGGTTGGCGGGCTCGATGATCACGACGCTCTGGCCCGCCGCGGTGGTCTGGGTGGTGACCGTCTGCTGGGCGTTGGACTGCAGGTTGCCGGCCTGCCGCGCCTTGGCGCGCAGCCGCTGGATGGCATCGAAGACATCCTTCTGCTGCGCCAGGAAGGCATCGCCCAGATTCTGCGTCCAGTCGATCTTGTCGTTCATCGGCGCCAGCACCTGCGGAAAGGCCAGCATCGACTTGACGCTGGCGTCCCACGGCTCGCTTTGCGCGGCCTGGATGGCGGCGTCGCCTTTCAGGTCCGGATGGGCTTTGAGCCAGCGGGCGGCCAGGACGATTTCCATCGGGTAGGTGGATGCCATCAGCACCTGGGACAGCAGGCTGTCCGGATACAGGGCGATGGGCGCCACCAGCGCCTCGATCTCCTCGGGCTTGTACGCGGCACCGGCCGGTTTCTGCACGGCGGCCAGGCGGGCCTGGTCCAGTTGGGCCTGGGCAGACGCCGGCGATGGCGCGGCGCTGTCCGGGGCGCCCGTGGTTGGCGGGTGCGTCTGGCACCCCGCCAGCATCAGCGCGACGCAGCCCGTTGCGATGGCCATGCGCTTCATGGGGATACCCGCCTCCAGCCCGGGGCTGGATCGAAGGTCTCGGTGCCGGACGCCTTCATGTCGGTCTGCGGGCCGAGATTGCGTTCATAGACGATGCCGAGGTGATTCACCATGAACGTCATCACGCCGGTGTCGCCATAGCGCACGGGCCAGGCGATCACCGCGAAGCCCCCGAAGAGCTTGCCGTCCACCATGTAGTTCATTGCGCCGGACTGGGCATGCTTGCCCTGTGCCCTGAGGAGCTTGAAGCGGTATCCGTTGTAGCCGTCCTCGCCCTGGTTCGGGCGGCTGGCATGGCTGAAGGCCTCGCCAAGCGGGCTCGGCGGCTCGCTGGGCCCGGTCGGCCAGTACAGGCCGTCGTGCCTGCCCGGCGAACTCGCCAGCTTGCTCGCGTAGACGTGGAGCTTTTCGCCGTCGTGCGTGGTCTCGGCGTAGTCGTCCTGCGCGTCCCGGATGGCCAGCAGGGTTTGTATCGCGGCAAGTTCGTTGCGGCCAATCCGGCGCACGCGCATTTCCTGCAGGCCGGCCCGGGTGTCGAATTGCCAGCCCGCCGGGCGTTTCACCAGCGGGACGGGCAGGGTCCAGCCGTCGTCGCCCACGACGATGAATGCATGGCCATCGGCCGTTCGAACGGTGTGGGACACGTTCCACGCGCGCACGAACGTCTCGCGGGCCGCGTCGCCGACGGGCGGGACGATGGCCCGGAAGTCATCGCCGAGCATTTGCGTGAGCGCGGGCTGGTCGTCAGCCAGCACGGCCTGGCCGAACGCCAGCATGCCGTCCTGGGCGGTGCCAAAAAGCTGCTGGGCCAGCGCCACGGGGGCCAGCAGCGATAACACCGTCGCCAGGCCCCACGATCGTGGCGAACCCAGGCGCATCCGAAATGGTCCCGGCCGCATGGTCATGTCATGGCTTCCTTTGCGCGTGGTGCCGGACATCGGCTGGCGCGGGCGGCGACGTTCCCGGCGGCCCGGCGGCCCGCCCGCTACTTCATTTTATGGGCGGGCGGACGGGGCGCAATGGCACTTTGGGGTAACCCGTGCGGGCCCCCGGGACACTCAGGCCCTGACGCGCTGCGCCGCCCAGCGCCGATACTTGCGTGCGCGGCAGGCATCGGACATCTGTTGCAGGATCAGCGCGCGCAACGGCGACACCCCGGGGTGGGTGGCCTTGCCCCGGCTCAGGTTGCGCAGCTGGAACTTGACCGCCGCCATGTTGGCCAGCGACGCCAGCGCCTTGTTTTTCCACGTGATCGGCGGCAGCGCCGGTGCGCTGTCCTTGCCGGCCAGCCAGTCGCGCGGCAGGTTGGGGTTGATGGCCAGGGCGGTGCCGATGCCCACCATGTCCACGCCGCTGCGGATCACCTGCTCGGCCACCGGCTGGCGGCGGATGCCGCCCGTGACCATCACGGGCATCGTCGCCACGGCGCGGATGTCCTGCGCGAACTCGACAAAGTAGGCTTCCCGGGCCAGCGTGCGGCCGTCGCGCGCCTGACCCTGCATGGCCGGCGCCTCGTAGCTGCCGCCCGACAGTTCCACCAGGTCGACGCCCAGGTTGTCGAGCATCTTCACGACCTCGCGGGCGTCCTCGACGCTGAAGCCGCCGCGCTGGAAGTCCGCGGAATTGAGCTTGACCGCGACGGCGAACCCCGGCGAGACCGCCGCCCGTACCGCCTTGACGATCTCGACCAGCAGGCGGGCGCGGTGCTCCAGTGGGCCGCCCCAGGCGTCGTTGCGCAGGTTGGTCAGCGGCGACAGGAACTGGCTAAGCAGATAGCCGTGCGCAGCGTGGATCTGGACACCCGTGAAGCCGGCCTGTTCGCCCAGTTGCGCGGTGCGGGCAAAGCGCCGGATCACATCCTCGATGACGTCCTGGGTCATCGCCTTCGGCGGGCTGAAGTGCCTGGACATGTTGCCCAGCGCCATCGGCACGGCGGAGGGCGCCCACGTGGGCTGCCGCAGGCTGGCGGGCATCTGGCGGCCGGGATGGTTGATCTGCAGCCAGAACTGCGCCCCGTTGGCGCGCCCGGCGCTGGCCCAGCGCCGGAACCTGTCGAGGTGCGTGGCGTCTTCCAGCACAACGCCCCCCGGCCCCGTCATGGCGCGGCCGTCCACCATCACGTTGCCGGTCAGCAGCAGGCCGGCGCCGCCGTCTGCCCACGCCCGGTACAGGCGAATCAGCGCGTCGGACGGCGCATGGTCGGCGTCAGCCATGTTCTCTTCCATCGCGGCTTTGGCGATGCGGTTCGGAATGCTGGAACCGTTGCGAAGGACGAGCTTGTCGAACACGTTCATGAGGTCACCTCGTTGGATCGAGGCTCGACTCTAAGATTAAAGTCAACTTCAAGGTCAAGGCCTTTTTGTGCGACCGGTCCGGCCGCGCCATGCAAAAGGCCCGCCTCGGAAATCGGGGCGGGCCTGCTGGAGGGATCGATGTTAAAGGTGATTAGCTGCGCACAAACGCCAGCAGGTCGGCATTGATCGTGTCGGCGTTGGTCGTGGGCATGCCGTGTGGAAATCCCGGGTAGGTCTTCAGCGTGCCGTTCTTCAGCAGCTTGGCCGACAGCGGGGCCGAGTCGGCATAGGGCACGATCTGGTCGTCGTCGCCGTGCATGACCAGGACCGGGATCGTGGCGCGCTTCAGGTCCTCGGTGAAATCGGTCTGCGAAAACGCCACGATGCCATCGTAGTGGGCCTTCGCGCTGCCCATCATGCCCTGGCGCCACCAGTTGCGGATGACCCCTTCGGACGGCTTGGCGTTGGGCCGGTTGTAGCCATAGAACGGTCCGGTGGGAATGTCGAGGTAGAACTGCGCGCGATTGGCCGCGACCTGCGCCTGGAAACCGTCGAAGACGTCCTTGGGCAGGCCGCCCGGGTTGCTTTCGGTCTTGACCATCAACGGCGGCACCGCGCTGACGAGCACGGCCTTGGCGACGCGGTCCTCGCCATGGCGGGCAACGTAGTGGATGACCTCGCCGCCGCCCGTGGAGTGGCCAATATGGACGGCCTTCTGTACGCCCAGGTGTTTCACCACGGCCGCCACGTCGTCGGCGTAGTGGTCCATGTCGTGTCCGTCCCAGACCTGGCTGGACCGGCCATGGCCGCGTCGGTCATGGGCCACGACCCGGTATCCCTGCGCCAGGAAGAACAGCATCTGGGCGTCCCAGTCATCGGCGCTCAGCGGCCAGCCGTGATGAAAGAAGATCACCTGTGCGTCGCGTGGTCCCCAGTCCTTGTAGAAGATATCAACGCCGTCGCTGGTTGTGACGTATCCCATGATTCGCTTCTCCTGAGTGGTGCGGCCATCAAGCCTCGATGCGGGAATCCGGCGGGCGGCGCTGGTACGCCGCGGCCGGGCGCGGCCCGTCGTGCCGGGAATTGTCCAGCGCATCGTTCGGGCCAGAGACCACTGTAGGATTGAAGTCCACCTCAGGGTCAAGCTTTTTCAGTTGGTGAGAACTGGCGACCGCCGGGGCCGGTGCCCCGATTTTTTCCTACACTTACTCCGGGCAGGCTCAGGCAGGTGCGACGATGCGGGCCGATTCTGGTCGTGGGGACGACACGGGCAGCGACCGAACGCTGGTGTATTTCGGATGGCTGACGTTGTTCGTCTACCTGGCGACGCCGGCCGGCGCCCTGGTCGACATCCAGACGTCGTACATGCTCAAGAACGAGCTGCACGCCACGGCCACGCAGATTTCCACGTTCCGGCTGGTGACGGGCATCCCCGTCTATGTGGCGTTCGTGTTCGGGCTGGCACGCGACCAGTGGAGCCCGTTCGGCATGCGCGATCGCGGCTATTTCCTGGTCTTTGCGCCGCTGACGGCGCTGGCCTGCGTCTGGATGGCCCATTCGGGCTTTTCTTATCCGGGCCTGCTGGTGGGCACGCTGATGGCCATGCTGGCATTCCGCTTCGTGGCGGCGGCCTGTCAGGGGCTGATCGCCCTGGTCGGCCAGGAAAAGCTGATGTCCGGCCGGCTCAGCGCGCTGTGGAACGTGATCAGCGCCGTGCCGGTGGTGGCAGGCGCCTTCGCTTCGGGCTACGTGTCCGACCACCTGGCCGCCAGGCAGGCCATCTACCTGGTGGCCGTCTTCAACCTGATGATCGTGGCGTTGGCGCTCTGGAAGCCGCCGTCGGTGTTCGGGCAGCTCTATGACCGGAGGCAGGCCCGCGCCACCGACTTCGTGGGGAACATCAAAAGGCTGGTCCGGCACAAGGCCGTCTATCCGGCGGTGCTGATCTGCTTCCTGTGGAACTTCGCCCCGGGTTCGGCCACGCCGTTGCAGTTCTACCTGACCAACGAGCTGCATGCGTCGGACAGCGTGTACTCGTACTACAACGGCATCTTCGCCGCCGCCTTCGTGCCGACTTTCCTGATCTACGGCTACCTGTGCAAGCGGGTCGCGCTGGGCAAGCTGCTGTGGTGGGGCACGATCATCGCCGTGCCGCAGATGATTCCGCTGGCGTTCATCCAGTCGGCCGATCTGGCGCTGGTGCTGGCGGCGCCGACCGGGCTGATGGGCGGCATTGCCACCGCCGCCTACCTGGATCTGGCGATGCGATCCTGTCCGCCCGGCCTGCAGGGCACGCTGATGATGCTGGTGGATGGCGTGCTCGCGCTGTCCGGGCGTGCCGGCGACCTGCTCGGGTCGTGGATCTACAACAGCGCGCCGTCGCACGGATTCGTGTACTGCGTGATGGCCACCACAGCCGTGTACGCGCTGATCCTGGCCTTGATTCCGCTCACGCCCAAGGCGTTGATTGCGACGCGCGATGGCGAGCCCGTCGCGGAGGACCCTGCGCCCGCGTCGCCGCCTGGCCGGGAGCCCGCCTGACCGGCGTCACCTGCTGGCCTGAGGGCGGTGCGGGCACCGTCGCTCAGGCCGTGCCGCTCCCGGACCGGGACGACCTGGTCCGCGCCTTGCGCGGGGCAGGGGCGCGTGGCGCCTCGCGGTCGGGCACGAGCGAGATGGCGTGCATGCCCTCCAGCCAAGACAGCGCATCGACGTACGACAGGAACTGCTCCAGATAGCCGGGCGACACCTCGCGCATCAGCGACAGCGAGCGATGCACCAGGTGATTCGTGTTCAACGGCCCGGCGTTTTCCGGCACACCGGCCTGCGAATCGCGCAACTGTCGATCGACGCTGACGCGCGCCCAGGTGTCGCGGAAATAGTCGGCCAGCGCCGGCTCGGCGTGTCGGGCGCGATGCGCGTTGACGGCAGCCGGCGTGCCGGATGCGCCCGGTACCTGGGACGCGGAGCGGGTGCCCGGCGGTGCGGCCGGATCTGCCGCCGGATGCGGGTCCGGAAGAGCGTCCTGCGGATAGGCCCGGCCAAGCCGCGCCGTGAGGGCGGCCAGGCCGGAGTGGGCGTCGGCCCGCTGCAGCGACGTGCCGGACGCAGGCGCCTCGATCCCGGCGCGCGACAACCGATCGCCAAAATCGGCAACCAGCGCAGCCAGGCGCTGCTCCAGCCGTCGCCGCGGCTCGCCATCGTAGGCCGATGCGCGCCGGGCCAGTGCGTCGATAAAGCGGAAGCGAACCGGATCGGCGCGGTCGGCGCCGCTGTCGCGCCAGCCGTCGATCCGGGCGCGGGCGTCGCGGCGTTCCTCGCGCGGGTCGGCGGTTGGCTCGTCGCGCAATTCTTCGCTATGCATCGGGTTTGGACTGGGCTGCCGTGGCGCCGCCACCGGCCGAGATGCGCGGCACTGGCGCAATTTCCACGCGGCGGTTCTTCGCCCGGCTGTCTTCCGTGGCATTGGGCGCAACCGGCTGCTGCGATCCAAACGCCGCCGAGAACACCGACGCTGGCGGCACGCCCGACTCGATCAGCGCGCGGGTCACGGTCAGCGCCCGCTGGGCCGACAGTTCCAGGTTGTCGGCGAAGCGCCGGTTACCTTCCCTGACCTGCTGGTCGTCGGTGAAGCCGCTCACCATCAGGATCTCGTCGCGCGCGCCCAGATAGGCCGACAGCGGCGCCGCCAGGCTCTTGAGCAGGGTGCGGCCCTCGGGCTGCAACTGGTCGGAGTTCAGCGCGAACAGCACGTTGCCGCTGATGCCGATGCGGCCATCCTTGAGCGTGACGCGGCCGGCTGCCAGCGGCCCGGCCAGCGCCTGTTCCAGCGTCTGGCGGCGCTTGAGCTCCGCCTGCCGCTGCTTGACCTCGTTCTCGAGCCGTGCCGACAGCTCCATCTGCACGCCGATGACGCCCAGCAGCACCAGCACGAAGGCGCCCAGCATCACCGACATCAGGTCGCCAAACACCGCCCAGGCCGGGACGGTCGGCTCCACGCCGGCGTCGATATCGTCCGTCATGCCGCCTCGACCCCAGACTGTTGCGCGGAAAACTGCTGCAGGTTCTCCAGGATCTGCTTCTGCGACAGCATGCTGAGATCGACCACCTCGCGGGCCTGCGCCACGTAGTAGGCCAGTTGCTCGTCGCTACGGGACATCGACTTGTCGAGCGCGGCCTCGATGCGGGCCAGGTGCTCGGCCAGCTTGTCGTTCGAGGCGCCAAACAGCTGCACCGCCGCGCCGAATGCTTCGCCCAGGCTCGCCACCTCGACGGCGCTGCTGGTGATCTGCGCGGCAATGCCGTCCAGCTTGCCGGTCTCCTGCGCCACCTGCTCGGTGAAGCGCGTGCCCACGCGTTCCAGCAGGTCGGCCGTGGTCGTGACCAGGCCATCCACCGCCGTGCGCTGTTCGGTGGAAGCGTGGTTCACGGCGTCGAGCAGCGTGCCCAGTGTCTCCAGCAGGCGGCCACGTTCCTCCAGCATCGCGTTGTCGCGCGCCATGCCGTCGGTCAGCTTCTGGCGCAGTTCGGCGATGACGTCGGCAGCCGCCTTGGGCGCCTCCGTTGCCACCTGGGCCAGACGGGCCACCTCGGCGATGGTCTCGCTGGCTTGCTGCTGCGTGTGCGTGGCGATGTCGTGGGCGGTCTGCGACAGGGCGTCGCGGATTTCCCGCTGATGATCGGCCGATTGCGTGCTGGCCTGCTGCCATTCGTCGCGCATGGTTGCGGCCATGGCGGCCAGCGTGTCGCGCCATGCGGTCAGGCGGGCTTCGTCGCGCGATGCCAGTTCGGCCTGCAGCGCGGATGCGGCCTGCAGCAGGCGGTCGATCTCGGCCACGGTGCCGGCGGCGTGGGCCTGGGCGTGCGTGGCGATGTCGCGCGCGCTTTGCGACAGGGCGTCGTGCACGTCCTGCTGGCGGGCCGCCGCCGTGGCGCTGGCCTGCTGCCATTCGTCGCGCATGGTTGCGACCATGGCGGCCAGCGTGTCGCGCCATGCGGTCAGGCGGACTTCGTCGCGCGATGCCAGTTCGGCCTGCAGCCCGGATGCGGCCTGTAGCAGGCGGTCGATCTCGGCCACGGTGCCGGCGGCGTGGGCCTGGGCATGCGTGGCGATGTCGCGGGCACTTTGCGATAGCGCATCGTGGACGTCCTGCTGGCGGGCCGCCGCCGTAGCGCTGGCCTGCTGCCATTCGTCACGCATGGTCGTGGCCATGGCGGCCAGCGTGTCGCGCCAGGCGGACAGGCGGGCTTCGTCGCTGGCGGCCAGTGCCGACTGGCGCGCTGTCTCCTGCGCGGCCAGTTGCGCTTGCAGGTCGGCGTGCGACTGGCTGACCGTGGCGGCGATGCCGGCGGCGTGTTGGGCAAAGGCGGACGAGGCGTCGGCCATGGCCTGGCGGCCGGCGCCGGCGAGTGCGGCACCCGATTGCTCCAGCCGCGACAGCGCCGCATCCCACGTACGGGCCGCGCCGGCGTTGGCGGCGTCGAGACGGGCAGCCACTGCGTCGACCATTGCCGACGAGCGTGCCGTGAAAGCTTCCCCGAAACCGTCAAGCGATGTCCGCAGGTCGGACGTCAGCGCCGTGTTCGCCTGCTGGTGCTGCACCAGGGCCTGCTGCCAGGTGTCGGTCACGGCGGCCGTCGTGGCCGCGAAGCGCGCGGACAGGCTGTCCAGATGCTGCTGCACGGTCTGCGTGACGGTGTCGCGCACGGTGGCGGCTTCGTGGGCAAGACCGGCCATCGTGGTGTCCACGGCGGGCTGGATGGCCGCGCTGGCGGCACGCGCGCTATCGGCGATGCCTTCCTTGAGCGACTGCCCCACGGTGTCGGCCAGCCGCGCATAGGCGGCGTCGGTGCGCGCGTGAAAGGCATCCTGGTTGGCTGACAGGCGCTCGCCAAGGGCTTCGTTCTGGCGGGCCATCGCGGTGGTCATGGTTTCCAGCCGGTCCACGAGCACGGGCATCAGCTCGGCCTGCCGCTGCAGCAGCGCATACACGGCGTCGTGCTGGTGATGGCGCGAATGCACGTGCAGCGTGGTGGCGATGCGTTCATCGAGCATTTGCGCCGCCTGCACCCGCTCGCGGCGGACCAGCGCGGAAAGCAGCCCAAGCATGGCGGACGTGGCCACGCCGGCCACCGACGTCCCGAACGCGAAGCCCAGGCCCTTGACCGGGGCGGCCAGCGACGCGCGGATGGCCTGCAGGTCCGCGGCGCTTTCCAGCGCCACGCCGGTGGTGCGCAGCGTGCCGACCATGCCGAGGAAGGTGCCGAGCATGCCCAGCAACACCAGCAGGCCCACCAGATACGGCGTCATGGCCGGGCCGGGCAGGGCCACGCGCTCGCCTTCCACGCGCAGGCGCACCGCGTTGCGCAGGCTCGGATGCAGGCGGTCCAGCCACGCTGCAAGGCTCGCTGGCGGCGTGGCCAGGTCGGCTAGCGCGGCGGTCAGCGTGGGCGTGGCGTCGCGGTAGCGGCGCAGTTCCAGTGCGCCGCCCACATAGAAGCCGCCGATGATCAACGTGACGGCCAGCGCCAGCGCGTTCGTGCCGGCGTAGCCCGCGCCGACCCAGCCGACGACGGCCAGGCCCGCAAGAAAGACCGCCAGGGGTGCGGCAACGGTTGTGAAAGGTTTCTTCATGTCGATTCAGCTTTCGCGCAGGGCCGCGAGCAGCGCATCCACCGGCTGGAAGCGGATCTCCAGTTCGGCCAGCAGCACACTCTGCATATCCCTGCGAAATTCGTTGAGCCACGCGCCCTCAGCGCCGCGCAGCCGTGTGAAATGCGGTTCCAGCATCCCAGGCACGGCGGCCAGCACAGCCTGTTCGCGCGGGCCGAGCACCTGCTCCATGACGGCATCCAGCATGGCCAGCCGCCCCGCCGGCGCCGTCCGCGCCGCCAGGGCCGTACGCAGCCGCGCACGCAGTCCGGCGATCTCGTGTTCCATTTGCTGCTGCAGCGTCACGTAGCGCTGGCGATGCACGGCGAAGTCGGCTTCGGCCGGATCGGGCGCGGCGGCGCGCGACGGCATGCGGCGACGGGTATCGGCCGACGAGGCCTGGCCCGTGATCGCCGCGGTCAACTGGGCGCGCACATGGGCGCCGGCGGCGTCACCCATCGGTGAAGGCCTGCCATGGCTTACCCGCGCCGGTGCGCCGGACGGCACTTCCGGCGGATTGCCGTTGAGCGCGGCCGATAGCGCGATGGCGTCGGTCCAGCCCAGCCACCGGCTCATCACCGCAGACAACGACGGCGCGGCGCCAGAGGCACCGGCATCCGTCAGGCGAGCCAGCAGGCGTAGCAGTTTCGGGCCGCTGAGACCCGTGCGCTGTGGCACTTGCATCATGTCGCCAGGATGAAAAAACGGGGAGTTTACACGGTCGGGGGCCGGTAGCGCCGGCAAATCAGGGAAGACGATGAAGATCGCCAGCTTGGTCTGGCGGACACGCCACCTCTCGCCGAGCGTGCATCCGGCAGGCGGACCCAGGCCATCCATTGCGGAAAGCCCCTTCGCCCGGGCGGGAATGCCGGGGGAGGGCGGCGGCCGATGTCACGGCACAGGCTTCAGTCGTGCGGGACGTTCCCCGTGCCGTAGATCTTCTCGCACCATGCCGGACTCGCGCCCAGCAGCCTTGACAGTTTGGTGGCCGCCACGAGCTGCGCGCGGCTGATCTCGGCGCGATCCGCCGCCTCCAGGCGCGAGGCCGGGCCGGAAAGCGCAAGCGCGGCGATGAACTTGTCGCCGGCGCCGAACAGCGGCGTGGCGAAGGCTGCGGTGTAGATGTCGCGCACGCCGGCGGTGAACCACGGCAGCGGCTCGTCGCGCCGGGCCGATTCGTCCGCCTTGCCCCAGTACTTGAGCACCGACGCGATGGCCGTGTCGTCGAGCGGAAGGATGGTGCCCGGCAGGCGCGTCTCGCGCAGGCCCTCGCTCGGCTCGGCGCGATACGGGCACATGCGATGCTCGTCGCCGTGCAGCACGTAGTACGACGCGCTTTCGCGGGTGGCCAGCGCCAGTTCCTGCAACACGGGTTCGATCAGCGAGCCGAGCTGGAACGATTGCTCGTACAGCTTGCCCAGGTAAAGCACACGCGGCCCCAGCGCATAGCGCCCGTCGGCCGTGCGCACCACATAGCTCATCCGCTCCAGCGAATTCAGCAGACGGAACACCGTCGTCTTGTGCATGCCGGAGTTGCTGGACAGTTGCGCCAGCGACTGGACCTCCGCGCCAAGGCGGAAGCAGTCCAGCAAACCAAGCGCCTTTTCGACGGCGGCTACCCCGTGGTTACTCATTGTTGGTTCCGGTACGTAATTTCGATGATTGTACTGTGTACAACGCCGTTTTGTACCGTACACGGGTATACGCCAAGTGGAGTCGCGACCTTTACGGACTATAGTTGTCTCAAATTTATGAAACGCTGTTGTACATCGTACAACGCAGCAAAACGGAGACAACCAATGCGTCAAGTCCGGTCCCCCCGATCCTTGCGATCGCTTTTCGTCGCGGCATTTGCGATGACCGCCATGTCCGCGCACGCGGCCTGGCCCGACGACCGGCCCATCGAGGTCTACGTCGGTTTTGCCGCCGGGGGCGGCACGGACCTGCTGGCGCGCGCGATGGCGCCGTACCTGCAGAAGCATCTGGGCGGCAAGGCCCGCATCGTGGTGGTGAACAAGCCGGGCGCCTCGGGCGAGATTGCCTACTCGGCGCTGGCGCGGGCGGCGGCCGATGGCTACACGATCGGCATCGTGTCGACGCCTTCGCTGCTGACGATTCCGATCCAGCGCAAGCCCAAGTACGACCCGGCCGGCATCGTGCCACTGGCCCGCGTGGTCGACGATCCGGCCATGTTCGTGGTGGCGGGCGACAGCAAGCTGGGGTCGCTGGCCGATCTGGTGAAGCAGCTCAAGGGCAACCCCGAAGGCTTGTCGATGGGCAGCAACGGCATCGGCACCAATGGCCATATGGCCGCGCTGGCCTTGCAGCAGGCCACTGGCGCCCGCGTCAATCACATTCCGTTCGCCGGCACGTCGCAGACCAAGACGAGCCTGCTGGGCCACCACATCGACGTGATGGCCATGAGCACGACCGAATTCACCGAGGCCGACCGGGCGTCGAAGGACGTGAAGGTGCTGGCGCAACTGGGCACCGAGCGCCGCCCCGGTCTGCTGGCCGATGTGCCGACGGCCCGCGAGCAGAAGCTCGACATCACGATCTCGTCCGAGCGTGGCTTTGCGGCACCGCGCGGCCTGCCACCCGAGATCGCCAGGCGTCTGCAGGACGCCATCGAGGCCACGACGAAAGACCCCGAATTTCTGGCCCGCGCCGTCAACGAGGCGCGCGGCATCTCCTACCTGTCCGGCACGGCGTGGACCCAGCACATGGCCACGCAGCGCGGCAAGTTCGAAAGCCTGTGGAAGCTCGCTTCCACAAAGTAATCCCCCGAGTTGGACCCCCTTGTTTGTCCGTCATATCTGGAGTCGTACATGAGCACCCAAGCCAAAGCATCCCCCGCCATCCGCCGTGATTTCGAGCGCGTTTCGCCCGAACTGGTGGCGCGCGCGTCGAAGTTCCAGGCCGCCATCCTGGCCGATGTGGTGGGCCGTCGCGGCACGCTGAATGCCCGCGTGCAGGGCCTGTCGCCGGCCATGAAGGTGTGCGGCCCGGCACTGACCGTCGAAGTGCGTCCCGGCGACAACCTGATGTTCCACGTGGCGCTGGCGCTGGGCAAGCCCGGCGATGTGATCGTGGTGGACGGCAAGGGCGACCAGACGGCCGCGCTGTGCGGCGAGATCATGGCCACGCAGGCGCAGGCTTCGGGACTGGCCGGCTTCGTGATCGATGCCGCCGTGCGGGATTCGCACGAACTGGCCCATGGCAAGTTTCCGATCTTCTCGGCCGGCACCAATCCGTGCGGCCCCACCAAGGCCATTGGCGGCCTGGTGAACTGGCCCGCTTCGGTGGCGGGCGTGGCCGTCAATCCGGGCGACCTGATCGTGGGCGACGCCGACGGCGTGGTCGTCATCCCGCGCGAAGACGTGCCGGCCATCCTGGAACTGGCGCAGAAGAAGGTGGATGCCGAAGCCAAGCGCATTGCCGCCATCAAGGCCGGCGACCTGCGTCCGGGCTGGCTCGACAAGGAACTGCGCGCCGCTGGCGTGCTGGCCGAAGGGGAATCGCTGTGAGCATCGCGAAGAAACCCGTACTGCTGGTCACGGGCAATGACCTGGCGCCGCAGGCGCTGGAACTGCTCAAGGATTTCGAGGTGGTCTTCGCCGGCAAGCAATGCAGCGAGGAAACCGTGCTGGCGCTGGCCCTGGAAAAGGACCCCGTGGCCATCATCGTGCGCTACGGCAAGGTGGGCGCGACGGTCATGGATGCCGCGCCGTCGCTGAAAGTGATCTCCAAGCACGGCAGCGGCATCGACGTGATCGACCAGAACGCCGCCGCGCAGCGCGGCATCGCCGTGAAGGCGGCGGTGGGCGCCAACGCCGCCGCGGTGGCCGAGCACGCATGGGCACTGATCCTGGCCTGCGCCAAGGCCGTGCCGCACCTGAACGCGCGCATGCGCGCCGGGCATTGGGACAAGGCGATCCACAAGAGCATCGAGCTGAACGGCCGCACGCTGGGCATCGTGGGCCTGGGCGAGATTGGCCGTCGTGCCGCCGTGACCGGCGTGGCGCTGGGCATGCGCGTGATGGCGTTCGATCCCTATGCGAAGACGGTGCCCCAGGGCGTGACGCGGGTGGACAACCTGCCGCAGCTGTATCGCGAGGCCGATGTGGTGTCGCTGCATTGCCCGCTGACCGACGACAACCGTGGCATGCTGAACCGCGAGACGCTGGCCCAGTTCAAGGACGGCGCGATCCTGGTCAACACGGCGCGTGGCGGCCTGATCGACGAACCGGCGCTGGCCGAGGCGCTGGCCAGCGGCAAGCTGTATGCGGCCGGCCTGGACAGCTTCGCGGTGGAGCCGATGACCGTGCCGCATCCGTTCCAGCAGATCGAGAACCTGATCCTGTCGCCGCATATCGGCGGTGTCAGCGACGCGGCCTACGTGAACATGGGCGTGGGCGCGGCGAAGAACGTGCTGGCCGTGCTGCGGGACGCCGCCACGGCGGTATAACGGCGTAACGGTGTAACCGTGTAAGGGTGTCACGGTGTAAGGGAAGCCCCGGCTTCCACAGACAGAAACAGGCATCGCGGCGGGTTTGGCGTCAGCCATACCCGTCACAGTTGCCAGGAGACAACGATGTTGCATCGCGCATTTTTTCCCTCATTGTTCCGTTCGTGTGCCCGTCTGGCGGTACCGCTGGCCGCCGCCGCGACACTGGCCGGCCTGGGCGTGCCAGCGCTGGCGGCGTATCCCGACAAGCCGGTGCGGATCGTCGTGCCCAACCCCCCGGGCGGCGCCGTCGATGTGGTGACCCGCAAGGTGGCGCAGAAGCTGACCCAGCAGACGGGCCAGAGCTTCGTGGTCGAGAACAAGCCGGGTGCCTCGGGCACGATCGGCACCTCGCAGGTGGTGAACGCGCCGGCAGACGGCTACACGCTGCTGGCCAACGACAATTCGTACACCACGCTGCCCTATGTCTTCAGGAAGCTGAACTGGGACCATCAGACCGCGCTGGTGCCCATCGCACCGTTTGCGTTCTCGCCGGTGGTGGTGGGCGTGAAGGCCGATTCGCGCTTCAAGGACCTGCAGTCGCTGGTCAGCTACGCCAAGGCGCATCCGGGCGAAGTGACGTTCGGCTCGGGCGGCCCCGGCAGTTCTCCGCATTTTGCCGCCGAGGCGTTCCAGCAGGCCGCCGGCATCAAGCTGATGCACGTGCCGTACAAGGGTGCCGGCGAGGCCATGGTGGGCCTGCTGGGAGGCAGCGTCGACCTGCTGGTGGTGTCCACGCCAACCGCGCTGGCGCCGGTCAAGGGCAATCAGATGCGCTTGCTGGCCATCAGCGGCAAGAGCCGTGTCGATGTGTTCCCGAATGTGCCGACGTTTGCCGAAGCCGGCCTGCCGGCCTTCAGCCTGTTCAACTGGTCGGGCCTGGCCGCGCCGAAGGGCACGCCGAAGGAAGTCGTCGACCGCCTGCAGGCCGAAGTCCACAAGGCGCTGCAGTCGCCCGACATGAAGGACTTCCTGGCCAGGATGGGCTCGCAGCCGGGCAATCTGGACAGCCCCGCGTTTGCGCAGCTGATCCAGCGGGAAACTGCGCAATGGGCCACCGTTGCGCAGAAGGCCAATATCGAAAAGCAATAAGGGGTCGCGATGCTGCTGCTTCAGCCTCCCACCGTCCGTGACGCCGCAGTGCTCACCCGCCTGCCCGACGCGTTTCGCCGGCACGATCGGGACAACGCCTGGTCGCTGGCCAATCGCGGCGGCGCGGCCACCGATTCGTTCCTGGAAGGGCCCGTCTGGTCGGACGGCCATCTCTGGGTGACAGACATTCCCTACGGCCGGATTTTTCGCGTATCGCTGCAGGGCGACTGGGAACAGATTGCCGAGTACGACGGCGAGCCCAACGGCATGAAACGTCTGGCTGGCGGCGATTTCCTGATTACCGACTACCGCAATGGCTTGATGCGCCTGGATGCCCGTACCGGCACCGTCACGCCGTTCCTGGCGCGGCGCAATTCGGAGCGATTCCGGGGCGTCAACGATCTGACCTTCGATTCGGCCGGCAACCTGTATTTCACGGACCAGGGCCAGACCGGCATGCACGACCCCACGGGGCGCGTGTATCGGCTGGCGCCCGATGGCAGGCTGGATGTGCTGCTGGCCAACGCGCCCAGCCCCAACGGCCTGGTCCTGTCGCTGGACGAGAAGGTGCTGTACGTGGCCATGACGCGCGGCAATTGCGTGTGGCGCGTGCCGCTGCAGGCCGATGGCTCGGTCAGCAAGGTCGGCCAGTTCTTCACGTCGTACGGGCCGAGCGGCCCCGACGGGCTGGCCATGCGCGCCGATGGCTGCCTGCTGGTGGCCAATCCGGGGCTGGGCTATGTCTGGGTGCTCAACCACCGCGCCGAGCCGGTCGAAGTCATTCGCACGCCGATCGGGGCATCGCTGACCAACCTGTGCTTCGGCGGGGCCGACGGCAAGACGCTGTTGATGACCGAATCCACCACCGGTTCGATCCTGTGCGTGCCGATGCCGGAAGGCGGTGCCCCGGTGCATGGGGGACGTCTGGCATGAGCACCGGCGCAAGCCCCGCCGCCGCATTCGCAGGGGCCTGCGACTGCCATGTGCACGTCTATGACAGCCGCTATCCGGTGGCGCCGGGCGCGACGTTGCGGCCGCCCGATGCGTCGGCCGACGACTATCGCCAGGTCCAGCGCCGGCTGGGCACGCAGCGCGCGATCGTGGTGACGCCTTCGACCTATGGCACCGACAACGCCAGCACGACAGACGCCATCGCGGCACTGGGCCCGTGCGCACGGGGCGTGGCCGTGGTGGCCGCCAATGTCGCCGACGACGAACTGGCGCGGCTGCACCGGGCGGGCGTTCGCGGCATCCGGCTGAACCTGACGCTGGCCGCGCCCGTATCGCTCGACGATCTGCCCAAGCTGGCCGCGCGGATTGCCGCATACGGATGGCATGTCCAGCTCAACCTGCCACCCCAGTGGCTGCCCGACGCGGCCGGCATGCTCGCTGCGCTGCCGGTGCCGATGGTGTTTGATCACTACGGCCACTTGCCGCCTGGCAAGCCGGAGGCAGAGCCGGCCTTCCGCGTGATCGCCGGCCTGGTGGCGGCCGGCAAGGCGTGGGTGAAGCTGTCCGGGCCCTATATCGAATCGCTGGAAGGCGCGCCGCACTACGGCGACATGCGGCCGCTGGCTGCGCGCTTCCTGAAGCTGGCGCCCGAGCGCATGCTTTGGGGGTCGGACTGGCCGCACCCCACGGCGCAGGCCAGAGGCAGTCGTCCGATCGACGATGCCGCCGTGCTGCACACATTCGTGGATTGGTGTGGATCGTCCGATACGGCGCAGCAGGTGCTGGTTCGCAATCCGCAATCGCTTTACGGGTTCGGGGACATGGCCCCAGCCTGAGTCGTACCGCAAAAAAGAACTGGAGACATGATGTTCACATCGCTTTGCCTGTCGGCCCGCATGCGCAAGCTGGGCCTGTCGGTCTGCCTGACCGCCGCATCGTTCGCTGCTGGCGCGGTCCATGCGCAGACCGACTGGCCTGCCGGCAAGGTCATCAACTACATCGTGCCGTACCCGGCCGGTGGCACGACAGACATCCTGGCGCGCCTGGTCGCGCAGAAGGTGGGCCAGGCGCTGCACACCACGATCGTGGTCGAGAACCGGCCCGGTGCCACCGGCGCCATCGGCTCGGCCTTCGTGGCCCGCGCCGCGCCGGACGGCTACACGCTGCTCGGGGCATCGACGGCCTCGCACGCGATCCACCCGGCGCTCAATCCCAAGCTGCCGTATGACGCGGTGAAGTCGTTCACGCCGGTGGCGCTGCTGGGCACCATCCCCAGCGTGCTGATCGTCGGACCGAACAGCCCGTACAAGAGCGTCAAGGACCTGGTGGCAGCCGCCAAGGCCAAGCCCGGCACCGTGAGCTATGCGTCGGGCGGCAACGGCACGATCCTGCAGATGTCGGCGGAACTGCTGCAGCAGCAGGAAAACGTGCGCATGAACCACGTACCGTACAAGGGTGACGTCCCGGCGATCCAGGACGTGATGGCCGGCCACGTCGATTTCATGTTCGCGCCCACGGCGCCGATCCTGCCGCATGTGCAGGCCGGCAAGCTGCGTGCGCTGGCCGTGGCTACCGCAGCGCGGGTGCCAAGCCTGCCAGCCGTGCCGACGATGGCCGAAGCCGGCGTGGCGAACTTCGAGGCCGAGCAATGGCAGGGCATTTTCGCGCCGGCCGGCACGCCGCCCGCCGTCGTCCAGCGGCTCAACGCCGAGATCAACCGCGCGCTGCAGGACCCGGACGTCAAGGCGCAACTGGCCAAACTGGGGATCAAGGTGGTGGGCGGCGCGCCCGAGCGGCTGGCCGAAATCCAGAAGACCGATATCGCCAAATGGAGCCGCGTGGGCAAGGCCGCCAACATCACGCTCGAATAACGCCGCGCGCGCCGTAGGGCCTGGCGGCGTGTCTTCCCCTCACCGCGAAAACACCCCTAGCCCCTCGTGATCGTAGTACTCCAGCCACACCCGGTCGCTGCCAAAGACGGCTTGCGAGATCGTGCCGGGTGTGGCGTTTTCGTTGTGGAGGGTGAACGTGAAGTTGTCGCCGTCCCAGTGCGTGAGCGGCAGCGTCAGCGGCCGGGCGCCAAGCGTCATCACCAGTGCGCCGCCTTGCTCGGTGACCTGCAGCGACCCGTAATAGTCGTTGCGATAGGTGCCGGTGTAGGTTGACAGGGCCCGTGCCGGCAGCGGGCTGGCTGGCGGCGGCTGGCCGACCAGGCGGCCCTCCGGCAGCAGCAGTGACGCCAGGGCATCGGTGAAGATGGCGCCCCAGTCGCGGCGGAAGGCGCCGTATTGCACCAGGTCGAAGAACTGCGCGTTCAGTGTCTCGGGGATGCCGATGGGGTAGCCGTTGGTCAGCGTGACGATGGCCAGGTTCAGCGACGGCACGGCCGTAAAGGCGGTGGCCGCGCCCACCGCGAAGGCGCCCGAATGGCTGTAGGACGTCAGGCCCAGCTCGGTGGTGCCGACATTGAAGCCATAGCCGTACCAGCTTGCCGGCCGGCCGTTGACGGGCGGGCCGCTTTGCATCTGCTGGTCCAGCGCGGGCGCCAGCGCAGCGGCATCGACGATGCGCTGGCCGCCGAACTCGCCCCTGGCCAGCAGCATGATCAGCCATTTCGCGAGGTCGTTGACCGACGAACTGACGCCGCCGGCCGGCGATTGGGCATCGGGCATGGTTCCCAGCCCCTGCACCCAGGCGCCGTTCACCTTGACGTGGCCAAGCGCACGGTTGTCGCGGGCGGCAAAGTCGGCGTAGCGCGAACTGGTGCGTGTCATGCCCAGCGGCTGGTAGATGGCCTGTTCCGACAGCGTGGCCCAGTCGATGCCGGCGGCGGTTGCCACGGCTTCGGCCCCGGCCGTCATGCCGAAGTTGGTGTACGCGTAGGCGGTGCGCAGTGGGTGGACGGGCAGGAAGCGCAGGCGTGTCAGTACCTGGCGGCGGTCGTAGCCCATGTCTTCGAGCCGGTCGCCGGCATGGTCGGGCAGGCCCGACCGATGCGCGTAGCAGTCGCCGACGGTCACGGCCTGGGTGGAATCGGCATCGGACAGGGCAAACCACGGCAATTGCGCGATGACGGGCGTGTCCCAATGGATGCTGCCGCGCCCCACCTGCCGTGCCACCACCGTGGCGCCGATCGGCTTGGAAACCGATGCCAGCTGGAACACGGTATCGGCATCAACGGGCGCGGGGTCGGTCACCAGCCGCCGGCCGAATCCCCTGGCATACACCGTCTGGCCGCCGTGCACCACGGCGACGGCCATGCCGGGCACGCCGGAGCTGGTCATCAGGTTGGTCGCCAGCGTATCGACCTGGGCGATGGCCCGCGTGATCTGCGCATCGGGAACGGGAGAGGGCGCTGGCGCAGGCGCGGGGGCCGGGGCGGAATCGCCGCCGCCGCAGGCGGGCAGGGCGGGGATCAGCACGCCGCCCAGCGCGGCACCTAGGAAGCGGCGACGATCTCGCAGTGTGCCCACGGCGGTTCTCCTGGCTGGAAATGCTGATAACGCTGCAAAAGGGGGCGCGGCTCGCGCACGTGGATAAGCATCACTGTAGGCGAGCCGGTCGGTGGCGAACGTGCTGTGGCCCACTTAGGGCCTGCGGGCGATGCCGATCTGTTTCATTTTCGTTACGAATCGTTGCAAAAGCAGGTCCGCGCTGGCGTGCGCCGAGCCTATGCTTTGGGCACCACCGCGCCCTGAGGAGAGGCCCTGTCATGACAATCAGAAGCCAGCAGCTCGATCTGCCCAAATTCCTGGCCCGTAGCCTGGCCATATTGCCGATGCCGTTCCTGGTCGTCGCGTGCGGCGGCGGCGACGGCGGCAACGACAACACAACGTCCACCAACGGCACGTTGCATGTGGCGATGACCGATGCCCCGGCCTGCGGCTTCGACCACGTCTTTGTCACGGTCAGCAAGGTGCGGGTCAACGCCAGCAATGCGGCAGGCGACAACGACAGCGGCTGGACGGACATCGCCCTTGCCACGCCGCAGCGGGTCGATCTGCTGTCCCTGAGAAACGGCGTGCTGTTCGACCTTGGGCGGGCGCCGCTGCCCGCCGGGCAGTACCAGCAGGTGCGGCTGGTGCTGAGCGCGAACCAGGGCAATTCGTTGGCCAATGCGGTGGTGGTGTCCGGCACGACGGCCGAACTGCCGCTGGCCACGCCCAGCGCCACGCAGAGCGGGTACAAGATCATCCAGCCCTTCACTGTGCCGGCCAACACGCTGGTCGACCTGATTCTGGACTTCAACGCTTGCAAGTCGATCGTCCAGCAGGGCAATGGCGGATACAGCCTGAAGCCTGTGGTCACGGCCACGCCGATGACCGTCAGCGGGTCGATTACCGGCTTTGTGGCGCCCGCGCAGGCTGGCGCCACCGTCTACGCGGAGCAAAACGGCAAGATCGTTCGCGGCACCGTGGCCGATGCCAGCGGGAAGTTCGTGCTGACGCCGCTGGTGCAGAGCAGCACAGGCGGCAACTACGACGTGGTCATCGTCGACAACAGGCTGCCGTCCGGCCATGCCACCGGCATCATCGGCGCGGTGCCGGTGACGGCCAGTGCCACGACATCGGTCGCCACGGCCGGGTCGCCGATCACGCTGCCGGCTTCGACGACCAACACGGTGTCCGGCAAGGCCACGGCTTCGGCGCAGGCTGACGTGCGCGCACTGCAGTCCATTGGCTCGGCGTCCTACGAGATTGCATCGACCAACGCCAACCTCGATACCGGCGCGTACTCGCTGGCCTTGCCGGCCGCGGCGCCGCTCGCCGGCACCTACAGCACGACGCTGCCGATTGCGTTGTCGGCCGTGTCGTCGGCCGCCGGCCAGTACTCGGTGCAGGCCACCAGCGCGGGCGGCGCGACGCAGACCAGTCCTGTCAACGTGTTCAACGGCGGCCAGTCCGGCGTCAACTTCAGTTTTTAAACCCGGTGACTGACAGGCTCAGTCGCCCATGCAAACCATGAAAACCATCCTCATCATGCTTGTTACCAGCGCCACACTACTCGGCGGCTGCGCCTACTACGTGCCAGACAGCGGGCCGGCGGCCCGTCCGCAAGGCGGCCCCGGCAACGGATTCTGTCCGCCGGGCCAGGCGAAGAAAGGCAACTGCTGATCCGCGGCAAGGCCCGGACGCAACGGCAGGCCGGTCACTCGACCGGCCTTTTTGTTTTGCCGCGCAGCAGCGTAGTGCAAACGAGAAGCGGCGGCCGCAGTGCAACCATACATAAGCGCCGCTCGACCAGGCAGGGGCGCGCGCCGGAGCGTTACCCACAGGGTGGGTAGACGGCTGGCTACATGTTCCCTGGATGCAAAAGCGAATGATTACTGTTGCGTATTGGGCACGCCCGTCTGCTCCGGGTGCTGGCAATGGGTACAAAGTATTGCAATCGCTACATGTACTATGGTTACAATCTAAACGTTTGCTTACAATGTGCTGTTGTAGCAAAACGAATAAAAACTAAACAAATCTTCGGGGTGGTCGTTTCATGCGTTTCTTTACTCATTTGGTATTTACGGCAATTGTCGGCCTGGCCGCCTGTGCCCAGACGCCGGAATCGCAGTTGTCGCGGTCGCCCACCGTACGCCTGTGCAACGGCAACGCCTGCGCCGAGCAGGACCGCCGTGTCGCCACTTTCACCCCGGCAGGCCCGACCGAATCGGACCGGCGCATGCAGGCGCTGGCGGAAAAGGCGGAAGGTAATCCCAACGCCGCCTACGACCTGGGACTGCGCCTGCTGCGCGGCGACGGCGTGGAGCGCAACACCTACCAGGCGCTGGAATGGATGCGCAAGGCTGGCGACAACGGCCATGTGCAGGCGCAACTTGCGCTGGGCCGCCTCTATCTGATGGGCTTCGAGGAAATGGGCGCCGACCCGGCCGAAGCCGAGGCATGGCTGACCCGTGCCGCTTCCAAGGGCAACAAGGAAGCCGCGGCGCTGATTCCGCAGGCCCAGGCCGCCAAGAAGGATGAACAGGCCCTGTACCGGGTGCGCGAAGCCTATCGCACGTCGTGGTACGCGTGGTACAGCAGCTATCCGTATTACTGGGTCTGGGGCCCCTCCGGCTGGTACCAGCGTTAAGCGCCGGTCGCCATTTCTTCCCTTCCCGATTTTTCCCTTACTTCCGTCAACAGGAACGCGATTTCATGTCCAAGACAATCTCTCTGCGCGCGGCCGCACTGGCCGCGTCGATGGTGCTGGCCGGCTGCGCCAACATGGGTGGTGGCTCGATCAGCACCGGCACGGCGCCTACGGCGGCCACCGGCGCAGCAGGCGGCGCAACCAGCGTGAACGCCAACCCGACGCTGGAGCGTTGCGACACGCCGCTGGGCACGCTGGCCGTTGACGATGGCCGGGGCAAGGAATGGTATGCAAGCTTTGGCGCCGCCACGAAGATCACGACCATCGAGCCGCTGATCCGCCTCGCCGTGCAGCAGTCGAACTGCTTCGTGATCACGTCGGTGGGCAACAACCGCACGGAAAGCAAGCTGTCGAACATCACCGACAAGCAGCGCAACTCGGGTGAATTCCGCGCCGGCTCGAAGCAGCAGAAGGGTCAGCGCGTGGCCGCCGACTACTACATGGAGCCGGCCATCATCATCGACAACGACGCCACGGGCCAGCTTGCCGCCGGCGTGGGCAGCCTGTTCGGCGGCGTTGGCGCGCTGGTGGGTGGCGCCATGGCCAGCAAGGCTTCGGTGGTGACGCTGACCATGTTCGACATCCGCTCGGGCGTGCAGCTGTCGATCTCGGAAGGCAATGCCACGGCGACGAACTTTGGCGCGGCGATGGGCGCGTTCGGCGGCGGTGCGGCCGGCGGGCTGGGCGGTTTCTCGCGCACGCCGGAAGGCAAGGCCACCGTGGCCGCGTTCATGGACGCCTACAACAACATGGTGGTGTCGCTGCGCAACTACAAGGCACAGGAAGTCAAGGGCGGCCTGGGTCGCGGCGGCCAGCTGAAGGTCGGCTCGTAATCCTGCCGGCGCGGGAAGCCAGGGCCACCCAGCTTTCCGCATCCCGCTCCTGGCGGCGGTTTCAGCCTTCCGCCGGGGCCACGTTGGCACCCTGGATGTTGTGCTTCTGCAAGGCGGCGGCCACCTGGCCCGACGCCTTCATCTCCTCGACGAATTTCGCCAGATAGGCCGCAGCGGCCTCGCCGCGCGACTTGTGCACGCCCATCGCCTGGCGGATCACCATGAACCGCTCGTCCAGCAGGCGCAGGCCCGTCATGCCGGCGGTGTCGGCCTCCAATTGCTGCTTCACGCCGGCAGCCACATCAAGCCGCTCTTCCAGGAAGGTCTTGACGACCGCCTGCGACGACGGTGCGCGCACGATTTCGGCGTGTTGCAGTTCGCGGGTCAGGTAGAGGTCGTAGGCGCTGCCCTTGCCAACCACCACGCGGGTGCCGGCACGGTCCACGTCGGCGTTGGCGCGTACCGGCGAGTCGTCGCGCACCATGTAGTAGCCTTCGATCAGCACGTACGGCGCCGTGAACGCAATGGTCGCGCCGCGCTTGGGGTCGATGGCGAAGAAGCCGATGTCGGCTTCCTCGTTCGATACCACGTCGACGGACTTGCCCGCCGTTTCCACCACCACCAGTTCCAGCTTCACGCCAAGCCGTGCAGCCAGCGCCGTGGCCAGGTCCACGGAGACGCCGCCGGCACTGTTGCCATCCTTGCGATGCGCCAGCACAGGGTTGCCCAGATTGATCGACGCACGCAGCACGCCGGTCGGCGCGAAGGCATCGAGAATGGCCTTGTCAGCAGTCATGTCGTTCCTGTCGATCGTCGCTTTCAACGGATGCGTCCGAGGTGTCGTGCATCACCACGCGGCCCGGCAAACATACCGAAGTGATGTTGTAGGCGCAAAACGGGCCTTCGGGAGCGGGGGGACGTCGTTTGCATCGCGCGATATTGCATAGCCATTGATAAAAACGCAATGAAGGTTGGCCTTCAGGCCAATGGAGCGCCGCCCGGGTGGGCAGTAGAGTGCATCGCATCAAAGGCGCCCAACGTGCGGGAGATATCGATGATCCGGCCCTTGCGCTTCACCATCCTGGCGTGTCTGGCTCCCGTGCTGCTCGCGGCGTGCAATACCGCGCCGATTCCACCTGGCAAGTCGGTATCCGTGCAGGCGGCGCTCGACAACATTACGCGCGACATGTGCGCGTTCCGCCAGAAGTTCGCGCAATCGCCACAGGGCACCGCGATCGATAGCTATACCGTCGAACTGGTGCTGACCGTCGATGCCGAGCGGCAGCCGCCGGTGGCCGTGGCGCCCGATATCGCGTTCATGCCGACCGTGACCTACGGCAACACGCTGATGATGGCCAAGGACAGCCGGCTGGTGGTGACCTTCCGCAATACCGACCAGGGCGGGGCGGCGAACTGTCCGCCGACTCAGTAACGGGGCGCGTCGGGCTGTGCCACGACCGGTACGGCGACCGACGTCAGGCGCCACGCATCGCCATGGCCTGACAGCGTCGTCAGCGTCAGCGGCGCGATATCGATTTGCATGATGGCCCGCGCCGGCGCGCCGAGGGCGTGCGCGACGACGGCCCGGATCACGCTGGCGTGGGTCACGGCCAGCGTATGGCCAGGGGCGCGGCGCGACAGCCACAGGCCGGCACGTTCGTAGACACCGGCCAGCGATTCGCCACCGTGCGCGTGCATGTCCGGATCGGATAGCCATGCCGCCAGCGCGTCGGGCTCGGCGGCGCCGATATCCTTGAGCGACTGGCCGCGCCAGCGGCCGTAGTCCACTTCCCGCAACGCGTCTTCCGCTGTCACGGCCAGGCCGAGGGCCCGCACGGTGTCGCGGGCACAGGCCATCGGGCTGCACAGCACGCGGTCAGGCTGCCCGAGCTTGCCCGCCCTGCGGGCGATCTGCACGGCGGCGCCTTCCTCCAGCGCGTCGTCGGCCGGAAAGCGTCCGGCGCGCAGGGCGGCCGTGGCGGGTACGCAGAGCAGGGTGAGGCGGCGGGTCATGTTGGCTGGCAATGGTCTGGCTGATGCGGATGGCTGACGGCTGATGCGCAAGGGCGGCAACGATTAGGTGGATCGGCAGCCCCTCGACTAGAATGCACGGATTCCGAAGAGAGGAAGCCGGTGAGATGCCGGCACGGTCGCGCCACTGTATCCCGGGCTGCCCGCGTGTGATCGCGGGGGGTGCCGGCAAGTCAGACCTTCTCCTCGGGCACAACCATCCGTCTCGGGACGCGTCATCCTCAAGGAGAATCCTCATGCACGCAAGCGCCACTCTCGCGCCGGCCATCGCGCCGACCATCGCGCCGGTCACGATCCCTGTTCGCGAACTGCTGCCCTGGGCCATCTTCGGCGGCATGCTGCTGCTCCTGGCCATCTATTTCGTGGGCGTGGAAGAGGGCGCCGCCGCCATCTTCAACACCATGTACGTGCATGAGTTCGTGCACGACGGTCGCCATCTGCTTGGCTTTCCCTGCCACTGACAAGGCCCCCTCATGGTGAGAAGTCTGCTGGTCCGCGGCATGATCGCGGGCTTTCTGGCCAGCCTGCTGGCCTTTGCGTTCGCGCGCGTGGTGGGTGAGCCGCAGGTGGAGGCGGCCATTGCCTTCGAGGAACAGGCGACCCACGCGATGGGCGGCAGCCATGCGCACGAGATGCCGGAACTGGTCAGCCGCGACACGCAGTCGGGCGTCGGCCTGTTTGTCGGGCTGGGTGTGTTCGGCGCCGCGCTGGGCGGCCTGTTCGCGCTGGTCTTCGCGTTTGTCCACGGCCGTCTGGGCGCCCTGGGCGTGCGGGCCACCTCGGGCCTGCTGGCGCTGCTGGGCTATATCGCAATCGTGCTGGTGCCATTCTTCAAGTACCCGCCGAATCCGCCGGCCATCGGCGATCCGTCCACCATCGGCCTGCGTACGGCGCTGTTCTTCACGATGATCGGCGTGTCATTGGCGGCCATGGTGGTGTCGGTGGTGGCGGCACGCCGGCTGGGCGCGCACCGCGACGGCTGGACGGTGAGCCTTGCGGCCGGCGCGATCTTCGCGGTGCTGGCCACGCTGGCGCATGCGCTGCTGCCGGGCATCGACGAGGTGCCTGCGCATTTCCCGGCCACGCTGCTGTGGCAGTACCGCGTGGCGGCGTTCGGCATCCAGGCGGTGCTGTGGGCGGCGCTGGGGCTGTTGTTCGCCCGTCTGGCCGATCCGGTCATGGCGCCGGGCCGCCGCGCGTCGCGCGCGTAAGGTCGGCCCGCCCCCGGGGTCATCCTGCCGCGCGCCGCGTAATATCGATCTGCATCCGCTGACACGCGGGTTTGCGGGCAACGGTGTAGTATCCGGGGCCCAACCTGATTCAAGCTGGAGAGCCAACATGATCGTATTCGTCACCGGAGCCACTGCCGGATTCGGCGCCGCCATCGCCCGCCGCTTCGTCAACGCCGGCCATCGCGTCGTCGCCGCCGGCCGCCGTGAAGACCGGCTGCAGGCCCTTGTCGACGAGCTGGGTCGCGACAACGTGCTGCCGCTGGTGCTGGACGTGCGCGACCGTGATGCCGTATTCGCCGCCGTGGCGGGCCTGCCGGCCGACTATGCCCAGATAGACCTGCTGGTGAACAACGCCGGCCTGGCCCTGGGCCTGGAGCCCGCGCACCGGGCCGACCTGGACCAGTGGGAAACGATGATCGACACCAACGTCACGGGCCTGGTGACCATGACCCGCGCGGTGCTGCCGGGCATGGTCGAGCGTAACCGTGGCCACGTGATCAACATCGGTTCGGTGGCGGGTGCCTATTCGTACCCGGGCGGCAACGTCTACGGCGCCACCAAGGCCTTCGTGCACCAGTTCTCGTTGAACCTGCGTGCCGACCTGACCGGCACCCGCGTGCGCGTGACCGATGTGGCCCCGGGGCTGGTCGGCGGCACGGAGTTCTCCAATGTGCGCTTCAGCGGCGACCAATCGCGCGTGGACAAGGTCTACGAAGGCGCCGACGCGCTGACCCCCGAGGATATCGCCGAGACCGTGTTCTGGGCCGCCACGCTGCCGGCGCGCGTCAATATCAACTACCTCGAAGTGATGCCGGTGACACAGTCGTTCAGCGCCCTGTCGATTACCCGCGAGAAACCGTAAGCGGTTTCGGATTCGCCCGGCCTCGTCAGGCTGCCGGGCGATTTTTTTTCGGGCGGGGGGAATAGCCGCCTGGTGTTGCGCGTATACCGGATGAGTTCTCACACATCGGGAGTACGCATTGACCGACAACACCCCCCCATCACCATCGCGCACGCGCATCTGCGTGCCGTGCCGCCTGGGCGCCATCGGCGCCGTGGTGCTCGTCCTGGCCGGCGGCTTCGCCTATACCGGCGGGTGGATCGCGCCGCACCGGCTGTCCTCCCAGGCCATCGTCAACCAGTTCCAGCGCAACGACGGCGTGCACGAAGGGTTTCGGCGCAATCACGCCAAGGGCGTCTGCGTCGAAGGCTATTTCGACAGCACGGGCGCGGCCGCGCAACTGTCGAAGGCCGGCGTGTTTGCCCAGGGCCGCACGCCCGTGATCGGGCGCCTGGCCATTCCGGGCGGCAATCCGCAGGCGCCCGACGGCAGCGTGCCGATCCGCAGCTTCGCGCTGATGTTCAAGCAGGCGGACGGCCAGCAGTGGCGTACCGGCATGAATTCGGTGCCACTGTTCCCGGTGCATACACCCGAGCAGTTCTATGGGCTGCTGCAGGCCAGCCAGCCCGATCCGGCCACGCACAAGCCCGATCCCGCCCGCATCAAGGCCTTCGCCGAAGCCAATCCGGCGCTTGGCGCGTTCCAGGGCTGGATCAAGAGCCATCCGCCGTCATCGAGCTTCGCCAATGGCGCCTACTACAGCGTCAACGCGTTCTATCTGGTCGATGCGGCCGGCAAGCGGCAGGCCGTGCGCTGGTCGGTGCAGCCCGAGCTGCCTTATGCACCGGTCACCGACGCCGCGAAGGGCGAGGCATCGTTCCTGGCCGCCGATCTGACGCAGAAGCTGGCCGCCGGCCCGTTGCGCTGGCGTCTGATGCTGACGCTGGGCGAGCCCGGCGACCCCGCCGACGATGCCACGCAGGCCTGGCCCGATGACCGCCGGCAGGTGGACGCCGGCACGCTCGTGATCGAGCGCGCCAGTTCGCAGGCCGATGGTGGCGTTTGCCGCGACGTCAATTTCGATCCCACCGTGCTGCCGTCGGGCATTGCCGCGTCGAACGATCCGCTGCTGGCGGCGCGCTCGGCGGCCTATGCGGTGTCCTACCAGCGCCGCACACGCGAGGAAGCCCTCGACGCGCACGGACAGCAGGCATCCCGATAAAAGGAACCAGGCATGAAGGCTACGCATACACAATTCAGCGGCTTGCAGAAGCTGTTGCACTGGCTGATGGCCGTGCTGATCCTGTCGATGCTGTTTGTCGGGGTCGGGATGGTCTTTACCGTTTCGCGCGCGCACGACACGCTGGTGGCGCTGCACCGGCCGCTGGGCATCGCCTTGCTGCTGCTGGTGATCGTCCGCCTGGCGGTGCGCCTGCGGCGTGGCGCGCCGCCGCTGCCGGACAGCATTCCCGCCGCGCAGCGCGTCGTCGCCAAGGCATCGCACTACGTGCTTTACGCGCTGATGCTGGCCATGCCGCTGATCGGCTGGGGCATGCTGTCGGCCGGCGGCTATCCGGTGACGATGGCCGGCGGCTTCCACCTGCCGCCGATCCTGCCGGCCAACGTGACGCTGTTCGCGTGGCTGCGGACCTTGCACACGTGGCTGGGGCTGACGCTGTTCGCGGTGGTGCTGCTGCACCTGGCCGCCGCGCTGCTGCATGCGCTGGTGCTGCGCGACGGCGTGTTCCAGGCCATGGCCCCGGGCGGACGCCGGCAGTATCGATGATCGGGCTGTTGGCTTCCGAAGCCACCGGGGATCCCATCAACCCGGCACGGCTTCGGTCCCGAACGCCGCCAGTTCCTTGACCAGGCTGCTGGCCGCCAGCTCCACCAGGGCGCGGCCTTTTTCCGGCGTGGCCTGGTTCGGGTCCGAACCCATGCGGCCGTCGGGGAAGCGGGCGCGGAAGTCCAGCGCCTCGCGGATCGGGCCGGACGGCGCGATGCGCGGCGAATAGTCGGCGTGCTTGATCGCATGCGCGTACGCGTACTGCGTGACGGCGATCTCCGATGGCGTCGCGTGCGCGCCGTGGCCGGTCGGGAACATCTGCCTGGCCAGTTCGTTCACGCCTTCCAGGTCCCACCAGTTGGTGAGCTTCATCGCAAAGCCGGCACGGCGCCCGGCGAAGCTGGACTCGGCATAGATCTCGGAAAACGCGGCTTCCACCGACGCGATATTGCCGCCATGGCCGTTCAGGAACAGGATTTTCTCGAAGCCGTGGCGGGCCAGCGAGCGGGTCCAGTCCACGATGGCCGCAATGAACGTCGTCGGGCGCAGCGAGATGGTGCCGGCAAAGCCCAGATGATGCTGGGCCATGCCGATGTTGAAGGTGGGGGCCACCAGGATGTCGGCCTGCTGCTCGGCCGCGCGGCAGATGATCTCCGGACACATCCAGTCGGTGCCCAGCAGGCCAGTGGGCCCGTGCTGCTCGTTGGAGCCGATCGGGATGACGATGGTCCGGCTGCGCTTCAGGTATTGCTCGATTTCAGACCAGGTGGACAGGTACAGCAGCATGTTTGACTCCTTGTCGTACGTGGGGTGTGGCGGGGAGGGCTTCGGATTGGGTGGGGCTCAGTGTCGTGCGGGCAGCCGGTTGGCCAGGATGATCAGCGCGGCGGCGAGCGGCATGGCGGCGATGATCAGCACGCCCGGATGCAGGCTGCCGCTGGCCGACTTGGCCCAGCCGATGATGGCGGGGCCCCAGAAGCCGCCGGACAGCCCGATGGTGTTGATCAGCGCGATGCCGCCGGCAGCCGCCGGCCCCTTGATGTATTCGGACGGCATGGCCCAGAACACCGTGTAGGTCATCCACAGCGTGGTGGTGCCCAGCGTCAGCAGTGCGATGGTGGCCGCCAGGTTGCCGTCGGCCAGGGTCGAGCCGGCCAGCAGCGCGGCGCCGGCCAGCGCCGGCACGGCGGCGTGGTAGCGGCGCTCGCGCTTGCGGTCCGAGCGGCGCCCCATGTAGAGCATGCCGATGGCACCGCCCACATAGGGCAGGGCCGTGTACCACCCCAGCCGCACGGTGTCGTTGACGCCCTGTGCCTTGATCAGCGTCGGCAGCCAGAAGCTCAGCGCATAGATGGCGGCGATCACGCAGAAGTACGCAAACGCCAGCACATAGACCCTGGGGTCGCGCGCCACGGCGCCAAACGCATGCTTGTGCGCGGCGGGCACGGCCAGTTCCTGTTCGAGCCGGCGCTTTTCGTCGGCGGTGAGCCAGTTCGCGTCGGCGGGCCGATCGGGCACCAGCTTCCAGGCCAGCACGCCCAGCACCAGGCAGGGCAGGCCCTCGACCAGGAACATCCATTGCCAGCCGGCCAGCCCGGCATGGCCAGCCAGCGCGGTCATCAGCCATGCCGACAGCGGACCGCCGACGATGCCGCCGATCGGACCGGCCAGGAACACGATGGCGATGGCGCGTGCCATGCGCTGCGGGCCGTACCAGCACGACAGGTAATAGATCATGCCCGGCGCAAAGCCCGCTTCGAACACGCCAAGCAGGAAGCGCATGGCGTAGAACGTGGGCACGTCGCGCACGAACAGCATGCAGGCCGACGTAATGCCCCAGAGCACCAGGATGCGGCTGAACGTCTTGCGCGCGCCAATGCGCGGCAGCATCAGGTTGCTCGGGATCTCGAACAGCACGTAGCCGATGAAGAAGATGCCGGCGCCCACGCCGTAGGCGGCATCGGAAAAGCCCAGGTCGCCCTGCATCTGGAGCTTGGCAAAGCCGACATTGACGCGGTCCAGGTACGCAAACAGGTAGCAGACCAGCAGGAACGGCAGCAGCCGCAGGTTGATCTTCTGGTACAGCGCGGCGGTGCCGTCTACGGCGGCGGGGTTCGACATCACTAACATTTGCCAGTCTCCAGAGCGTTGTGATGGTTGTGGGATTGGCTTCGATAGTGGCAGCCGCGTAGACTGACACCAACAGCAACAAAGTTCACACTTCGTTCTTCTGAAGGCAACGCAGAGGCGCTTCGCGCACTGAAAGTGGCGTTCGGATAACAAAAGGCAAGCGATGCGCGAAATCAATCAGCAGCGGCTGCGATATTTCCGGGAAGTGCTGGCGCACGGCACGATCCGGGGCGCGGCCGAGAGCCTCAATACGTCGCCGTCGGTCATCACGCGCCAGATCCGGCTGCTGGAAGAGGAACTGGGCACCACGCTATTCGAGCGGCAGGCGCGCGGCGTGCGGCCCACCGAGGCGGCCGCGCACCTGCTGGAGTTCTGGCGCGGCTACCGCTCGCACCAGGAAAAGCTCGAAGACCAGCTGCATGCGCTGATGGGGCTGCAGCAGGGCATGGTGCAGATCGTGCTGAGCGAGGGCTATGTCGATGCACTGGTCAACGAGGTGGTGGCGCCGTTCTGCGCGCAGTACCCGATGGTCGATATCCGCATGGAGATCCTGCCCGTGGACGACGTGCTCAACGAGGTGGCCGAAAGCCGCGCCCATATCGGCCTGGCCTACAACCCGCCGCTGCACCCGCGCATCGAATACCGGGCCAGCTCGGCGCAGCCCATCGTGCTGCTGACGCGTCACGACCACCCGCTGGCGCTGCGGGGCGGGCCGGCCACCATCCACGACGTGATGGACTATCCGCTGGCGCTGATGCCCGAGTCCTACGGCATCGGGCACGCGGCCAGGATGCTGGAATTCGCCGAGAACATCCGCATCCGGCCCACGCTGGTCACCAATTCGCTGTCGGCGCTCAAGCAGTTCGTGGCCTGCGACGATTTCGTGACGCTGATCGGCCAGTTCGCCGCCTACCGCGAGGTGGCCGCCGGCAGCCTGGCCACCGTGCCGATCGACCATCCGCTGTTCCGGGGCACGCAGGCCCGGCTGCTGGTCAAAGCCGGCCGCCCGCTGCCGGCGGCGGCGCTGGAGGTGCTGGCCTTTATCCAGCAGCGCATGGGCATCTTCGCCGAAGGGGGCTGAGCGGGGCCGCGGAAACGCTGGCCAGCCCGCACGGCGTCAGGCGCCGGTGGTGTCGGCCGTCGGGGCGGTTGTCGCCTTCCTGGCCGCCGACCATCGCGCAATCCACGCATACAGCAGCGGAATCACCAGCGTGCCCAGCAGCGTGGCGCCCAGCATGCCGCCCAGCACGCCGGTGCCCACCGCGCGCTGCGCGCCGGCGCCGGGCCCCGTGCTGATGGCCAGCGGCACCACGCCCAGGATGAACGCCAGCGACGTCATGACCACGGGCCGCAGCCGCTGACGGGCCGCCTGGGTCGCGGCCTGCACGCGCTCCATGCCGCCGCGCCGCAACTGCTCGGCGTACTCCACCACCAGGATCGCGTTCTTGGCCGCCAGTCCCATGATGACGACCACGCCCACCTTGAAGTAGACGTCGTTGGGCAGCCCGCGCAGCCAGACGGCGGCGGCCGCGCCCATCAGGCCCGTGGGCACGATGGCCAGCACGGCCAGCGGCAGCGTCCAGCTTTCATAGAGCGCCACCAGGCACAGGAAGATGAACAGCAGCGACAGCGCGAACAGCCACGGCGCCTGCGTGCCGCTTTGCTGCTGCTCGAACGCGCGGCCGTTCCAGCGTACCTCGTAGTCGGCGCCCAGTTCCCGGACCATGGTTTCGAGTCTGGCCATCGCCGCGCCAGTGCTGACGCCGGGTGCCGTATCGGCGTTGATCCGCACCGATGTCAGGCCGTTGTAGCGTTCCAGCGTCGATTCGCTGTTGCCCCATTCCAGCGTGGCGAATGCGCCCAGCGACACCATCTGGCCGCTGGCGTTGCGTACGTGCACGCGCGCCAGGTGGGCCGCCTGCATGCGGAACGGCGCATCGGCCTGCAGGATCACCCGGCGCACGCGGCCTTCGCGGGCCAGTTCGTCGATATAGCGCGAGCCGATCGTGGCCGACAACGCGTGATGGATCGCCTCGGCGTCCACGCCGAAGCTCTCGGCCTTGCGATAGTCGATGGCCAGGTCCAGCGCCGGCGTGGGCTGGCCGGCGGTGGCGCGGACCTCCGCAAACAGGGGATCGGCCTTGGCGCGCGCGATCAGCTTGTCGCGGGCGGCGTAAAGGTCCTGCCGGCCACCTTCGCGGCGCGTCACCAGGCGCATGTCGAGGCCGCTGGTGCTGCCCAGTTCGGGCAGGGCGGTGCCGTTGTACGGATAGAGCTGGGCTTCGCCCCGGCCGGGCCACGCTTCCAGGCCCTTGCTCAGGCGCGCCAGCACCACGTCGGCCGCATTGGCGCGGCCACGCTGCTGCCAGTCGTCGAGCGACAGGAACACGCTCGCGCGCTGTTCACCGGAACCGCCATTGTTCCAGCCCAGCAGCGAGAACGTGGTCTTGATCGGGAATTTCTCCTGCGTCATCCACTGTTCCAGCCGGGCGATGGTCTCGCGCGTCTGGGCCTGGGTGCTGCCCGGCGGCAGTTCCACGTCGATCACCAGCTCGCCGGTGTCTTCCTCGGGCAGGAAGCCGCCCGGCAGCTGCCAGAGCACCAGCGCGCAGGCCGCCGTCATGGCCAGGTAGACCGCCAGCCAGCGCAGGCGCCGTTGCTGCAGCCGGTGGACCCAGCCGGCATAGCGCGTGGTAAAGGCGGCGAAGCGGGCCTCGAACCAGGCCAGCGGGCCGCGCGCGGGGGCGGCGCCGTGGCGCAGCAGCGTGGCGCACATGGCGGGCGCCAGCGTCAGCGCAAAGAACAGCGAGAACGCGATCGAGATGGCCAGCGTCATGGCGAAATGGCGGTAGATCACGCCCACGGCGCAGTCCATGAACGTCATCGGCACGAACACGGCGCACAGCACCAGCGTGACGGCCAGCAGCGCGCCCGAGACCTCGCGCATCGAGCTCGACGCGGCCGTGAAGGCATCCACGCCGTCCTCGCGCATGATGCGCTCGACGTTTTCCACGACCACGATGGCGTCATCCACCAGGATGCCGATGGCCAGCACCACGCCAAACAGCGTGATCACATTCAAGGACAGCCCGAACGCCTGCAGGCAGGCCACCGTGCCCAGCAGCGACACCGGCACCACGACGCACGGGATCAGCGTGGCGCGCAGGTTGCCCAGGAACAGCCACAGGATCAGGAACACCAGCACCGTGGCCTCGCCCAGCGTCACCAGCACGCGGGTGATCGAGTTCTGCACGAAGTGGGCGGTGTCATAGGAGATGTCGTACGCCACGCCGGCCGGAAAACCCCGCGCGGCCTCGTCCAGCGCCGCGCGCACGGTGCGCGAAGTGGCCAGCACGTTGGCGCCATCGGCCAGTTTGAGGCCCATCGATGCGGCTTCGCGGCCATTGAGCGACGAGGTGTAGCGGAAGTCGGCGGCGGCCATTTCCACGCGCGCCACGTCGCGTAGCAGCACCGCCGAACCGTCCCTGGCTGGCCGCAGCACGATCCGTTCGAACGATTCCGCGTTGGCCAGCGGCGCGGGGGGACGCACGATGGCCTGGAACGGTTGCCCGGGCGCGGCGGGCGCGCCGCCAAGCTGGCCGGGCGTGACGCTGCCGTTACGGGCGCGGATGGCAGTCTCGACATCGGCGGTGGTCAGGCCGTAGGCGTGCAGCTGGTCGGGGTTGAACCAGACACGCAGCGCGTATTCGGCGCTGTACGGCTCCACCTTGCCGATGCCGGGCAGGCGACGCAGCATGGGCAGCACCGTGCCGGCCGCATAGTCGGCCAGCGCGGTCTCCGACATCGTGCCGGTCTTCGAGATCAGCGACACGTACATGAACGGGCTGGCGCTGGCCTGGTCGACGTAGACGCCGCTGCGGCGCACCACCTCGGGCAGCAGCGGCTCGGCCTGCGCCACGCGGTTGCGCACGTTGACCTGCGCCAGTTGCGGATCGGTGCCCTGTTTGAACCCGATGGTGACCGTGGCCGTGCCGGCCTCGCTGTTCGAGTCGATGTAGAGCAGCCCCGGAATGCCGTGCATCTGCTGCTCCAGCACGGCGGTCACGCGGTCTTCCACGGTGCGCGCGGTGGCACCCGGGTAGTCGGCGTACAGGATCACCATGGGCGGGGCCACCGCCGGGTATTGCGCCACCGGGATGCGGTTCAGCGCGACCAGGCCCGCGACCATGGTCAGGATGGCCAGCACCCACGCAAACGCGGGCCGGCGGAGGAAGAAATGCGCCATAGATGACGAACGACTGCTAACACCGTGCATCGCGCCCGGCCATGCGGCGGCGCGCCGAGACTCGGCGGGGGTTGGGTGGGTATCGCAATATCTGCCGCCGCTGGGCGGATGGGGGCCGGGCGGTCGGTGGGCCGGTGAGGCCCGGGGGCACGGTCAGCGCGGCCCGATGGCTCGGTCGGGCGGCGCAGCGCGCGCTTTTGGGTATGACGCTCCGGCCGCATCGGGCCGGTGGCGAGTGTGGCGAATTATAAACATCGCCCTGTGTTGGTGCAATCAAAGGAAATGCGATGCGCAGGCAGGCGGCGGCATGGGCTGTTTCAGGATTTGCCCATGGCACACCCGCGACCTATCGTTACAGGTGCAGACCTCGGCGCAGGACTTCCATACGGCCGCCCCCAAGGAGACGTCATGAGCAAGAAGTCGAATATCACGACCTGGATCCTGATCGCGATGATCCTGGGCGCAGTGGTTGGCTATGCCTGCAACACGGCGTTTCCCGATCCGAAGGTGGCCAAGGATATCGCCGGGTATATCTCGATCATCACCGACGTCTTCCTGCGGCTGATCAAGATGATCATCGCGCCACTGGTCTTTTCCACGCTGGTGATCGGTATCGCGCACATGGGCGATGCCAGCACGGTAGGGCGCGTCGGGGTCAAGGCGCTGGGGTGGTTCATTACCGCGTCGCTGGTATCGCTGACGCTGGGCCTGATCATGGCCACGCTGCTGCATCCGGGCGTGAACATCGGCCTGCCGCTGCCCGACGTGGGTGCCGCCACCAACCTGAAAACCAACGCGTTCACGCTCAAGGATTTCGTGGCCCACCTGGTGCCCAAATCGGTGGCCGAGGCCATGGCCAACAACGAGATCCTGCAGATCGTGGTGTTTTCAATCTTCTTCGGCACGGCGATTGCCACGCTGGGCGAGCGCGGCGCGCGCATGGCCGCCGTGATCGAGGATCTGGCGCAGATCATGCTGAAGATCACCGGCGCGGTGATGTGGCTGGCCCCGGTCGCGGTGTTCGCGGCGATTGCATCGACGGTCACCACGCAGGGGCTGGGCATCCTGATCACGTTTGCCAAGTTCATGGGCAGCTTCTACCTGGCGCTGTTCGTGCTCTGGGGGCTGCTGACGCTGGCCGGCTTCGTGTTCCTGGGCAAGCGCGTGTTCGAACTGGTGCGGCTAATCCGCGAGCCGTTCCTGCTGTCATTCTCGACGGCCAGTTCCGAAGCCGCCTATCCGAAGCTGCTCGACTCGCTCGACCGCTTCGGCGTGAATCGCAAAATCTCCAGTTTTGTACTGCCGCTGGGCTACTCGTTCAATCTGGACGGCTCGATGATGTACTGCACGTTCGCGGTGCTGTTCATCGCCCAGGCCTATGACATCCACCTGCCGATGGGCACGCAGATCACCATGCTGCTGTTGCTGATGCTGACCTCGAAGGGCATGGCGGGCGTGCCGCGCGCGTCGCTGGTGGTGATCGCGGCGACGCTGAACCAGTTTGGCATCCCCGAGGCCGGGCTGCTGCTGATCATGGGCGTGGACCAGTTCCTGGACATGGGCCGCTCGGCCACCAACGCCGTGGGCAATTCGATTGCGGCGGCCGTGGTGGCCAAGTGGGAGGGGCAACTGACCACCGGGCCGGTGCCCGAGACCGAGAAGGACATTCCGGGCGAGGAACCCCGCGTCAAGCCCGGCACGGCGGAGGCCTGACACCATGCGCGCCCCTGTCTGGAAGGTGGCGGCAAGGCGCCTGGCCGCGCTGGTGCTGCTGGGCTGCGGCGCGCTGGCCGCCCACGCGCAGGATGCCGTAGCGCTGTCCGGCACGCTGAAGAAGGCCAGGGACACGGGCGTGCTGACCATCGGCTACCGGGAATCGTCGCTGCCGTTCTCGTATCTGAACCAGGCCAGGCGGCCGATCGGCTATTCGATCGATATCTGCCAGGCCATTGTCGAGGCCGCCGCGGCCGAGATCAGCCGCAACCTGACCGTGCAATGGGTGCCGGTGACGTCCGAAAATCGCTTCGACGCCATCACGTCGGGCAAGGCCGACCTGGAGTGCGGATCGACCACGCGCAATGCCGAACGCATGCGCACGGTGGCGTTCTCGCCGGTCATCTTCGTGGCCGGCACCAAGCTGATGGTGCCGCGCAATTCCCCGGTGAAGACGTTCCGCGACCTCAAGGGGAAGACCGTGGTGGCCACGGCCGGCACCACCAACGCCAGCGCCATCGAGGATCTGTCCACGCGCTTCAACCTGGGCATCAAGCTGATCCGCGCTCGCGACCACGCCGATGCCTTCGAGGTCATGCGCCACGGCGGCGCCGATGCCTACGCCGGCGACGACGTGCTGCTGTACGGCTTCCTGGCCCACTACAACGCCGGCAAGCAGTTCATCGTGACCAGCGAATTCCTGTCCTACGACCCCTACGGCATCATGCTGCGCCGGGGCGACCCGCAGTTCGCCGCCGTGGTCGACAAGGCCGTGCGCGACCTGATTACGTCGGGCGAGCTGGGCCGCCTCTACAAGCAGTGGTTCCTGAACCGGCTACCCACCGGCGAGCGCCTGGGCATCCCGATGAGCGCCCAGCTGGAGGACATCATCGACGCCACGCCGCAGCAGCCGGAGTAGGGGATGAGCGTGGCATAAGCAGCAGTAATCGCCATAACGCTTCCTATAACAAGCATATCGAGCGGGTGTAATCGATAACGCACACGTCTTTGGCGGCTCAAAATGATGAGGAATCGGCGTGAATGCCCCCCTCTCATGCCAAATCGATAAGCACAGTTTCGGGTTTGTGCACTGCGATGGCGCAAACTGTACTCTTCCGGCTGTGCCTGTTCTGTACGTCCCCCGCGTCACATTCCGGGCCTAGTCTGCAAGCATCGCAGCGAGCGCCCGGACATCACACGGAAAACCGGGCCGGGCACTCGGGCCATTGTTCTGGAAGTCGCCCCCATGAGTACTCCCACGCCCGAAAAGGGGCATATCGCCCCCTATACGCACCCGGCCGCCGGCTGGGGTGCGCTCAAGCAGGTCGCCATCAATCTGGTCAAGGAAAAGGTGGCCGGCGGCAAATACCGGACGCTGTTCAAGCAGAACCAGCCGGATGGTTTCGACTGCCCGGGCTGCGCCTGGCCCGACCGCCAGCACGCGTCCACGTTCGAGTTTTGCGAGAACGGCGTCAAGGCCGTGGCCGCCGAGGCCACCAGCAAGCGTGTGACCAACGCGTTTTTCGCGCAGTACACGGTCACCGAACTGATGCAGCAGTCGGACTACGAACTGGAACAGCACGGCCGCCTGACCCATCCCGTGCGCTACGACGCCGCCACCGACAAGTACGTGCCGGTGGCCTGGGATGACGCGTTCCGCCTGATTGCCGATCACCTGCGCCGCCTGGACACCCCCGACGCCGCCACGTTCTACACCTCGGGCCGCGCCAGCAACGAAGCCGCGTTCCTGTTCCAGCTGTTCGTGCGCATGTACGGCACCAACAACTTCCCGGACTGCTCGAACATGTGCCACGAGGCCACCAGCCGGGGCCTGCCGGTGACGGTGGGCGTGGGCAAGGCCACCGTGCTGCTCGACGACTTCCAGCTGGCCGACACGATCATGGTGTGGGGCCAGAACCCGGCCACCAACCATCCGCGCATGCTCAACGAACTGCGCGATGCGTCCAGGCGCGGCGCGAAGATCGTGTCGATCAACCCGCTCAAGGAGCGTGGCCTGGAGCGTTTTGTCAGCCCGCAGCATGTGACGGAGATGCTCGGCGGCAGCGGCACGCAGATCGCGTCGATGTTCGTGCGGCCCAGGCTGGCCGGCGACTTCGCGCTGCTCAAGGGCATCGGCAAGCGCGTGATCGAGCTTGACGACGCGGCCGTGGCCACGGGCGGCAAGCGCGTGGTCGATATCGCCTTCGTCAACGAACATACGGCCGGCTACGAGGCATTCGCCGCCGACCTGCGCGCCGAAAGCTGGGCCGACATCGTGGCCGAATCGGGCGTGACGCGCGAGGATATCGACGCGCTGGCCGACGTCTACGTGAACAGCGAGCGCACCATCATGTGCTGGGGCATGGGCCTGACCCAGCACAAGGAAAGCGTGCGCACGATCCAGTTGCTGTCCAACGTGATGATGCTGCGCGGCAATATCGGCCGGCCCGGGGCGGGCCTGATGCCGGTGCGCGGCCATTCGAACGTGCAGGGCGACCGCACGATGGGCATCGAGGAACAGCCCGACGATGCCTTCCTGGACCGCCTGGGCGCCACGTTCGGCTTCGAGCCGCCGCGCCACCATGGCCAGGATGTGGTGGCCGCCATCAACGCGATGCTCGAAGGCAAGGTCAAGGTGTTCGTGGGCCTGGGCGGCAATTTCTCGATCGCCACCCCGGATACCCCGCGTACCTGGCAGGCGCTGCGCCAGTGCGACCTGACCGTCAATATCGCCACCAAGCTGAACCGCAGCCACCTGGTGATCGGGCGCGATGCGCTGCTGCTGCCGACGCTGGGCCGCACCGAGGTGGACGAGCAGGGCGGCGTGCCGCAGGGCGTGACCGTGGAAGACTCGGTCTGCATGGTGCATATCTCGTATGGCATGAACAAGCCGGCGTCGCCGCACCTGCTGTCGGAAACCATGATCGTGGCGAAGATGGCCGACGCCACGCTGGGGTCGAACAAGGTGGACTGGCTGTGGTTCGCGCAGGATTACGCACGCATCCGCGACGCCATCGAAAAGGTGATTCCGGGCTTCGAGCGCTACAACGAGCGCGTGGCGCAGCCGGGCGGCTTCCACCTGACGCCGGCCTCGCGCAACCGCGTGTGGCGCACGGCCTCGGGCAAGGCCGAATTCCTGGTGCACGCCATCGACCGCGACACGCCGATCAAGCGTGCCCGGGCCAGGTACGGCGACGACCTGCTGGTCATGATGACCACGCGCTCCCACGACCAGTACAACACCACGATCTATGGCCTGGACGACCGTTATCGCGGCGTGTTCGGCCTGCGCCGCGTGGTGTTCATCAACCGGGCCGACCGCGAGCGGCTGGGGTTTGCAGAGGGCGAACGCGTCAATATCACCAGTGTCTGGGAAGACGACGTGACGCGCCATGTGCAAGACTTCCTGCTCGTCGACTACGACATTCCGGCCGGCTGCCTGGGCGCCTACTATCCGGAGACCAATCCGCTGGTGCCGCTGGAAAGCATCGGCGACCGGTCGGGTACGCCCACGTCGAAGTCGATTCCGGTGCTGCTGCAGCGCGCCGGCCAGGGCTGAAGACCACCGCAGGGGGAAGTACATGGCCGAACGCGGCTATATCGCGCGCGAGATCCGCCGCCACCAGGGCGACGCCGTCGCGCTGGAGATCGACAACGTGGCCGAGGAAGTACCGGTCGCGCTGGTCTACAACGACATCTCGCACGCGGTGATGATGGCCACGCCGCTGGACCTGGAGGCGTTCGCGGTCGGCTTCTCGCTGACCGAGGGCATCGTCGACAGCGTCCGCGAGATCTACGACGTCGAGGTGCAGCCCGGCTGCGATGGCATCGAGGTCCGCCTGCGGATCAGCCAGCGTGCCTTCATGGCCATGAAGGCACGGCGCCGCACGCTGGCCGGCCGTACCGGCTGCGGCGTCTGCGGCATCGAGAGCCTGGCCTTGCTCGACCTGGTGCCCGAGCCGCTGGCGGCAGTGCGCACCATCGCGCCGACGGCGGCCATGATCCGGCACGCGGCCGATGCGCTGCGTGCCCGCCAGCAGTTGATGGCGGCCACCGGCGGCGTCCACGCCGCGGCGTGGTGCGCGCCCGACGGCCAGTTGCGTGCCGTGTTCGAGGACGTGGGGCGCCACAACGCGCTGGACAAGCTGATCGGCCATCTGGCCCGGGCGCACGAAACCTTCGGCGACGGGTTCGTGTTCCTGTCCAGCCGGGCCAGCTACGAACTGGTGCGCAAGGCCGCCCGCATGCAGATTCCGATGCTGGCGACGATCTCGGCGCCGACCTCGCTGGCCATCCGCATCGCGGAACAGGCCGGCGTGCGGCTGCTGAGCTTTTGCCGCCAGGATGGCTTCGTCGAATACACTTCGCCTGAATCCGTATTAGCATCCGATTCGCTGGTGGCCGCAGGCTGACGCCTGGGTTGTCCGGCGCCCCCCGGACCCTCCAGTAAAGGCGAAGACCCGTTGGCAACCGCAACCCTGTACGAAAAGCTCGCGGCCGATATCGAGGCCCTGGTGCAGCAGGGCGTGCTGCTGCCCGGCGAAAAGATCCCGTCAGTGCGCCAGGCGGCCCAGCACCACCGGCTGAGCATCACCACGGTCATCCGCGCCTATCTGCTGCTGGAATCGCGCGGCATCCTGGAAAGCCGGCCCCAGTCGGGCTACTTTGTGCGCGCCCGGCCCGGCGAGCCGGCCATCGACCTGCAGCCCTCGCGGCCGGCCGCGCGGCCGTCGGCTGTCGATGTCAGCGCGCTGGTGCTGTCCACGCTGCGCTCGATCCGCGCCGACGACGCCGTGCCGCTGGGCTCGCCATACCCCGACCCGAAGCTGTATCCGTGGCAGCGCATCATCCAGTACGCCAACGCCATCGGCAAACGCTATGACACCTGGAGCGTGCTCGATGACCTGCCGCCGGGGTCGCCCGAGCTGATCCGGCAGATCACGCGCCGCTACCTGGAAAACGGCTACACGGTCGATCCGAACGAGGTTGTCGTGACGATTGGCGCGACCGAGGCCATCAACCTGTGCCTGCAGGCCGTGGCCAGGCCGGGCGACACGATTGCCGTGGAGTCGCCCACCTACTACGCGATGCTGCACGCCATCGAACGGCTGGGCATGCGCGCCGTGGAGGTGGCCACCGATCCCGTGGAAGGCATCGACGTCCAGGCGCTGGCCCGGCTGATCGACGAGCGGCCCGTGGCCGCCTGCATGGTCATGCCGAACTTCCAGAATCCGCTGGGCTTCCAGATGTCCGACGCGCGCAAGCAGGCGCTGGTGGCCCTGCTGACCGAGCGCGACATCCCCGTCATCGAGAACGACGTCTATGGCGAGCTGTACTACGGCGACGCCCATCCAACTTCGCTGAAATCCTATGACACGGCCGGCATCGTGCTGCACTGCTCGTCGTTCTCGAAGACGCTGACCAACGCCTACCGCATTGGCTGGGCACTGCCCGGGCGCTACAGGGAGAAGGTGGAGCGGCTCAAGTTCCTGAACACGCTGACCACCTCGACGATTCCGCAACTGGCCATCGCCGAGTTCCTGCGCCGCGATGGCTACGACTATCACCTGCGCCGCGTGCGCAAGGCCTACGCCCAGCAGGCCAACATCATGGCGGCCGCCGTGCGGCGCTTTTTCCCGGCAGGCACGCGCGTGTCGCGCCCGGCCGGCGGCTATGTGCTGTGGGTGGAACTGCCCGAAGAGGTGGACGCCATGGCGCTGTACCACGCCGCGCTGGAGCGGCGCATCACGGTGGCGCCGGGGCATATCTTCTCGCCCGTGCCCACCTACACGAACTGCATCCGCCTGAACTACAGCGGCGCGTGGTCCGAAGCCATGGAATCCGCCGTGATCACGCTGGGCAAGCTCGTGGCGACATTACAAGAAAGGGAGACGACATGACCAACGACGCAGCAGACGACATGCCGGAAGGCGAGGACGATGCCCTGGACCCCGTGGTGGGGGCGATCCTCAAGACGCTGTGGGACCACGGCCAGCGCGGCGCGGACAAGGATCTGTCCCTGGCCCGGCTGAGCAAGCGCGCCAGCGTGCAGATGAGCGTACTGCGGCGCGTGCTGACCCAGCTGGGCGCCGCCGAACTGGTCGACACGGTCATCGAGGAAGACGGGCGCGGCACGGCACGGCTGACCGAGGAAGGCCAGGCGGTGTGCGCGCAGCTGTTTGGCGAGCCGGATGGGGACGGCGCGGCACCGGTGCTGCATTGAAGCCGGCGATGTCTCCCCCCTCCCGTTGGAGGGAGAAAGGGGCGCCGATCTCCCCTCACACGACCTTGCCCGGATTCATCAGTCCCTGCGGGTCCAGCGCCTGCTTGATCGCGCGCATCATGGCCAGTTCGACGTCGCTCTTGTAGCGGCGGTTTTCCTCCAGCTTCAGCTGGCCCAGGCCGTGTTCGGCCGAGATCGAGCCGTTGTGGGCGTGGACGCTGTTGTGGACGATCAGGTTGATGGCGTCCTGATGCTTGAGGAACTGGTCGTTGTCCACACCGACCGGCGGCGACACGTTGTAGTGCAGGTTCCCGTCGCCCAGGTGCCCGAACGTGACCATGCGCGATCCGGGGAAGGCGTCCTGCAGCAGCGCGTCGGTGGTCTCGATGAAATCGGCCACGCGCGAGATCGGCACGGCGATGTCATGCTTGACGTTCTTGCCTTCCTCCACCTGGGCCAGCGGAATATGCTCGCGCAGGTTCCAGAAATCGCGCGACTGCTGCACCGATTCCGCCACCACCGCGTCGGTCACCACGCCGGCGTCGAAGGCCGCTTCCATCATGGTCTCGAAGATGTGCCGGGCGTGGTCTTCGCTCTCGCTGTCGGACAGTTCCAGCAGCACCAGTTGCGGATGGTGCTCGCTGAACGGATAGCGCAGCTGCGGAAAGTGCCGGGTCACCAGGTCGATACACAGGGCCGACATCAGTTCGAAGCCGGTAAGCATGGCGCTGGCGTGCGACTGGGCGATGGCCAGCAGGGCCAGCGCGGCGCGCGGGCTCTTGACCGCGGCCAGCGCCGTCACGCGGGCGCGCGGCGCCGGGAACAGCTTCATCACGGCGGCGGTGATGACGCCCAGCGTGCCTTCGGCGCCGATGAACAGGTCGCGCAGGTCGTAGCCGGTATTGTCCTTGCGCAGGCCGCGCAGGCCGTCCCAGACCTCGCCGCGCACGTTGACCACCTCCAGCCCCAGGCACAGTTCGCGCGTATTGCCATAGCGCAGCACGGCCGTGCCACCCGCGTTGGTCGACAGGTTGCCGCCGATCGTGCAGCTGCCCTCGGCCGCCAGCGACAGCGGAAACAGCCGCCCATGCTCGCGCGCCACGTCCTGCAACTGCTGCAGGATCACGCCGGCTTCCACGGTGATGGTGTTGTTGAGCGGGTCCACCTGGCGCACGCGGTTCATGCGCTGCAGCGACAGCACCACCACGCCCTGCGCGGCGGATTCGCCAGCTCCGGGCGTGGCGCCGCCGCACAGGCCCGTATTGCCCCCCTGCGGCACCACGGCCAGCCGGTGCGCGTGGCAGGCGTGCATCACGGCGGCCACTTCCTCGGTGGTCCCGGGGCGCAGCACGGCCAGCGCGTCGCCGGTATAGCGGCGGCGCCAGTCGGTCAGGTATGGCGCCTTGTCGGCCGCATCGGTCAGCACGTTTTGCGGACCGATGGCGGCGCGGCAGAGATCGAGGAACGAGTCGGAATGCACGGCGGTCATGGCAGTCAGGAGGGTTGGGACGTTTTGGCGATGGCCTTGGCGCGGCGCTTGTAGGGCCGCAGGTACAGGATCGTGGCGACAAAGAACACCAGCGTCAGGGCCACCTCGCCCCAGGCCAGCCACGACGACGGGGCGCGGTCGCTGGTGGCGCGCACGATGCCCTCGGTGAAGTACAGCAGGATCAGCATCGACGACCACTGCATGGTGTAGCGGTTGCGTGTCCAGACGCCGCGCAGCACCGGCAGCAGCAGCACGCACTTCAGGACCAGCCACGATCCGCCCGGGCGCAGCGGCGCCAGGAACCATTCCCAGGCAATGCACAGCGCGATCAGCGCGATCAGGCTGGCCAGGCTCAGGCGCCAGAGCGGCTGGCTGTGCAGCGCGCGATCGTCGGGCGTCTTCATCGTGCGGCCAGCTTCAGGGCCGTCTGCGCCAGCCGGCGGCCCATGGCCGTGGCCAGCGCGGCTTCCTGGTCGGTGACCGGGCCGTGGTTGTCGACGTGCGCGTGGTGGCTGGGGCCGTAGGGCGTGCCGCCGGCCGTGGTGGTCATCAGGCCGGGCTCGGAATAGGGCAGGCCGACGATCACCATGCCGTGGTGCAGCAACGGCAGCATCATCGACAGCAGCGTGGTTTCCTGGCCGCCATGCAGGCTGCCGGTCGACGTGAACACGCAGGCCGGCTTGCCCGTCAGCGCGCCCGACAGCCACTGGGCGACCGTGCCATCAAGGAAATACTTCATCGGCGCGGCCATGTTGCCGAAGCGGGTGGGGCTGCCCAGCGCCAGGCCGGCGCATTCCTCCAGGTCGCGCAGTTCCGCATAGGGCGCGCCTTCGGGCGGAATGTCGGGCGCGGTGGCCTCGCAGACGGTGGATACGGGCGGCACGGTACGCAGGCGGGCCTGTGCGCCGGAGACGCTCTCGATGCCGGTGGCGATCAGTTCGGCGAGTCTGCGGGTGGCGCCGTGGCGGCTGTAGTAAAGGACGAGGATGTCGGTCATGAGCGGGACAGGCGCGCCGGGCAGGGACCGGCAGGGGCCGGCGCCATGGATAAGGGTGGAGAACGGCGCAAACGGCGCAAACGGTGGAATCAGCGTGAATCGGCGTGAATCGGCGTGAATCAGCGGAATCGGCGCCGCGGGACGATCCGCGTATTATAGTTGGGGCGCCGCCGGAAGTGACGCCCCCGATGCCGTGCCGGCCATGCCGGCGCCCCTGGCCCGGCGCGCAAGCGATGGACCGGCGTCGCATCCTTATTTGAAATCCACGGAGAAAGCCCCCGCATGTCCGCCGTCCGCATTGCCCGCCTGCGCAGGGAATGGAACCTGCAGAAGGTGCGCGCACTGGCCCGCTACGCGCTGCGCCGCGCCGGCGAAAACCGGCTGCCCCAGGTGGCCGCCAGCCTGACATTTACAACGTTCCTGTCCGTGGTGCCCGTGCTGACCGTGGCATTCGCGCTGCTGGCCGCGTTCCCGGTGTTTCGCGAGTTTCGCGGCCAGATCGAGGGCTTCCTGTTCCAGAACCTGATCCCGGGCGGCAATATCAGCGATTCGGTGTCGCGCTACCTTGGGCAGTTTTCCAAGAGCGCGCGCGGGCTCACCGCCCTGGGCCTGGGCGGCCTGATGGTGACGTCGGTACTGACCATGCTGACCGTGGAAGACGCGCTCAACGCCATCTGGCGCGTCAAGCGGCGCCGCCCGCTGGCGCAGCGGGTACTGGTGTTCTGGGCGGTGCTGACGCTGGGGCCGGTGCTGATCGGCGGCAGCCTGTCGGTCAGTTCGTACCTGATTTCGGTCTCGATGGGCTACGTCGGCAACCTGCCCTTCGGCATGAGCCTGCTGGTCGGGCTGATACCGATCGGCCTGACCGCGCTGGCCTTTGCCTTCCTCTACATGGCGGTGCCGTATGCCTACGTGGACTGGCGCGACGCGATCTTCGCCGGCATCGTGGCCGCCGTGGCCTTCGAAGTGGCCAAGCGCGCCTTTGGCTATTTCATTACCCATATTCCGACCTACACGGCCGTCTACGGCACGTTTGCCGTGCTGCCGCTGTTCCTGCTGTGGATGTATGTGAGCTGGCTGGTGACGCTGCTGGGCGCAACCATCGCGGCGAACCTGCCGGTGATCCGCGAAGGCCACTGGCGCCGCCGCACGTTCGCGGGCAGCGAGTTCTTCGACGCGCTGGGCGTGCTCTACGTGCTGTACCGCGCCCGCGAGGAAGTGCCGCGCAGCGTGGGAGAACTGGACATGGGGCGCAAGCTGCGGGTGGAGGCCGACTACCTGGCCGGGCTGCTGGCCAAGCTCAAGGCGCTGCACCTGGTGGGCAAGCTGCAGCAGGACCATGGCCAGGCGCACTGGGCGCTGCTGTGCGATCCGTCGCAGGTCACGCTGCGCACGCTGCACGACCGGCTGGTGCTGAACATGGCGCGCCTGCCGCGCACGGCGCTGGCGCAGCAGATGCAGGGCGTGGAAGTGCTGCGCGGCATCCTGGACAACCCGCAGCTGGACCAGCCGCTGGAAGCCGTGTTTCGCCAGCAGACCGCAAATGCGGCCGCCAACGAAGCGGCCGGCCCGGCAATCCAGGCGGTGCCGCCCGGCCGGCACGGGCAGGGCTGAGCGCGCCGCCGACGCCCCGCGTGCAGGCCCGGATTCAGAACGGGATCTTGCCGCGCAGGATATCGGCGTACATGACCCAGTCGCCCATCAGGCTGTAGAACGGGTGCCGGAAGGTGGCCGGGCGGTTCTTCTCGAAGCCGAAATGCCCGACCCAGGCAAAGGCATAGCCCGATACCAGCGCCGCCAGCAGCCACCAGGCGTTGCCGGTGACCACCAGCGTGACCAGGCAGGCCAGCGCCAGCGTGGAACCCGCGAAATGCAGCCGCCGGCAGGTGCGGTCGCGGTGCTCGCTCAGGTAGTACGGATAGAAATCGGCAAAGCTGGCGAATTCCTTGGCATGGACCTGGGCCATCGCAGTCTCCTGATTTTTGGTCTTTTTCCCATCTTTCTACAGTGTAGACCTTGCAAACGCGGCCAGCGCGTCGAGCACCTCGTCCGGTCTTTCGCCCATCATCGCGTGGCCGCTCGGCACCGTCACGACGCGGGCCTTGGGCATCTTGCCGGCCAGCGCCTGGGCCGCCTTCGGCGAGGTCATCATGTCCTTGCTGCCGACGATGAACAGCGCCGGGCAGGTCACGGCCGCGGCGGCTTCGTCGCCGTGGGCATAGCCATTGCAGGCCGAGAAATCGGTGTGGAACACATGGGCGCCGGGGTTGCGGGCGCTGACGCGCTCCATCAGCCGCTGGCTGCCGCCATGCATCCACGCGCCGGGCCCCGGCGACGACGGCTTGCTGGCCAGGCTGGAAATGGACCACTGGTTGACCATCGCGATGGCATCGCCTTCGCGGTGCAGCGCGGCGTCGAGCAGGGCGTCGGATACCTTCATCGGATACGCGGTGGCCAGCAGCCCGATGCCGCGCACGGCCTGTGGATGGCGGGCCGCGCATTCAAGCGCGATCAGCGACCCCATGCTGTGGCCGAACACCAGCGCCGGGGCCGTGACGCCGGCCGCGCCGGCCAATGCCATGACCCAGTCGGCCATGTCTTCGACGGTGGTCAGCGGCGCGCCCGCGCTGCGGTTGTGGCCGGGCAGGTCCACGGCCAGCACCGAGAAGCCGTGATTGGCGAACCAGCGCGTCTGCAGCCCCCAGACGCTGTGATCGTTCTGGGCGCCGTGGACGAAGATGGCACAGGGCAGGGCAGGGTCGAACGGCTTGCCGCCCGTGTAGGCATAGGCCGGGTGGCCGGAGACGGTCAGTTTCATTACGCCTTGCCCCCCATGGCCTTTTCGGCGGCCTTGAGACCGCGTTTCAGATCGTCGATCAGGTCGTCCGGATCTTCCAGGCCGATCGACAGCCGGATCGTACCTTCGCCAATGCCGGCGGCTTTCAGCGCGGCGGCGTCCATGCGGAAGTGCGTGGTCGATGCCGGATGGATCACCAGCGAGCGGGCATCGCCCACGTTGGCCAGGTGCGAGAACAACGCCAGGCTTTCGATAAAGCGTTGCCCGGCCTTGCGGTCGGCCTTCAGGTTGAAGCTGAAGACCGCGCCGCAGCCGCGTGGCAGTAGCCGTTTCGCCAATTCATGGTCGGGGTGCGATTCGAGTTCGGGGTAGGCCACCGATTCCACCATCGGGTGTCCGGCCAGGAACTGCACCACGCGGCGCGTGTTGTCGACGTGGCGGCTCATGCGCAGCGGCAGCGTCTCGATGCCCTGCAGCAGTTGCCAGGCGGCCATCGGATTCATGCACGCGCCAAAGTCGCGCAGCCCTTCGCGGCGGGCGCGCAGCAGGAACGGCGCCACCGTGCTTTCCTCGGTGAACACCATGTTATGGAAGCCCTCGTACGGCTCGGACAGTTCCGGGAATTTGCCCGAGGCCTCGAAATCGAACGTGCCGCCTTCGGCCAGCACGCCGCCGATGGTGGTGCCGTGGCCGCCCAGGAACTTGGTGGCCGAGTGGTAGAGCAGGCCGGCGCCATGGTCGAACGGGCGCAGCAGGTAGGGCGTGGTGAACGTGGAATCCACCAGCAGCGGAATGCGGTGGTCCTGGCCGATCTGGGCCACGGTGGCGATATCGAGCACGTCCAGGCCCGGATTGCCCAGCGTCTCGCCGAACAGCAGCTTCGTCTGCGGACGGATGGCGGCGCGCCAGGCGTCGATATCGCGCGGATTGACGAAGGTGGTCTCGATGCCGAAACGGCGCAGCGTGTAGTGCAACAGATTGTGCGAGCCGCCATACAGCGCGGTGGACGCGACGATATGCGAGCCGGCCCCCATCAGCGTGGCCACGGCCAGGTGGAGCGCAGCCTGGCCAGAGGCCGTGCCGATGGCCCCGGCGCCGTTTTCCAGCGCGGCCACGCGTTCCTCGAACACGGCGACGGTGGGGTTGCTGATGCGCGAATAGACGTGACCGGCGCGTTCCATGTTGAACAGCGACGCCGCGTGCTCGCTGTCGCGGAACACGAACGACGTAGTCAGGTGGATCGGTGTGGCGCGGGCCCCGGTGGCGGGGTCGGGCGCGGCGCCGGCGTGCAGGGCCAGCGTGTCGAAGCGGCTGCCAGACGATGTGGACATGGCGGGAAGGGGCCCGGTTGGCCGGACCGCGGGTGGTTGTCTCCGACCGGCATCCTAGCACCATGCGCCACACGGGGCAGCCCGGGTTTTTCCCGCCGCCCGGCGGCCACGGGCCCGCCTGGCAGGCCTCTGGAGGCCGCGCTCGCTTTACTTGAGACGGCGGTTTGGGCTAGCATCGGCCATCAAACCTGCGCCACAGACCCTGCAATACAAGGCAGCCCCGGAGACACCATCATGAAAGTCAGCGACATCCTGCAGATCAAGGGCAACACGCTCTTTACCGTCACGCCGGATACGCCGCTGCAGCAGGCGATCCAGACCATGGCCGAGCACGACATCGGCTCGCTGGTGGTCATGGAGTACGGCGACCTCGTCGGCATGCTGACCTTCCGCGAAATCATCGAGGTGCTGGCCGCCAACAACGGCACGCTGGGCCCCGTGGGCATCCGCAAGGTCATGGACGACGCGCCGCTGACCTGCACGCCCGAAACCGACGTGAACGAGGTGCGCCGCATGATGCTCGAGCGCCACACCCGCTACCTGCCGGTACTCGAAAAACGCACGCTGATGGGCGTGATCTCGTTCTACGACGTGGCCAAGGCCGTGGTCGAAGAGCAGAGCTTCGAGAACAAGATGCTCAAGGCGTACATCCGCGACTGGCCGGAAGAAAAGGAACAGCCCGCGCGCTGAGCCCATGCCCGGTCCGGTGCCGCCCTGGCATCGGACTTCCTTCGGCGTGAGACTTGTCTGATTTAAGCGTCTCCCCATAGCCGATCCTGCCCGCTGCTGGCATGATGGCGGCGAACTGATGCCCCGGCGGGTCACCGGGGTCAACTCCTGTTTGCCATTGATGAGCCAACAAAGCCAGTTTCGCCTGCTTGGCGTGCGCCGTTTCGCCCCGTTTTTCTGGACGCAGTTCCTGGGGGCCATGAACGACAACGTCTTCAAGGTCGCCTTCACCTCGCTGGTCACCTATCACGCCGCGCTGTTCGACGGCGTCGATCCACATAGCGCCGCCTTTCTGATCTCCGCCATCTTCATCGCGCCGTTCGTGCTGTTTTCGGCCACCAGCGGGCAGATCGCCGACAAGATCGAGAAATCGCGGCTGATCCGGCTGGTGAAGTCGCTGGAGATCGGCATCATGCTGCTGGGGCTGGCCGGCTTCTACCTGCACAGCGCCACGCTGCTCTACATGGGCACGTTCCTGATGGGGCTGCACTCGACGCTGTTCGGGCCCGTCAAGTTCGCCTATCTGCCCCAGCATCTGGACCAGACCGAACTGGTGGGCGGCAACGGGCTGGTGGAAATGGGCACCTTCGTCGCCATCCTGCTGGGCACGCTGCTGGGGGGCGAACTGGCCGGCCTGACCGGCGCCGACGGCAAGGTGGTCGGGCCGCTCTACGTGGGCATGGTCTGCGTGGTCATCGCGCTGGCCGGGCGGGCCGTGTCGCAGGGTGTGCCGCTGTCTCCCGCGCCGCAGCCGGACCTGCGCATCAACTGGAACCCGTTTACCGAGACGTGGCGCAACCTGATCCTGGCGCGCCAGAGCCGTGTGGTGTTCCAGAGCCTGCTGGGCATTTCCTGGCTCTGGTTCCTGGGCGCCACGTTCCTGACCTCGTTCTTCAGCTTCGCCAAGGATGTGCTGGGCGGCGACCAGAACGTGGTCACGCTGCTGCTGGCCGTGTTCTCGGTCGGCATCGGCATCGGGTCGCTGCTGTGCGAGCGGCTGTCGGGGCGCCATGTGGAAATCGGCCTTGTGCCGTTCGGGTCGATCGGCATGACGGTGTTCGCGGTGGATCTCTATTTCGCCACGCATGGCCATGCCACGAGCGGCACGCTCAGCGGCGTGGGCGGCTTCCTGGCGCAGCCGGGCCACTGGCGGGTTCTGATGGACCTGTTCTGCGTGGCGATGTTCGGCGGCTTCTACAGCGTGCCGCTCTATGCGTTGATCCAGAGCCGCTCGGCGCCGACGCACCGGGCACGTATCATCGCCGCCAACAACATCCTGAACAGCTTCTTCATGATCGCCGCGTCGCTGCTGGGCGTGTTCATGACGCAGGCCGGCTATTCGATCCCGCAGCTGTTCCTGGTGGTGGGGCTGCTCAATGCCGTGGTGGCCATCTATATCTATACGCTGGTGCCCGAGTTCCTGCTGCGCTTCATCGCCTGGCTGCTCGTGCATACGATCTACCGGCTGCGCCGCGTGAATGCCGAGCGGATTCCGGAAGCGGGCGCCGCCGTACTGGTCTGCAATCACGTGAGCTTTGCCGATGCCGTGGTGCTGATGGCGGCCAGTCCGCGTCCGGTGCGCTTCGTGATGGATCACAATATATTCAAGGTGCCGGGGCTGTCGTGGTTTTTCCGCCAGGCCAAGGCCATTCCAATTGCGCCGGCGCGCGAGAACCCCGCACTGCTGGCGCGCGCCTACGACGCCGTGGCAGCCGCGCTGGAAGACGGCGAACTGGTCTGCATCTTCCCTGAGGGCAAGATCACGGCCACGGGCGAGATCAACCCGTTCAAGACCGGGGTCACGCAGATCATCCAGCGCACGCCGGTGCCGGTGGTGCCGATGGCGCTGCGTGGTCTGTGGGGCAGCTTCTTCTCGCGCAAGGGCGCGCCGGCCATGACCCGGCCGTTCCGGCGCGGCCTGCTGAGCAAGCTCGAACTGGTGGTAGGCGAGCCGGTGCCACCGGAGTCAGCCACCCCCGAAAGTCTGCAACAGATGGTGCTTGCCCTGCGCGGCGACTGGAAATAACGATGATCACCCTGTTCACGTTTGGTCCCGCGTTTGGGTTGCCCGACGCCAGCCCGTTCGTCATCAAGGCCGAGATGCTGCTGAAGCTGGCCGGTCTGCCCTACCAGACACGGCGCGGCAACGTGCGCCGGGCGCCCAAGGGCAAGCTGCCGTACCTGGACGACATGGGGCGGCAGGTGGCCGATTCGACGCTGATCCGCTGGCATATCGAAAAGACCTACCACGTGGATTTCGACGAGGGGCTGACGCCGGCCGAGCGCGGCGCGGCCTGGGCGGTGGAAAAGCTGCTCGAGGACAACCTCTACTGGGCCGTGGCGCGCGTGCGCTGGCTGGAAGGCGACAACTTCGAGCGCGGGCCGGCGCAATTCTTCAACGTGGTGCCCGGGCCGCTGCGCGGCATGGTCAAGGCGCTGGTCAAGCGCCGCGTGCGCCAGATGCTGTGGTCGCAGGGCCTGGGGCGCCATAGCGTGGACGACATGACCGCGATCGCGGTGCAGGGCGTGCAGGCCGTGGTCGACATCCTGGGCGACAAGCCGTACCTGATGGGCGACCGGCCATGCGGCGCCGACGCCACCCTGTTCGCGTTTGCGGCCAGCCTCCAGTCGCCGGTGTTCGAGACCCCGATCCGGGCCGCCGCGCAGTCGCACGCCAACCTGCAGGCCTACCTGGCACGCATGCGGGCGCAGTTTTATCCCGATTTCGTGGGCAGCGGCGTGTTCGCACCGGATTTCGGCCAGCCGGCGGCCGGCATTGGGGCCACCGCCGCCGCAAGCGCGTGAGTTGGCGTCGGGACCGGCGTCAGGCCGGCGTCCGGCGCCGCATGCCGCCGCCGAGGCGTCTGTCCGGACGCTAATGGCCGTACAATGTAGCCCGTCCCCCAATTCCTGCGCATTTCAACCATGTCTGGCAATACCCTCGGCCTGCTTTTCACAGTCACCACGTTCGGCGAATCGCACGGACCGGCCATTGGCGCGGTTGTGGATGGCTGCCCGCCGGGCATGTCGCTGACCGAAGCCGACATCCAGATCGATCTGGACCGCCGCAAGCCCGGCACGTCGCGCCATGTGACGCAGCGCCAGGAGCCGGACCAGGTGGAAATCCTGTCGGGGGTGTTCGAAGGCAAGACCACGGGCACGCCGATCTGCCTGCTGATCCGCAATACCGATCAGCGCAGCAAGGACTACGGCAATATCGTCGAGACGTTCCGCCCGGGCCACGCCGACTACACCTACTGGCACAAGTACGGCATCCGCGACTATCGCGGCGGCGGCCGTTCGTCGGCGCGCCTGACGGCGCCGGTGGTGGCCGCGGCGGCCATCGCCAGGAAGTGGCTGCGCGAGCAGTACGGCACCGAGATCCGGGGCTACATGTCGCAGCTCGGCGAAATCGAGGTGCCCTTCACTGACTGGAAGCATGTGCCGGAGAACCCGTTCTTCGCGCCGAATGCCGACATCGTGCCCGAGCTGGAAACCTATATGGATGCGCTGCGCCGCGATGGCGATTCCGTCGGCGCGCGCATCGAGGTCGTGGCCAGCGGCGTGCCGGTGGGCCTGGGGGAGCCGTTGTTCGACAAGCTCGACGCCGATATCGCGCACGCGATGATGGGCATCAACGCGGTCAAGGGCGTGGAGATTGGCGCCGGCTTCGACAGCGTGGCGCAGCGCGGCACCGTGCATGGCGACGAACTGACGCCAGAGGGCTTCCGCACCAACAATGCGGGCGGCGTGCTGGGTGGCATCTCCACCGGGCAGGACGTGACCGTGTCGCTGGCGATCAAGCCGACGTCGAGCATCCGCACCGCGCGGGAATCGATCGACAAGGCCGGCCAGTCGGCCAGCGTCGAGACGTTCGGCCGCCACGACCCGTGCGTGGGCATCCGTGCCACGCCGATTGCCGAAGCGATGCTGGCGCTGGTGCTGATGGATCACGCGCTGCGCCACCGCGCCCAGTGCGGCGACGTGCGCGTGGAGACCCCGCGCATCGCGGCGCAGGCCAAATCCTGAGTACCGCCTCATACCGGCCGGGGTCGATCGACCCGGCCACCTATCTCCGTTTCGGACTTTTCTACCTCGGCTACTACGGCTACGTCGGCGTCATCTCGCCGTATGTCAGCCTGTTCTTCGCCGATCGCGGCTTCTCGCCGGTGCAGATCGGCGTGCTGATGGCCTGCTTCCAGCTAAGCCGCATCGTCGGGCCGTATCTGTGGGGCTGGCTGTCGGACGTTACCCATACGCGCGTGAAGCTGCTGCGGCTGGCGGCCGTCGCGTCGCTGCTGGCGTTTCTGGCCGTGCCCGGCGTCCACAGTTATGGCGGCATGATGGCGATGATGATCGGGCTCAACCTGATTACCAGTGCCATGTCGCCATTGGGCGATGCGCTGACGATTTCCACGCTGCGCCGCCATGGCGCGTTCGACCACCGCTATGGCCGCGTGCGCATGTTCGGCTCGGTGGGGTTTATCGCGGCCGTGCTGCTGGGCGGCGCGCTGTTCGAACACTTCGGCATGCCGGCTTTCCCATGGCTGGCCAGTGCGATGCTGGCGCTGTTCGCCGTGGTGGTCTTCGGGCTGCGCGATGCCGAAGACGAAGGTCCGCGCGTGAAGCCGCCCCCGGCGTTGCCGCTGCTGCGCCGCCCCGACGTGGCGTGGTTCCTGGCGTCGGCCTTCCTGATGATGTTCGCCCACGCGGCGCTCTACGTGTTCTATTCGCTGTACCTGGAGCAACTGGGCTATAGCAAGATCGCCATTGGCGTGATGTGGACCATCGGCGTGGTGGCCGAGATCGTGTTCTTTTTCTATCAGGGGCGGCTGTTTGGCGCGCTGGCACTGCGCACGATCCTGGCGGGCACCTTCGTGCTGGCGGCATTGCGTTTCGGGGTGACCGGATACTTCGCGCAGTACGCCTGGCTGATGGCGGCCGTGCAGGTCCTGCATGCGGCCACGTTTGCCGCGCACCACAGCGCCAGCCTCAAGCGGCTGCAGCGTTGGTTCGCCGGGCCGCTGCAAGGGCGCGGGCAGGCACTCTATACAGGCATTTCCTACGGTCTGGGAGGCACGCTCGGCGGCCTGGTCATGGGGTGGACGTGGAAGACGCTGGCGCCGATGCACACGTTCGGCCTGGCGGCGCTGGCCGCGGCCCTTGGGGCCGGCTGCGCCGCGATGAGCTTCCGGGATGAACGCCCGGAGGCCCACCCGGAAGCTGCGACGCAGGCCTAGGCCAGCAATCCGGCCACTTTCTCGGCAATCGCCAGCGACGACGTCAGCCCTGGCGATTCGATCCCGAACAGATTGACCAGTCCCGGTACGCCATGCACCTGTGGGCCGTCGATGCGGAAATCGGCGGCGGTCTCGCCCGGGCCGCTGATCTTCGGGCGGATACCAGCGTAGCCCGGCTGCAGGGCGCCATCGGCCAGGGCCGGCCAGTAGCGGCGCACCTCGTCATAGAAGCTGTCGGCGTCGTGCGGTGGCACGCTGTATTCGATCTCGTCGATCCAGCGCACATTGGGGCCAAAGCGCGCCTGACCGCCCAGGTCCAGCGTCAGGTGTACACCCAGGCCGGCGGCTTCGGGCACCGGGTAGATCAGGCGCGAGAACGGCGCCCGGCCAGCCAACGTGAAATAGCAGCCCTTGGCGTAGAACTGGCCAGGAATGTGCTCGGGCGGAATGCCGTCGATGCGGCGCGCCAGTTCGGGCGCGGTCAGGCCCGCCGAGTTGACCACCGTGCGGGCCAGCAGCGTCGTTTCGCCATCTTCTCCGGCCACTTCCAGCCGAATGCCATCGGGCGTGACGGCGCCCGATGCCACGGGCGACTGCACGGCCAGCATCGCGCCGGCCTGTTCGGCATCGCCCAGCAGGGCGGTCATCAGGCCGTGGCTGTCGATGATGCCGGTCGATGGCGACAGCAGGGCGGCATGGCATTCGAGCTGGGGCTCCAGGGCGCGCGCTTCGTCGCGCGTCAGCAGGTGCAGGTCATGCACGCCATTGGCCTCGGCCTTGGCACGGATGCCGGCCAGCGTGGCCACCTGGGCCTCGCTGGTGGCGACGATCAGCTTGCCGCAACGCTGGTGCGTCACGTGGTGGCTGGCGCAATAGTCATACAGCATGGCTTTGCCGCGCACGCATAGCTCGGCCTTGAGCGAGCCGGCGGGATAGTAGATGCCGGCATGAATGACTTCGCTGTTGCGGGCGCTGGTGATCGTGCCGAACGCGTTTTCGGCTTCGAGGATGATGACCTCGCGGCCCTGCTGCGCCAGCGCGCGTGCCACGGCCAGGCCCACCACACCGGCGCCAATCACGACGCAATCCACGTTTTCCATCTGTCTGCTCCTTGTTCGGTCTTTTCCGATGTCTGGTGTTCAGTCGAGGCCCATCCGTTGCGCAGCGGCGCTTAGGTGGGCGGATGCGGCGGCGCGCGCGGCTTCGGGGTTGCTGGCGGCGATGGCATCGACCAGTGCCGCATGTTCGGCGTCGGCGGCACGCGGCGCCCCCTGGGCAGCGTGGAGCCGGGCGCTGTTTTCCCATGCGTGCTGGCGCGCCACCAGCAGCTGCTGGCTGACGAAGTCGGTCAGGCCCGTGAAACACGGGTTATGGGCGGCCTGCGCGATGGCGTGATGAAACGCGATGTCGGCCGCCGCCGCACTGGGGAAATCGGCGCCGTGGCGCTGCATGCTGGCCAGGGCGTCGCGGATCCGCCGCAAATCGGCGTCGGTCCGGCGCAGCGCCGCCATTTCAGCGCAGGCCGTTTCCACGACCCGCCGCAGTTCGAACAGTTGCGCCAGGGTGGGGCCGCCGTCCGGCGTGCTGGCCACGCGCCAGACCTGGCCGCCGGGCGTCTCGGACACATAGGCGCCGGAGCCCTTGCGCGTGATCAGCACGCCGTCGGCCTTGAGCAGGGCAATGGCCTCGCGCACGATGGGCCGGCTGACATCGAATGCATCGGCCAGCGCCGCCTCGGCTGGCAGGCGCGCGCCGGCGGCAAAGCGTCCGGCGGCAATGTCGTCGCGCAAGGTCTGGGCGATGCGGCTGGCAAGCGAAGCGGGGCGAGGCAGGCGATCCATGTTGATCCGGTATGCTGTCAGGCTGTCTGACAGCTTTTCGTCGAACGCTGATTCTGCAAGGTCGAATGACGGCCGTCAAGCGGCGATTCACCTGCCGGTGGCCGAATGACGGTGACGGCACATAAACGGTCTCGAAAGCGAACGCCCCCAAGGTGGGGGTCAAGGTTCTGTCACATTGGTCGATAGCTGACGCATCAGGATCGGTGTGTCCGTCACAGGTGATGGCAGGCAACGGTCCGTCACGATTTCCTCGCGTCGGCGCACCGTGTGCCGGCGCGTTTCATGGAGAGTCCGCTACGCCATGATTCCGCTTACGCCGCAAGACCTGCCCGTTGGGCAGCCGCTTCCCTGGTCCTTGCTGGACGGACAGGGCAACCTGATGCTGGGCAGCGGCAGCATCATTCCAGATGCCCGCGATCTGGCGCTGATGTTCCGGCACGGCACGGTTTGCCGGCCTGACGACATGCCCGAAGCCGGCAACGAGCCCGACGCCCTGGCCGGCACGCGCCTGAGCGCAGGACCGCTGGGCCTGCAGGTGGGAACGCTGCTGCACGTGAAGACCCCGGGAGAGCAGTCGCGGGCCGCCGCAAGCCGCCTGATCGGCTTTATCGAACAGGGGCTGTTTGTCACCTGGCCGACGCTGGGCGGGCGCGAACTGGCCGTGCGTGCCGGCGAAGACCTGCTGCTGCGCGGATTCTCCGGGCACGCCATCCACAGTTTCACGTCGACGGTCACGGCGGTATGCCGCAGCCCGTTCCGATACCTGGTTCTGTCGGCGCCGGCCCAGACGGAGCAGATGCCGGTGCGCCGCGCCGCGCGCGTCCCCACGCGGCTGGCGGCCTATCTGGTCGATGCCGATGAGGCGGGTGCCGAGGCGGACGAAGGTGGCCACGGCGGCGACGCTGGCAACGGTATCGACAACGCCCCCGGCCAGACCGTCCCCGATCTGACCGTCGACCAGCGCATGGGCGAGGGCCTGGCGCGGCTGGGACTGCTGTCCGACCTCAGCACCGGCGGCGCGCTGGTGCAGACGTCGTCCCCAGCCCCAGCGGTGGGACAGAAGGTGCGGCTGCGCTTCCAGTTGCGCACCGGCGCGCTGGACGCCGAAGTCCTGATCGATGCCACGGTGCGCAGTGCGCCGGGGCAGGAAGATGAGGAGTTCCCCGCGTTCGGCGTGGCGTTCGACGCGCTGGGCGAGCGCGAGCTGACGCTGCTGCAGTGCTTTATCTACGAGCAGCTGCTGGCCACGACCTGCATGCCGGTCTGATCCGGCGGTGCGCAAAGCGAAACGCCGGCCACTGGCCGGCGTTCTCCGTGACTGCGCGGGGGCGCAGCGGCTTACATGCCCACGTAGTTCGGGCCGCCACCACCTTCCGGCGTGACCCAGACGATGTTCTGCGTCGGGTCCTTGATGTCGCAGGTCTTGCAGTGCACGCAGTTCTGCGCGTTGATCTGCAGGCGTTCCTTGCCATCGTCGTTCTGCACGAATTCGTACACGCCGGCCGGGCAGTAGCGCGACTCGGGGCCGGCAAACTTGTCCCAGTTGACGTTCACCGGCACGCTGGCGTCCTTGAGCGTCAGGTGAGCGGGCTGGTTTTCTTCGTGGTTAGTGTTGCTGATGAACACCGACGACAGGCGGTCGAACGTGAGCTTGCCGTCCGGCTTCGGATACTCGATCTTCTGGCACTCGGCGGCCGGCTTCAGGTACACGTGGTCCGGCTTGGTGCGGTGGATGGTCCAGGGCGGGTTGCGGATGCCGAGCTTCGGCAGCAGCCACTGCTCGATGCCGGTCATCAGCGTGGCCGTGGTGCGGCCCTTCTTGAACCATTGCTTGAAGTTCTTGGCCTGCAGCAGTTCCTTGTGCAGCCAGCTCTGCTCGAAAGCCGCCGGATAGGCCGTCAGTTCGTCGTGCTGGCGGCCGGCTTGCAGCGCGTCATAGGCGGCTTCGGCGGCCATCATGCCGGTCTTGATCGCGGCGTGGCTGCCCTTGATGCGCGATGCGTTCAGATAGCCGGCATCGCAGCCAACCAGCGCGCCACCCGGGAACACGGTCTTGGGCAGCGACAGCAGGCCGCCAGCCGTGATGGCACGGGCGCCATAGCCGATGCGCTTGCCGCCTTCGAAATACTGGCGGATTTCCGGATGGGTCTTGAATCGCTGGAATTCCTCGAACGGCGACAGCCACGGGTTGGTGTAGTCCAGACCCACCACGAAGCCGACGGCGACCTTGCCATCTTCCATGTGATAGAGGAACGAACCGCCGTACGTGGCCGGATCGAGCGGCCAGCCGGCCGTGTGCACCACCAGACCGGGCTTGTGCTTGGCCGGATCGATTTCCCACAGTTCCTTCAGGCCGATGCCGTAGCTCTGCGGATCGCGGCCGGCGTCGAGCTGGTACTTCGCGATGAGCTGCTTGCCCAGGTGGCCACGCGCGCCTTCGGCGAAGATCGTGTACCTGGCATGCAGTTCCATGCCAAGCTGGAAGTTCTCGGTAGGCTCGCCTTCCTTGTTGATGCCCATGTTGCCGGTGGCCACGCCCTTGACCGAACCGTCGTCGTTGTAGAGCACCTCGGCTGCCGGAAAGCCCGGGAAGATTTCCACGCCCAGCGATTCGGCCTGCTGGCCCAGCCAGCGCACGAAGTTCGACAGGCTGACGATGTAGTTGCCTTCGTTGTGGAAGCACTCGGGCAGCAGCGGGGCAGCCTTGGAGCCGGATTCGTCCAGGAACAGGAACTTGTCCTCGGTGACGGGCTGGTTCAGCGGGGCGCCCAGTTCCTTCCAGTTCGGGATCAGCTCGTTCAGCGCGATCGGGTCCATGATCGCGCCCGACAGGATATGCGCGCCGGGCTCCGAGCCCTTTTCCAGCACGCACACATTGACGTCGCCGCCTTTTTCCGCGGCAAGCTGCTTCAGGCGGATGGCGGTGGCCAGGCCGGCGGGACCGCCGCCGACGATGACCACGTCATATTCCATGGCTTCGCGCGGGCCGAACTGCTCGACGAGCTGTTGCTGATCCATTGTCTCTTACCCTCAGTTTCTTCTGGGCGGCAATACTGCCGCATGGTGCAGCCCTCTCCAGGCGTGCGGATTGTGGGATGCGGTAATCGTGGCTCTGCGGAACCTGGGCCGTCCGGGGGTGCGAGGCGGGTTCGACGTATGGCGGCACGCGCCTGCCCGATGCGGGCGCGGCGCGGCATGCGCGCTGACCTGGCTATCGGCGGGTGACCGGGCCGGATCTAGGCGTTTTTCCTCTTTCCCTTTGGGGACCAAGTTCTTAGAATCTCCGGCATTGTCCGGGACTCGACACCCTCAGGCAAGACATTTTTTTGAACGACCGTTCTTTTTTTTGATAAGCTGCGGCCGTATATCGGCAGGTGCCTTGCCAGGCGCCCGCGATGCGGAACAGCGGGCCGTGCCGGGCCGGCGCGGCTGCTCCCACACCGAGGTAACTATGGGTTTGTCGATCAATCTGGAAGGCAAGGTCGCGCTGGTGACCGGGGCGTCGAGCGGACTGGGTACGCGGTTTTCCCATGTTCTGGCTGCGGCCGGTGCCAAGGTCATCCTGGCCTCGCGCCGCGTGGAGCGACTCAAGGAGTTGCGGGCAGCGATCGAGGCCGATGGCGGCAGCGCGCACGTGGTGCGGCTGGACGTGACCGACCCCGACAGCATCCGCGCCGCCGTGGCGCACGCCGAAACCGAGGCCGGCTCCATCGATATCCTGGTGAACAACTCGGGCGTGTCCACCACGCAGAAGCTCACCGATGTCACGGCCGACGACTTCGATTTCGTCTTCGATACCAACACGCGCGGTGCGTTCTTCGTGGCCCAGGAAGTGGCCAAGCGCATGATCGCGCGGGCCAAGGGCGCCGAGAAGACGGGCAATCCGCTGCCGCAGGCACGCATTATCAATATTGCGTCAGTGGCCGGTCTCAAGGTACTGTCGCAGATTGGTGTCTACTGCATGAGCAAGGCCGCCGTGGTCCACATGACCAAGGCCATGGCTCTGGAGTGGGCGCGTCACGGTATCAACGTGAACGCGATCTGCCCGGGCTATATCGACACCGAAATCAACCACCACCACTGGGATACCGACGCGGGGCAGAAGCTGATCCAGATGCTGCCGCGCAAGCGCCTGGGCCAACCCGAAGACCTCGATGGCCTCTTGCTGCTGCTGGCGTCCGATGCATCGCGCTTTATCAATGGCGCGGTGGTCACTGCCGACGATGGCATGGTCTGACCGCTGACCCTTTTGGGGCGGGGGTGGGCCTAGAAGAATAAGCAACAGGAGAAACGTCTCGGACGGCCAACTGGCCAGAGGCGGCCCGGAACCGGAGGCCGGGTTTTGATGGCTCAAGAAGAACAGGCACGGCGCGACGCCGGGCCGCAGCACGTCGTCGATTCGGTGATCGTTCCCGAAGCCGCCGACGAGGCGCGCGACAGCGAATTCCGCATTTCACCGCGTATCGAGGACTGGGTTGGCGTCATGGTGATGGTGTTGCTGGTGGCCATCACGTTTGCCAACGTGGTGGTCCGCTATTTCACCGACGAATCGTTCGCGTGGACCGAGGAATTCTCGGTCTTCCTGATGATCGTGCTGGCGCTGGTGGCCGGCAGCGCCGCCGTGGCGCGCGACCGCAATATCCGTATCGAGTATTTCTTCGAGCGGGGCAGCGCGGCGCGCCAGAAGCGGCTCGCCGTCCTGTCGGCCCTGGCCGTGGCGGTGATGTTCCTGGCGCTGGCGGTGCTCGGCGCGCGGATTACCTGGGATGAATACGCGTTCGGCGAGACCTCGCCGGGCATCGGCGTGCCAAGCTGGTGGTATTCGATCTGGCTGCCCGTGCTGTCGGGCGCCATCGCGCTGCGCGCGCTGGCGCTGGCCCTGCGCAACGTGCGCGCGCTGAAGGCCCTCCATGCAGCGAACAAGGATGGAGGCCAGCCGCAATGACGCTGGTTGCCATCATTCTCTTCGTGGTGTTCATCGGCCTGATGCTGTTGGGCGTGCCGATCGGCGTGTCGCTGGGGCTGGGCGGCCTGGTGGCCATCGGCCTGTCGAACCTGGACACGCAGATGTTCGGCCTGCTGGCCGTGCCGCAGAACTTCTATGCCGGGCTGGCCAAGTATCCGCTGCTGGCGATTCCGATGTTCGTGCTGGTGGGGTCGATCTTCGACCGCTCCGGCGTGGCGCAGCGGCTGGTGACCTTTGCCATCGCCATCGTCGGGCGTGGGCCGGGCATGCTGCCGCTGGTGGCCATCCTGGTGGCGATGTTCCTGGGCGGGATTTCCGGCTCGGGCCCCGCCAACGCGGCCGCCGTGGGCGGCGTGATGATCGCGGCGATGTCGCGCGCCGGGTATCCGGGTTCGTACAGCGCGGCGGTGGTGGGCGCGGCGGCGGCCACGGACATCCTGATTCCGCCTTCGGTGGCCTTCATCATCTATAGCGTGCTGGTGCCGGGCGCGTCGGTGCCGGCGCTGTTCGCGGCCGGCATGGTCCCGGGCATCCTGGCCGGCGTGGCGCTGATCGTGCCGGCCGTGTGGCTGGCGCGCAAGCACAACATGGGGCATATCGAGGCTGCGCTGCCGCGCCCGCCGTTCTGGAAGAGCCTGCGCGAGGCCGCGTGGGGGCTGGTGGCGCCGTTCCTGATCCTGGGTGGCATGCGCGCGGGCTGGTTCACGCCCACCGAGGCCGCCGTGGTGGCGGTGGTGTACGGCCTGTTCGTCGGCATGGTGATCTACCGCAGCATTGGCATGCGCGACCTGTTCACCATCTTCCAGGAAGCGGCCGAAACGTCGGCCGTGATCCTTCTGGTGGTGGCGCTGGCCGGCATCTTTGCCTACGCGCTGTCCACGCTGGGCGTGATCGACCCGCTGGCCAACGCCATTGCGCATTCTGGCCTGGGCGAATACGGCGTGCTGGCGCTGATCGTGCTGCTGCTGATGACGGTGGGCATGTTCCTGGACGGCATCTCGATCTTCCTGATCTTCGTGCCGCTGCTGCTGCCCATCGCCAATGCCTTCCACTGGAACCCGGTATGGTTTGGCGTGGTGCTGACGCTGAAAGTGGCGCTGGGCCAGTTCACGCCGCCGCTGGCCGTGAACCTGATGGTGTCGTGCCGTATCGCCCGCGTGCGCATGGAAGAAACGGTGCCCTGGGTGATCTGGATGCTGCTGGCGATGTTCATCGCCATGCTGATGGTGCTGGCTTATCCGCCGCTGGCCACCTGGCTGCCCGACTACCTGGGCTACTGATTTGAACGACAAGACGAAGATGAAACGAGGAGATTCCCGCATGAAACGCCGTGCCCTGATGCTGTCCGTTGCCGCCTCGATCGCCGCTGCTGCCTTTGCCGCGCCGGCCGCCATGGCCCAGACCTACAAGCCCGAATACAAGATGTCGCTGGTGCTGGGCCCCGCGTTCCCGTGGGGCAAGGGCGGCGAGATCTGGGCAGACCTGGTGCGCCAGCGCACCAGCGGCCGCATCAATATCAAGCTGTATCCGGGTACGTCGCTGGTGGCCGGCGACCAGACGCGCGAATTTTCGGCCATCCGCCAGGGCGTGATCGACATGGCTGTGGGCTCGACCATCAACTGGTCGCCGCAGGTCAAGGAGCTGAACCTGTTCTCGCTGCCGTTCCTGATGCCCGACTACAAGGCGCTGGACTCGCTGACGCAGGGCGAAGTTGGCAAGTCGATCTTCGGCACGCTGGAAAAGGCAGGCGTGGTGCCGCTGGCCTGGGGCGAGAACGGCTTCCGCGAAGTGTCGAATTCGAAACACGAGATCCGCAAGCCCGAAGACCTCAAGGGCCTGAAGCTGCGCGTGGTGGGTTCGCCGCTGTACATCGAGACCTTCAACGCGCTGGGCGCCAACCCGACGCAGATGAGCTGGGCCGATGCGCAGCCGGCCATGGCGTCGGGCGCGGTGGACGGCCAGGAGAATCCGCAGAGCGTGTTTGCCGCGGCCAAGCTCTATACGGTCGGCCAGAAGTACGTGACGACCTGGGGTTACGTGGCCGATCCACTGATCTTCGTCGTCAACAAGCAGATCTGGGAAAGCTGGACCCCGGCTGACCGCGAGATCGTGAAGCAGGCCGCCATCGACGCCGGCAAGCAGGAAATCGCGCTGGCCCGCAAGGGTCTGGTGGAGCCCGGTGCGCCGGCCTGGAAGGACATGGAGCAGCACGGCGTGAAGGTGGTCTCGCTGACCCCGGCCGAGCACGACGCGTTCAAGAAGGCCACGGCCAAGGTCTACGACAAGTGGAAGAAGCAGATTGGCGCCGACCTGGTGACCAAGGCCGAAGCGTCGATCGCCAAGCGTTGATGAAGCACGTCTTCACCTGCGTGATGCCAATCCGGTGGGGTGACATGGACGCCATGGGCCATGTCAACAACACCGTCTACTTCCGCTACCTGGAGCAGGCGCGGATCGAGTGGTTCGCGTCGATCGGCCGCAATGGCCGGGACGGCAACGGCCACGGGCCCGTGCTGATCAACGCCCACATGACGTTCCTGAAGCAGCTGCGTTACCCCGGCGATATCGAATGCCGGGTGTACGCGGGCCAGTTGGGACGGTCGAGCTTCGAGACGAAGATCGAAATCCGCCGGACCGACCTGCCCGATGTGGTCTGGGCGGAAGGCGGCGCCAAGGTGGTGTGGTGCGACTACGCGGTGGAGAAGAGCGTGCCGGTGCCGGCGGAGATACGGATGCTGATTGCCGAGTAACGACAGGCGCAAGCAAGGCTGCCGGTTGTTTGACAGCCAACGCCGCGAGTCACCCCCAAGTGGCGTCAGAGGGTAGTGTCCTGGCTTTCTCTCCCCTCATGGGGAGAGAGTGGGAGAGAGGGGTGGTACAGCAGGGAGCCACATCGAGCGAAGCTGTCGGTGTGTTCCAGCACGGCAGCATCTGATACGCCTGCCCTCTCCCCCGGCCCCTCTCCCGCTCGCGGGAGAGGGGAGCACACCCTCAGTGGTTCACCAGCCGCTGCACCAGATCGACTGCGGTATGCGCCCCATACTTCTTCATCAGCCGCGCCCGGTAGATATCCACGGTGCGCGGGCTGATGGCCAGCAGCTTGCCGATCTGCTTGCTGGTCTTGCCTTCCACCAGCTGCGCGGCGATGTCGCGTTCCCGGGCGGTCAGCTCGGCCGTGACCGGCCGCTTTTGCGACAGGTCCTCGAACGTCCAGATGCCGGCGCCGAGCGGATCGTTGCGGTCCAGTGCGCGGCCCGTGACATGGCACCAGAACAGCTCGCCGCTGGCGCGCTTCATGATCCGTTCGTCGGAATACAGTCCCTTGGTGTTCATGACCGGCACGATGCGCGCGCCGGTGCGCTCGAATTCGTCGGCGGTGGGGTAGAGCACCTGGAACGACTGCCCCATCAGGGCTTCGCGCGTGGTGCCGAAGATCCGGCAGACCTCGCTGTTGCAATCCTCGATCATCCGGGCGCGCGAGAGCACCAGGCCGACCGGAGCCAGCTGGAATGCGGTCTGGTAGTCGATGGCCGGCATTATCCCTTATGTACTTTTACGTAATGGCGTTCGCGGCATCCGTTGACGTATCCTTTGGGTCGTCAACGGCGGCGCCTGACCGCCGATTGTACCGTTACAATTTCCGCGTGTGGCCAACCGGCCGCGCAAGAGCGGGACTACCGAGGAAGGAGCGAACATGAACAAGGTCTACGCCAGCGCCGCCGAGGCGCTCGCGGGCGTCGTACGCGACGGCCAGACGATCGCCGTGGGCGGTTTCGGTCTGTGCGGCATCCCCGAGGCACTGATCGCCGCACTGCGCGACAGCGGCGTCAAGCAGCTCACCTGCATCTCGAACAACGCCGGCGTGGACGGGTTCGGCCTGGGGCAGCTGCTGGCCACCCGCCAGATCAAGAAGATGATCTCGTCGTACGTCGGCGAGAACAAGGAGTTCGAACGCCAGTACCTGGCCGGCGAACTCGAGCTCGAATTCACGCCGCAGGGCACGCTGGCCGAAAAGCTGCGTGCCGGTGGCTCGGGCATTCCGGCATTCTTTACGAAGACCGGCGTGGGCACGATCGTCGCGGAAGGCAAGGAAACGCGTGAATTCAACGGCGATACCTACGTGATGGAGCAGTCGCTGGTGTCCGACGTGGCCATCGTCAAGGCCCAGAAGGCCGACAAGGCCGGCAACCTGGTGTTCCGCCGTACCGCGCGCAACTTCAACCCGGTGTGTGCCATGTCCGGCAAGATCACCATCGCTGAAGTGGAAGAGATCGTCGAAACCGGCGAGATCGACCCGGATGATGTTCACCTGCCCGGCATTTTTGTGCACCGCATCGTGCTGAACACCAGCCCCGAGAAACGCATTGAACAGCGCACCGTGCGTGCCAAGTAAGGAGACAGATCATGGCATGGACACGTGATGAAATGGCCGCACGCGCGGCCGCCGAGCTGCAGGATGGCTTCTATGTCAACCTGGGCATCGGCCTGCCGACGCTGGTGGCCAACCATGTGCCGCAAGGCATGGAAGTGTGGCTGCAGTCGGAAAACGGCCTGCTCGGCATCGGCCCGTTCCCGACCGAGGACGAAGTGGATGCCGACATGATCAACGCCGGCAAGCAGACCGTGACCACGCTGCCGGGCTCGTCGATCTTCTCGTCGGCCGATTCGTTCGCGATGATCCGCGGCGGCAAGATCAACCTGGCCATCCTGGGTGCGATGCAGGTCAGCCAGCGCGGCGACCTGGCCAACTGGATGATTCCGGGCAAGATGGTCAAGGGCATGGGCGGCGCCATGGACCTGGTGGCCGGCGTGGGCCGCGTGGTGGTGCTGATGGAGCATACGGCCAAGAAGAAGGACGGCACCGAGGACGTCAAGATCCTCAAGGAATGCAACCTGCCGCTGACCGGCCTGGGCGTGGTGAACCGCATCATCACCGACCTGGCCGTGATCGACGTGACGCCGCAAGGCCTGAAGCTCGTGGAAACGGCGCCGGGTGTGTCGCGCGAGGAAGTCCAGGCGAAGACCGAAGCCGAACTGATCTGAGCGCCGCAGCCTCAAGCACGCAGCCTCAAACAAAAACCCCCGCCGGTTCGCGCCGGCGGGGGTTTTTGCTTCGGACGGAACCGAGGTGCCGGCTAATCGCCGACTGATCGCCGGCTCATCGCCGGCTCAGGCGCCCATGGCTCAGGTCTTCGGCTTGTTGTAGCTGGAAAAGACCGACGCTGCGCCATCGGATTTCACCAGCAGCACGTCGAACGGATCCTTGCGCGGACCGTACTCCATGCCCGGCGAGCCGACCGGCATGCCCGGGACGGCCAGCCCGGCGGCCTTCGGCCTGGCTGCCAGCAGCTTCTTGATATCGGCCGCAGGGACGTGGCCCTCGACGCCGTAGCCCTGGATGACACCGGTGTGACACGAGCCGAACCGCTCGGGAATGCCGTATTTCTGACGATACACGCCAGTATCTTCCACATCGTGCGTGGCCACGGTGAAGCCGTTGTCGCGCAGGTGCTTGACCCAGTCCTCGCAACAGCCGCAGGTCGGGCTCTTGTAGACGTCGATCGCCAGCGCCTTCGGCGCCTGGGCCACCGCCATCAGCGGCGACAGCAGCAGGGCGCCTGCGCCAAGGGTGCGCAGGGCATGGCGTCGCGATTGACTACGCTGCATCGCTGCCTCCTTATTGCGCCACCCAGCCGCCATCCATGTTCCAGATCGCGCCACGCACCTGCCTGGCCGCTTCGCTGGACAGGAACACGGCCAGCGCGCCCAGTTCCTCGGGCGTGACGAACTGCCCCGACGGCTGTTTTTCCAGCACCAGCTCGCGCTTGGCCTGTTCCACCGGGATGCCTTCCTTCTGCGCGCGGGCTTCCACCTGTTTCTGCACCAGCGGGGTCAGCACCCAGCCCGGACAGATTGCATTGGCCGTGACGCCGGTCTGCGCGGTTTCCAGCGCGGTCACCTTGGTGAAGCCGACAATGCCATGCTTGGCCGCCACGTAGGCCGACTTCTCGGCCGAGGCCACCAGGCCGTGGGTGGACGCCACGTTGATGACGCGGCCCCAGTTCTTGGCCTTCATCGACGGCAGGGCGAGACGGGTGGTATGAAAGGCGGAGGTCAGGTTGATGGCGATGATCGCATCCCACTTGTCGACCGGGAATTCCTCGATCTTGGCCACGAACTGGATGCCCGCGTTGTTGACCAGGATGTCCACGCCGCCGAAGTCTTTCTCGGCGTAGCGCATCATGTCCTCGATCTCGGCGGACTTGCTCATGTCCGCGCCGTGGTAGCCCACCTGGATGCCGCTGCCGGCACGGGCGATTTCCGCCTTTGCGCCGTCGGCATCACCGAATCCGTTGACAATGATGTTGGCGCCCTGCGCAGCCAGAGCCTGCGCGATGCCGAGTCCGATACCGCTGGTCGAGCCCGTGACCAGTGCCGTCTTGCCTTTGAGCATGTAAGCCTCCGTCGGGAGTGTCAGGATGTGCTGTGGCATTGTACTCGCAGGGCGTACAATCCGGCTTTGGCCTGGCGCCGTATTTCGTCGCGTTCTGCCCGGTGTTTCATCGTGGGCAAGAAATTCCGAAAAAACTCGCACGCCGCAGGGGATGCGGTGGCACCAGCAGGGGAGTCCCAGATGTCTTCCAGTCCGCGCCTCGGGTTCGTCCAGTGCATCAGCCCGGCGGGCCTGCATCGCATGGCCTATCACGAATGGGGCGATCCCCTCAATCCGCGCGTGCTGATGTGCGTGCATGGCCTGACGCGCACCGGCCGCGACTTCGACGCGCTGGCGCGGGCGATGTCCGACGAGTATCGCGTCGTGTGCCCGGACGTGGTGGGCCGCGGACGCTCGGAATGGCTGGCCGACCCGCATCACTACGTGGTACCGCAGTATGTGTCCGACATGGTCACGCTGATCGCCCGGCTCAACGTCGAACAGGTGGACTGGTTCGGCACGTCGATGGGCGGGCTGATCGGCATGGGCCTGGCTGGCCTGCCGAAGTCGCCGGTGCGCAAGCTGCTGCTCAACGATGTGGGGCCGCGCGTCGCCGCGCAGGCGCTGGAGCGCATTGGCGCCTACCTGGGCCTGCCGGTGCGGTTCAAGACCTTCGAGGAAGGGCTGGCGTACCTGCAGACGATCAGTACGTCGTTCGGCCGGCATACGCCCGAGCAATGGCGCGAGCTGAACGGCGCCATCCTCAAGCCGGTGCAGGGCGCCGAGGGGCTGGAGTGGGGGTTGCACTACGATCCCGCGCTGGCCGTGCCGTTCAAGGAGACGCCCCCGGAAGCGGTGCAGGCCGGCGAGCAGGTGCTGTGGCACATGTTCGAGGCGGCGCCGGGGCCGACGCTGATCGTGCGCGGCGCCCAGTCCGACCTGCTGCTGCGCGAGACGGTGGCGGAGATGGTGGCGCGCGGCAAGCAGGTATCGACCGTCGAAATCCCCGATGTGGGGCACGCGCCCACGTTTATCGATCCGGCCCAGATTGCCATTGCCCGGGACTTCTTCCTGGGTACGTAACGAATTTTTTGCTGAGAAGAATCTGATATGAGCACCAACCCCCTGAAGCGCGCCCACGTGGGCAAGCGTCTGTCCGAATACGCGGTCTACAACGGCGTGGTCTACCTGGCCGGCCAGGTGCCCGAGGTCGACCCCAAGGCCGACCTGCGCGGCCAGACCCGCGAGGTGCTCGGTCATATCGACCGCCTGCTGGCCGAGGCCGGCAGCGACAAGACGCGCATCCTGATGTGCCAGATCTTTCTGACCGACGTCACCCGCATTGGCGAGATGAACGAGGTGTGGGACGAATGGGTGCCCCAAGGCAACACGCCCCCGCGTGCAACCGTGGAAGCCAGGCTGGCCAATCCCGACTATCTGATCGAAGTGGTGGTGACGGCCGCCCTCAATTGATGCAGGCGTTGTGACATGGTGACGTCAACGGAGCTGACGGGCCAGACCGCAGGCATTCCGGATGCCGGGCTCGTCGAGCGCGCCCTGGCCTTTGTGCGCGACGTGGCAGACGGCGATAACCCCGTGCTGTTGCCGACCGGCGAGAGCGTGCTGTCGCACGCCGAAGGGATGCTACGCATCCTCGACGGACTGCGGGTGGACGATGCCGCGCGCGCGGCGGCCTGCCTGTTCGCGGCGGCGGCCTTCGTGCCCGACGCCGAGGCCCAGATCGAACCCAGATTTGGCGAGGAGGTGGTGCGCCTGGTGAAGGGGGTGCGCCAGCTGCTGCGCATCGGCGCCATCGCGGTGACGCAGGCCGACGTGTCGGAGGCGTCGAAATCGCAGGTGGCCGCGCGCCACGAGCAGGTCGAGGCGTTGCGCAAGATGCTGCTGGCGTTTGCGCAGGACATCCGCGTGGTGCTGGTGCGGCTGGCGTCGCGCCTGCAGACGCTGCGCTGGCTGGCGCAGACCAAGACTCCGCCGCTGTCCGGCGTGGCCCGCGAGACGCTGGACATCTACGCGCCGCTGGCCAACCGGCTGGGCATCTGGCAGGTGAAGTGGGAGCTCGAAGACCTGGCGTTCCGCTTCGAGCAGCCCGATACCTACAAGCGCATTGCGAAGCTGCTGGACGAGAAGCGCATCGAGCGCGAAGGCTATATCGCGCAGGCCATCGCGCGCCTGCAGTCGGAACTGGCCTCGGCCGGCATCCGCGCGGAGGTGACGGGCCGGCCCAAGCACATCTACAGCATCTGGAAGAAGATGCGCGGCAAGGAACTCGATTTTGCCGATCTGTACGATGTGCGCGCGTTCCGCGTGATCGTCGACGACATCAAGGACTGCTACACCGTCCTGGGAATCGTCCACCATATCTGGCAGCCGATTCCACGCGAATTCGACGACTATATCTCGCGGCCGAAAGCCAACGGCTACAAGTCGCTGCATACCGTGGTGATCGGCGACGACGGGCGCGCGTTCGAAGTGCAGATCCGCACGCAGGAGATGCACCACTTTGCCGAATACGGCGTGGCCGCGCACTGGCGCTACAAGGAGGCCGGCGGCAAGGGCTACAGCGGCCAGTTTGCGGCCGACAATACCTACGACGAGAAGATTGCCTGGCTGCGGCAGCTGCTGGCCTGGAAGGACGAGGCCGACCACACCGTCGCGCACGAGGATTCGCCGTGGGAGCAGCTCAAGCATGCCGCCATCGACGACCATATCTATGTGCTGACGCCGCAGGCGCGCGTGGTGGCACTGCCCCAGGGCGCGACGCCGGTGGACTTTGCCTATTACCTGCACAGCGATCTGGGCCATCGGTGCCGCGGGGCGCGCGTGGACGGATCGATGGTGCCGCTGAACACGCCGCTCAAGAACGGGCAGACCGTCGAGATCGTTGCGGTCAAGCAGGGCGGCCCGTCGCGCGACTGGCTGAACCCCGAGCTTGGCTACCTGGCGAGCAATCGCGCGCGCTCGAAGGTGCGGGCCTGGTTCAACGCGCTCGATTCGCAGGAAACGCTGGCGCAGGGCCGGGCACTGATCGAAAAGACACTGCAGCGCGAGGGCAAGACGGCCGTCAATCTGGACGACCTGGCCACCCGGCTCAACTTCAAATCGACCGACGATCTCTACGCGGCCGTGGCCAAGGAGGAGTTCAGCCTGCGGCATGTGGAGCATGCGCTACGTCACCCGGAGGGCGAGGCGCAGCCGCAGTTCAACGAGGAAGAGGCCGTCACCAAGAAGAGTCGCGCCACCAGCGTGGCGCGCGGCGCCAAGAGCGGCGTTCTGGTGGTGGGCGTGGATTCGCTGATGACGCAGATGTCGCGTTGCTGCAAGCCGGCGCCGCCCGACGAGATCGTCGGGTTTGTCACGCGCGGCCGCGGGGTGTCGATCCATCGCCGCAACTGCAGCACATTCCTGCAACTGTCGGCGCGGGCGCCGGAGCGGGTGATCCAGACGGAATGGGGCAAGCGCAGCGACGCGGTGTATCCGGTGGACATCCAGGTGGAAGCGGTGGATCGTCAGGGCCTGCTGCGCGATATCTCCGAAGTGCTGTCACGGGAGAAAATCAACGTGACCGGTGTGAAGACACTGTCGAGCAAGGGCGTGGCGCGCATGCAGTTTACGGCGGAAGTGTCCGAGGCCACGCAGTTGCAACGGGCGCTGCAACTGATCGAGGAAGTGCAGGGGGTGTTGCACGCCAGGCGAAAATAAGGTTATACTCTGCGCTTCGCTAGGCTCGTAGCTCAGCTGGTTAGAGCACCACCTTGACATGGTGGGGGTCGTTGGTTCGAGTCCAATCGAGCCTACCAACGAACATGCAGTACAACGCCGGAAGCGCGCCATGAACATGACAACTCGAACTACTACCGCTGGTTAGCGACAGTAGTCGAGGTGCGCCTTCGACCCGTGCAGGATGCGGGGAAACACAGAAAAACGCGGCCTTGGCCGCGTTTTTTTTCGTCTGTCGTTTGCCAGCGTGCTGCTAAGCTGCCGCGTCGCCCGAAGTTGGGCGCGGGTCAGCCCGAGAGATTTCCGTTTGCCGGTGTTGTCCGATGCGCGCGTGCGCCGCATCGGGTGGCCCGGCGCCACAAAAGTTGCTTTGTCCGCCCGCCTGGTGCCCAGACGCCGGCGCGGCGGCATCCACAAGAGGTGCAATGATGATCGCAATCACGCTGCCGGACGGTTCCCGTCGCGAGTACCCCGGCCCCGTCACGGTGGCTGAAGTGGCGCAGAGCATCGGCTCGGGCCTGGCCAAGGCTGCGCTTGCCGGCAAGGTCGATGGTCGCATGGTCGATACGAGCTTCACGATCGACCGCGATGCCTCGCTGGCCATCGTCACGGACAAGGACGCCGACGGCGTCGATGTGATCCGCCATTCGACGGCCCACTTGCTGGCCTACGCCGTCAAGGAACTGTTCCCCGATGCGCAGGTGACGATCGGTCCGGTCATCGAGAACGGCTTCTACTACGACTTTTCCTACAAGCGTCCTTTCACGCCCGAGGATCTGGCCGCCATCGAGAAGAAGATGACGGAACTGGCCCGCAAGGACGAGAAAGTCACGCGCGAAGTGTGGAACCGCGACGAGGCGGTGGCGCTCTTCGAGTCGATGGGCGAGAAGTACAAGGCCGAGATCATCGCCTCCATTCCGGCCGACCAGGAAATCGGCCTGTATCGCGAAGGCAACTTCGTCGATCTGTGCCGTGGACCGCACGTGCCGTCGACGGGCAAGCTCAAGGTCTTCAAGCTGATGAAGGTGGCCGGCGCCTATTGGCGCGGTGACTCGAACAACGAGATGCTCCAGCGCATCTACGGCACGGCCTGGGCCAGGAAGGAAGACCAGGAAGCGTACCTGACGATGCTGGAGGAAGCCGAGAAGCGCGACCACCGCCGCTTGGGCAAGACGCTGGACCTGTTCCACCTGCAAGAGGAAGCGCCGGGCATGGTGTTCTGGCATCCGAAGGGCTGGAGCGTCTGGCAGGCCGTCGAGCAGTACATGCGCGGCCGCCTGACGGAAGCAGGTTACCAGGAAGTCCGGACGCCGCAAGTGATGGATCGTTCTCTCTGGGAGAAGTCGGGCCACTGGGAGAACTACAAGGAAAACATGTTCGTCACGGAATCGGAAAAGCGCGACTACGCGATCAAGCCGATGAACTGCCCGGGGCATGTCCAGATCTTCAACCACGGCCTGCGCTCGTACCGCGACCTGCCGCTGCGTTTTGCCGAATTCGGCTCGTGCCACCGCAATGAGCCGTCGGGTGCGCTGCATGGCCTGATGCGCGTCCGGGGTTTTGTGCAGGATGATGCGCATATTTTCTGCACGGAAGAACAGATCGTCGAGGAGGCGAAGGCGTTCAACGAGCTGGCGTTTTCGGTGTATGACGATTTCGGCTTCAAGGATGTCAAGGTCAAGCTGTCGCTGCGCCCGGAAAAGCGCGCCGGCTCGGATGCCGTCTGGGATCACGCCGAAGACGGCCTGCGCCTGGCGCTGCGTGCCTGCGGCGTGGAGTGGGAGGAACTGCCGGGCGAGGGCGCCTTCTATGGGCCGAAGGTGGAATACCACATCAAGGACGCGATCGGCCGTTCGTGGCAGTGCGGTACGCTGCAGCTCGACCTCGTGCTGCCGGAACGCCTGGGCGCCGAATACGTGGCTGACGATAACGGCCGGAAGCGTCCGGTCATGCTGCATCGGGCCATCCTGGGTTCGTTCGAGCGATTCCTGGGCATCCTGCTGGAAAACCATGCGGGTGCGCTGCCCGCCTGGCTGGCTCCGGAGCAGGTGGTCGTCATGAATATCGCCGAATCGCAGTCGGAATATGCCGAAAACGTCGTGCAACTCTTGCAAAAACAAGGGTTTAGGGCCAAGGCGGATTTGCGTAACGAGAAAATTACGTATAAAATCCGCGAGCACTCGCTCCAGAAGATTCCCTACCTGCTAGTGGTGGGCGACAAGGAGCGGGACGCCAATCAAGTGGCCGTGCGTGCCCGTGGCAATGTGGATCTGGGTGTCATGCCTGTTTCCGCGTTTGTGGAACGTCTTCAGAACGACGTTGCCAGCAAAGCCTGAGGGTGTGAAGCACGGCTTGTTTTTTTGTCTTCTTGAGGTAACGGAACATCGCTACAGACAAAGGTCACCGTATCAACCGGGAAATCAGCGCGCCTGAGCTGCGCCTGGTAGGGGTTGATAACGAGCAGCTCGGCATCGTCAAGTTCATGGACGCTCTGCGCATGGCCGAGGACAAGGACTTGGATCTGGTGGAGATCGCGCCTAACGCGGCTCCTCCCGTAGCCCGCATCATGGACTACGGCAAGTTCAAGTACGAGGAAGCCAAGCGCGCCCATGAGGCCAAGCTCAAGCAGAAGATCATCCAGGTCAAGGAAGTGAAATTCCGTCCTGGCACGGATGATGGCGACTACAACGTCAAGCTGCGCAACCTGCGACGCTTCCTGGAGGATGGGGATAAGACCAAGATCACGCTGCGTTTCCGCGGTCGTGAGATGGCCCACCAGGAAATTGGCGCGCGCATGCTCGAGCGTCTGAAGGCTGACCTGGAAGAACTGGGTCAGGTCGAGCAGATGCCGAAGATGGAAGGTCGCCAGATGGTGATGGTGCTGGCTCCCAAGAAGAAGAAGTAATTCCTGTGCGGGGCGGCGGCCGGGATGCCGGGGGTATCCCGGCGTCGCCCTGCGCGGAAACCGTGCGTGGTGTAAGGGGTTTGCGCCCCGGCGCTGCGTACAAAAACAAGTGGATGCGGGTTTTGCAAGTGATGGCGTCAGTCATCCACCTGCATGCATGTCATAGAGCTGGAGTTATTCATGCCTAAGATGAAGACCAAGAAAAGCGCCTCCAAGCGCTTTACGGCACGCCCGAACGGTTCGTTCAAGCGCGGCCAGGCCTTCAAGCGTCACATCCTGACGAAGAAGACCACCAAGAACAAGCGTCAACTGCGCGGCACCCAGGACGTCCATGAGACGAACCTGAAGTCCGTTCGCGCGATGATGCCTTACGCATAACCCCAACCGATAACGAAAGGAGTATTACATGCCTCGAGTAAAGCGTGGGGTCACTGCACGGGCCCGTCACAAGAAGGTTATCGACGCTGCCAAGGGTTACCGCGGCCGTCGCAATAATGTCTACCGTATCGCCAAGCAGGCGGTCATGCGTGCTGGCCAGTACGCGTACCGCGATCGTCGCAACAAGAAGCGCGTGTTCCGCGCGCTGTGGATTGCACGTATCAATGCCGCGACGCGTGAGCATGGCATGACCTACAGCGTGTTCATGAACGGCCTGAAGAAGGCTTCGATTGAACTGGACCGCAAGGTGCTGTCGGACATGGCCATCCATGACAAGCCTGCCTTTGCCGCCATCGTCAACCAGGTGAAAGCCTCCGTTGCCTGATGGCCGTTCGGGAAGCGCGTAACGCGCTTCCGGGCAAGCACCGACCGCAAGGTCTGCTGAAACGGGGCTCCTCACCGAGCCCCGTTTTCATTTCGAATGCCATGCCGAACCGGGGCTTCCCCGGGCCGGGACGGCATCCGAAATGACAATGCATCGCCGCGTGCGACCAACCGTGTATCGCGCATCGCCCGGCGGCAGTGCCTATCCTTCCTATGCACCATCCACGTACCGTCCACGTATAGCCGTCATGTCCCTGGATCTGGATCAAATCGTCGCCGACGCACAGGCCGCCTTCGCCGCCGCCAACGACAACGCCACGCTGGAAAACGAGAAGGCCCGCTTCCTGGGCAAGACCGGCGCGCTGACCGAACTGCTCAAGGGCCTCGGCAAACTGGACCCGGAAGCCCGCAAGACCGAGGGCGCCCGTATCAACCAGGTCAAGCAGCAGGTGGAGGGTGCGCTGCAGGCGCGCCGCCAGGCGCTGGCCGATGCGCTGATGAACGCACGCCTGGCCGCAGAGGCCATCGACGTGACGCTGCCCGGCCGCGCCGTGGCGCGCGGCAGCGTGCACCCGGTGATGCGTACGTGGGAGCGTGTCGAGCAGATCTTCGGTTCGATCGGCTTCGATGTGGCCGACGGCCCCGAGATCGAAACCGACTGGATGAACTTCACCGCGCTGAACAACCCGGACAACCATCCGGCACGGTCGATGCAGGACACGTTCTATGTGGACGGCCGCGACAGCGACGACAAGCTCCTGCTGCTGCGTACCCACACCAGCCCGATGCAGGTGCGCTACGCCCGCATGCACGTGCAGAAGTACGCCGGCAAGCCGATGCCGCCGATCAAGGTGATCTGCCCGGGCCGCACCTATCGTGTGGACAGCGACGCCACGCACTCGCCGATGTTCAACCAGGTGGAAGGCCTGTGGATTGGCGAGGATGTCAGCTTTGCCGACCTGAAGGGTGTCTATACCGATTTCCTGCGCAAGTTCTTCGAGCGCGACGATATCCAGGTGCGCTTCCGCCCGTCGTACTTCCCGTTTACCGAGCCGTCGGCCGAAATCGACATGGCCTTCGGCAATGGCAAGTGGCTGGAAATTTCCGGCTCGGGCCAGGTTCACCCGAACGTGCTGCGCAACATGGGCCTCGACCCCGAGCGTTATATCGGCTTCGCGTTTGGCTCCGGCCTGGAGCGCCTGACGATGCTGCGCTACGGCATCAACGACCTGCGCCTGTTCTTCGAGGGCGACGTGCGCTTCCTGCGCCAGTTCGCCTGATCCTCGCAGGCCGCTGCCCGCATATCGTCAAAGACATCACAGAATACCTACCGGATCAGAAGCGCCATGCAATTCTCGGAATCCTGGCTTCGCACATTCGCCAATCCTGAAAAGATCTCGACCGACGCGCTGTCGCACAGCCTGACGATGGCCGGCCTCGAAGTGGAAGAGGTTGGCCCGGTTGCGCCGCCGTTCAACAAGATCGTGGTGGCCAGCGTGCTGGCGACCGAACGCCATCCCAATGCCGACCGCCTGAACGTTTGCCAGGTGGACGCCGGCACCGGCGAGACGCTGCAGATCGTTTGCGGCGCGCCCAACGTGAAGCCGGGCATCAAGGTGCCGTGCGCGCTGGTGGGCGCCGTGCTGCCGCCGGCCGAAGAGGGCGGCAAGCCGTTCGAGATCAAGGTGGGCAAGCTCCGTGGCGTGGACAGCTTCGGCATGCTGTGCTCGGCCCGCGAACTGAAGCTGTCGGAAGACCACGGCGGCCTGCTGGTGCTGCCGGACGACGCGCCGGTGGGTCAGGACATCCGCCAGTACCTGGACCTGGACGACCAGGTCTTCACGATCAAGCTGACGCCGAACAAGGCGGACTGCCTGTCGATCCACGGCGTGGCGCGCGAGGTGTCGGCGCTGACCGGCGCCGCCCTGACGCTGCCGGACATGTCGCCGGTGGCCGTGACGTTGCAGGACAAGCTGCCGGTCAAGATCTCCGCGCCCGACCTGTGCGGCCGTTTCTCGGGCCGTATCATCCGCGGCGTGAACGCCCGTGCGGCCACGCCGGCCTGGATGGTGCAGCGCCTGGAGCGTTCGGGCCAGCGCAGCATCTCGGCACTGGTCGATATCTCCAACTACGTGATGCTCGAACTGGGCCGTCCGTCGCACGTGTTCGACCTGGACAAGATCCACGGCGGGCTGGACGTGCGCTGGGGCCGCAAGGGCGAACAGCTCAAGCTGCTGAACGGCAATACCGTCGAGGTGGACGAGCAGGTCGGCGTGATTTCCGACGACAAGGAAATCGAAAGCCTGGCGGGCATCATGGGCGGCGACAGCACCGCCGTGTCGCTGGATACCACGAACATCTATCTCGAAGCCGCGTTCTGGTGGCCCAATGCCATCCAGGGCCGCGCGCGCCGCTACAACTTTTCGACAGATGCCGCCCATCGGTTCGAGCGTGGCGTGGACTACGCCACCACGGTCGAGCACATCGAACGCATCAGCGCGCTGATTCTTGAGATCTGCGGCGGCCAGGCCGGCCCCGTGGACGACCAGATCGTCAACCTGCCGCAGCGCAAGCCGGTGGCCCTGCGCGTGGCGCGCGCCGAGCGCGTGCTGGGTATCGAACTGTCGTCGGCGGAAATTGCCGATGTGTTCCAGCGCCTGAACCTGCCGTTCACGCGTTCGCAGGGCGCGGATGGCGAGGTGTTCGAGGTTACGCCGCCGAGCTATCGCTTCGACATCGAGATCGAGGAAGACCTGATCGAGGAAGTGGCACGGATCTACGGCTTCGAGCGTATCGTGGCCCGTCCGCCGATCGCCGAAAGCGAAATGCGCCCGACCAACGAAGGCCGCCGCTCGCAGCACGTGGTGCGCCACGCGCTGGCCGCGCGCGACTTCAACGAAGTGATCAACTTCGCCTTCGTGGAAGAGCAGTGGGAGCGCGACTTTGCCGCCAATGACAACCCGATCCGCCTGCTGAACCCGATCGCCAGCCAGCTGGCCGTGATGCGTTCGACGCTGATCGGTGGCCTGGTCGACAAGGTGCGCTACAACCTTAACCGCAAGGCGGCGCGCGTGCGCCTGTTCGAGGTGGGCCGCGTGTTCCATCGCGATCCCAGCGTGGCCGATGGCGGCCTGACCGTGGCGGGCTATCGCCAGCCGATGATGGCAGCGGGTATCGCCTACGGCCCGGCGTTCGAGGAGCAATGGGGTGTGGCAACGCGCCCGGTGGACTTCTTCGACATCAAGGGTGACGTGGAGGCGCTGTTCCATCCGCGCACGCCGCGCTTCGAGCCGGTGGCGCATCCCGCGCTGCACCCGGGCCGCGCCGCGCGCGTGATCGTCGACGGCAAGCCCGTGGGCGTGGTCGGTGAAATTCACCCGCGCTGGCTGCAGGAGTACGAGCTGACCAACGCGCCCGTGGTGTTCGAGCTGGAGCTCGACGCGCTGCGGGACGTGGGCCTGCCGGTCTACACGGAAATCTCCAAGTTCCCGGCCGCCGTGCGTGACCTGGCCGTGGTGGTCAAGCAGCAGGTGCGCGTTCAGGACATGATCGATGCCATGCGCGCGGCGCTGGACAAGGCCGGCTCGGGCCACTTTGTTCAGAGCCTGGTGCTGTTTGACGAGTTCCGTCCCAAGGCGGCGTCGGCGTCAATTGGCGCCGACGAGAAAAGTCTTGCCTTCCGGGTAACGTTGCAAGATACTGGGGCGACCCTCCAGGACGAGACAGTCGACAGCGCGGTGCGTTGCATGGTCGACGCGCTGACAGCGGGCTTCGATGCCCGCCTGCGCGGCTAAGCCACCATCGCAGTTGGAGCGCCCGGGCACAGCTCCCGGGCGGATCGCCAGACAGATGCAAGAGAGCGATCAAGGATGAACGATCGAGACGCGATTTCCATGAATGCTGCAGACCTGGGTGAGGCAAGCGACCGGCATGCTGCCTCCTTCGACGATGCATCGCCGGAAGCCCGCGCTACCGAGGTGCCTACCCTGACCAAGGCCGAACTCGCAGAAATGCTGTTCGACCAGGTTGGCCTGAACAAGCGCGAATCGAAGGATATGGTCGAGGCTTTCTTCGACGTGATTCGCGAAGCCCTGGAGAAGGGCGACAGCGTGAAGCTGTCCGGCTTCGGCAACTTCCAGTTGCGCGACAAGGCGCAACGTCCCGGCCGTAATCCCAAGACGGGCGAGATCATTCCGATCACCGCGCGCCGTGTGGTGACGTTCCACGCCAGCCAGAAGCTCAAGAGCCTGGTCGAGGAACGCGCCGACGTGGCGCTTCCGGGCTGACGACGTGGCAGGACTGACGCCCCGCGCGTCAGTTGCCTGCCGAACGAAGACCGTCGCGGCGCACAGACACCTGTATCAATTTGCCACATCGGTTGGATTGCCCGGGGCGATGGCTGTCTGTATCCTGCAATGCCGCGCGCGCGTCGCGCCAACCGCGTCTGGCCCTCGAGGGGCCTGACATCAGCTTCTCCATCGCATGACGGAAAAATCCAGCGAGCGCGTCTCGCTGCCGCCGATTCCCGCAAAACGCTATTTCACGATTGGTGAAGTCAGCGAGCTTTGCGCCGTCAAGCCGCACGTCCTGCGCTACTGGGAGCAGGAGTTCACGCAGCTCAAGCCCGTGAAGCGCCGCGGCAATCGCCGCTACTACCAGCACCATGAAGTCCTGCTGATCCGGCGGATCCGCGAACTGCTCTACGAGCAAGGCTTCACGATCAACGGTGCGCGCAACCGGCTGGACGAAGGGCGTCATCATGGCGTCGGAGCAGCCATGCCGGACGAAGCCGTCGCGGTGCAGTCCGCCGCGGCAGTGCAACCGCCTGTGCTGTCGGTCGACCTGAACACGCTGCGCGGCGACCTGGTGGAAGTCCAGCATCTGCTGGCGCAACTGAAGCAAATCGCGAAGCCCGAATAAATTCACTGCAAACCACTAGCCATTACGGTCGGCTCTGATATAATCTCGTTCTTCTTCGGGGCGTAGCGCAGCCTGGTAGCGTACCTGCATGGGGTGCAGGTGGTCGGAGGTTCAAATCCTCTCGCCCCGACCAGAATAAAACCCGCACAGTCATTGGCTGTGCGGGTTTTTCATTTCTGGTGTCTGCATCTCAGTGTATGGAACGGTGTCCGGGCCCTGAATCCCCGCATTTTCGTCCACCCAAAGTCCTCTGGACCTCGAGCGCCGTTTCAAAGTCGATGCGGCAATAGATGTCACAGGCGGTCCCCGGTTGCCGAGGAAGGCTCGGAGGTCCAGGCTGGCCCGTCAATCGCTATCGTGGCGGCCATATGGGCTGACGCATGCCGGCGGTGCTCAAGCATCTGCATCGGCTGGTGAGCAGCACGGCCACCATCAATTCTGATGCCGTGCGCGAAGTCGTCGGTAGCCTCGTTGAGGACAAGAACCGCGAACAACCAATCGGCGCAGACGGCTTTACAGTCGTGTGACAGACGACCTACATTAGCGCCAGAATTGCCGTAACTGCGTCTGAAGAAGCCCGCGCAAGCGGGCTTTTTGCGTTTCGGCCACTCTCCTCCTGAAGTGGGGTTTAGGATGTTCGGTGCCCGCCGTCGCGTCCAATATGACTTTCGGTCGGTTAAGATTCCCGCTCCAATAAATCGAAAAGGGAGCAGTAATGGGGTCGTATGTAAATGCGAGCATCGGGGCAAATGAGCAGATCGTTTATGAGGCCAAAGTATCCTGGCTCTCGCAACTGCCGCTCGTCATCCTCGGTGTGGTGACGTTGCCGTTCATGGGGTTCGGGCTGCTGTTCCTCCTGATTGCTTTTATCAAGATCTGGACGACTGAGCTCGCAATCACGAACAAGCGGATCATTGCCAAGTTTGGACTGATCAGCCGTAGCACCATCGAGATGCGTCTGGAGAAAGTTGAGACGGTGCAGGTCGATCAATCGATTCTCGGCCGTATCCTGAATTTTGGCTCGGTGGTCGTATCGGGCGCGGGCGCTCCGCGCGCACCTATTCCGGGTATTTCGGCGCCCCTGAACTTCCGTGGTCGTCTGAATGCCATTTTGGAAGAGCAGACTGCAAAGGCCTAAAAGCCGGTAGTCTCAAAAGAATCGAAGCCCCGCCGGTTCCAGCTGCGCGGGGCTTTTTCCGGTGGAGATGCGGGAATACCTGCTGACCAACAGCTCGAAGGCTGGCGACATGGTGCTCGATCCGTTTGCTGGGTCCGGCTCAATGCTGATCGCGACGTGAGTGCATGAAAGATTAGGATGTGCCGCAAGCTCATGGAATTATTTTTCCCCTGATGCCCAGATCCATGAGCGGTCCCATCATGCCTAGGCACATTGATGTTAGACCGCAAAGAAACAGAAAGAGAGCACGTATCCTGGACCATTCGAGGGTTTTGCCTTTCGGGAGTTCAGCAACTTGGCGACCACGGGCGACATGGCCATTTATGTACGCGGCATGCTCGTTAGCCAAATCACGTAGATGCTCGAAGCCCTTGACCATGGTGATGTAGGCGAATCCGGCACTGAACGAGTAGGCAATGATCGAGAGAACGGCAAAGTGCCCGCGACCATCAAAAAAGTGGCCGCCGGCCAGAGCGATCGAGCCCGCCACGCCTGCTACGTTCAACACTACCAGTTGTCTCAGGGCTTCCAATCCCCATGTACAGTGCTGGAGCACGATTGCGGCGTGAATCTGCAAGGCTTCCGCGCGGGCAGACTCCTCTGAAGGATAAGGCGGCGATGGGGGAAGGCTTGGATATCGTCTGGACATTTCGTGGCGGTAAGATTGCTCAATGGTTATCGGCAGACGAAGGAGAAGACTGTGCCCTCCAACCCGAGGGGTTGACGCACTGACGGAGTTCCGGCGATGCCAGGCCGAAGACCCGTCATCGCCACCGACAAGCAACGCATCACCGTCGCCGCCATGTCCTGAGGTACTCGTCGCGACCGACCAGGCAGGCGCACAGGTGTGCCCCGGCCACGCAAAGTTGAGACGAGATGAAGATGCTGCCGCTGATATCGCGCCTGACGCTAACAGCGCGCTGCACGACGAGCGGGGCAAATTAGCCCGAGCCAGGGGTTGACGCAAGCAAGGATCGTGGACACCGCCTCCGACTGGACCGCGCCAATCTATATGGACAAGGCCGATGTGCTGAGCGACGACACGGCCAAGTCCATCCTTGCCCACACGCGCCGGAGCAAAGGTGTGTGGGTTGGAGGCGAGAAGGAACTAAAATTGCGGAATCGGATGTTTCCCGAAGCGTCAGTCAAGAACTGCCGTACTGCGGCCAGGGCCATCGGCACCGTCGAGAGATTTAGCCCCTGCAGTGGCAAGTCCTCCGGGGGGCGTATTTGAGATCCTATGAAGGGTGGCGTTTAATGTGTTCTCAGGCACCGCTTCCATAAAACGCTCAACGCGCTCTTCGATCACGACGTCAGGCTTTTCTTGCAATACCATTCGGACGAATAGCTCGTCGGTCGGCGTTCCCCATATTGAAACGACCCGGCCGAACGTCGCGTTGAAGTATGGGCTGATCGCAGAGCCGAACGAGTCATGGAAGATCAGCAGGGTTTTTGTTCGCGACGGACATTCGTGTCCGGCGAACCGCAGAATCCGGCTGACGTCGACGCCAGCTGGGGGCTGTACCGCCACTGCCCGGCCGCACGGTTTGAAGCTTGCGGCTACCTTTTCGGTCTCGAGTTTCGGGCTGCGGCTCATGATCGCCAGGTCACGAGCACGGGGCGTTCCGTCGTCAACGAACTCAGCCTCGGCTATTTCCAGCGGCGCGGGTCCATTCGCTTCGCCAAGCGAACGCATAATAGTGCGATAGCCGATGTATGCACCGTAACTCGTCCAATGCGTGTCGGTTTCGAAGTAGAGGCGCTCGGCACCGGCCGCTTTCTTTTTGGCCAGGTCAGGAAGTAAGTCCACAAGAGGGGCTGACGTTCCAACATGCTGCTTGATGAGCGCATAGCGCGAATCACCTTCCCACTGGTATCGACTGGGAAGCTTCTCAGGGAACAGACTGTGTTTGTCCGGCGCCGTGACGAATCTGTATGTGATGCCTCGATTCGCCAGCCAAGTGGACCGATCCGATAGCGAGCCTTTCCAGTTGCCTAGGCTCGCTTCCGCAGGGGAGGCCAACCGCTGCATGTCTGCAAGGGAGTTGTCCCCCGTGTAGAAAAGCCAGCCGCTTGACCCCAGAATGACTCGAGGGGAGCCCGATGTGCGGAACACGTTCCGGCTGATATCGGAATGCAACGTCAGGAAGTGATCCCGCAGGCCGAAATTGTCATTGACGAAGGCTTCCATCTTGGCCGGATAGGCTTTGACCGCTTTAAATGAGTCCGGCAACGATGGCCTTTCGGCAAGCGTTCGCTTTTCCGCGCCACCGTCATGGGTGCGCCAGAGTCCCAAAAATGGTACGGCGATCGTCGCCGCAAAAAAGGTGGCCAGCGCGGCGTTAATGATGTTCCTCGAACCGATCGATTGCATCATCAGAACCTGAAATAAATGAATGGGTTATAGGTGCTGAGAGCGAGCTGGGAAATGCTGACGATCAGGACCATGGATGCGATCACGCCGCGAGCGGTGAGCATGGGCAGCGAAGTCGCGTTGACCGGTTGCATTCGTACGCACCAGCCCGGCAGCGGCTCATTCGCGTGCGACGGGAATCGACGCATACGGCACGCGCCAGGAACGTGAACATTGGTGTGGACAAAACAATCGCGGCCGCGAGCGTTGTGAAGGCAATCGGGTCCATGGCCGCAGCAAGTTGAGGTGAGAGACCATGCCCGCTGCCTTGGAAGGACATCGCCTTGAGATATTCAACGGCGCTCGAAAACGTCTCTGCCCGAAAGAAGACCCAGCCGACCATGACCACCAGGAGGGTATAGGTGCTGGACAAGACAGTCGGGGCTGCATCAATCCATCGCCCAAACCTGCCTCGTTCCAGGACAAGCATCACCCCGTGGAATACGCCCCAAATGGCAAAGTTCCAACTCGCGCCGTGCCAGAGCCCACATAGAAAGAAGACGATAAACAGGTTCATTCTCACGCGGAAGCCTGAGCCACGATTTCCGCCCAGGGGGATGTAGAGGTAGTCGCGGAACCAGGTGGAGAGCGAAAGGTGCCAGCGGCGCCAGAACTCTCGCACTGACCGCGCAATGTAGGGATAGTTGAAATTCTCAGTAAGTTCAAACCCGAACATGCGAGCCAAGCCAATGGCCATGTCGGAATATCCTGAAAAGTCAAAATAAATCTGCAGCGTGTAGCATGCTATCCCCAACCAGGCTGCGCTGGCGGAAAGAGTTCCGGGCGGCGCACTGAAAGTTTGATCCGCAATTTGGCCTAGGGTGTTGGCGATCAACACCTTCTTTCCAAGGCCAAAAGCAAATCGTTCGACGCCAGAGGCGAATCTCTCCACTGTATTGCTGCGACGGAGAATCTGCTCAGCGACATCGTGGTATCGAATGATCGGGCCGGCCACCAACTGCGGGAACATGGATATGTATAACCCCATGTCGAGAGGGCTCTTCAGGGCTTCGGCTTCGCGACGGTAGATGTCCACCAAATAGGAGATCGCGTGGAACGTGAAAAACGAAATGCCGACGGGCAGCGGTAATGGCTCTGTTGCGAAGGTGTGGTGGAGGATTGGTCCCAGTGCCTCATTGAAGCTGGTGACTAAGAAGTTGGCGTACTTGTAGTGGGCTAATACCAGGAGGTTGATAACCACTGCTACAGAAAGTATGGCGAACTCTGACCTCCGGCCCCGGGCGGCCGACATGCCTAAGGCGATTCCCCAGTTAAAGAGGATGGATGCCAGCATCAGCCCGATATAGACGGGTTCTCCCCAAGCGTAGAACAGCAGGCTGGCTGCAAGCAGTAACAGGTTCCGGTACCTGGGCGCCAGCAGGTAGTAAAGCGCTAGCGTGATGGGAAGGAAAAGGAAAAGGAAGGCAGTTGAGCTGAAGACCACGGCAATCTCTTGTTGTTTTCCGAGTGGCTCGGAATGCTCATGTGGCAAATTTGTCAATCCGCGATTCTATCCCAGTCTGTTGGCACTTCTGCGGGAACCCGCATATCGCGAGGGAACGGGACGAGCGAACGGTGAAGCAGCGCATAGCGCCGGAGGCTAGGGAATGACGACCGAGGAGACCCGCCGGTAGTGCAGGAGGCGAGCGAGGGACGCGCGGTCCGGTAGGCGGAGGGAGAAACGTCGCTTTGCAGGGGGATTCGACGTTAGCGCATCTACCGAGCGCACTTTCCCAAATGATCTGGATAGGCCTTGGTCCATTCGAGGCAGGCCTTGTAGTCGTCGTAGCGATCCGCCGCATAGAGGCCTGCGAACAAGGCCAGAACAAGGAAGCTGAGGATAACTCGGCGGAGCGTGCTCATTTGTGTTCCTTCCAGAGGTGAAAACCGGCGGGTCAGTCTAGTACTCTAGTAAGTAAATAATAAATGCGCAAAGAAAAGGCGCGCTACCGTTTGAACCGCTCAGGCGGCACGGCGCCGGGTCGCTTCACCTTGATCCAATCCGATGACCAGATATCGTGTGTTGGCAGGTCGAGCCTACGCGCTTCCAAACGACCCCTACAGTTGCAGATACGGCGCGCACAGGTTCTTTCCCTTGTCCACCAGCACGTCGAACACGCACTAGACGACCAGGTACGCGGGCAAGGACCAGTCTAGTGACGGACGGGGATAAGTCCGCTAGTCCCGCGTGCGAAACGACGCGCAAAACTGTGCCAAAGTCAGCGCGACGTTACATCTGCGTCTCAGTCTCAGTATGGAACGGTGTCTGGACCCTGAATCCCCGCATTTTCGTCCACCCGGAGCATTCTGGACCTCGAGCGCCGTTTCAAAAGTCGATGCGGCAACAAATGTCACAGGCGGCCCCCCGGCTGCCGAGGATGTCTCGGAGATCCGGGCTGGCCCGTCAATCGCTATCGTGGCGGCCACATGGGCTGACGCACGTTGGCGGCCATGCCCGGCGGAGCTCGGACCGCGCCAAGGGGCTAGAACTGGATGGAGAGCCTGCCCTGCACAGCCCGGGTAGTGGTCCCTCCACCAAGCCGGCTGCTGAACACCACGCCGAGTGACGCCCTGCGGGTGAACTGGAAGTCCAGCCCGGCCTCGATGACCATCGAATTGCGTCCCTGGGGTACGCCGGCAACGGTGAAAGGATTGCTGTCGGCAAACGACAGGTTCGCAACGGGCACGGAAGTGCCGAACGTATGCTGCCAGCCAAGCATGCCGCGCGCGGTCAGTTTTGCACCCTTGGGCATGTCGATGGTGGTCGAACCTCGCAGGCCCAGTGTCGTGTACGTTGAGCTGATGCTGTTGCCGTCGCCGGCCAGCGCCGCGGCGCCGCCGTTCTCCTTGAAGCTGTTCGTGCGCGTGTTGGCGAAGGCGACGTTGACGAACGGTTCCAGGTTCATGCGCCGCATGGCGAGCTGGTACCCCATGTCCCCGAAAATCTGCATCGTGCGGCCGTTGTAGTTGGCCTTCAGGTTGTCAGAGTAGCCCGTGAAGACCGGTGATCGATGGGTCTCGATGGTGTGCCAGGAAAATGCTGCACCCGTGCGGATGCCAAGGGGGCCCAGCTGCGTGCCACCGTAAATCCCCGCGTGATAGTTGTCGCTGCTGGCCGAGGAATTCCTCGTGTCGGCGTTCATGCCATTGTGGGTGTAGCCGAGTAACGCACCGACGTTCCATCGTTCGCCAATCGTGGTGTCCGTACCCATCAGGATGCCGGAAACGTCCTGACTCAGGCGCGCCGCATTGCCATCGCCAGCAGTCTTTCCCCACGAACCGAAAACGCGGGCCCATCCCGCGGGCCTGGTGGTGCGGCGATAGCATCCACCGTCTTCCGGCGCGTCCGGCACATCTGAGCTGGCCCCCACCATATCCGATGCCGCGATGCCATTGTCGAAGCCTGGCCCGCAGAATCGTTGTCGAATGCGATCGATGGCGGTGTCGCGGATCTGGCGGCTATCGCCCAGCAGTGCGTTCTTGATCGATGCATGAATCTCGCCGGACAGTTGATTGAAGGCAAGCCTGGCCTCGTCGTCAGTCTCCAGTCCGGTGACCACGGTCTTGATGACATTGCTGTCCGGCATGCTGTCCAGCGCGCCGGCCGTGGCCATCTCGTTGCGCGTTCCGGCCGCGTCGATAAAGCTGCGTACCCGGGTGGCTCTCAGATAGACGTTGTTGGCGTCATAGACATCCTTCAGGAGATAGAACGCGCCACCCGTGTCGCCGGCGAGCGTATAGGTGCCAGTCACGCCATGGGTCGCGGACAGCACCGTGTAGTTGGAGTCCACCGAATACTCGCCCGGGGTGATCTTGGCGACTTCCAGGATCGCGCCCGGTGCCAGTGTGGCCGCCCCATTGACCTGGATCCGGTCAGACCGGGTACTGGCCGGTTCCACCTGCGCCTGATATGTAGAGCCTCCAGCCTGCGAATAGGCGCCATTGACGGTCAGGGTGCCGATGGAATTTCCCGGCGCGATCTTGGCACCGGAGACAATGCTGGTCTGTCCGACAGACCCATTGCCACGGAGTGCGGTGCCGCGCTGCATGGTCACGGCGGAATTGCCCAGGAAGCCATTGACGACAAGGTCTCCGCCTTCCACGGAAGTTGCGCCGGAGAGCTTGCTGTCGCCGGTCAGCGTTAGGCTGCCTCCGCCAGACTTGGTGAAGGTGCCGGTGCCGTTGATGGCGTTGGCCAGGGTGGCATTGGTGGGTTGGTCGATGATCAGCGCCGCGTTATTCAGGATGGCGCCGGTACCGAAGCTGGTGGCGGTGCCAACCAGCGATCCGGTCGAAATGGTGGTGCCGCCACTGTAGGTGTTGTTGCCTAAGAGCGAGAGCGTGCCGGTGCCAGTCTTGGCGAACTGGCCGGCACCGCCGATGACCCCGGAGAAGACCGCGTCGATGGTGTTGTTGGCCGTCAGCTTGGTGGCGGCGGCCTTGCCCAGGCTGATGGTACCGGCCCCAGACAGATTGTTGGCGGTCTGACTGAAGTCGTTCAGGGCCAGGGTGGCGCCCGGGTTGACCGTGACCGCGCTGCTTGTGGCAAACGCATCGGCGATGCCGGTGGCCAGTGTACCGGCGTTGATCCCTGTCTTGCCGGTGTAGGTGTTCTTGGCCGACAGGGTCAGCGTGCCGGTGCCGTTCTTGGTGAGGTCCTTGCCGTTCCACCCCGTGTCGGAGGCAAGCTGATCGGCAAGCACAACGTCGGCATTGAAGGTATCGGTTGCCGCGGCCAGCGTGAAGGCGCCATTGCCCAGCCTGGGGCCGGCTCGCCAGGCGAGGCCAAAGCCGACGTTGTACTCGAGGTTGTCGGCGCTCTTGCGTCCGCCGACGACCAGATAATCCACCGGGCTCGACGCGCTGCCGAGATTGATGCTGGAGAAGTCACCGGTGATGCCGCCGGTAGTGCGGAGTACCGTGAACCGCAGATCGGTTAGCGCGCTGGCGGTGTGGGGCGCGGATGCGGAGAACCCGGCAATGTCCAGAACGCCCCCAAGCGTTGCCGAGCCCGCGGTGATGGCGGGGCTGTTGTTGGCGCCGAGGGTCATATTGAGCTGCGAGCCAGTCGCCTGCGTGAGTGCGTTGGCTATGTTGAGCTGCGCATTGCCGTCGATGGCAGTGGTGGCGCCGCTGGCAGTGGTGAGGCTGTCCGCGGTGAAGACGCCATCTTGCGCAAAATACAGCGTACCGGCATCGACCGCGACAGTACCCTGCGTGCCGCCGCCGGTCAGCGTGGCGGTGCCGGCACCGGTCTTGGTGAGGCTGCCGGTGCCGGACAGGGCGTTGGCCAGGGTACTGTCGTCGGCGAAGGCAAGTTGCAGGGCGGCGGTGTTGGCCACGGCGCCGGTTCCCATGGCGTCGCCGCTGGTGGCAATCAGCGTGCCGTCGGAGAGGGTGGTGCCGCCGGTGTACGTGTTGGAGCCAGAGAGCGTGAGGGCACCGGTTCCCGTCTTGGTGAGCTGGCCGGCACCGCCGATCACGCCGGAGAAGGTGGTGTCGCTGGTGTTGTTGGCGGTCAGCGCGGTAGCGGCGAGAGAGCCCAGGGTTATCGTGCCGGCGCCGGACAGATTGTTGGCGGTCTGGCTGAAGTCGTTCATGGCCAGGGTCGCGCCCGCTTTGACCGTGACCGCGCTGCTCGTGGCAAACGCATCGGCGATGCCGGCGGCCAGCGTGCCGGCGTTGACGGTGGTCAGTCCCGTATAGGTGTTCTTGGCCGACAGCGTCAGCGTACCGTTGCCGGCCTTGGTCAAATCCTTGCCGTTCCATCCCGTTGCCGATGCGGCCTGATCGGCGAGCACGACATCGGCATTGAAGGTATCGGTCGCCGCGGCCAGCGTGAATACGCCACTGCCCAGGCTGGCGCCAGCCTGCCAGGTGAGGCCGAAGCCGACGTTGTAGTCGAGGTTGTCGACGCTCTTGCGTCCGGCCAGCGTCAGGTAGTCGACGGCACTGGCAGCGCCGCCGAGGTTGACGGTGGTGAAGTCGCCGGTGATGCCGCCGGTGGTGTGGATGACCCGGAACAGGGTGCCGGTCAGTGCGCTGGCGGTGTTGGGTGCACTGGCGGAGAAACCGGTGATGTTCAGCGTACCGGCCAGGGTGGCGCTGGCGGCGGTGATGGCAGGGTCGTTGCTTGCACCCAGGGCGACACCGAGCGTGGAGCCAGTCGCCTGCGTGAGGGCGTTGGTCACGTTGAGCTGCGCGTTGCCGTCGATGGCGGTGTTGGCGCCGCTGGCGGTGGTGAGGCTGTCCGCGGTGAAGACGCCATCTTGCGCAATATTCAGCGTACCGGCATTGATCGCGACGGTACCCTGCGTGCCGCCGCCGGTCAGCGTGGCGGTGCCGGTGCCGGTCTTGGTGAGGCTGCCGGTGCCGGACAGGGCGTTGGCGAGGGTACTGTCGTCGGCGAAGGCAAGTTGCAGGGCGGCGTTGTTGGCCACGGCGCCGGTTCCCATGGCGCTGCCGCTGGTGGCAATCAGCGTGCCGTCGGAGAGGGTGGTGCCGCCGGTATAGGTGTTGGTGCCCGAGAGCGTGAGCGCACCCGTCCCCGTCTTGGTGAGTTGACCGGCGCCGCCGATCACGCCGGAGAAGGTGGTGTCGCTGGTGTTGTTGGCGGTCAGCGCGGTAGCGGCGAGAGAGCCCAGGGTTATCGTGCCGGCGCCGGACAGATTGTTGGCGGTCTGGCTGAAGTCGTTCATGGCCAGGGTCGCGCCCGCTTTGACC
>NZ_JBYPSB010000007.1:0-204447 GCF_057815095.1 Cupriavidus sp. 86D6 | reverse complement strand
GTGCGGACTACCCGTGTGAAAGTAGGTCATCGCCAGGCTCTTATACCCAGAACCCCCAAGCCCCAAAAGCTTGGGGGTTTTGCTTTGGCGCGGCCGGAACGTGCGAGTGAATTCGACAACGCACATCTCATGGCGCACTCGGCATCGGTGCAAATGCCTCGGTGCCCGCGTATGATCGGCGCTGACATGACCGCCGAAAAATTCTCCTCCGACGACACCGACGCTGCTGCCGATACCGGCACGGCTATCGAACTCAGCACTGATACGGTCTGGTTTCTCTATCTGCTCGAATGCGAAGGCAATTCGATCTATACCGGCGTGACGACTGACGTTAGCCGTCGATATGCCCAGCATGTAGCCGGTATCGGCGCCAAATACACACGTGCTCGCAAGCCGCTACGGCTGCTCGGCTGGATGGCGTTTCCGAATAAGTCCGAAGCCCTCAAGGCGGAAATCCGCACCAAGCGGATGACCCCGGCCCAAAAACGTGCGATGTGCGGCACGCTGCAGCAAACGGCCGCCGCTGTAACGCAGCCGGAGCCGGATTCCCCCGCTACCGTCGATTCGCCATAAAAAACGCCGGCCAATGGCCGGCGTGTGGCTGTGTGGATCGGACCTTGTCAGACCACGATCAGGTTCACGTCGATATTGCCGCGCGTGGCATTCGAGTACGGGCACACCTGATGGGCGGCTTCCACCAGCTTCTGGGCGGCTTCCTTTTCCATGCCCGGCAGCGAGATCTTCAGTTCCACCTGAATACCAAAGCCCTGCGGAATCTGGCCGATGCCGACGGCACCTTCGATCTTCGCATCAGGCGACACCGTAATCTTCTGCTGGCCGGCGACAAAGCGAATCGCACCGAGGAAACAGGCCGAATAACCGGCCGCGAACAGTTGCTCCGGATTCAGGCCGTTGCCAGCGCCGCCCATTTCCTTGGGCACTGCAAGCTTGACGTCCAGTTGGCCATCCGACGTCGTGGCGCGGCCGTCGCGGCCACCGGTTGCGGATGCGTGGGCGGTGTACAGGACTTTTTCCAGTTTCATTTGCACTCTCCTAGATTTGCCCGGGGGCGGGCAGCAGTTTCAAGATGCCGACCAAGTCGGCTGTCAATCTTCCGATCGCGCGTCTTCCAACGTCGACCGTAAGCCATGCAGTCGCGATGTCAGGGCCTGGATCTCTTCCACGGAACACTGCATCGCGCACAACAACCGTTCCGGGATGTCGGCTGCGACATTTCGCAGTTCACGCCCGGCATCCGTCAAACTGACCAGCACTCGACGCTCGTCTTCGGCGTCGCGTCCGCGACGCACAAGCCCCGCCGACTCCAGCCGCTTCAGCAGCGGCGTCAACGTGCCCGAATCGAGCGTCAGCCGACCGCCCAATTCCGAAACGCTTACCTCGTCGTGCTCCCACAGCACCAACATGACCAGATACTGCGGATAAGTAAGTCCAAGCTCACCCAGAATCGGCTTGTAGAGCTTGGTCATGGCCAATGACGTCGAATACAGGGCAAAACAGAGCTGCTGATCCAACTGCAGCCAGTCACCTGTCTTGGGAGGGGTCGTCGTTCGCGTCGTCATGGCTATATCTTATACACAATTAAATTGTGTGCAAGATAAATTTTCTATCGGCCCTATGAAGGATAGGGGCGGGCCGTGACAGATCAAAGCGGATCAAAGGCTGATGCCGTACGACCCTCGTACAGTCGGCCAGTGACAAGCCTTAAGTCTGGTTTAAGTGTGGGTGCATAGGATGGCCCTGTCGCGCCAACACCCGGCGCTGTCCCTCATCCAGAAAGGAAAGCACCATGATTCGCCAGACTCTTGCCCGTTCCGCAGTCGGTGTTGCCGCGCTTGCTGCCCTGGCCGGCGGATACGCCTATCTCCAGAAAGACGCGATCACACCCGGCTATGCAGCGCCGACCCCGGCCGTTGCGACCGCCGCCGCCGTGGCCACCCCGACTGACTTCTCGGGCATCGTCGACCAGTACGGTCCCGCTGTGGTCAATATCAGCGTGACGGCCCGCGCGCAGCGCACCTCGGCGCAAGTGCCGTCGGGCATGGACCCGGACGATCCGCTGTTCCAGTTCTTCAAACGCTTCGGGCCGCAGTTCCAGGGTCCGCAGAGCCAGCAGCCGCAGCTTGTGAAAGGCCTGGGCTCGGGCTTTATCGTCAGCCCCGATGGCCTGATCCTGACCAATGCCCACGTGGTCGACAACGCCACGGAGGTCACCGTCAAGCTGACCGACCGCCGCGAGTTCAAGGCCAAGGTGCTGGGCAGCGATCCGCAGACCGATATCGCCGTGATCCGTATCGATGCCAAGGACCTGCCGACGGTGCGGCTCGGCGATCCGTCGAAGATTCGTGTCGGCGAACCCGTCCTGGCCATCGGCTCGCCCTATGGCTTCGAGAACACGGTGACGGCGGGCATCGTCAGCGCCAAGTCTCGTTCGCTGCCGGATGACACCTACGTGCCGTTCATCCAGACCGATGTGGCCGTGAATCCGGGCAACTCGGGCGGCCCGCTGTTCAACCAGCGTGGCGAGGTCATCGGCATCAATTCGCAGATCTACAGCCAGACCGGCGGCTATCAGGGCCTGTCGTTCGCGATTCCGATCGACGTGGCCAGGAAGGTCGAGCAGCAGCTGGTGGCTCACGGCAAGGTGACGCGCGGCCGCCTTGGCATCTCGGTGCAGGAAGTCAACCAGGCGCTGGCGCAGTCGTTCAAGTTGCCCAAGCCGGCCGGCGCGCTGGTGAACTCGGTCGAGCCGGACAGCCCGGCCGCGCAGGGCGGCCTGAAGCCCGGCGACGTGATCGTGCAGCTTGGCAATGACGTGATCGACCACTCCGGCGATCTGCCCGAGCACGTGGCAGACCTGCAGCCCGGCACCAAGACCGATCTCAAGGTGATTCGCAAGGGCGAGCCGCTGACGCTGAGCGTGAAGATCGGCGCCGTGAAGGACAGCGCCGTGGCCCAGGGCAAGGGCGGTGGTGAAGTGGGTGGCCGTCTGGGCCTGGCCGTGCGGCCGTTGACGCCGGCCGAAAGGCGCGACAGCGGTATCGATGGCGGCCTCGTGGTCGAAGACGTGGCGGGGCCGGCCGCGCGTGTCGGCATCCAGCCCGGCGATGTCATCCTGTCGCTCAACGGCACGCCGATTTCGTCGGCCGAGCAACTGCGTTCGCTGGTGTCGAAATCGGGCAAGCAGGTGGCCCTGCTGGTGCAGCGCGACGACGCGCGGATCTTCATTCCGCTCGACCTCGGCTGACCTCTGGCGCAAGCGGTTTACGCTTCGCAAAACACGTATACGGCAGGTATACGACAGGTGTCCGGCGGGCGTATACGTATACGCGTATACGCCCGCAAACCCTTGCCAGAAGCGGAATTCCGGGCGACAAAACGCCCCAAAGAGATGTTTGAACGGGTATGATCTCGACTGCGATGCATGAAGCGTGTGGTGACTCACGTCACCACTTCAGGTTCTTGCTGAATCGACAGAAGAAGGAAGTCTATGCAGTTGGATTTCAACCGCGCCCCCATCTCGCCGGGCACCGATCTGGCGAGGCGCCTGGCGCCAGTTGCCAGAAAGGTGACGGCACGTCGGCGCAAGAAGGAAGTCCCGCCCCACTGGGAGCGCGGCTACCGCTCCCACTACTACCGTAACGAACGTGGCGACAAGCTCGGCGAAGTCCGCTTGTCCGATCGCGGCGATCTGCCCGTGGTCTACCATTGGGCGGCCGGCAACTATTCCGGCGCCGAGGGCTCGCTCGCGCATGCACGTGCCCGTGTGGAAGAAACGGTTGGCTTCGGCATGCGCCAGCTGTCGTTGTTCTGAAGCTGGCGTTTCAACGATTCCGCCAGACAGTCCGTGACTGAACCGCGTGCCTGACGCAGGCATGCATGCTTTCTGCGATGGCCTGCCCGCCGCCATTGCCGCGCTGTCGCCAGCGTCCCGGTAGTACCTCCTCCGCATTGCATCTCATTGCATCTGCCAGGCTAGTCCAGCCGGCGTTGCACAAGCATGAAGACCGCAGCCACCAGCGCGATCGCGGCAATCAACCGATAGAGATCCTCGCAGGCAATCAGCCGCGCCTGTTGGTCGACGATCGCAGCCATTTGCGCCAGGGCGCCGGCATGCGCCTGCCCGGCATCGAACCCGCGCGCCGCCAGCAGGGACTGTGCCGTGTGCATCCAGCCGTCGGTTTCGGCCGGATGCTGGCCGATGGCATGTACCAGGCTCGTATGCACCGCGAACTGGCGGTTCTGCAGCAGCACCGCGCCCAGCGATGACGCAAACGAACTGGCAATCTGCCGCACCAGGTTCTTGCTGCGATACCCGTGCGCAAAGTCATCGCCGCTCAGCGTGCGGAAGGTCAGCCCGGCAATCGGGATGATGACCATCACGCCGAACAGCCCCTTGGCGATGAGTCCGGGCACCAGGGCCGCCGGGGCGATGTCCGGTGGCATGAACGAGAAGAACGCCATCGCGGCCGCCATCAGCAACAGGCCTGTCACCATCACCGGTTTCTTGTGCGTGAGCCGGCGCGCCACGCGCAGGTAGACCCAGATGCCCACCAGGCTGATCAGCGCGGCCAGTGTGTTGAGCCATCCGGTGGTGGCCAGCGGAAAGCGCAGCGCCTGCTCGGCATAGATCGGAAATACATAGCTGCTCAGGTTGCTGATCATGTAATAGACGAAGTACATGGCCAGCCCCGTCATATACACGGGCTGCCGCAGCGCGCGCAGATGCAGCACCGGTGTGTCGTGATGCCACTGCTGCCAGAGGAACACACCGAGCAGGGCCAGCGCGACCGCCGCGGCCACGCCCACGCGCAGCGGATGCGAAAAGATGTCGAAGCGCGCTTCGGTCATCGACGCCTGCAACGCGACGACCGCCACGCCGAACAGCAGCAGCGGACCCAGCGCCGGACCTTCCTGATCGGCGCGGGGTTCGGCATCGGGCAGCAGCAGCCACGTGCCCACGGCGGCCAGCGCCGCGAACGGCAGCACGCCGTAGAACACGTCCTGCCAGACGCCGTGCTCCACCAGTTCGGCAGCGAATGCCGGCGCCATGGCCGATGCGCAAAATATCCCGAGCATAAAGAAGCGTGACGCGCGTGGCCGGTCGGCGGGCGCGAACATCAGGTTCACCAGGATGCGGCAGCTTGTGAACAGCGCGCCGCCGCCCACTCCCTGCATGAAGCGGGCAACGACCATTTGCGGCAAGCCTGAGCTGGTGGCCGCCACGACCGTGCCGGACATGAACAGCAGCAGCGATCCGGTCAGGTAGTAACGGTACCCGAAACGCTGCGCCAGCCATTGCTGCTTGAGAATCATCATCATGCTGCCGACCGCGTATGCGGCCTGCACCAGCGCGAAGCTGCGCGGGTCCGCGTCGATGCCGCCGACGATATGGCTCGACGCAAACACGAACATGATGTTTTCGAGGAACTCGACACCCGTGGTCAGGCCCAGCAGCATCATGAGCAACGTCTGCCGCTGCCGATGACTGAGCAGCCGCAGCCAGCGCATGCCGGCGCGCAAACGGTGCCACGGGCTTGCCTGCATCGTCACGGCTTGCCTGCTTCCAGCGCGGCCAGATGCTCGTGCAGCGTGCCAAGGTCGCGCGTGGCCGAGGCCAGGCCGTCCGGGCCCAGTGGCGCCCACGCCTGGCCATAGGCGGCATGCACGGCGGGCGCGGCGCGATCCAGCAGCGCGTGGGCGGCCGGCGTCAGCGTCAGTTCCAGGCTGCGCCGGTCGTGTTCAGACGTCTTGCGTTGCACCAGGCCGCGCGCCTGCAGGCCATCGATCAACCGCGTCATCTGCGTTCGCGTGGCGTCGATGGACATGCCGAGTTCCGATGGCATGGTCGGCTCGCCCGCGTCGATCGCCAGCATGCTGATCACCAGGTATTGGCTCAGGTCGAGTTCGAACGGCGCCAGGGCGCGCTCGATGTGAAGCCGAAGCAACCTTGCGGAACGCAGCAGCAGACGCGAGGCCATGATGAGGTCACGCGGGGCGTCGGGGTGCTCGGCGCAGAACCGGTCGATGCGGCGTTCAAACGACATATCAGTTTCATCTGTAATAGTTACGAATGAAACTATATGCGTGGATCTGTGGCCCCGCAAGGGCGTCCGGCTGGACGGTGTGGACGGCCAGCCGGACGATCCGGCGTTTAAAGGATCTGCGGTATCCGCACCACTCAGCCGCGTCTCAGGCTTCGTCCCAGTTCGCGCAACGCCTTGCGCAGTCGGGCGACGATGTTGGCCTGGGTCGTCGCATCGGGCGCGCCATAGCGCCAGGCCACATAGATGTCAGTGAACGCTCGCACTGAGGATGCAGCGTGTGGCAGTGCGGTTTCGGCCCGTGTCGCGAAGGCGTGGGGCCCTTCCGCCATGCCGCGCGCAATGCCCTGGCGCGCCAGCGCGGCGCAGTACCGGTCGTACAGCGCCTGGACAGGATCCACACGACGGCGGCGCAGCCACATCGGTGCCAGCGCGGCCAGGCTCAATAGGCCGATGCCGACGGCCAGCAACTGTGGCAGCCGGTCGCCCAGACCGGCCTGTTCCAGCAGGCGGTATTGCTGGCCGCGATCGTATTCGAGCACCCAGCGTTGCCATTTGTAGGTCAGACCGTCGAAGCCCCAGCGCAGCTCGCGCAGCCAGCCCGGCGCGCGGAGGTCGCGCAGCGCCCCCAGGTCCTCGCTTGCCAGCGCCGCATCGACGCCGCTTTCCACGCGGCTCGGTGCCACGGCGCTGGTGGGGTCCACCCGCACCCAGCCGCGTCCGGCCAGCCAGACCTCGGCCCAGGCATGGGCATCGGACTGGCGGATGACATAGTGATTGCCCAGCGGGTTGTACTCGCCGCCCTGGTAGCCGATCACCACGCGCGCGGGCACGCCGGCGGCGCGCATCAGGAAGACGAAGCTGCTGGCGTAGTGTTCGCAGAAGCCGCGCCGTGTATCGAACACGAAGCTGTCGACCTGCGCCTTGCCCAGCGGCGGCGGCGACAGTGTGTACGCGAATGGCGCCTCGGCGAACAGCCGCATGGCGGCCTGCACGCGCTGCCATGGGTCGGCGTAGCGCGCCATCCAGCCGGCGGCCAGCGCGCGGCTGCGCGGGTTGCCTTCGGGCAGCGCCAGCGACAGTTGCAGCGCGCGGCGGGTCAGCGGCTGCGGCACCCCTTGCAGCCATGACCGCGCACGATAGCGCAGGGGCCGGTCCACCGGGCTGCGGGCAAAGAATTCACCGTCGGCCGAGTGCCAGGCGGCCAGGCTGTCCGACACCGCCACGCCACGGTCCAGCAGATAGAGCCAGGTCTTCTGCGTGGCCTCCAGCGTCACGTTGTACTCGCGCGGACCCGCTCCGGCCGGCCCGGCGGCGACGTCGTCGCCACCGTCCCCCTCGTCGCGCAAGCCCGCAGCCTGTCGCGTCGGCGGTTCATCGTCAGGCCGCCACGCCGCGCCGTCGTAGTTCCACAGCACCCGGGCGCGCCAGTACAAGGCGCTGACGGGCAGCGCATCGCCGTCGATATCGGCGCGGAAGGCCACCTCGGGCGAGCGGATCAGTTGGCCGATGCTGCCGGGGCGCATCGTGTCGCTCATGCCGGTGCGCCCGACTGGCTCGGATTGCGGCAGGCGCCAGAGCGGATGATCGAGCCGCGGAAACAGCACGAACAGGAACAGCGCCCAGGGCAGGCCGAACAGTGCCATGCGGCCCAGCAGCGGCCAGATGGCCAGGCGCCCACGCGCTTCAGGATGATGGAACAGCAGCCAGTTGCGCAGGATCCACGCGCCGATGGCCATGCTGTAGAGCGCCAGCCAGAACGGCTGGTCTTCCAGGTACAGCGTCAGCAGCAGATAGAACGACAGCTGCGTGACCAGCGTGGCATCGGCCAGCGCCCGCGTTTCCAGCAGCTTGAGGATCACGAACGCGGCCAGCAAGGCCACGCACAGTTCGCGCCCGAGGCCGCCCCCGCCGCGCCAGACCAGCGCCCCGGCAATCAGCAGCACCAGCATCGCCGTCGTGCCGACGATCAGCTTCGACGGCAGCGGAGCCCGCTGGCGCCACAGCAGCCAGCGCCATGCCAGCAGCAATACCAGCAGCACGCTGACGGACACGGGCAGTGAACGGGCCTGCGGCGCCAGCACCAGCGCCAGCTGGCCGATCAGCATGCCATGCTCCTGATGGCCGAGCGCGCGGGGTGGAAGCGATGCCTTCATGGCGCACGCCGCTCCGGCCAGACGGCCAGCGCCTCCAGGCAGGCGCGGCGATGGGTCGCGCCGTGACCCGCCGGAATTTCCACGCCCGGCAGCCGCAGGCCGATGTCGAACTGATCACCGGCGGTCAGCAGCCATGCACACAGCCGCGACAGCCGGGCCTCGGTATCCATCGTCGTCGGCAAGGCATTCCAGTCGATCCAGCATCCCGGCAGGCGCGGCACCTGGCCCGCGCGGCTCAGCCAGCGGCCGGTGCGTGCGCTGTGCTTCCAGGCGATGCGATGCAGCGGGTCGCCCGGACGATACCTGCGCAGCTGGTCGATGCCGTCGTCGGACACCGCGCCGATGTCGCCGTCGTCGCCGTCCTGGTCGGGGTGGGCCACCACCGGCAGCGGCGGCGCGTGTGGCTCGGGCGCGGGATAGACGCACGTGGTGACCGGGAAATCGGCGTAGCTCCAGACGCGGAACAGCCCGAACGGAAAACGGCTCGACACCGTGACGCGCGGCAACGCCAGCCGGCCGCGCCGCGGCGCAGCCATGCGGACGGCCAGCACGCCCTGGCCCAGCCCATCCAGCGTCAGTGCCGGCGCGGCCTCGGCCACACCACCGGACGACGCAACGGCTTCGATGCCGATGCGCGCACCGCTGTCGTGGTTGGCGACATTGAGCGCGAACACCGCCACATCGCCCGCAAACGGCGGCGACACGGGCCCTGCCGAGATTTCGAGATCGAGCAGGTTGCGATAGGCCATCCACATGCAAGACATGCCGATGCCAACCAGCAGGAATGTCAGGGCGAAACCCAGGCTGATGTTGTAGTTCAGCGATGTGACCAGCATGGCCAGCAGCAGCAGGGCAAAGCCGAGCCCGCTGCGGGTCGGCAGGATATAGAGATGGCGCCGATCCAGCGTGACCACGCCATTGACGGGCTTGCGCGGACGGCGGGGGCGCGGCGTTGCCACGCCTGCCTGCGCGGTGCGGTGGGGTGCGGATGCCTGGGGCGCCTTCACGGACGCCGATGGGGCACGTGGCATGGTGGGGTGCGTGACGCGGAAAACGTCGCGCTTCAGGGAATCGCCACGCCAGCCATCAGGCGATCCAGCGCGGTGGCCGCCTGCCCGGCCGGCAACAGCCGATGCGCGGCCACGGCGGCGAACACCGCCTGCACGTCCTCGGGTACCACCATGTCGCGCTGGTCGAGCAATGCCCAGGCGCGCGCGCAGGCCAGCAGCGCCAGGCCAGCGCGCGGCGACAGGCCGGCCACGAAGCCGGCTTCCGCACGTGTGGCCTGCACCAGCGCCAGCACGTAATCCACCAGCGCCGGGCTGGCGTACACGCTGCTGGCCGCGGCCTGCAGTGCCAGCACCTGGTCGGCATCCATGACGGCCGAGGCCTCCTGCGCGGCGGTGCCGCCCAGATAGAGCACGCGCTCGAAGGCGGGGTCCGGGTAGCCCAGCGAGATGCGCATGGTGAAGCGGTCCAGCTGCGATTCGGGCAGGGCATGCGTGCCGATCTGCTCCAGCGGATTTTGCGTGGCGATCACGAAGAACGGCGCCGGCAGCGCGTGCGTGACGCCGTCGTGCGTCACCTGGCGTTCGGCCATGGCTTCGAGCAACGCACTCTGCGTCTTCGGCGGGGCGCGGTTGATCTCGTCGGCCAGCACCAGCTGCGCAAACACGGGGCCACGATGGAACCGGAAATTTCCGGTGTCGCGCATATAGACGGAGACGCCCACCAGATCGGCCGGCAGCAGGTCGCTGGTGAACTGCACGCGCTGGTACTGCAGGCCCAGGGTTTGCGCCAGCGCATGCGCGAGCGTGGTCTTGCCCACGCCCGGCACGTCTTCGAGCAGCAGGTGGCCGCCGGCCAGCATGCATGCCAGCGCCAGCCGCACCTGGCGCGGCTTGCCCAGCACGATGCGGCCAAGCTGGTTCTGGGCCTCGGCCAGTGAGGCGGTAATCCTGGGTCTGGCTGTCACGTTAGGCGGCCTCGATGGCGGGTTGGCGATGACGTTGCGATGCCGCCGGATGACTGGGTCGGGCGCAAGGTCCGGCAAGGTCCGGCCATTGTAGCGGCGTGGAGGTCGCATCGGACAGTGGGTTTCCGCACGGTTGTACGCGACAGACAGTCCGGGAATGCACCGGAATCGGGCCTCCGCCGCGCCGGATCTCGCGCGTTCTGGCATCATCGAACTGTTGGCACCCTGCCACTTTTCAGAATCGTCCTAGCCGCTGCAATGACTGCTTCGCCACCGCGCGTGTCTGGCGCGCCTGCCTCACTCGATTTCGACTCTTCAGCGCCGCTGGCCGACCAGGCGGCGCTGGCCAGCCTGGCCCGCGAATTCCATGCGGGCGGCTATATCGTGCTGCGCAACTTTGCCAGCGAGGCCACGTGCGCGGCGCTGGAGGCCGTGACCCGCGAGCATCTGGCGGCGGCCGTGCCGCCGGTGGAGTTCGAGGCCGACCTGGGCTACCCCGGAGCCCCGGCCACGCGCCAGGCAGCCGGCGGCAACACGGTGCGGCGGCTGCGCCAGGCGTATGGCCGCGACGAGGTCTTCCGCCGCTGGGCCAGCCATCCGCAACTGGTGGCAACCGTCGAGGCGCTGCTGGGCGAACCCGCCCGCCTGACGCTGGCCCACCACAACTGCGTGATGACCAAGCACCCGCACTATGGCAGCCAGACCGGCTGGCACCGGGACACGCGCTACTGGTCGTTCATGAAGCCCGATCTGGTCACCGTGTGGCTGGCGCTCGGTGACGAAGACGAGCGCAACGGCGTGCTGCGCGTGATTCCAGGTTCGCATCGTGCGAAGCTCGATCCGGCCCAGCTTGACCCGGCCGAATTTCTGGTAGAGGCGCACCCGGCCAGCCAGATGCTGCTGAAGGGGGCCATGCCGCTGGCCTTGCATCGCGGCGACGTGCTGATGTTTGACAGCCGGCTGTTCCATGCGGCAGGCCGCAACGATTCCGAGGCCGTGAAGCTGTCAGTGGCGTTCGCCTATTTCGGCGCGAGCAACCGCCCGGTCACCGGCTCGCGATCGGCAGAGTTTGGCAGCGTGGAGATGCCCCCGGCCGCGCTTTGACAGCCGCTGGCCGCCAGGCAAAAAAAAAGCCGCCCGGTTGGGCGGCTTCTTGTTTGGTCCCGGGCCGGGGTCAAACAGCCTTGTGACGCGAGGCGTTGCCGCGAAACAGTGCCAGCAGGTCGGCCAGGCGCAACGGCAGCAGCGGCGAAGCATGGCGGACGGCGTCCCGGCGTGCGAAGTGGCTCAGAAGCTGCTCGCCCACCGGACGGTCGAGGTACGAAGCATCCGGGTAGTTCATGGTCATTCCCTATTGCGGTCAAGAAACGCCTACAGTATGCACTCTGATGGTGCACTGCGCCATTTCCTGGTGCGCAACATGGGATTGCCTGATTCGAAGTGGTGCGTAGAAAGCCGGGCAACATGGGTCCGGCAGCGTGCTCGGGGAACGGCTGCCGGCGCTTATCGCTATCAGGCGGGCGGGTGTGCGTTGGCCGCCGCTTCGGCGCCGTTGATCGATTCCACGGCCTTGGCCGCGCTGTAGACGTGCCGCGTGGCCAACAGCGATGCCAGATCGGCGTCGCCGGCAATCACGGCCTGCAGGATCTGCGCGTGCTCGTCCCAGTTCAGGCGGGCGCGGCTCAGGTTCGCCGGGGCGAACAGCAGCGCGGTGCGTTCGCGCAGCGACCGCATCATGTCCTGCAGCACGCTGTTGGCGGCGATATTGCCCAGTACCTCGTGAAAACGCGAGTTCAGTTCGACAAATCGCTCGGTCTGGCCGCTATTGACGGCATCGTTGCCTTCCTCAAGGACCTTTTCGAGTTCCGCGATCAGTGCCGGGTCGCGACGCTGGGCCGCCAGCTTGGCGTTCAGCCCTTCCAGCGTGGCCCGCACTTCCACCATTTCGCGCGCGATATTGGGCGACAGGCGGGCCACCGATGCACCGCGCCGCGGCTCGATGCGCACCAGCCCTTCGGCCGCCAGCGCGCGCAACGCTTCGCGCACCGGGATGCGCGACACGCCCAGTTCCAGGGACAGCGTGTTTTCCACCAGACGTTCGCCCTGTTCGTACTGGCCACCCAGGATGCGTTGCCGCAGGGTGTCCGTGACCAGCGCGAACAGGGGGGAATGCTGGGCGCCCAGGCTTGCGGCCGGGGTGTCCGGACCCGGCTTCAGGGCAGCGGTGGCGTCGTTCATGATCGGGATCGGCCGTCGGATATCGGTGATGGGCCGCGGTCGAAGGGCCGCAGCGTGAATGCCGCTATTGTATACCGTCACCTCCTCATTGAAGACATAGGGTAGACATCTACCGGCATTCCGCCGGTGTGGCGTCCGGCCTCCCTCGGCCCTTTCAGCCCTTTCCGCCTGCCTGGCGCTTCACCCTCCCGCGTGCTGGAACGTGAAGCCGTCCGAATACATGAACGGCGCCTGCGCCCCCAGCACCATGAACGTCTGCTTGGCGTCGTGGATCATGTTCGGCGATCCGCACAGATAGATGGCGTGCTCGGACAGGTCGCCCAGGTCTGCGGCCACGGCCTCGTGGACATAGCCACGGCGGCCCTGCCAGCTGTCGTCGGCGCGCGATAGCACCGGGACGTACTGGAAGTCATAGAGCCGTTCGCCCCAGGTGGCGATCTCGTCGTGCAAGTACAGGTCCGCCGCCGAGCGCATGCCCCAGTAGAGCCACACCGGCGGGCAGTCGGGATCGTCCATCAGCGATTCGAGCATGCTCTTGATGGGCGCCAGACCGGTGCCCGTGGCCACCATCAGCAGCGGCCGGTAGTCTTCCTTGCGCAAGCTGAAATTGCCATGCGGCAATTCCACGTCGAGCCGGTCGCCCGCGCGCAACTGCGGCAGTTGCGTGGACGTGAAGCGGCCGCCGGCGATCTGCCGGACGTGGAAGTCCACGGTATTGCCCGCCGGTGCCGACGCCATGGAGAAACTACGATGCGTGCCATCGTCCATCAGCACCTTTAGGTATTGGCCGGGCGCGTAGACGAAGGGCTCGTCGCCGGGCAGCGCCAGGCGCAGATGCATGACGTCGGGGCCGAGCGGCGCCACCGACAGCACGGTGGCCGTGGCGCGCCGGGCCGGCACCTGCGGGCCGGCCGCGCGTGCGGTGCTGATGACCAGGTCGCCGTCGGGCCGCGCCTGGCATGCCAGCGCAAACCCGTCGGCGTGCTCTGCCTCGGTCAGCCCCATCGGGAAATCCTCGTACGAGACCGATCCCTGCACCACGCGCATGCGGCACGTGCCGCAGCCGCCAAACGTGCATTCGTGCGCCAGTTCCACGCCGCAGCGCAGGGCGGCGTCGAGCACCGATTCACCGGGCGCCACCATGAACACCTGTTGCGTTTCCGCAATCTCCACCCGATGGGACATGACGATTCCCCCTTGCTTACTTCTTGATATCGGCCTGCGCCAGCACGGTCAGATCTTCGGCAGCCAGCAGGTCGCGCAGGGCTTCCAGCGCGGCGACGCCACATGCGGTGTCCTGTTCGCCGTTGCCGCCCGACAGGCCAACGCCGCCGATCACTTCGCCATTGACCACGATCGGGTAGCCGCCCACGAACACGGCGAACTTGCCGTCGAAGCTCCACTGGATACCGAATGCCTCGTTGCCGGGCAGCGCCGGACCGTTCGGCGCGGTGTTGAACAGGTGCGTGGACCGCTTGTGGCCGGCCGCGGTGAACGCCTTGTTCCACGCAATCTGCGGCCCCGTGATACGCGCGCCGTCCATGCGTTCGAGCAGCAGCGGGTAGCCGCCTTCGTCGACGATGCAGACCGATTCCAGCACGCCGATTTCCTCGGCCTTGCGCACGGCGGCGGCCACCATGTGGCGCGCTTCTCTCAGTTCCAGCTTGATGGCTTTCTTCATGGCTGTTTCCTTAATTTGTGTCGGACTGCCTGGCTTCAGACGCCCTGGTAGACCGTTTTGATCTGCGTGTAGAACTCCAGCCCGGCGCGGCCCGATTCGCGGAACGTCGATGTGCTGGACCGCTTCAGCCCGCCAAACGGCGCGTTGACCAGGTTGCCCGTGGTGGTGCGGTTGATCTTCACGGTGCCTGATTCGATGTCGCGGGCAAAGTCGTGCATGTAGCGCGGATTGCGCGTGGCGATGGCGGCGGAAAGCCCGTACTCGGTGTCGTTGGCCTTGGCAATGGCGTCGGCGTAGCTGTCCACTTCGATGATGGCCAGCACCGGGCCGAAGATTTCCTCGCGGGCAATGCGCATCGACTGCGTGACGTCGGTGAACACGGCCGGCGCCACGTAGAAGCCATTGGCGAAATCGCCATCGGTCAGCTGCTGGCCGCCGCACAGCAGCGAGGCTTCCTGCTTGCCAGCCTCGATATAGCCCAGCACGGTCTGCAACTGCTTGCGCGTGGCCAGCGGGCCCAGGTCCATGCCCGGGGTCATGCCGCTGCCGATCTTCAGCGCCTTGACCTTGGCCACGAGTTTGTCGGTGAAGGCCTGCCTGACCTCGCGCATCACCAGGACGCGGCTGGTGCCGGTGCACGCCTGGCCCGACAGCGACAACCCACCCTTGACGGCAAGGTCCACCGCGCGGTCGAGATCGGCGTCTTCCATCACGATCAGCGGATTCTTGCCGCCCAGTTCCATCTGCGTGCGCGTGGTCATCGGCACGGACTTGTGGATCTGTTCGCCGGCCTGCGTCGATCCGGTGAACGACACCGCCCGCACGGCCCGCGATTCGACGATGGTCGGGCCCACCTCGCCGGCGCTGCCGGTCAGGAAGTTGAGCACGCCCTTCGGGATGCCGGCCTTGACGAACGCCTCGGCCAGGCGATAGCCGGACAGCGGCGCATCGGACGACGGCTTGAACACCACGGTGTTGCCGGTGATCAGCGCGGGTGCGATCTTGCGCGCCGGAATCGACACGGGGAAGTTCCACGGCGAGATCACGGTGACCACACCCAGCGGCTCGCGCAGGCTGTACACGAGCATGTCCGGGTCGTCGTTCGGATAGCTTTCGCCGCTGAAGGTCTGGCCTTCCACCGCGTAGAAGCGCAGGGTTTGCGCCGAACGCATGATCTCGTCGCGCGCCAGGTTCAGGGACTTGCCTTCCTCGCGCGTCAGTTCGGCGGCGATGGCGTCGGCGTTGGCTTCCAGATGAGCGGCGGCGTCGTTGAGAATCTTCGCGCGCTTGCCGATCGGCGTTTTCTTCCAGCTGTCGAAGGCGGCGGCTGCGGCGGACACGGCGGCGGCGGCATCGCGCGCGTCGGACGCCGCGTGGCGGCTGACGATGTCGCGCGTGTCGGCGGGATTGATGTTGTCGAGCGTGCGGCCGCTGGCGCTATCGCACCATTCGCCGTCGATGTAGTTGCGGTACGTCTCGGTCATCTTGCGGGGCCTTGTTCGGGTTCGGAGAGACGCCGGACCAGCGCCGCGCAGGGCGCCGGGTCCGGACTTCCTGACAGGTATGCCTCAGGCGGCAGCGGCTTCCGGCTTGGTGTCGACGTAGTCGTAGTACAGCGCGGTCGTGTACAGCAGGCGCATCTGCGCGCCGATCTCGCAGATCTTCAGGCAACGCTGCTGCAGCTCGGGCGTGTTCGCGTGTTCCAGCACGATCTGGTAGCCGCGTTCGCCGTGGATTTCGTCGGACACGATGTGCAGGTCGAAGAACTCCACCTCTTCGTCGGTGAAGCCGTACTTTTCGCGCAGCGTCGGGGTTTGCTTGCGATAGATCGACGGCACCTGCGATTCCAGGCCGACCACCAGGCCGGCCACGGCCACCACCGGGTCTTCGCGCATGGCCACCGCGTAGCACCAGCTCTGCAGGCCGCGCGTGGTCGGCGACATGTTGTCGGGGCTCACCACCCGCTCACGCGTGGTGCCGCAGGCTTCGGCAAAGCGGATCAGCAGGTCGGTGTGGCGGTCGCCGCCGATTTCTTCCTCGTACATGTTGGCCAGCAGGAAGTCCTTGGCCTCGGTCATGTGGTCGGGCGTGCGGGCGTAGATATAGCCCAGGTAGTCGGCGAACGGGCCCACGTAGTGGTAGTGGTTCTCGGCCCAGCGCGCCAGGTGCTCGCGGCTCAGCGTGCCGCTGGCCCATGCCTTGCTGAACGGCGCCTGATTGGCGCTCTTGCCTTTGATGGCGTTTTCCAGGGCGGCGCGGAATTCTTCACGGTTCATCAGTTCAGCCATTTTGGGGACTCCTGTTTGTCTGCGTTCGGGGTGGAATGAATTTGTATACTTTCTACAACGTCGTTCAGGCGATAAAAAAACCGCGCGCACGCGGCGACTTCCGGTGGTGCGAAATCAGGCGGCGGCAGCCTCCGCCGCAGTGATGCGCTGCCAGGCCACGCCTGCCAGCGCCACGTCTTCCAGGCCGACACCGACCGACTTGTAGATCACGATGTCGTCGGCTTGCCGGCGCACCGCGCCGGTATCAGTTCCATTCAGTAGTACATCGGCCAGTTCCACGACCTTGTCGTCGGGCAGCACGGCCTTGTCGGCCAGCACCAGATCGCCGGCTTCGCGCAGCGACTGGGGCCGCCATTCCACAACCACGGTGGCGGCGCGCGACAGCAGCGTGTCGTCGAGTTCGCGGGTGTGCGGCAGACTGGAACCGATGGCGGCCACGAACGTGCCGGGCTTGACGATGGCGCCCGAAAACAGCGGCGTGGTGGAGCGCGAGGCGGTCACGATGATGTCCGCCGCAGCGGCAGCTTCCTCGGGTTGTGCGAAGGTCACCGGGAGGCCGCACTGCGCAGCCAGACGCTCGGCGGCGGCCGCATCGGCATAGGGATCGCAGACCAGGATGCGTTTGAGCGGCAACGCAGCGGACAACTGCAACCCATGCTGCACCCCCTGCGTGCCGGCGCCGAACAGGGCCAGCGTTTCGGCATCGGCTCGGGCCAGCCGGCGCGCGGCCAGCACCGTGCAGGCCGCCGTGCGCAAACGCGTGATGGCGCCGGCGTCGAACGAGGCCAGCGGACGCCCGTCAACCGTCGAAAACAGCAGGATGACAAACGAGAACTGACCGGCGATGGTTGTATACACCTTGGCGCCGGCGACCTGCTGGGCGGGAATGACCGCGCCCAGTGTCGAAAGCTTCACGCCGCCGGCTTCCGTGCGGATGCGTTCCTGCATGGCGGCCTCGCCGCGCCCGAAACTCTGGAAGGCTTCGAGCATCGCGGCCTGGGCATCGGCGGCCGTGACGTGGCGGTCGATCATCGCGTCGGTGACATGGAGCATGGTGAAATCGTCTCGGAAGCTATTTCGGTATACAGTCTACACATAGTTTCGAAGAAAACCACAGGGTTTTCCCGGGGCGTGCGGCATGTCCGGAGTGGTGCGGAATGCGCGCAAACCGTGCTTTCAGGCCAATCTCCGCACCGATCGGGTGATTTCCCTAGGTCGCGCAGTTTTCGCTTGTTTCGAAGTGAGCGCGGGATATAGTATACAAAAACAGTCGCACGACAGAATTCTTATACCGCCCCCACAAGGGCCTCCAGGAAAGGGGAGCCTCATGCAACATGCTGTTGAGATTGGCCTGGCACATTGGGTGTATCTGCTAGGCGTGGCCGTGATCGTGTTGACCATGATCCTGCGGGCCAATGTCGTGGTGCCGTCCATCGTCGGCACCTTCCTCGTGATCCTGGCCATCACCGGCAGCCCCATCAGCGCACTGGGCGGCATCTTCTCAGCCAGCCTGGTGGCGGCCAAGGAGCTGTTCAATATCTTCCTGGTGATTGCGTTCATGACGGCGCTGCTCAATGCGCTGAAGACGCTGCGGTCCGATATCCGCATGGTCGAGCCGTTCCGGGTGGTGATGAAGAACGGACACAGCGCCTACTTCATCCTGGCTGGCATCACCTATGTCATCTCGCTGTTCTTCTGGCCCACGCCGGCCGTGCCGCTGGTGTCCGCCATCCTTCTGCCAGCCGCCATTGCAGCGGGCCTGCCGCCGCTGGCGGGGGCCATGGCCATTGCCATCGCCGGCCAGGGCATGGCGCTGTCGTCGGACTACGTGATCGGTGTGGCGCCGGGCATCAGCGCCAAGGCGGCCGGCGCGGCGGTCAGTGCTGCCGTGGTGGCCGACCGCGCGCTGATCCTGTCGATCATCACCGGCGCCATCGCGCTGTCGCTGGCCTACCTGTCGATGCGCCGCCATATCGTGCCGGCCAGCGGCGCGCTGCTGGATCGCTGGCAGGCCCGCGCCACCGGTGCGGACACCGCCGTGGAGGCCACCGGCACGTTCGACAAGGCCGAGATCGCACGCGGCACATCGCATGAAGAGCCGCTGGCCACCGACGCGAACATCGAGCAGAGCCTGGCGATGGTGGCGCGCCGCCGTGTGAAGTGGTCCAAGTTCTTCGCCGTGCTGACGCCGCTGGCGTTCATCTGCGTGGTGACGCTGATGGTGCTGCCGAAGATATCGTCGGGCATGCCCGACCTGAAGGGCGGCGCCGCCGCGGCACTGGTGGGCGGCGTGGCCGCGCTGCTGATGATGCTGGCGACACTGGCCGCCGAAGGCCCGCGCCGCATGCTCGACGTGTGCCCCGACCACATCACCGACGGCTTCGTGTTTGCGTTCAAGGCGATGGGATCGGTGCTGCCGATCGCCGGTTTCTTCTTCGTGGGTGCCGGCGAAACCGCCGCCCAGATTCTGGGTGTGGACGCGGGCCGCGCACCGAGCCTGCTGTTCGAACTGATCCAGGCCTACCAGCACATGATTCCGGACAACCACGTGCTGGTGGCGTTCGGCGTGCTGCTGGTGGGGATGATCACCGGCATCGACGGATCGGGCTTTGCCGGTCTGCCGCTGACCGGCACGCTGGCCGGTGCGCTGGGTCCGGTGGTCGGTTTCGACTCGGCCACGCTCGCGGCCGTTGGCCAGATGGGCGCGGTCTGGACGGGCGGCGGCACGCTGATCGCGTGGTCGTCGCTGATCGCCGTGGCCGGCTTTGCCCGTGTGCCGGTGCTCGATGCGGTGCGGGCGCTGCTGTTGCCGGTATTGGCCGGCCTGTTCGTCTCCACGATCTGCGCCATGTTTCTGTGGCGTTGAGCCGAGTCCTTCCAGATTAAAGAAATAGCTATGCCGAAAGTCACCTTCCATAAGAACGGCCAGGTATTCGTCGACGAGGTCAAGCCTGAGACCAATCTCGTCGTGCGCGCCGGCATCAAGCAGTTTCCGTATCCGAACCTGCGTTACGAATGCGGCATGGGCAAATGCTCGAAGTGCGCCTGCAAGGTGCTGGCCGGCGCCGAACACCTGCCGCCGCCCAACTGGAAAGAGAAGAAGCAGCTTGGCGAGCGGCTGGACCAGGGCTTCCGGCTGGCCTGCCAGATCTGGCTGACCCACGACATCGAACTGGAACAGCCCGAGATGGTGGTTTCCGCATGTTCGTGATCCTGACCAGCAAGCCGGGCCAGTTTCGCACCGAGGCCGTGCCCGGCGTGGAACCCCGCGAGACCTGGGAATACCTGTTCTACGGGCGACCCAAGGCGATTTTCGTGATTGCCGAACTGACGGAAACGCAACAGCCGGTGAAGGTGCGCGTGATCGAGGAATCCTCCGTGCCCGACGCCGACCCCGTGATCAACCACGTGCCGACCAAATTCCTGGAGCGTTTCGACACGCTCGACGCTGCCCACGATGCGCTGCAGAAGCTCGCGCACTTCGGCAGCATGGATCTCTCGATAAGGAAACAATGATGCAGGCCGACACCGAAGCCGATGCCACCGTGACCGAACACACCGACACCCACGGCGCCGCCACGCCACAGACGCGCACCGTCGAAATCACGTTCGTGACCAACAGCGGCAAGACCGTGACCGCGCCGGAAAACAGCAATCTGCTACGTGTATCGCTGCGCGAACAGGGCGGGATTCCATTCAAGTGCGGCGGCGGCATCTGCGGCACCTGCAAGTGCCGGATCGAGCAGGGCCTGGAACACACCGACGCCGTCAAGCCCAAGGAGCGCAAGCACCTGAACGACGACGACCTGGCCGCCGGCTATCGCATGGCATGCCAGACGTTCATCAAGGGCGACGTGGCGGTGTCGTGGGAACCCAGGACGGGGCCGCGGTAATCGAGGCCGGAAGCGGCTGGAAGGAAGATGGAATGCGGGGGTGGAAAGATCGCCCCCGCATTCGCTATTTGGTTACAGCAGCGTTCGATGTCCCCTGCACCTGTTCCGCCCCGTAAGTCTTCGTCAGATAATCCACGATCGCCGGAATATCCTCGTCCTTCAGCGGCGCGCCAAACGGTTTTTTCATTTTCTTGACGGTGGCGTCCCAGTACGCGCGGGTCGATGTCGATGGCTGCGTGGATACGTACTGGGCCGAATGGCAGGTCATGCAATTCTGCAGCGCCAGGTGATAACCGGGCAGTGTGCTGGGTTTGTAGCTGGCCGTTTCCTGCGGCAGCTTGATTTCCAGTGGGCGGGCATGCGATGACCCGGACGCCACGGCCATTGCGCAGGCGATGGCCAGCATGAAGGTGTGGTGCGGTTTCATGATTGGCCCCCTCAAACAACCAGAATGCGCGTGGATTCCACGACGTTCCGCATATATCCCGCAGGATTCCAGGTTGCCGTCAGCGGCTGGATGTCTCCCGATCGCGTTTTGGCACGCACTCGCAAATCGAATTCTCCCTTTCGCGTCGGCTGAAAAGCGATACTCCACTCGCGGAACGAATAACGGCCCAGGTACTTGCCCAGTTCGGCGGAGCGCCAGCTGGTGCCGCCGTCGTCGGAAAATGCGACTTCGGCAATGCCATGGCCACCGTCGAATGCAATGCCCTTGACCACGGTCGGCTGCCCGGACCTGATAAAGCTGCCCGGCATATGGCTGGTGATAAAGGAGCGGACGTTGAACCGGCCGATCGGCACGGTGCTGGCCGGTGCGGTACCCGGTGCCACGCAGGCGCAGTCGTTGGCCGGAATACGATAGGCGGGGTTCATCCAGAAGCCCTCGAAGGGCTTGTCCAGGACCGCGATGTGCGACAGGTGCTTGACCCAGTAGGTGCCGTAATGGCCGGGCACGACCAACCGCAGCGGGTAGCCGTTCAGCATCGGCAGATCCTTGCCGTTCATGGCCCAGGCCAGCATGACCTCGCCGTCCATGGCATGGTCCATCGACAGCGCCTTGACGAAGTCCGGGCCGTTTTCAAGCGGCGGGCGGTCCAGCCCGTCGAAACTGACCTGCACGGCGCCGGCCTTGATGCCGGCCTTTTCCAGCACGGTGCGCAGCGGGATACCCGTCCAGCGCGCATTCCCCATCGCGCCATTGCCCAGTTGGCCGCCATTGACGCGCGGTGAAAAATAACCGCGGCCATTGCCCGAACACTGGTTGACCGCGACGATTTCCACGGGGTTGCCCAGCTTTCGCAAGTCCTGCAGGCTCAGCGACACGGGGCGCGACACATGGCCGTCAATATTCAGGCGATACGTCGATGCGTCGATCGATGTGGGAATGCCGCTCCAGTGATAACGAACGAAAAACGCGTCATTCGGTGTGATCACATTCTCGCCAAATACCTCGAATGGCGTTTCGAGTTGCGGGGGGCGGTTGGTCAGCAGGATCAGCGGCCGTTTTTGCGGAAATGCCACCAGTTCGCGATGCCCGTTTTCGAATGGCATTTCGGTGGTATTGGCCGCGGCCAAGGCGCGCGTGGCGGTAAATCCGAGCGACGCCTGCAGCGTCAGGGCAGCGCCGCCCATCAGCACGCCGCGACGCCGTGGATCGATGTCGCCTCTTGTGGGTTTCCTGGCCATTTTGTCTCCTCGCGGGCAGCCGGGATCGGCCGCATTTTTTATCGGTGTCGGAGCCGTTGAGCGTAATCGTAGTGCGCCATATTGGCGAAACAAGTTATTTCGCTATGGCTGACCGGAAAATCCGATGTGTCGAATGCAAAAGCGCCCGGATGCCATGGAGACGCGCAGGAATGTCCCGCGTCACCAGGAAGGGCCCGGTGCGCTGGAAAAAGGGCGGGGATCGAACGAAGGGGGCGGCGGGTCAGGTCCGCAAACTGACCATCGCCGAAATCTTCTCGGCGGCTTCCAGCAACGGTGGCAGGAACTGGTCGGTCATTTCCTGTGCACTGGTCCGATTGGCCTGGCCGCTGATGTTCAGCGCGGCGATGACCTGGCCGGTGCGACTTCGGATCGGGGCGGCCAGCGACACCAGGCCTTCCTCAAGCTCCTGGTCGTTCTGGGCCCAGCCACGGGTGCGGATATCGGCGATCAGCGATTTCAGCGCGGCGATATCGGTGACGGTGCGGCGGGTACGCGGTTGCAGGTCCGACGCCTGCAGCACGCGGTCGAGTTCGGCGTCGTCGAGTCCGGACAGCAGCACGCGGCCCATCGACGAGCAGTAGGCCGGCAGCCGGCTGCCGATCGACAGGTTGATCGTCATGATCTTGCGGGCCGGCACGCGTAGTACATAAACGATTTCAGTGCCGTCGAGCACGGAGATCGAACAGCTTTCGTGGACCGATTGCGAGAGCGCCTCCATGACCGGCTCGGCCAGGTTCCAGAACGGCATCGAGGTCAGGTAGGCGAACCCGAGGTCCAGGATCTTGGGCGTCAGCCGGAACAACCGGCCGTCGTTCTGCACGTAGCCCAGCCCCACCAGCGTCAGCAGGATGCGCCGCGCGCCGGCCCGGGTCAGGCCGCTCGCCTGGGCGATTTCGGTCAGCGTCTGGGCCGGATGGCTGGCGTTGAACGCGCGAATGACCGACAGGCCACGCGCAAATGACTGCACATAGCTGTCGCTCGGCTTTTCGGTCGTACCGGCGGCGGGCGCACGGGACGTAGCGGAATCGGCAGGATGCGCCATGGGGTCTGGGAAAGTTCGGAAAGCCTCGGAAAGGCCGAAAGGGTAGAGGAAATGTGCCTGCTTTGCCAGTCCGGAGCAACCTTTACCGCAGTGCCACAGGCCGCGTGGAACTATCGGTGGCACTGACGAGACGAATCTGTCTACCGCATAATGTGCGGCCGTCCGGCGCGGCAGATGCCGTCGACAAGGCGGCCACGACGGGCGGCCACGACAACAGTGTCATACAAGGGAATGGGTTCGGTGAGCGAGACAATCCAGTGGAATGATTGGGAGGCATTTTGCAGCGTGGTGGAGCAGGGCACGTTCACGGCAGCGGCCGCGGCCCTGGACTGCCCGAAATCGCGCGTGTCCGCGGCGGTGATCCGGCTGGAAACCGCCATCGGCGCCAAGCTGCTGGAACGCACCACGCGTCGCATGCGGCTGACCGATGCCGGCGGCGCCGTCTATCGCGACGTGGCGCCGCTGTTCGCCCGGCTGCGTGAAATCCGCCAGGAAACGCTGGCACGCGAGGAACGCGTGCAGGGCATGCTGCGCATTGCGACGCCCTACGAATTCGGCGCGCAGCAGCTGGGCGGCGTCATCTGCCGCACGCTGGCCGCCCATCCCGCGCTGGATATCACGGTGGAAATTGCCCAGGGGCTGGTCGATCCGATCCGGGAAGGCTATGACATCGCCTTCGTGACCGTGGACACCGATCTACCCGATTCCGGCACCATCGCGCGACGCATCTGGCATGTGGAGCGCGGGCTGGTGGCGGCCCCCAGCCTGGCAGCCAGCCTGCCGGCGCAGATGCAGCCCGAAGACTTGTCCAACATGCCGACGCTGGCCACGCCCGGTGCGTCGGTATGGGAATTTTCGCGCGACGGCCGGCGAATTCCGGTGCCGATCCGGCCGCGCATGCAGACGTACAACGCCGAACTGCGCATGCAGGCCGCGCTGGCGGGCCTGGGGATCGCGCGGGTGCCGATGACGGCTGCGGAAACGGAGATCGCCCAGGGCAGGCTGGTTCGGGTGATGCCCGATTACCCGTTGCCGCCGTTGAGGGTGTTTGCCTTGCTGCCTGACCGGCGGCTCCAGCCGCGCAAGGTGCGGGCCTTCATGGAAGCCATCGAATCGATGATGGGCGCGGAGCTTGACGCGCTGGGACAGTAACTGGCCCGGCGAGGGATGCGGTACGGGGGAACGCGGGAGAGCGGGGTAGGGAAGGTGGCCCGGCGGAACGCGGGGGAGCGTGCCCCGGGCCTGCTTCGCCTTTGGGGGAAAGGCGAAGCCGCTGCAGCGGGTGAGGACTTAGGCGCCTTCGCTGTACACGTCGCGCTTCTCGGTCACGCCACGGGCGCCTTCCGAGTACACATCGCGCTTTTCGGTCACCGAGCGGGCGCCTTCCGAATACACGTCACGCTTTTCGGTCACGCTACGGGCGCCGTCCAGGTACGGATCGATCTTGCGGCCGATGCTGCCGTCCAGGCGAGCCAGGTCCGACAGGGGTTGCGCAGCCTGGGCGGCGGTGGCGCCAGCCGACAGGCCGATGGCGCAGAGCAGGGAGAGGGCGAGGGTCTTCATGGTGTGCTGTTCCTACTTATTGGCAGAGATCGCGGTGGGCCCGCGGTGGCTGTAATGTAGGCGTCGACAGGCGCACGAAAAAGGGCGAATCCTCGACAGACTGTCCAGCCGTCTGGACATTAGGGGTTAACCCTAGGGATACATTTTGTGGTACGGTGGCGCGCCGCCACCGTACAGCGATGCAAGGTTAGTGGTTGCTTACACTACGCCACGGCTAACGCCGGCGATCAGCATTAGCAAGATCTGGGCAATGACGAACAGCACCAGCGGCGACATGTCGAACCCGCCCAGGCGCGGCATCACGCGCTGGATCGGCCGCAGCAGCGGCGCCGTCAGGTGCCAGATCGGGCCGGCCAGCGGCGATTGCGGATTGACCCACGACAGCACCGCCATGAGCAGCGTGACCCACATCACCATGCTGATGCCCCACTTCAGCAGGTTCAGCACGGCCAGGCCAAGGATCACGGGCAGGAACGCCAGCGGATCGGCATCGAGCACCAGCGCGCGGCACACCAGGAACACCACGGCGGTCAGGTAGGCGGCCAGCACCGTGGCCCAGTCGATGCCGCCCAGGCCCGGAATGATGCGGCGTAGCGGGCGCACGAGCCAGTCTGTGACCTGGAACACCCCCTGCGAGACCGGATTGCGCGATGGCAGGCGGGTCAGTTGCATCCACAGCCGCAGCAGCAGTGCCATGCCGAAGAGCGTAAAGACGGTATCGAGCAGGAAGAGGATGATTTCCGTGAACATCGGGCGGATTTCCCTTGAATACGTTAGAGGGCGACAGGGTGTCGACGACCGCACAGATTCTGCCATACCCCGCTGCCCTGGCCCCGTGGAAAATAGGGGTGCCATGCGTGTCATCGCATCGGGCGCGGCCATGCCCCCCATATAATGGGCGCCTTGTCCGATACCGCACGCGCAGCCGCCTCCCCGCCCATGCCCCGCCCGACCGCTCCCGCGAAGTCTTCGAACGATGCCAACGTATTGAGCAAGCATGACTTCGAGGCGCTGTCCGATTTCCGGTATCAGTTGCGCCGCTTCCTGCGGTTTTCCGAGGATGCCGCGCAGGCCGAAGGCGTGACCGTGCAGCAATACCTGTTGATGTTGCATATCCGGGGCAGCCGCGACAAGAACTGGGCGTCCGTGGGCGAGCTGGCCGAGCGGCTGCAGGCGAAGCAGCACGGCGTGGTGGCGCTGGTCAACCGCTGCGAAGCCGCCGGACTGGTCACGCGCCGGACCGATCCCCACGACCGCCGCGTGGTGCAGATCCATCTGCTGGCCAAGGGCGAGCGTTGCCTGAACCGGCTGGCCGCGCTGCACCGGGCGGAGCTGGAATCGCTGCGTGGCGCGTTTCGTGTGGCGCGCATCACGGCCTTCAACGACGACGAGTCCGAACGCGGCTGAGCGCCGCCTCTCCCACGTCGGGCCGGCCGCGTTACAGCCGGTTACCCATCACAATCTCCGGTGACACCTGCCGGCATGGCGCGGCACTAGACTCCCGCGCAATATCAACACGCGCACCGTCGCAGGAGTCCCCATCATGTCCATCACGATTCGCCCGGCCGCCCGCACGCTTGCACTGGCCGCCGTGGCTGCCGGAACGCTGGCGCTGGCGGGTTGCGCCGCACCTTATGGCGCCGGCTATGGCGATGGCTATGGAACGGGCTACCAGACCGGCTACCAGACCACGGGCTACCAGGGTGCTGGCTACCAGGGTGCCTATGGCAATGCCGGATATGGATCGGCCTACGGCACCTCGGGCACGCAGATCAGTGGCGCGCCTGCCTATCCGCAGCAGTCGTACCCGCAGCAGGCTTACCCCCAGTCGTCCTACCCGCAGCAGGCCCAGCAGCCCGCCTATCCGCAGCAGCCCGGCTATGACCAGTATGGCTACCCGCAGCAGGCGCAGGGCAGCTACGACGGCACCTACGGCAACAGCGCCGGCTACAACGACCCCTACGCGGTGCGTTACGGCTGGGTGGAGTCGATCGAGCAGGTGGGCGGACAGCCGGCCAACGCCAGCGGCGTGGGGGCCGTACTGGGCGGGGTGGCCGGTGGCCTGCTGGGGCACCAGATCGGCGGCGGGCGTGGCAACACGGTGGCCACCATCGGTGGCGCGGTGGCCGGCGCGCTGGCTGGCAACGAGGTGGAAAAGCGTACCCACACCACGCCGCCGGCGTTTCGCGTGCGCGTGCGTACCAACGACAACGCCTATATGACGCTGACCCAGGCCAGCCCCTACAACCTGCGCATCGGCGACCGTGTCAAGGTGCAGAACGGCACGGCCGTGCCCTACTGACATACCGGATCGGTCGTCCACACCCATCAACAAAAAAGCCCGGCGCCAAGGCCGGGCATGTCTTCGACTGTCTGGCCGGTTACGAGAGCGCGTTGGCCAGGAAGGTCAGCGCGCGGCCATGCGCCAGCGCGGCCGAACGCTGGTGGTACGACGCGCGCGCCCAGCAGTTGAAGCCGTGGTCCGCCTGGTCGTAGACAAAGACCTCGGTGCCTCGCTTGCCGGCCACGGCCTGTCGTACGTTCTCCACATCGTCGGGCTTGATATGGGCATCCAGCGCGCCGTAGTGGAACTGCACCGGCACGTTGAGGGCCGCTGCCTCCTGCAGGTTGTTCTGGATGCCGCCGCCATAGTAGGGCACCGCCGCATCCACCAGTCCGCGCGCCGCGGCCATGTACGACACCAGGCCGCCGAAGCAATAGCCTACCGCGGCCACCTTGCCGCCTTCGCCAATTTCCTTGCGCAGCGCCTCGACGGTGGCGGCGACGTCCGACACCGTGTCTTCCAGGTTCACGGCCTTGCGCAGTTCCATGGCCTTTTCCAGGTCCGGGCCGCTGTAGCCCAGCTCCACGCGTGGGGCCGAACGCCAGAACACGTCCGGGGCCAGCACCACGTAGCCGTCGGCCGCGTACTGGTCGGCCACGCTGCGGATGTGTTCGTTGACGCCAAAGATCTCCTGTACCAGCACGATGCCGGGGTTGCCGGCGGCCTTGCCGCCGGGCGGCAGGCTCAGATAGGCGTCGAAGCTGCCGTCGGCGGTGTCGATACGGATCCAGCGGCTGTTGGGCGTGGTGCTCATGTTGGGAGACTCCAGGGTTTGTCAGGGCAGGCGCCGGGGGGCGGGCGCCGGACCCGCGCGATCCGGGGGATCGGCGAGAGACTGCCAAGTGTGCCACCGCGGCGCCAATCGTGCAGCGCGGCTGGCCGGTAGCCGACCGGCAAAAAAATATGCCGGCACCCGCGGGAGGGGTAGCCGGCATGGCGGCCGCGCCAGCGGCGCGGCACAGGACTGCTTGACTGACTGTTCATCCGCGCCGGTTACCAGCGCATCTGCACATTCTTTTCTCCAGGGCTCACCGTCGTGCGCTTGGATGTGCCCTCATAAGTGGCCACGACCTGATAAGCGGCGCGCGGCCCCTTGATCAGGCATCGAGGGCCCGTGGCCGTGAACTCGGCCACCTGCTGGCCATTGCGCATGAGCTTCACGTTGACGTCCGACAGATATTCTCCGCGGCCGCCCTGCGTGAACAGCAGGCCCATGTCGTACTGGGACGCCTCGCTGCGCATTTCGGCCTGTTCGTCGGCAGCCACGCCGCCACAAACATAGGTGAACGGGCCGGCCGTCGACGTCTTCATGTCCGCGTGAGCGGACCCCGCCATGCCCAACGCCGCCGCAGCGGCGCCGATTGCGCACCAGACACGTACCTGTCGAGTGATCGTCGTGTTTTGCGTTTGCATCGCTTCCTCCTGCCAGGTTGACGGGATGAGCGACGGGTACCCAATGCAGGTATTGCAGCCGTGAGGCAGGTTCAGGGCAGGTACGCAGGCCCGGACGATGGCCTGTCGCGCATCCTCGGGATACGTACCTGAAGTACACACCACTGCACCTGGGGCGTCTGTCAGCGATTCACTGATCTTGCTGCGGGAAGAGTCTGGGGCGTGGCGCGAACAGCGGGCAGTTCTGCCCCTATTCGTGCGGGAAGCGCGCAAAGAGAGGCGCCGTTCACATGGCGCCCCTCTAATTCTGTAACTTGCCGGCCGGAGATCAATAGGCCGACGACTGCTCGAATCGCGTGCGCCAGTTGTCGCTGTATGCCTTGACCACCGCGCTGTCGCCCCGGATCAGCATGCCGTTCTCCGCATTACGCTCCTGGGCCGACTTGGTGAAGTTGAACGACCCCGTGAACACGGCCTGGTCGTCGAACACCATCACCTTGTTGTGCGCGATGGCCGGTTTGGTATCGACCACCACGGGAATCCCCGCGTTCTTCAGGAAGGTGGCGCTGGTATATCGCTCGGAAGCCTGGCTCTTGTCGACGATCACACGCACGTCCACGCCGCGCTGGTGCGCCTCGGCCACGGCGCGGGCGATGGGCGCGCTCGTGAACGAGTAAGCCTGGATCAGCAGCTTGTGCCGCGTGCGGTGGATGGCGTCGACGATCATGTCCTGGCAGCTCGGGCCGTCCGGCACGAAACACAGAGTGTACGTGCTGCCGCTGGCGAACTGGCTGGTCTGCGCGCGCGGGGTGGTCAGCGTATCGATGGCGCGATCGAACATCGAGGTGGTACGGGCCTGGGCGGTGCCCACGACGGCCAGCAGGCCGAGCATGCCCGCCGTGGCAAGCCGCCTGCATTGGAGCAAGGAAGGAAACATCGGGTTACGCGAAGGTGACAGGAAATCGAGGGCAGGCAGCGTAACAGGCCATGCGCCCAGTTCGCAACAGGAAACGCATCCGGGCCGGGTTGGGGAACTGCGGCGGCGCCTTGGGACTCGACCCGACTGGTGCCTATGATGAAGGCATCGTGTCGCGGCGGGGCATGCTGTGCCGCCGCATCCATCGCGAATACAAGGAGCCTCGCATGTCCGACCACACCTACAAGCTCGTCGAGATCGTCGGATCGTCACCCGATGGCAGCGACCAGGCTATCCGCAATGCACTGGCCAAGGCCGGCGAGACCATCAAGCATATCGACTGGTTCGAAGTGGTCGAAACGCGCGGCCATGTGACGGACGGCAAGGTTGGCCACTTCCAGGTCACGCTGAAGATCGGCTTCCGCGTGACCTGACGCGCAGGCCGCGCCACCCGCTGGCCCCCGCTCAATCGAACTGGTACGACCAGAGCAGGTTGATGCGCGGCGAACGGTGGCTGGCATTGGTGGGCTTGTCGCCCACGGGCTGGGCCAGCGAGACGTCCATCGTGTAGTAGCGCCGGTCCGAGAACCGCAGGCCGATGGCCAGCGACTGCAGCGTGCGGTGCGACAGCGAGACGCTGTTCGAGTACACGCGTGCCATGTCGGCGGCCAGGAACGGCTGCAGCGTCTTCAGGTACGTGAAATCCACTGCGAACAGCCGGTTCAGTTCGGCCGATGCGCCCCAGCCCTTGTCGCCCGCGATCTCGCCGGCCGGGTAGCCCAGCCCGAAGAAGCGGCCGCCAAAGCTGATCTGCTCGCTCGACGCCAGGCGGTTGCCGCTGTACTGCCCTGCCGCCGACAGCGCCATGCCGAAGCCCATCGGCAGGTCGCTGGCCTGCGACACCAGCAGCCGCGTGCGCCAGAAGCTCAGGTCGTTGAAGTTGTTCTGGCGATCGGCGCCCAGCGCATCGAAGCCCTTGTACACGCCCAGCGTGGCGCTGCGCGTCACGCCTGTGCCGCGTTGCTGGTATGACGCCTCGGCGCTGGCTACGCGCACGCTGGTCGACAGTTCCACCTGGCGGCCTGCGCCGGGCTGTACGGCCTGCGTATAGCGTTCGAACTGGTTGTTGGCATAGAAGCCGCCGGTCAGCGTCAGCGCGTGGCGGTTGTTCAGGATGACCGGGTAGCTCAGCGTGCCGCCCAGCCGTTTGGAGTCGTTCACGTAGCGCGGGTTGAAGCCGATCGGGGCCAGCGTGCTGTTCTCGGGCACGCCGCGATAGTGCGACGCGGTGATCTTGCCCAGCATGCCTTCGGTGCCCAGCGGCTGGGCGTAGGTGGCGGCGTAGTACTCCTCGCTGTCGCGGCCCTTGGGGAACAGTGTGGAGAACGACAACTGCTCGCCCAGCGGTGTCAGGCTGTTGGTGGTGGCCGTGGCGATGGCGCGCACGCCCGGCGACATCCATTCGACACCCGTACCGAACGTGAACGGCTTGCGCTTGACCTCCAGCACCATGTCGCACGCGCCATCGGTGGTGGTGGGCGGCTGCACCGTGGCGTTGACCTGCATGCCGGGCTGCTGCGCCAGCACGTTGACATAGTGCTCGAAGCTTTCCTGGCGCAGCGGGCGGTCTGTCTTCAGCTGGTCGGCAATCTTGCGCAGCCGCGCCTCCGCCGGACCGGGTTTGCCCTTGACCGTGACGTTGGCCACGTAGCCTTCCACCACGGTGATCAGGACGTTGCCGTTTTCGAACGATTGCGCCGGCACGAAGGCAAACGACAGCGGATAGCCGGCGTCCTTGTACATCTGCGTGACCGACTCCGCGGCCTGCAGCAGTTCCGCGACGGTGATCTCGCGATTGGCCAGCGGGCTGAACCTGGCCGCGATCTGATCGAACGGCAGCGTCTTCGCGCCCTCGATCTGGAAATGCCGGGGCGTAAGCCGCGAGGCCAGCAGGTTCTGCAGCGCCGAATCGGGCCGTTCCACCTGCACGGTGACATTGGATTGCGCCGGCTTGCTTGGCGCGATGCTGGGCAGCGTCTGGGTGGGATCGCCCTGCACGGGCCCGCGTTCGGCGTGGCCCAGGCCGCTATGGATGACGCCGACGCTGATCATCAGCGCGGCAACGCGATTGCGTGGTCGCATGGTCTTACCCCTCGATGTAAACCTGCATTGCGGCTATGAGGTCGCGTGCCACGGGACGGAGGGGATGCCGCTTCCCCGCCGCCCATGGGTGGCCGTGACGCTTTGCTTGGATCGGGCGCGTATGCGCCCGTGGAACTAGTGCTTGCCGCCGATTGCGCCGGTCAGGCCGCCAACCAGCCCACCGACCAGCCCGGTGACTGGCGCCAACGGGTTGGCGGGCTTGGTGCCTGCCGCCGTGCCGCCCGATGCGGGGGTGCCGCTGGCCGGCGCATTGCCGCCGGTCAGGCCGGCGACCAGGCCGGTAACCGGTGCCAGCGGGCTGGCGCTGCCGCCCGTGGTGCTGGCCGCCCCGCCCGTCACGCCGTTGGTGATGCCGCTGACCAGGCCAGTGACCGGCGCAAGCGGGCTTGCGCCGCCGCCACCGGTGGCGCTGCCCAGGCCGCTGGTGACAGTGCTGACCAGTCCGGTAACCGGCGCCAGCGGGCCGGACGCGCCGCCGGTGGCGCTTGTGAGGCCGCCAGTCAGGCCGCCGACCAGCCCGGTCACGGGCGCCAGCGGGCTGCCCGCCGCACCGCCGGCCGGGTTGTTCACCACGCCGCCAAGCGATGCCACCGTCGTGCCGGCGCCCGTGACAACGCCGCCCACGCCGGACACGACCGGGGTATTCGTATGGGTCAGTTGTGTGCCCGCCGTGGCCAGCGCACCTCCGACGGTCGCCAGCAGGTTGTTGACGGGCTGGCCCAGGCCGGTGGCGGCGCCCAGTGTCTGCGTGCCGCTGGTCAGTGTGGAAGTCAGCGGCACGATGGCCTTGCTGACGCCGCTGGTCAGCTGTTCCACGGGGCCGCTCGACAGCGCGGTCCCCAACTGGCCGCCGACGTTGTTGACTGCACCGCCCACTTGCGAGACCACGCCGCCCAGCGGCGTCGTCACGGCCGCGAGCGGTGCCAGCGGGCCGCTGCCCAGGCCGCTGACCGCGCTGCCGGCATGGCTGACGGCGTTGTCCAGGTCGCTGACCACGCCGCCGGTGCTGGCCACCGTGGTGCCCACCGGATTCCTGGCGTTGGGCATATTGCCCAGGCCCGACTGCACGCCGGTGCCGAGCACGCTGACCGCGTCGCCCACCGAACTGACCACGCCAGCCAGGCCATCCTTGGTCTGCGCCGGCACCACGGGCACGTTCGCGTCCTTGATCGCATCGCCGACGCCGCCGACCGTGCTGCCAACCCCATTGACGATGCCGCCCGCGTTGCTGACGATGGCGCTGGTGGGCGTCAGCGCGGCGGTGCCACCACCGCCACCGTTGTTGTTGTTTCCGCCGCCGCCGTTGTTGTTCGTGCCACCGTTGTTGGCGGCGTCGGTGCCACCGGTTCCGCCTGTGCCGCCAGTGCCGCCAGTGCCGCCAGTGCCGCTGGTATTGGCCGCGTTGCCGGCCGAGCTGCCGGTGCCGCTGGTGCCGCTGGTGCCCATCGACGTCGAACCGCTGCCGCTGGCGCAGCCCGCCAGCACCAGCATGGACCCCAGCAATGCCGTCACGACCAGTTGCTTCGCGGAATGTTTGCGTGTGCGCATGACCTTTTCCTTTTTTTTAATGTTCCCGACCCTGGTTCACGTATCGCATGCCGCTTCGTTGCGAGCTTTTGCGTGACGTGCCGTGGCTGCGTTGTATTGCGCAAGCGGTGTGCCAGTGACGCCGGCCATGGCCGGCCACGCCATGCCAAAGCAGGGGGTGCGGTGCGCAAACGCCCGTGTGGCAAGGCTTTGCGGCAAATGGATCAAACGCGCGCATGAAGCGCGCGGTGGTGGCGCGGCCCGTGTTTGGCGTTACGCGTTACGTAACGTCGCGTGACATGGGCGGTGACATGGCCGTGCCACAGCGCCTGTCCTGGCCCCGCGTCCGGGGCCGTCCGGCGTAACGCCCGCCGGGAACACGTTACGTAGCACGTAACACCACCACGCCGTCCGGCACGACGTATCCGGCGGCGGTCGAAGTGGCCGGCCCGCATCCCCGAAAGCCTTGCGCCACAACGGGTTCCAGCCCTGCAGTCCCCCGCATCCAGCGCCCGTATCGAACATGCGATTGAGGCTGGCACACCGTTTGCGCTATCGGTCCGCAGCCACGCCAGACGAACCAGATCGCCGACCGGGTCGCGGCGAAGCGCGTGCGCAGCGCGGACATGAAGACAGCGGACTCGCAAAGAACAAACTCAGGAGATTTGGACATGCATGCAATCAAGCAGACGCGCCCTCTCAACGTGATGGCGATTGCCTGTGCCGCAGCGGTGACGTTGCTGGCCGGCTGCGCCTCGGGCGGTTCCAGCGGCGGTGCCAATCCGCGCACGCCGTCCCCGCCGACCAATCCGGGAACGACGAATCCGCAGCCCACCGCCGAAACCACGCCCACGGGCAAGGTGGTGGAAGGCGCGGGCAACACCGTGGTATCCACCGGCAACGCGGTGAGCCAGATCGGCCAGCAGATCAAGGACACCAGCGTGCCGCTGGTACCCGCTACGGCGAAGAACGCGACCGGCGATGTGGTGATCCAGACCGGCGAGACCGTTGCCACGCTCGGCGCGGGGGTGCGCGATGGCCTGGGCCAGATTGGCGCGGTGGACAACCCGGTGGGCGTGACCGTTGCCAACACCGGCAATGTCGTGACGCAGGCCGGCGCCACGGTGGTCAGCACGGGCAGCCTCGTCAAGGCGCTGGGTAGCGACCAGTTGTCGCCGCTGGCGCCCGTGACCAATCCCGCCGGCGGCGTGGTGCAGACCGTGGGGGCAGGGGTGATGAGCCTCGGCGGCAAGCTGGGCGACGCGCTGTCAACCGGGCCGGTCGCGCAACTGACGGACAGCACCAGCAAGGCCATCGTGCCGCTGACCACGCAGTTGACCAACGCCACGCAGACCGTAGGCGCGGCCACGGGGCTGGGTGTGCCGGTCGATAACCTGCTGACCCAGGTCGGCAACACGGTGGCCACGGCGGGCAGCATGATCGCCAACACCAACACGCCGGTGGTGTCGCCGCTCGGCGGCGTCGTCAACGAAGCGGGCAAGACCGTGGCGGTGGCAGGCGTGCTGCTCAACGGCAATGGCAGCGCCGGCGGCAATCCGCTGGGTGGCCTGCTGAACAACCTGCCCCTGAACGCGGCTGCCGGCGGCACATCGGGCACCAATCCCCTGGCGCCCGTGACCGGCCTGCTCGGCACGGTGGGGGGTGCGGCAGGTGGCGCGGCAGGTGGGGGCTCGGGCGGCAGCAATCCGCTGGCGCCGGTCACCGGACTGCTGGGCACGGTCACCGGCGGACTGACCAGCGCGGCCAGCGGCGCCGGCTCGTCCAGCGGCAGCAGTCCGCTGGCACCCGTCACCGGCCTGCTTGGCGGGCTGACGCACCATTGATCTGAAATACAACGCGGAAGACGTCGGGATTTTCCCTGTCAACCGCCCCGGCTAATTTACGGTGCGCTGTCGTCCTTACCCCGCGCGGCGCATCCTTTTATTTCGTGCCGTGAGGCCGCCCTGCATGACTGCGTGCAGGGCGCCGCACGGCACGCTTCATTTGTTGCGCGCTCTTTAACAATTCGAATGATTTCCTCCCGATGGAGGAAGGCGGCCGCATTGTTTCAAACGTCTGTCCCACTTTAAGCTGGGACAACCATTAGCCCGAATGGGGGGTATGGTTGAAACAAAGCCTGTCTTATAAATGTATCCACCAGCGCAAAAAGCACAATAAAGCCACAGTCGCAGTTCATACAGATGGCAGTCGGATCGGGGTCAGGAGCGTATTGCTGGGGATCCATGCAGGGGTTACGCACTTTCGGGAGTGAACATCATGCAAAAGAATCTGGCGCGTCATCGCAAGACCCAACGCGGCGCCACTGCCATCGAATATGGCCTGATCGTGGGCCTGATTGCTTTAGGCATCGTCGTGGGCGCACAGGCCCTCGGCACAGGGATCAGCGACGGCTTCAGCGGCCTTGCCACCCGGGTCACCACCATGTTCGCGAAGAACAACGGCACCTGACCTGCCGACACATCCGCCTGACCATCCGGAAAGCATAAGCGGCGTCCGTGCATCCCGCATGGCGTCTTTCGTGCTGACCTGACGTCTCCACACCATTTACCAGAGCACCGTGCTGGCAGCCATGCCAGCCGCGGCGGGCGTCTGCACGCCCGTCGGCAACGCAGTGGCACAAGTGGTAGCGGTAGGCACTGGCCGCAGGTAGGCATATGGACGGCCGGGCTAGAACGGTAAGAGTGGTTCCAAGTCGCGTAACGTAGTACGGCACAGCCCGGTCGGGCACGCCGCAGCGGGCACCGCGCAGCCATGCCGGTGCCCGCCGCGCGGTGTCGTGTGTCGCCAATGCAGGCAAGTTGAAAAAAAACCGGGTGAAGCATGGCATTACGGGGGAACGCGAACCGGCGCCGCGCAGGCGGAGTGGCCGCAATCGAGTTCGCGATAGTGTTTCCGCTGCTGTTTGCGGTAGTGCTTGGCATCGTCTACTACGGCATGGTGCTGGCCCTGCAGCAAGTCCTGACGCTCGCCGCCGAGGAAGGTGCGCGGGCTGCCTTGCGTTATCCGCTCACCGCGAACGGCGGCACGCTGGCGACCACGCTCGCCCAGCGGGTCATCGCCGCCGACCTGGCCGCGCGCAGCACGCTGCCCCCCAATATCGCCAACCGATTCGCGGCAGGCTCCCTGGCCCAGGCCGTGGCCTGCAGCGCGCCGCCCGGCACCCAGTGCGTGCAGGTCACGCTCGATCTCCCCACGCAAACGTTCCTCCCGGTGGTGCCGTTCGTGCCAGTGCCCGCATCGCTGACCGGCGTCGCGGTGGTCCAGCTCTCTCCCGATACCTGAGGACACATGAGCAGCAAACAGATTCGAATCCTGGCCACCGTCCTGCTGATACTGGCCGGACTGCTCGCGCTGCTGGCGTGGCAGGTGGCACGCCAGCAGGCGGTGCCGATCCCTGCTGCGCGCACCGCCCCGACCCATGCCGTGGTGGTCACCACGCGAGCCGTGGAAGCCGGCAAGCCCCTGACCGCCGACGCGCTCGCGGTCATGCAGCTGCCAATCGAGCCGGCCGGCGCCTACCAGGACGCGGCCCGCGTGGTCGGGCAGGTGCCGGTGGTGAACCTGGGCAGCAACGTGCCGGTGCTGGAAGGACAACTGCTGTCCGGGCTGGCGCGGCAGATTCCGGAGGGCGACCGTGCGCTGGCCGTGTCGGTGGACGAGGCGGTCGGCGTGGGCCATCAGGTGCAGCCCGGCGACTTTGTCGATGTGTTCGTGATCCTGCGCCGCGACAACCAGGAGATTGCCGAAAGCCAGACGCGCCTGCTGCTGTCGCGCCTGCGCGTGCTGGCGTACGGCAATGGCAGTGTCAACGATTCACGCCAGGTGCAGGGCGAACAGATGATGGCCCGCCGCGACGGCGCGAAGACGGCCGTGCTATCCGTGCCGGTGGATCAGGTCGGCAAGCTGGCCATGGCGCAACAGGCCGGCCGGCTGGTGCTGGCGCTGCGCAATCCGTCGGATGCATCGATGCCCAGCGACGGCATGTTCGCCGAACCGCCCACCGTGCTGCAGGCCCGCGCCGGCGTGCCGCCGGAAGCCGAACGCGCGCCCGTGGACAAGGCCGCGGCCGGCATGAGCCTGGCCGGACTGGTCGGCCAGGCGCATGCGGGCAACACCGCGCCGCGCACGCTGGCCCCCGCACCGTCCATGCGCGCAACCGCGCAGCCGATGGCATCACTGACAGCCTCGGCGCCACGACGCGAAACCCCCGACAACAACAACGGCGTGGAAGTGATCCGCGCCGGCAAGCGAGCGATCGAATAGCGGACGACACGGCATGCCCACATTGACGACAGACCGTGAACGGGCGCGCGCGCGCCAGATCGACGCCGATCGTATCCACCGCGGATGGGCCGCGATGATGACGGCCGCCGTCTCGATGGCGGCCGTGCTGGCCGGGGCGATGCATCCGGCCATGGCGCAGGACGCCGGACCGCCGCCCGCCGCGCGCACGTTGCGCCTGATGGCCGGCGCCCAGCAGGAGATCAGGCCGGGACAGGCGCTGGAGCGCGTGGCCGTGGGCAACCCCGCCGTGGCCGATGCACTGCTGCTCAAGCAGCGCCATGGCGCGCCCACCGTGCTGGTGGTGGCGAAACAGCCGGGCGTGACCGACATGATGGTCTGGAGCCGGAACGCGGCGCCGGTGACCTACAGCGTGCAGGTGGACGCGGTGGCCCCGGATGCCGACGGCGCTCAGGTGGACCTGTCCGCCGCTGGCGCCACCATCCGGGGCGAATCGCACGACGCCGCCACCGCCGCGCGCACGCAGCAGGCGGCGCGGGCGGCGGTCGGCGGGGCGGACGGCAAGGGCGGCGTGGTGATCGACCGCTCGGTGGTGCCGGTGTCGAACACGGTGCAAGTCGATGTGAAGGTGGTGGAGATCAGCAAGACCGTGCTGAAGGAGGTCGGGCTCAATTTCGTCAAGAGCAGCGGCGGCTTCACGTTCGGGCAGTTCAGCCCGACGTCGCTGACAAAGGCCACGATCGGCCCGTCGCCGTCTTTCGAAAGCGCGTTGCCGATGAGCAGCGCGTTCAACCTGGTGGCGGCCTGGGCCAAGGAGGGCATCTTCGCCAACCTGAGCCTGCTGGAAAGCAATGGCCTGGTCAGGGTGCTGGCCGAGCCAAGCCTGGTGACGCTGTCGGGCCAGAGCGCGAGCTTCCTGGCGGGCGGCGAGATCCCCATCCCGGTGCCGCAGGCGCTGGGCACCACGACGATCCAGTTCAAGCCATTCGGTATCGGCCTGACGGTGTCGCCGACGGTGATGTCGAAGTCGCGCATCGCGCTGAAGGTGGCGCCCGAGGCCAGCGATCTCGATCCGTCGCGCGGCATCAGCATCAATGGGGCGTCGGTGCCGGCCATTGTCACGCGGCGCGCCGATACCACGGTGGAACTGGGCGACGGCGAAAGCTTCGTGATTGGCGGGCTGGTCAGCCGCAACACGGTCAGCAACGTGAGCAAGGTGCCGTTCCTGGGGGACCTGCCGATCATCGGCAGCTTCTTCAAGAACCTGAACTTCCACCAGGAGGACCGCGAACTGATGATCGTGGTCACGCCGCGCCTGGTGAAACCGCTAGCGCGGGATTCCCAGGCCGCGGCGAACGTGGCCAATGACGGCCGCACGAGCGCCAGCCCCAATGTCTGGGGGCGCTTCGTGCTGGGCGAGTACGCAGATCCGACCCTGCCGGGTTTTTCGCGGTAGCGGCGGCAGATGGAGCGAGTGACGAGGATGGATGCCTTCCTGCTGAACACCCGGCGCGAGACCCTGCGCCAGTGGCTGGACCAGGCGCTGGGCGGCGCCGGCACGCTGGTGGCCGAAGACGGGGCACAGGAAGCCATCATCGAGCAGGTCGGCGCCGTGCGTCCCGGGCTGGTCTTCCTTGACTTCGGCGCGCCGCATGCCGAGGCCTCGGCCCGGCTGGCCGAACAGGTGGCGCGGCTGTTTCCGCAACTGCCGCTGGTGGCCATCGGCAATGCCGGCGAACCGGAAGCGATGCTGGCCGCACTGCGCGCCGGCGTGCGCGACTTCATCGACCTGCGCGGTGCGCCGGCACAGGCCACCGACGCCGTGCGGCGGCTGATGGTGCCCCGCGCCCAGGTGCGGCCCGTGACGCCCACGCACCGGCACGGCAAGATCGTGGCGCTGCTGGGGGCCAGGCCCGGTGTCGGCGTGAGCACGCTGGCCGTGAACCTGGCCGCGAGCGTGCGCCACCGCGAAGGGGCTGGCCCGCCGGCCGAGGTGCTGCTGCTGGACCTGGGGCTGCCCGTGCGCGACGGCGCGCTCTACATGAACATCGCGCCCGAATTCCATTTCGTCGAGGCCGTGCGCAACCTGCGCCGCTTTGACCAGGTGTTCGTCGATACCGCGCTGGCACGGCATGTCAGCGGGGTGTCGGTGCTGCCGCTGCCGGCCGCGCTGGCCGAACTGCGCGATGTGTCGTTTTCCGAGGCGCTGGCGCTGCTGGACCGCCTGCGTGCGTTTTTCGACCTCCAGGTGATCGATCTGGGCGGATTTTCGAATGCCGAGTTCATGTCGCAGATCGTCAAGGCCGCCGATGCCGTGGTGATGGTGGCCGAGCAGAGCGTGGGTGCCATCGTCTCGGCCGCGGAACTGCTGCACGAGCTGAAGAAGCGCGAGATCGACCGCCCCGACCTGCATCTGATGGTGTCGCGCTTCGATCCCGAACTGGGCGTGGATGCGGCGCAGATCGCCGAGCGCATCGGCGTGGCAACGGTCGATACGCTGCCCGACCGGCGCGCGGCGCTGGTGCAGGCCGCCAATCGCGGCGCGGTGCTGGCCGAGGCCGCACCGGCCGACCCCTACGTGCGCGCCGTGGGTGCGCTCATGGAACGGCTGGGCTACCGCACGGAACAGGCTTCCGAGCGCGGCATCCTGGCCCGGATCAAGGAGAAGCTGCCCGAGGCGTTGCGTGTTGCGCGCGTCGCACGGGCGGGGAACTGACATGACCGAAGCCATCGAATTCTCGGACAACGCCGCCGCCCCGTTTCCTGTTTCCCAGGAATTCCACAAGATCAAGGAAGCCGCGCACGAGCATCTGCTGACGCGGATCGAGGAACTCGGGGCGGAGTTTGGCCGCTGGACGCGCACCGCCATCCAGCGGTTTGTCGATCTGGAGCTGGAAAGCTTCACGCGCCTGCGCCGCATTCCGATCAACGAGGCCGAGCTGCATCAGATTTCCGAGGCGCTGACCAAGGAACTGGCCGGCTTTGGCCCGATCGAGGACCTGCTGCACGACGTGGCCGTGGAAGACATCCTCGTGAACGGGCATCTCGACGTCTACGTGTCGCGGCACGGCGTCCTGGAGCGGATACCCGTGCGCTTTGCCGACAACGGCCACCTGCTGCGCATCGTGCGACGCATCCTGGCGCCGATCGGCCGGCGCCTGGACGAATCGAACCCGATGGTCGACGCCCGCCTGCCGGACGGGGGCCGCATCAACGTCATCATCCCGCCGCTGGCGCTGGCGGGCCCCGTGGTATCGATCCGCAAATTCCGCAAGGACCCGCTGACGCCGGCTGACCTGCAGGCGCTGGGCACCATGAGCCCCGAGATCACGGAGCTGCTGGAAGCGGCGGTGCGGGCGCGCTGCAACATCCTGGTGAGCGGCGGCACAAGTTCGGGCAAGACGTCGCTGCTCAATGCGCTGGCCACGTTCATGCCGGCGGGCGAGCGCGTGATCACGATCGAGGACACCGCCGAACTGGCGCTGAACCATCCGCACGTGGTACGGCTGGAAAGCCGTCCCGGCGGCTTCGAGGGAACGGGCACAGTCACCATCCGCGACCTGCTGCGCAACAGCCTGCGCATGCGCCCCGACCGCATCATCGTGGGCGAAGTGCGTGGCGGCGAGGTGCTGGAAATGCTGCAGGCCATGAGTACCGGCCATGACGGGTCGATGGGCACCATCCACGCCAGCAGCCCGCGCGAATGCCTGTACCGGCTCGAAATGCTGGCCGGCTTTGCCGGCTTCCAGGGCAGCGAGGTGAGCCTGCGCCGCCAGATTGCCAATGCCGTCGACTTCATCGTGCAGATCGGGCGGCTGTCCAGCGGACGCCGGCGCATCCTGTCGGTCACCGAGGTCACCGGGCTGGGCGACAACATCATTTCCACGCAGGAGCTGTACCGCCACGAGCCCGTGATCAACGCCGACGGCACCGAGACCGACCGCTGGCATTCGCTTGGCATCCTGCCCCATTCGCCCAAGCTGGCGCGCATGCGTCCGGCCAGCTTTGCCCTGGACGACCGCTTTGATCTCTAGCGCCAGCCTGTTCATCGCCACGTTTGCCCTGGTGCTGCTGGGGCTGGGCCTGCTGATGCTGGCAACGGCCCGGGGCCGGGCCAACGCCGAGCGCGCTCGCGCCCACCTGGCCGCGCAGACCGAACAGGTGCGTGCCCGCTACGCCTCGGCCACGGAACCGGAGCCGCACGGCGCGGTGCGCGACCTGCGCCGGCGCTGGGCCGACCTGCTGCGCCGCGCCGACATGGCGCCGACGCGCGGCACATACCTGCGCTGGGGCGTGCCCATGCTGAGCCTGGTCGTGGCGGGCGCGTCGGCCGGCGGTGCCATCGGCCTGGTGGCGATGCTGGTGGTTGCCGTGGCGACGGCGGCCTTCGTGCTGTGGCTGCGCATCAGCCGGCTCAAGGGCAAGATGCTGCGCCAGCTGCCGGGCTTCCTCGATGGCGTGGTGCGCCTGATGACGATCGGCAGCAGCGTGCCGGCCGCGTTCCAGAATTCGGTGGCCAATACCGAACCGCCGCTGCGCCAATGCCTGGTGCAGGCCATCCACCTGCAGCGGGCCGGCAAGGAACTGGACCAGGCCGTGATGCAGATGGGCCGCGCCTATGACCTGGACGAGCTGGTCATCGTGTCGTCGGTACTGCGGCTGTCGCAGCGATATGGCGGGCGTGCCGACGTGGTGATGGAGCGTACCGCCACCTTCATGCGCGACCGCGAGGAAGCGCAGCGCGAGCTGATGGCGCTGTCGGCCGAGACGCGCCTGTCCGCCTGGGTGCTGGGCCTGTTGCCGCTGGTGGTGGCGGGCGGGCTGTTCATGATGAACGCCGGCTACATCATGATGATGTGGAAGGACCCCACCGGCCGCATCATGCTGCTCGGCGCCGCCGGGCTCGAAGTGGCCGGCATCCTGATGCTGTACCGGCTGGCAAAGTCGATCTAGGAGCCGTTGGCCATGCAGATCGACACCACCACCCTGATCTCCGCGAGCCTGGCTGCGGCCGCGATGGCGCTCCTGGTACTGGCCTGGCCGCTGCTGCGGCAATGGCGGCAGCGGCGCGAGGCCGCACGGACCATCGACGCCGCGCTGCAGCGGCAGGCCACGCACGGTGTAGCCGCCGCGCAGGGCGAGGCCGCACCGGGCCAGGCGCAGGCAGCCGGGGCTGCCGCACAGGCGATGGCCCCCACATCGGCCGCTGCAGCTTCCGCCGCGCCGCAGATGTCGGCGCGCGCGGCAGCGGCCGCCGCCGCGCTGGGGCAAGCGTCTGCGCGGCCAGCCGCGGCAGCCAGACCGGCGCCCGCCACGCTTGGCGCAAGGCTCGGCGCGGCGTTCGGCGACCGTTTCAACCAGTCGTGGCTCGAATCGCGCCTGGGCCGTGCGGTGGTCGCCGCCGAGGAACAGTTGCTGCTGGAGCAGTGCGGCTTTTATGGCCTGCAGCCGCGCGCCGTATTCGGCGGCCTGCGGGTGCTGGTGCCTGCCGCGCTGGCGGGCGCCGTCCTGCTCTGGCGGATCGACGGGCCGACGGTGCACGCATTGGCCTGGGCGTTCGCCACATTCGCGACGGCGTACCTGCTGCCGAAGCTCGCATTGCGCCGCTGGGCGGGCAACCGCCAGCGCGAAGTGGCCGAGGAACTGCCGGTGCTGATCGACATGCTGCGGCTGCTGCAGGGCGTGGGCCTGTCGATCGACCAGAGCCTGCAGGTCATCGTCACCGAATTCGGCGCGATGCTGCGCGTGCTGGGGCCCGAGCTGCAGCGTGCGAATCAGCAGTTTGCGTCGGGGCGCTCGCGGGATCAGACGCTACAGCGCATCGGCAAGCTGTTCGACGACGAAGACCTGAAGAGCCTGATCACGCTGTTGACGCAGGTGGACAAGCACGGCGGCGCGGTGCAGGAGCCGCTGCGCCAGTTTGGCGAGCGGCTGCAGGTGGCCCGCAAGGCGCGCATGAAGGACAAGATCGGCCGGCTGACCGTGAAGATGACCGGCGTGATGGTGGTCAGCCTGCTGCCGGTGCTGCTGATCCTGACGGCGGGCCCCGGCTTCCTGGGCGTGATCCGGATGCTGGCCCGCATGAACGGAGGACATGGATGACAAGACTATCCCGCCCGCTGCTGGCAGGCTCGTTAGCGGTGGCCACGGCGTTGCTGGGCGGCTGCGCCAGCACACCCAACAGCGCCGAGGCCATGGCACGGCAGGCCGATGCGCAGATCGAACTGGCCCGGCTGCAGGACAAGGCCGCACGCGCCGAGTACAACGACCAGAACGTCTACCTGGGCCTGATCGGCAAGATGCAGCAGGAAGGCATGTACTACGCCTCGCTGGCCCATATCGACGCGTACCAGCAGAAGTACGGCAGCAGCACCGCGCTGCAGGTGCTGCGCGCCGATGCGCTGCGCGAGACCGGCCAGGACGACGCAGCGCTGCAGGCCTATCGCGACCTGCTGAACACCGATCGCGCCGCCCGCGCACGCCACGGCATCGGCCTGGTGCTGGGCCGGCAGGGCGATTTCATGCGCGCCGCCGTGGAACTGCGCCAGGCGGCGGTGCTCGAGCCGGTCAACGCGCAGGTGGCCAACGACCTGGGCTATGCGCTGATGCGTGCTGGCGCGCTGCAGGATGCGCGCGTGCCGGTGATGCAGGCGCTGGAACTGGACGCCAACAATCCGCGGGTCATCAGCAATGCCGTGGTGTGGATGCTGGCCACCGGCAAGCGCAGCGAGGCCACCGCGATGATGCAGCGTGCCGCGATGCCGGACCCCACGCGCGCCGCCATCCGCAAGGAAGCGGACCGCGTGACCCGCGCCGCGCAGTTGCGCGACAAGGCGGCGCCACGCGGCAACGCCCATCCGAATGCCGCCGCGAACCCCATGCCGGACCCCAATGCGAACCCGGCTGCCGCGCAGGCCGTGGCGCTCAACGCAGGAGCCAGACCGTGATCCTTTCCCCGTTTGCACCGCGCCTGGCCCGGATGGCGGCGCTCGCCGCGCTGGTGGCCGCCGCGCCGGCCATGGCCCAGCAACCGACAGCGGCCGCCGAGTTGCGTCCCAACGACGCGGCGGTGGGCGACACCACGCGCAGCCTGCTCGATATCCAGCGCAGCGGATCGCAGGCCGGTCCGCAGCAACCGTTGACCGGCGACCAGGCCGCGCTGGGGTACGCGCGCTACATGCGCAGCTTCACCCATCCGCTGCCCGAGTTCTTCTCGACGATTTCCACCGGCAGCCCGCTGCGCGGCGGCGCGGGCAGCCAGCCGATGAACGGGCAATAGCGACACCGCCATGCAGCATCGGGCCGGTCTTTATCGACAGCGCGGCGCCATCAGCCTGATGGCCGCCGTCCTGATCGCCACCGTGGCCATCGGCGCCCTGGTGTCGATCGATGTCGGCTTCGTGTTCTACAGCCAGCGGCAGTTGCAGAAGGCGGTGGACCTGGCGGCGCTGTCGGGCGCCCAGCAGCTCAAGCGTGCCGATGACCTGCCGACCACCACGGCCAACGTGATGGCGTCCGTGACGGCAGCGGCCAGCCAGAACGGCTATCGCGGTGCGGTGGGCGCGGACTGTGCCAGCGCGGCGGCCGACGCTGCCGACCGCATGCGCACGTGCCTGGGCGTGTGGGACCCGGCCGATGCCGTGAGCGGAGATACCGTGCGGCACTTCAACGCCGCCTACGATGCGGCGGCGCTATCGCCCAATGCTGTGCGGGTGCAGGGCACGCTGACGGTGCCGCTGCTGTTCGTGCTGCCCGGCGGCACGTCGCGCCAGCTGCATGCCGAGGCGATCGCGGCGGCCAGCCCGCCGGTGGCGTCGTTTTCGCTGGGCAGCGGATTGTTGAACCTGAACTCGGCAAGCGGCGTGCTGGGCCTGCTGCTGGGCAATACGGTGAATCTTTCGGTGGCCGACTGGAACGGACTGGTCAATGCCAACGTCACGCTGGAGCAGCTGAGGCTCCAGCTTGGCGTGGGAACGGTCGATGCGCTGCTGAACACCACGCTGTCGATCCGCGAGTTCTACGCGCTGGTACTCAATGCGGCCGGGCGGCAGGCGCTGCTGGGTGCGGCGCTGGGCAGCCCCGAGACGCAGCTCGGCCTGAACGGGCTCGGCACCAATCTGACGCTGGCGCGGTTGCTGGATCTCGGCGTGCTCACGCCCGCCGCGTCGTCGGCGGCCGAAGTGGGTCTGAACGTGGCATCGCTGCTGACCACCGCCGCCTATGTGGCGCGCGGCAGCAGCGCGGTGGCGCTCAACATTCCGAATCTGAACGTGCCGTTGCAACCGGTGGGCAGCGCCACTGCCACGGCATCGCTGACCATTATCGATCCGCCCAAGGTGGCGGTGGGCCCGGCGAAGCAACTGCCCGACGGCAGCTGGAAGACGACGGCGTCCACCGCGCAGCTGGGCGTCAACCTGGCCGTGCATGCCAATATTGGCTTGCCGCCGCTGGTATCAGCCAGCGTCGACCTGCCGCTGCTGCTCAAGGTTGCGCAGGCCAAGGCGGACCTGACCGCCTTGCAGTGCGCCGCCACGCCAGACCAGCGGACCGCCACCATCAGGGTAGACCCAAGCCTGATGGTGGCATGCCTGACCGAAAACAAGCTGCAATGCACGTCGTCCAGCCAACTGCGGCTGGGCACCGTCAGTGTCGTGACGCTGCCGTTGCCGCTGATTCCGGGCAGCTTGGCCCAGGCAGACCTGATCGCCCACCCGACCCTGCAAACGGCATCGACCGCCCCCGGCACGGATCTGGTGCTGCACCCTGGCGCCAATGCCTCCACGTCGGCGGCCGCGCCGGTGAGTCGCACCGTCGGCGATCTCCTGCGGAATCTCAATCCTGTTCTTTCCCTGGATGTGCTGGGCCTCAAGGTGCCGAGCATCGCCCCGGGGGATCTGCTCACGCCGCTGATTGATCCGCTGGGGCCGTTGATCGACGGGGTGGCAGGCTGGCTGCTGGCCACGCTGGGCATCGATATCGCCAACGCCAACGTCCGGCTGAACAGCGTGGACTGCAACAACGCCGAACTTGTGTATTGAATCCTGAGCCATCATGAAAGCAGAGCGTTGGGCCTACGAGAGCCTCGAAGTCTATGTGTGGGAAGGCCAGTACGACATTGCCGACCGCGTGGCGCGATTCCTGACGCCGCTGGGGACCGAGGTGATTCGTGCCGGGGCGCTGGACGCGCTGCCGAACGAGGCGCGCGTGAAGCCGTGCATTGCCGTGATCAGCGCATCGGCGATCGGCTCGGCCAAGTTCACGCTGGACTGGGAAGCCGCCCACGGCATGCCGGTGATCTGGGTGGGCGCGCCGGACCGCGAGACCGATCCGGGCCGCTTTCCGCCCGAGTACGCGTACATCCTGCCGCACGACTTCAATGGCGGCGACCTGCGCAACCAGATCGTCAAGCTGATGCCGCAGCTGCTGGCCGCCGGCGAGGCGCGTCCCGACGTGGCCGACCTGGTGGCCGGATCGCCGGCCATGCAGGAGTTGCTGGAACAGGTGGAGACGTTCGCCAACTTCGACAGCAACGTGATGCTGTACGGCGAGACCGGCGCGGGCAAGGAGCGCATCGCACGGCTGTTCCACGAGCGCAACAGCCAGTATGGCAAGGGGCCGTTCGTCGCCGTGAACTGCGGGGCGATTCCGGACGGGCTGTTCGAGTCGCAGTTCTTCGGCCATGCCAAGGGCGCCTTCACCGGCGCCATGTTCGCGCACCGGGGGTTTTTCGAACAGGCCACCGGCGGCACGCTGTTCCTGGACGAGATCGGCGACCTCCCCCTGTTCCAGCAGGTCAAGCTGCTGCGCGTGCTGGAGGAAAACGCGCTGACGCGGCTGGGATCGACCATGGCCGTGAAGCTCGATTTCCGGCTCGTGGCGGCCACCAACAAGGACCTGCGCGAGGCGGTGCGCGAGGGCCGCTTCCGCGCCGACCTGTATTTCCGGCTGGCGGTAATCGAGTTGCGTATCCCGAGCCTGGAGGATCGCGGCCCCGGCGACAAGGTGGGCCTGCTGCAATCGTTCCTGCGCCACATGATGGGCGCGGCCGCCTACGATGCGCTGCCGCCCATGCCCGACTGGCTCAAGGGGGCCGTGGGCACGGCGTTCTTCGTCGGTAACGTGCGCGAGCTGCGCAACCTGGCCGAGCGCGTGGGCATTACCGCGCGGCAGTATGGCGGCTGGGACGAGGACCGCATACGGCCGCTGTTCCGGGGGCTGCGTCCGGGTGCGTTCGATGGTTCCGAGCGGGGCGATCCGCGCGCCGATGTCGAGGAGCGCCGCCGCATCATCGCCGCGCTCGACGCCAACGGCTGGCGGCGACAGGATACGGCTGCCTGCCTGGGCATCAGCCGCAAGGTGCTGTGGGAGAAGATGCGCAAGTTCCAGATCGCCGACAGCGAGGCGGAGCCGGTCTGAAGGCCGGCTGCCGGCATCGGGACGTTATGATGCGGGACCGCACGGCAAGGCCGTGCATTACGCGCCACCGCGCCGAAGGACCCGAATTGCGTTTTCTCCACACCGCCGACTGGCATCTCGGTCGGCTCTTCCATGCCCGCAGCCTGTTGGAAGACCAGGCGCACGTGCTCGACCAGTTAGTGGCGCTGGTGCGCGAGGTGCGGCCCGATGCCGTGCTGATTGCCGGCGACGTCTACGATCGCGCGGTGCCGCCGCCCGAGGCCGTGGCGCTGCTGGACGACGTGCTGGCGCGCATCGTGGTGGAAGCCGATGTGCCGGTGGTGATGATCGCGGGCAACCACGACAGCGCGCAGCGGCTGGATTTCGGCGCGCGTCTGCTGGCCGCGCGCGGCCTGCATGTGGCGGGCCGCACGGGGCCGGAAGCCGCCTGCGTGTCGCTGCGCGACGCCCATGGCGAGGTGCGGATCTACGCGCTGCCGTATGCGGAGCCTGCGGTGGTGCGCGACGCGCTCGGTGTCGGGCTGTCATCGCACGAGGCGGCGCTGGGGGCGCAACTCGACGCGATCCGGGCCAGCCATCCGGCCGGCGTGCGCGCCGTGGCGGTGGGACACGCATTCGTGGTGGGCGGTGCGGTCAGTGAATCGGAACGGCCGCTGTCGGTGGGCGGCAGCGGGGCGGTGGGGGCGGACCTGTTCCACGGCTTCGACTTCGTGGCGCTGGGCCACCTGCACCGGCCGCAGACCATCGGCGAGCGGATTCATTACGCCGGGTCGCTGCTCAAGTATTCGCTGTCGGAAGCCGATCACCACAAGACCGTGTCGCTGGTCGAACTGGACGATAAAGGCGCCGTGCGCATCGAGCCCATCGCCTTGCAGCCGCGCCGCGACCTGCGCATCCTGACCGGCGAACTGGCCGCGCTGGTGGAGGCGGGCCTGGCGGACGCGCGCCGGGACGACTACGTCTATGCGGTGCTGACCGATACCGGCGCGCTGCTGGACCCGATGGCGCGCCTGCGCGAGGCGTATCCGAACGCGCTGGCGATCGAGCGGGCCATCCTGGCACGCAGCGGGCAGGCCGGCGAGGCGGGCCGGCGCATGCGCGAACTGGACACCGGCAGTCTGTTTGCGAATTTCTTCCGCGAAGTGGCCGACGCGGACCTGGACGGCGAGCAACGCCGTGCGCTGGACCATCTACTGGCCGGTATGGAGGCTTCGGAAAGGGAATCGGCATGAAACCGCTGTACCTGAGGTTGCAGGCTTTCGGTCCGTTTGCCGCCACCGAGACCATCGATTTCACACGGCTCGGCGAGCAGGCGTTCTTCCTGATCCACGGACCCACGGGCGCGGGCAAGACCACGCTGCTCGATGCCATCTGCTTTGCGCTCTACGGCGATACGTCGGGCGGCGAGCGCAGCGCGCAGGACATGCGCAGCGCCAATGCCGACCCCGCGCTGCGCACCGAAGTCACGCTGGAATTCGGCCTGGGGGCGATGCGCTACCGCGTGTCGCGCTCGCCCACGCAGGACCGCCCCAGCCAGCGCGCGGCAGGCGGTCTCGTCAAGGAAGCCGCCAAGGCGCAGCTGGACGTGATGCTCGACGGCGCCTGGAAGAGCCACGCCAGCCAGCCGGGCCGCGTCAGCGACGCCGTGCGCGATCTGCTGGGCTTCGACAGTGCGCAGTTCCGCCAGGTCATCGTGCTGCCGCAGGGCCGCTTTCGCGAGCTGCTGACCGCCGATTCGCGAGCGCGCCAGGGCATTCTGGAGCGGCTGTTCCATACCGAGCTGTATCGCCGCGTGGAAGAACAGCTCAAGGAGCAGGCCGCCAGCATCCGGCGCGAGGCCGAGCAGATTGCCGTGCGCCGCAAGACGTTGCTGGACCAGCACGCGCTGGCGTCGATCGACGCCCTGACCGATCGCATCGACGCGCTGCAGGTCACGCTGGCCGAACTGCTGCGCCGCGAGGACGTCGCGCGCGCCGACAGCGAGGCTGCGCAGGCGTCGCTGCGCAAGGGCGAGCTTGAACATACCCAGATCAAGGCCTGGCGCGAAGCCGAGGGCGCGCATGCCATGCTGAATGCGAAGGTGGCGGCCGTGGACGGCGATCGCGCGCGGCTGCAGGCGGCGCGCCGCGCCGCGCAGGTCACGCCGGCGGTGCAGCAACTGCAGGCAGCCCGGCAGGATCAGGCCAGGGTGCGCGCGGCCCAGGCGCAAGCCGAGACATCGGCCACGCGGGCCGCGCAGGCGGCGGAAACTGCCGCCCGTGCGCTGCGCGCCGAACTGTCGCGCCAGGAGGCCCGGGCCGCCGCGCAACGCACGGTGACCCGGCTCGAACACCTGCTGCCGCACGCTCGCAGGCTGGAGGTGCAGCGCAATGCCGTGGCACAGGCCGGCACCACGCTGGCCATGGCGCAGTCGGCGTGCGCGGCGAAGATCGACGCTTTTCAGGCCGCCGCCAGGGCGCTCAAGGCGCTGGAGGCCGATGCCGAACAGGCGCGCGCGGGCGCGGCGGGGCAGCAGGCGCTGCAGCTGCGGCTCGAACAGGCCCGCGAGCGGGCCGCCCGCATTGCGAAATGCCGCCAGATCGAGGCCGAGCTTGGGCCGCTGCGCGCGGCACTGGCGTCCAGCGAGGCGCAGCAGCGCGCAGCCACCGAAGCCCGCGATGCGGCGCGCGTGGCCATGCGCCAGGCCGAGGTGGACTGGCGCCACGGGCAGGCCGCGCGCCTGGCCGCCAGCGTCCGGCGCGGCGAGCCGTGCCCGGTGTGCGGCGGCAAGGATCATCCGGCACTGGCGCAACAGACGCTGGCGCTGGTGACCGACGACGATCTCGATGCCGCGCGGCTGGTGTTGCAGAAGGCCGAGGATGCGCTGGCCGAGGCCAGCACCGCGCACCAGCGGGCGGGCGCCAGCGCCGCGCAATGGCAGGCGCGGCTGGCGGACCTGATCGAGGCCGCTGGCGATGTTTCCGCGGCGGGCGCCAGCGCGCTCGATGCCGAGATCGCCGCGCTGGCCGAGGCTGCCCGCCAGGCCGAACAGGCAGGCAAGCGCGCCGAGGCGCTGGCGGCGCAGGCAGCACAGGCCCGCAAGGCCGTCGAAGCCGCCGAAGTGTTGGCCCAGGCTGCCGACACGGCTGCCCGCACCGCCGCGCAGGAACACGCGCGGCTGGATGGCGAATGGCAGGCCGCCTGCGAACAGGTGCCCGAGGATTCGCGCGACCCCGATACGATGACGGCCGCGCTCGAGGCTGCCCGGCGCGAAGCCGGCGCGCTCGAAGCCGCATTGCAGGCCGCACAGGGCGCCGAGCGCGACGCCGTCGCGCTGCAGGCCGCCACGGCGGCGGCGCTGGCGTCCGCGCGGGACAACGTCACCCAGGCAGACGCCCGCGTCACCGAGCGCGAGGCGGCACTGGCCGACGCCATGCGTGCGGCCGCCTTCGACCATGAAGACGCTTACGCTGCCGCGTGCCTGTCCGCCGACGACATGTCGGCGCTGGACGATGCGATCCGTGCGTTCGATGTCGAGCTGGCCCGTGCAGCCGAATGGCATGCCCGCACCGCCGCCATCGCCCAGGCGCTGCAGGTCCCCGACATGCCCGCGCTGCTGGCCACGCGCGACCAGGCGGCCGTGAGGCTCGAAGCCGCCATCCGCGAGCGCAGCGAAGTGGCCGCGTCGCGCGACACGCTGCTGCAATGCAAGGGTCAGGTGGAATCGCTGGCCGCCGAAGGGCGCGAGGTGGAAACGCGCTATGCGGTGCTGGGCCGCCTGTCGGAAGTGGCCAATGGCAACAATCCGCGCCGCATGACGTTCCAACGCTTTGTCCTGGCCACGCTGCTCGACGAGGTGCTGGAGGCGGCGTCGCTGCGCTTGCTGCGCATGAGCCGCGGCCGCTACGCGCTGCAGCGCGTGCGCGAGCAGGGGGACCAGCGCATGGCCGGCGGGCTGGACCTGGAAGTGTTCGACCACGATACCGGCACCACCCGGCCGGCCAGCACGCTTTCGGGTGGCGAGGGCTTTCTGGCGTCGCTATCCTTGGCGCTGGGGCTGGCCGACGTGGTGCAGTCGCGTGCCGGCGGCATCCAGCTCGACACGCTGTTCGTGGACGAAGGGTTCGGCACGCTTGATCCGGAAAGCCTGGACTTCGCCATCCGCACGCTGCTCGATCTTCAGCAGGCCGGCCGGCTGGTCGGCATCATCTCGCACGTGGCAGAGTTGCGCGAGCGGATCGATGTGCGGCTCGAGGTACGCCCCGGCGCGAACGGCAGCCAGGCGGTGCTGCGCTTGCCGTGAGTGCACGCGGCGTGCGCTGCGGGCGCCGGGCGGTGACCGATTATCGCCCGCCACGCGCAGACCCTTATTGACCCTGTTTTGACGCCGGGTGTAACCTTTGTTCATTCTGCGAATTGGGGTTCGTATAGCGAACGTCGCTGCACCCCCGATCCGCCGACCATCACCGAAGCCGCCGCAAGACGGCTCATCAAGACAACTGCAAGATTGTGGACCCTGTCCCGATGTCGTCGCCGTGCCGAGCACGGCCTCGGCGCATGGGACGCCCGTCCGAGCAGTCTGCCGGAGACATCTTTGCGTGCCGCCCCTCTTGCGGCCGGTCCCGGCGCGATGCCGGACCCTTCCGTACTGGAACGCAAGTGATCAACAAGCTATATGACTCGGTGGAAGCGGCAGTGGCCGGCATCCACGACGGCGCCACGATCCTGATCGGCGGCTTTGGCCTGGCTGGCATGCCGGCGGAACTGATCGACGCCGTAATCGCCCAGGGGGCGCGTGACCTGACCATCGTCAACAACAACGCCGGCAATGGCGACACGGGCCTGGCGGCACTGCTGAAGACCAAGCGCGTGCGCAAGATCATTTGCTCGTTCCCGCGGCAGGTGGATTCGTATGTGTTCGATTCGCTGTTCCATGCGGGCGAGATCGAACTGGAACTGGTGCCCCAGGGCAATCTGGCCGAGCGCATCCGCGCAGCCGGTGCCGGCATCGGCGGTTTCTTCACGCGCACGGCCTACGGCACGCCGCTGGCCGAAGGCAAGGAAACGCGCATCATCGACGGCCAGGGTTATGTGTTCGAAAAGCCGATCCACGCCGACTTCGCGCTGATCAAGGCCGACACGGCAGACCGCTGGGGCAACCTGACCTACCGCAAGACCGCACGCAACTTCGGCCCGATCATGGCCATGGCTGCCAAGTGCGCGATCGTGCAGGTCAGCCACGTCGTCGAACTGGGCGACATGAACCCCGAGCACATCGTCACGCCGGGCCTGTTCGTCAAGCGTGTGGTCAAGGTGGGCGGCTCGGCTGCCCAGGCCGCCTGAGCGTAGAAGGAGAAAGAACATGCAACGCCTGACCCGCGATCAGATGGCCGCCCGCGTGGCCAAAGACATTCCGGACGGTGCCGTGGTGAACCTCGGCATCGGCCTGCCCACCCTGGTTGGCAACCATCTGCCGGCCGACAAGGAAATCCTGCTGCACAGCGAAAACGGCCTGCTGGGCATGGGCCCCGCCCCGGCTGCCGGTGAAGAAGACGGCGACCTGATCAACGCCGGCAAGCAGCCGGTGACGATCAAGGCCGGTGGTTCGTACTTCCACCACGCCGATTCGTTCGCGATGATGCGCGGCGGCCATCTCGACTACTGTGTGCTGGGCGGCTTCCAGGTGTCCGAAAAGGGCGACCTGGCTAACTGGCATACCGGTGCCCCCGGCGCCATTCCCGCCGTGGGCGGTGCGATGGACCTGGCCATCGGCGCCAAGCAGGTATTCGTGATGATGGAGCACCTGACCAAGCAGGGCGAGAGCAAGATCGTGCCGGAATGCACGTATCCGCTGACCGGCATCGGCTGCGTGACGCGCATCTACACGGATCTGGCCACGCTCGACGTGACGCCGGACGGCCTGGTTGCACGCGACCTCGCGGAAGGCCTGTCGTTTGACGAACTGCAACGTCTGACCGGCGTGCCCCTGAAGCAGGCCCAAGCCGCCTGATCCACCACCCAGACCACCAAAACCGAGCGAGACAGAACATGAGCGACGCATTTATCGTTGACGCCATCCGTACCCCCATCGGCCGTTACGGCGGCAGCCTGTCCGGCGTGCGCGCGGACGACCTGGGTGCGGTGCCCCTGAAGGCACTGATGGCACGCAACGCCGGCCTGGACTGGTCGGCCATCGACGACGTGATCTACGGCAACGCCAACCAGGCGGGCGAAGACAACCGCAACGTGGCGCGCATGTCGGCGCTGCTGGCCGGTCTGCCGGAGGCCGTGCCGGGTTCGACGATCAACCGCCTGTGCGGCTCGGGCATGGACGCCACCGGCACTGCCGCGCGCGCCATCAAGTCGGGCGAAACCAACCTGATGATCTCGGGCGGCGTGGAAAGCATGAGCCGCGCCCCGTTCGTGATGGGCAAGGCCACGTCGGCATTCTCGCGCCAGGCCGAGATCTTCGACACCACCATCGGCTGGCGCTTCATCAACCCGGCGATGCGTGCCGCCTACGGCGTGGACTCGATGCCCGAGACCGCCGAGAACGTGGCCACGGACTACAAGATCAGCCGCGAAGACCAGGATCTGATGGCGCTGCGCAGCCAGGAAAAGGCGTCGCGCGCGCAGGCCGACGGCACGCTGGCCCAGGAAATCACCGCCGTCACGATTCCGCAAAAGAAGGGCGACCCGATCGTGGTCGACCGCGACGAGCACCCGCGTGCCACCAGCATGGAAGCCCTGGCCAAGCTGCGCGGCGTGGTGCGCCCGGACGGCACCGTGACCGCCGGTAATGCGTCGGGCGTGAACGATGGCGCCTGCGCCATCCTGCTGGCCAGCGAAGCGGGCCTGAAGCAGCACAACCTGAAGCCGCGTGCCCGCATCGTCGGCATGGCAACGGCCGGCGTGGCGCCGCGCGTGATGGGTATTGGCCCGGCACCGGCCACCCAGAAGCTGATGAAGCAGCTGGGCATGTCGCTGGACCAGATCGACGTGATCGAACTGAACGAAGCGTTTGCCGCGCAAGGCCTGGCCGTGCTGCGTCAGCTGGGCATCGCCGACGACGACAAGCGCGTGAACCCGAACGGCGGCGCGATCGCCCTGGGCCACCCGCTGGGCATGAGCGGCGCGCGCCTGGTGACGACGGCGCTGTACCAGCTGGAGCGTACCGGCGGCCGTTTCGCGCTGTGCACGATGTGCATCGGCGTGGGCCAGGGTATCGCCATGGTGATCGAGCGGGTTTGATGGTTCAGGGCTGAGTGCCGTCGTTATGCGCGCCCCTCTCCCATGCAATGGGAGAGGAGTGGGGGAGACGGTAAAAGGGCTCGAATTGCGATTTGTCGTAATTCGAACTGCCGCGCCCTCTCCCCCAACCCCTCTCCCGCCGTGCGGGAGAGGGGAGCAACCCGGTGCCGCGACGTCATGAATTCACCGAACGCTTAATTCCCCTCTTTTCCCGCCGTTAATACAGGTGGGAAGTTTCAGTGGTGTCTCTTCCCCAACGAGGTAGAGCATTGCGGCCAGACCGACGGGCTCGCCGGTCTTGCCGCATCTTTTTCTGACTGACCCGGCGCATGTGTGCCGGTGCGGAGTTCTGAGATGTCCCTTCCCGTTGCCACGCTCGTCACCGGCGCCAGTTCCGGCATTGGCCGTGCGATTGCAGAAATGCTGCTCGCCGATGGCGTGACCCGTGTGATCAATGTCGACTATGCAGAGCCGACGTGGTCGCATCCGAACCTGACCTTTTTCCAGGCCGACCTGACCAACGCCGACGCCACGCGCGCGGTGGCGGAAACGGTGACCTCGCAGTTCGCGGTGACCCGGCTGGTCAACAACGCCGGCGCCACGCGTCCCGGCACGGCCGATACGGCCACCGCCGCTGATCTCGATTACGTCGTGGGCCTGACGCTGCAGGCCACGATGCTGCTGACCCAGGCCTGCCTGCCCGCCATGCGAGCGGCCGGCTTTGGGCGTATCGTCAACATGGCCTCGCGCGCGGCGCTGGGCAAGCCCGAGCGCGTGGTGTATTCCGCGGCCAAGGCGGGGCTGGTTGGCATGACCCGAACGCTGGCGATGGAGCTGGGCGGCGACGGCATCACCGTCAACGCCGTGGCACCGGGTCCCATCGCCACCGAGCTGTTCCGAAAGAGCAATCCGGAGGGCAGCGAACAGACACGGCGCATCCTGGCAAGCATCGCCGTGAAGAGAATGGGAACGCCGGAAGACGTGGCGCGTGCCTCGCTGTTCTTCCTCGCCCCCGAGAATGGTTTCGTGACGGGACAAGTGCTGTACGTCTGCGGCGGAACCACGCTGGGGGTGGCACCCGTATAAGAAAGTTGCCCGCCCCAAGGCACGGGGTGGAATAGCGATACACAAGCATTGCGCCTGCGGCCGCTCACAAGGTTCGTCCGCCGGTGTGCATCAATTCCTGGAGCACAAGATGAGCATCACCAATCAAACCTCGAAGGCGCGCAGACGCCTGCTGGCCGCTGGCGTCGCAATGGCCGCCGGCTTTGCCGTCATGACCGGCGCGCAGGCGCAGGGCAACTACCCGACCAAGCCGATCACGATGATCGTGCCGTTCTCGGCCGGTGGCACCACCGACATCCTGGCCCGTATCGTCAGCCTGCAACTGGGCAAGGCGCTGGGTCAGCCGGTGGTGGTGGACAACCGTCCGGGCGCGGGCGGCAACATCGGCGCATCGCTGGCTGCCAAGGCCCCGGGCGACGGCTACACGCTGTTCATGGGTACGATCGGCACGCACGCGATCAACCAGTCGCTGTACTCGAAGCTGCCGTACGACCCGGTCAAGGATTTCGCGCCGATCACGCGCGTGGCCATGGTGCCGAACATCGTCGTAGTGAACCCGAAGGTGCCCGTCCACAACATCAAGGAACTGATTGCCTACGTGAAGGCCAACCCGGACAAGCTGTCGTATGGTTCGTCGGGTAGCGGTTCGTCGATGCACCTGTCGGGCGAGCTGTTCAACTCGATGACCGGCCTGCATATCCAGCACATTCCGTACAAGGGCAGCGCCCCGGCCGTGAACGACCTGCTGGGCAACCAGATCGGCCTGATGTTCGACAACATGCCCTCGTCGTACCCGCACGTGAAGGCCGGCAAGCTGCGCGCCATCGCCGTGACCTCGGGCAAGCGTTCGCCGGCACTGCCGGACGTGCCGACCGTGGCCGAAGCCGGTGTGCCGGGCTATGAAGCCACGTCGTGGTTCGCCCTGTACGCCACCGGAGGCACGCCGCAGCCGATCGTCGATCGCCTGAATGCCGAAGTGGTCAAGATCCTGGCCATGCCGGAAGTGAAGAAGCAGATGGCCGAGCAAGGTGCCGAGCCGAACCCGGAGAAGCCGGCCCAGCTGGCCGCCTTCATGAAGTCCGAAACCGCCAAGTGGGCCAAGGTGGTGAAGGCTTCGGGCGCGACGGTGGACTGATCGCCCGAGCCTGCGTCGGTAGCACGCGGGCAAGCAGTACGGCAGTACTCGAACCGGCTCCGGGCGCCTGCCCGGCGGCCGGTTTTTTATTGCCCGCGCCAAAAGACGTGCGCCAAAGAAAACGCCCGCGAGGTTGGCGCGGGCGCAAATCCCAGGTCCGTGAGGACAGGAGGAGACAAGCTGCGGCTTCGGCGGGCGGCCGGGCGGACCCTGGCCGCCGGCAGGCAATCAGGTCAGGCTGTACTTGACGACCTGTTCCTCGACACCGACGAAGCGCACCAGCTGGCGCAGGCCGCTGGCGTATTCCTTGATATGGTGGCCGTCCGGGGTATCGGGCAGCCGGTAGTAGATCGGTGCCGTTCCGGCACGTGCGCGCGCGGCGCTGACGGACACCGAGGACTCGCCCGCTGCCGTGCCTTCGGTGATTTCCGGTCTTGCGTTCATCGACGACTCCCAGGAGACGCATGGCGCTGAACGTTGGGCCGGCAAGGAAAAGGCGCGCGCATGCGGGTGGCAATGTCTGGAATGTATTGCAGGCGGTCGCGAAAAGCCATTTCGATTTTTTTACATCAGTTTCTGGATAATTGCCTAAATTGTCATATTTAGGATTCTGTTGGGCTGTCGATATCAGGATGGTGGTCCCGCGCCGACGCCGCCCGACAGGCGTTGCAAGGGTTAACGGCATGACGCGCCCTGACTTGCGCGCTACCATAGCGCCACCCTGAACATTCCCGGCTCAAGGCAGCAACCTTCATGCCAACCCCGGGCCACCACTTGCACGGCGAATGTCCACCCAGCACGCGCTCCTGATTTCCCTGATTGAAAAGCCGTCGTCGGGTTACGACCTGGCGCGCCGTTTCGACAAGTCCATCGGCTATTTCTGGCACGCCACGCACCAGCAGATTTACCGCGAACTGGGGCGGATGGCCGAAATGGGCTGGATTGCGGCCGAGGACGGCGGCAAGGATCAGGCGGCCCCCGCCACTCCGGCCAGCGCACCGCACGGGGCGCCGGCGGAAAAAAAGAATCGCAAGAAGGTGTACTACGTGCTGCCGTCCGGCCGCGACGAACTGGTGCGTTGGGTGCTGTCGCCCGGTGCGGGGCTGGACCAGCGTGAGGAAATTCTGGTTAAGCTACGTGCAGATGCTGCAATCGGGCCGCTCGGCTTGGACGAGGAAATGCGGCGCCTGATCGCCCTGCACGAGGATCGCCTGGCGCTCTACCGCGATATCGAGCGCAAGGATTTCGGCGGCACGCTCGATCGGCGCCAGCAAATCCAGTATGCGCTGCTGCGGCGAGGCATCCGGTTCCAGGAGGACTGGGTGAAGTGGGGGCGCGACTTGATGCCGCTGCTGGAAATACCCGGCGAAGGCTAACGGCGGAGCGCCGGCTGCCAATGCCCTTTCCCGCCGGGTCATGCACCGGGGCGGGAAAGGGACACATCAGGAATACATCAGAAAAACGCCAAATCAGGCGACGCTGGCCGCATGCGCGGCGGCTTCCGCTGGCGCCAGGCCCAGGCGGCGGCGTGCCAGTGCGTACTCTTCCACGAACCGGCGCACCAGTTCGGCTGCCGGTACCACGCGCTTGATGGCGCCCACGCCCTGACCGGCGCCCCAGATGTCCTTCCACGGCTTGACCCGGGTCGAGCCGAAGTTCATGGCCGTGGCATCCGACGTCGGCAGTGCTTCCGGGTCCAGGCCCGAGCGCACGATGCTTTCGCGCAGGTAATTCCCGTGCACGCCCGTGAACAGGTTCGAATAGACGATGTCGTCGGCGTTGCTGTCGACGATCATCTGCTTGTAAGCGTCCTGGGCATTGGCTTCCAGCGTGGCAATGAAGGCCGAGCCGATATAGGCCAGGTCTGCGCCCGCCGCCTGGGCGGCCAGCACCGCGTCTCCGCTGGCGATGGCGCCGGACAGCAGCAGCGGGCCATCGAACCATTCGCGGATCTCGTGCAACAGCGCAAACGGCGACAGCGTGCCGGCATGGCCGCCCGCGCCGGCCGCCACGGCGATCAGGCCGTCGGCGCCCTTGTCGATCGCCTTGCGGGCAAAGGTATTGTTGATCACATCATGCAGCACGATGCCGCCGTACGAATGCACGGCCTCGTTGACTTCCGCGCGGGCGCCCAGCGACGTAATGACGATGGGCACCTTGTAGCGCACGCACATTTCCAGGTCGTGTTCGAGCCGGTCGTTGGACTTGTGCACGATCTGGTTGACCGCGAACGGTGCGGCGGGACGGTCCGGGTGCTTGGCGTCGTGCTCGGCCAGCTCGGTCGTGATGCGGTCCAGCCATTCCTCCAGCTTCTCGGCCGGGCGCGCGTTGAGCGCCGGGAACGAGCCCACCACGCCGGCCTTGCATTGCGCGATGACCAGGTCGGGATTGGAAATGATGAACAGCGGCGAGCAGACGGCCGGCAGCGACAGGTTTTGCAGCAGGGCGGGAATGGCCATGACGGTTCCTTCGGAGGAGGGCGGCAAATCGTGGGGCACATGCCATCGACGCGGCGAGGCAGGCAGGCGATCAGGCAATCGGACTTGCTATGCAACCAGTTGCATGATGAACCGCAAGGTATCACGTCCGCCTGGCTCCATGCAACGGGTTGCAGCGACTATTTGCGGCACCGCGGCGGCGGCCAGTGGCGCATTGTCTACAATGGCCCCATTGCCTTATGCGCCATGCAGGAGATGAAGTGGTGACCCACCCCGCGATCGACGCCGGCCCGGCCGGCGGGGCGCAGCCGGTGTCAGACGACCTGTTCGATGCCGACCTTGCCGCCTGGTATCGGCAGCCCGAACGTGCGTTCGACGGCTGGCTGGCCCGGCATGGCTTTCGCCCCGGTACGGCCATCGTGTACCGCGCGATGTGGGGCAAGCTGTTGCGCTGGTCCGCCGAGCAGGGGCTGCCGCCACTGAAATGGTCGGCCGGCCAGATCGGCGCCTTTCTCGATGCGCAGCATCTTCACAAGCGCCATCGCTATCGATATGCGAGATTGATAGAGCGAATCTTCCATCACCTGGCCACACTGCAACAGAATTTGCACAATCCGGCCAGTCAGGCGGTCAAGGCGCATCTGGCCGACGGCGAGAACGATCCCACGGCCTTTTTGCTGCCGGGTGAGCGCGACCTGCTCGTCGCCCGAATCCTCGCGCCGCAGCCCGAATTGCCGGCCGGCAAGGAAGCCAGGGGCGAGATGTCGCCCACGGCCTGGAAGCGCGCCCGGGACGTGGCGCTGCTTGCCGTGTTGCTGGGCGGCGGCCTGAAGGTGGCCGAGGTGCGCGCGTTGCGCCTGGAAGCCATCGACGGCATCGACGACGGTGCCATGGCCATCCGCATGGTGCGCCCCGATAACGGACGGACTTATATGGTGCCGCTGTTCGGCTTCGCCCATGCGCCGCTGCGCCGCTGGCTGGCGGTGCGCCGGGCGGCGGAATCGCTGGGCGACCTGGTATTCCCGGCCATGGCCAATGGACGGCCGATGCATGCGGCGTCGATCTATCGCCGTATTGAAATCCTGCTGGAAGAGGCCGGGGTGCTGGCTGGCCGCAGCGAGCGGGCGTCGCCCCAGACGCTGCGCAATACCTGTGGTGCGATGCATTTCGACGCCGGGACCACCCCCGCTGCCGTGGCCCAGCTGCTGGGCATGCGAGATCTCGAATCGGGCTGGCGACTGCACGCCGCCTACGAGGCGTGGCAGGCACGCACGGGGTTGCCGCTGATGACACCGCAGGCGGCGCGCGCCCGGGAATCGTGACAATCATTCGAATGTACGAGGCGGCCGTAAAATAGGCGGGATAAGATCTCGATTCGACCCGCGAATCCCGACCGGGATTCGGCCAGCGTCCTGAAACACTTACCGAACTGACAATTTCCATGGCTGAAACGTTACTGCTGACCGGTGCAACCGGATATATCGCCTCGCACACCTGGGTGTCGTTGCATGAGGCGGGCTATCAAGTGATCGGACTCGATAATCTGTGTAACAGCAGCCGCGAGGTGATCAACCGGCTGGCCCGCATTACCGGGACCACACCCCATTTCGTCGAAGGCGATGTGCGTGACCGCGCGTTGCTGGACCGCCTGTTTGCCGAGCACGAGATTGCGGGGGCGATTCATTTTGCGGCGCTGAAGGCGGTGGGTGAATCGGTCAGCAAGCCGCTCGAATATTACGGAAACAACCTCGAAGGCATGATCACGCTATGCAGCGCCATGCAGGCGGCTGGCGTGCGGCAACTGGTGTTCAGTTCGTCGGCCACGGTCTATGGCAATCCGCATACGGTGCCGATTCTCGAGGATTTCCCGCTATCGGCGACCAATCCGTACGGGCAGACCAAATTGATGGGCGAACAGATCCTGCGCGATCTGGAAAAATCCGATCCGGAATGGCGCATCGCTTTTCTGCGGTATTTCAACCCAGTCGGCGCCCATGAAAGCGGCCTCATTGGCGAAGATCCGGGCGGCATTCCGAACAACCTGATGCCTTACGTGGCCCAGGTGGCTGGCGGACGACGCGAAAAGCTCAGTGTCTATGGTGGCGATTACCCGACCGTCGACGGCACGGGTGTGCGCGACTACATCCACGTCTGCGACCTGGCCGATGGGCACGTGGCGGCGCTGAACTACCTTCGCCAGCATCCGCGCGGGATGACCGTCAATCTGGGCACGGGCCGTGGTTACAGCGTCCTGGAGGTAGTGAAGGCCTACGAACGTGCCAGTGGGCGGGCGGTGCCCTACCAGATTGTCGACCGGCGTCCGGGCGACATTGCGTCGTGCTATGCCGATCCGGCGCTGGCGCAGCAGATGCTGGGCTGGGAGGCCCGCCATGATCTGGACCGCATGTGCGAGGATTCCTGGCGCTGGCAGTCGATGAATCCCCAGGGGTTTGCGGCGTGAGCGGGGCAAGCCAATAAAAAACCGGGCCATGGCCCGGTTTTTCTTTGCGCCGTCTTTGCGCGCGCGTGGCGTTGCGGCTTAGCGAATCAGGAAGTCTTCCATCGACTTGCCATTGGCCAATGCCTGGGTCAGCCAACCCGGACGCTTGCCGCGGCCGGTCCAGGTATTGCCCGCGCTATCGCGATAACGGACCGGAACCTTGCGTGCGGTAGTGGCCTTCTTGCCAGCCACGCCCTTGCCACCAAATCCGAGATCTTCGGCGGTCAGGCCAAATTGTTCGATTTTCTCGCGAATCTCGGCGATCACCGTCGCTTGCTCGCGCGCCTTGATCTCTTCGGCCTCCCGCTGCAGTTCGCTGATTTTCTGAACGATTTCCTGATATGTCGCCATTTGTATCCCTCGATTTACTGGTGGGTCCGTGAATAGACGAAAAGCATTATAACCACTGTCGGCCACGCTGCAAATGCTTTGCGGCTGCGCGCCAAAAAATACGAAAAATCTCAATTAAGAAGAATTACTGAACTTATGACAAGGGCGATAGTCGAGCGTTGGCTGCCGCGACGGCGCCAGAATGCACCGGCGCCGTAGATAGCGCGGTGCGTGGGCCATCTCGCATCGCCGCGGAAACATGAATCAAAACTTAATGCCGGAAATAGGAGTCGCAGTCCGGCGCAAGCGGGATTCAGCGAACGCTCCATTCCGGCCGCGCAGGCAATATTCATTTGCCGGCATGCGCTCACTCACTCCTCGCGGTGCAGCACAGGCCATTTACCGCCGGCGATTGAAAGTGCGTCAGTCGCCATACCCGAAAACCATTTGCCACGCAACTCAAGGAAGACTGGACGCCGGCCGTTATCGAGTCCTGAGCGGGCCGCACGGGGTGTCGGACTGCCGGACCGAGGCAAGGAAGTGGCTTCGGGTGATTTCCTAATGATCAGCACATCATGTCCTTTCATCAGAATATTCAGATCAAGACCCTCTTGCGGGGCGCCATGGCTGCGCTGGCGGCCATCCTGCTGGTTGTGGGCGGAGCGGGATTGCATGGCATTTCCCAGTCCAATGATGCGCTGAAGGAGACCTATGCCAACCAGCTGGCTTCATCCCAGGCGCTGGCCGATGCCATGATCGGCACCACGCGCCTGCGCCTGGCGCTGGACCGTACCGTCATGCCCGGCAGCGAGGGCGAGGACATGAACAAGCACGTCGAACGCTCGAAGGTCTTTGTCGAGTCGTCTGACAAGGGCTGGAAACGCTATTTGGCGCTGCCGCAGAACGACGAGGAAAAGGCGCTGGCCACCGCGCTGGCAGCCAAGCGCCAGGAGTTCTTCGAGGCGGGCGTCGCGAAGTGGCAGCAGGCGCTGACCTCCGGAAACCGGGAGGAAGCCCTGCGCATTGCGCGCGAGGTCATGCCGGAACTGCAGCGCAGCATGTCCTCCGCGCACGAAAAGCTCGAGAAATTCCAGATGGACGCCGGCAAGGCGAACTTCGAAGCCGCCCAGTCGCGCTTTGAAGTGATTCGCACGATGTCGATCCTGCTGATCGTCTTCGGGCTGGTCATTGCCGTGGTGGCCGCCATGATGCTCCACCGCGCCATCGTGCGCCCGGTGGAAGAGGCGCTGTCCGTGTTCGAACGCATGGCCGCCGGCGACCTGACGTCGCGCATCAGCAGCATGTCGAAGAACGAGGTGGGCCGCATGATGCAGGCGCTGGCCCGGATGCAGGACAGCCTGTCGGGCATCGTGTCCGAAGTGCGTACCGGCACCGATTCGATCGCCTCGGCCACCCAGCAGATTTCGGCCGGCAATACCGACCTGTCGCAACGTACCGAAGAGCAGGCGGCCTCGCTGGAGCAGACCGCCGCCAGCATGGAAGAACTGACCACGGTGGTACGCCAGAACGCCGACAACGCCCGCCAGGCTGGCGTGCTGGCCGGCGAAGCCTCGCAGATCGCCATGAAGGGGGGCGACGTGGTGGGCCGCGTGGTTGACACCATGAACGAGATCAACGGCGCATCGCGCAAGGTGGTCGAGATCATCGGCGTGATCGAAGGCATCGCCTTCCAGACCAATATCCTGGCGCTGAATGCCGCCGTGGAAGCGGCCCGGGCCGGCGAACAGGGCCGCGGCTTTGCCGTGGTAGCCGGCGAGGTGCGCAGCCTGGCGCAGCGCAGCGCCAATGCCGCCAAGGAAATCGAATCGCTGATCAGCGAATCTGGCCAGCGTGTGGAAAGCGGCACGAAGCTGGTGGCCGAAGCCGGCAACACCATGGGCGAGATCGTGCAGGCCGTGCGTCGCGTCACGGACATCATGAACGAGATCAGCGCCGCGTCGCAGGAACAGACCACCGGCATCGAGCAGGTGAACCAGGCCGTGGCCCAGATGGACCAGGTCACGCAGCAGAACGCGGCACTCGTGGAGGAAGCCGCTGCCGCCGCGGGCGCGCTGGAAGAACAGGCGCAGAAGCTCAAGAGCGTGGTGTCGGTGTTCTCGCTGGCGTCCGACGGCGGTGCGTCGCGCCTGCTGGCAGCGCCGTCACGGCCGGCCCATGCGCTGGCGCCGGCCCAGCCCCTGGCTGCTCCGGCTGCACCGGCCACCGCCGTCGCCGGCGCTGCGGAACGTGCGCCGGTGCGTCCCGCCGCCAAGCGTCCGCCCGTGGTGCGCAAGACCCGCGAGCCCAAGCTGTTGCGCCCCGCGCTGAACCAGCCGGCCGGCGCGTCGAACCCGGACGACAACTGGGCCGCCTTCTGATTAATTCGAGCCCGATATAAACAGGACTGAGTGCCACGAGGTTCACACGGAGCGCGCAAGATGCCATGATGCGGGGTTTTGTCTGCCCCGCATCCCGGTGTTCCCCGCGCCCTTGCCGTTTCCCTTCGCGCAGCCCCAATGATTGCCACGAATACCCTCCTGTTGCTGCTTGCAGCCGCGCTCGGCGTCGTTGCCGCGCGAGGCATGCGCGCTGCCAAGCCGGAAGGCGAGCCGGGGCGCAAGGCTGTCCGGTCGCTGGCATGGTCGGCTGCGCTCCTGTCGCAGGCCACCACGGGCATGCCGCTCTGGGTGGCGGTGGCTTCGGGCACGCTGACGGCCGCCAATCGCGGCGCCGACGCGGCGGCAACCTTCGCCGCGACCATGGCGGCAAGCATGGCCGCGTCGCACCTGATTGCCCCTGCCTGGCAATGGATGCGCCAGGGCAGCCGTGGCTGGCAGGTTGCCATCGTCACGGCCATGCTGGCGGGTGCCGGCATGGTGGCGGTGGCCGGTGCACGGCTGGGCCGGGCCTGCGGCGGCCTGTCGATGTCCCCGCGCGACTGTCTGGACGTGGCCGGCCCGCATGGGTCGGCGTGGCTGGCCGGCGGCCTGGCGCTGCTGTGCTCCGCGCTCTATGCGATGCATCGCCTCCAGTCGCGCCGGTGGGCGGGAGCCTATGCCGAGGGGGCGCTCGCCGACGACGCCCCTGACGAATTCCCGGTTGCCGCGCGTGCGGGCGAGCCGCGCCTGGTGCGGCGCGGCCACGGTCGCATGGGCGGGCTGACCGTACGCTCGTCGGGCCGCGACCAGCCGCCCGTCGGCGAATACAGCGTCAGCAACGAAGACCTGCCCGACCGCACCGCCTTCGCGCGCTGGCTCGACCAGACCATCGCGCACGCCCGCCTGTCGGAAACCGCCTGCGCCGTGCTGCTGATCCACATTGCCGACTTCCGGGAAGTCGACGAAGTCTTCGAAGTCCGCGCCGACGACATCCTGGCCCAGGATGCCGGCGCGCTGGCCCAGGCCGCGCTGGAACCGCATCATTTCCTGGCCCGGCTGGCGCGCGATGAATTCGCGGTGGGCGTGCCCGAACTGGTGCAGCACAGCCGGGCGCACGAACTGGGCGCGCGCGTGCTGGGGTCGCTGTCCGAGTTCGTGGCTGCGCGCGGCCTGCAGATGCAGATTGGCGTGAACATCGGCATCGCCATCTATCCGCGCGATGCGGCCACATCCGAATCGCTGATGCAGGCGGCGCGCGTCAGCCTGTCGGAGGCGCGCGAAAGCGGGTCGAACCAGATGCGCGTGTTCAATTCCGCTGCCGGCGAACGGGCGCGCCGCATGCGCGTCATCCGCCGCGATCTCTGGCCGGCCATCCAGGACGACGCGCTGTCGCTGATGTACCAGCCGAAATACGACGTGAAGTCGCGCGGCGTGGTGGGGGCCGAGGCGCTGTGCCGCTGGCGGCATCCGACGCTGGGTCCGGTCAATCCTGCCGAATTCATCATGGTGGCCGAGCAGTCGGGCCAGATCGACAAGCTCGACGACTGGGTCATCTCGACGGTCTGCGCGCAGGTACGCGCCTGGCAGGACGCGGGGCTGGCGACGGTGCCGGTGGCGATCAACGTGTCGGGGCTGCGCTTTGCCAGCCGCAACTTCCCGCAGTACCTGCTCGAACAGATCCACCAGCACGACATTCCGCCGTCGGCCATCACGCTCGAAATTACCGAGACGGCAGCCATGAAGGACATCGGCAAGTCGATGGAGACGCTGGCCGAGCTGCAGTCGCTGGGCATCCACGTGGCGCTGGACGACTTCGGCAGCGGCTACTCCAGCCTGGGCTACCTGAAGCGGCTGCGCGTGGGCACGCTCAAGATCGACCGCACGCTGATCGGCGGGCTGGACGCCGACCCGCAGGGCCAGGCAATCGTCGGGTCGATGGTGGCGCTGGCGCACGAACTCCGCATGAAGGTGGTGGCCGAAGGGGTGGAGTCGGCATCGCAGCTGGACATCCTGGACGGCATGGGCTGCGACGAGGTGCAGGGCTACCTGATGGCCATGCCGCTCGACGCCCCGGCGTTCGCCGAACAGCTGCAGGGCGCCCACCCGCTGCGCGCCTGAGCGCGGGTGGCGAAACGTGAAAAATTGTCGATAACGCTAAAGCGCGTGCCTGGCGTGTCGTTATGAAGGTGACAGGGCAGTGGCGCATGCCGGATGTCGCTCGCCCGAGCCAGCTGGCCTGTCCGTCGCCGGCCGCGCTGCCTTGCCACTGGCGGACCAACCCACACGGAGTCCCCGATGTCCCTTCCGCACATCCTCGTCGTCGACGATTCGCCATCCCTGCGCCGCATGACAGGCGCCTGCCTGCGCGCGGGCGGATTCATGGTGACCGAGGCGGCCGACGGCAAGGAGGCGCACGAGGTGGCCATGGAAGAGCAGTTCGGCATGCTGGTCACCGACCAGGTGATGCCCGTCATGGACGGCCTGTCGCTGATCCGCGCGCTGCGCGCCACATCGGCCTATGCGTCGATTCCGATCCTGATGCTCTCGACCGAGCACGACGACCGCATCCTGGACCAGGCCCGCGAGGCCGGCGCGTCGGGATTCCTGGCCAAGCCCTTCGATCCGGAAGACCTGCTGGCCTCCGTCCACGCGCTGCTGGACCCTCCCACGGAGGGGTAAGCCGGGCGCGAAGTCGTCCTTAATTCACCCCGCATCGTGCCGTAAATACTGGAGGGCCATAGCAGGTGGTCCGGCTCGGCCCATTGGGCCGCGGGCCGGCAGACCGCCTCGGGTCGCCAGCAGCCAGGGGCACGCTATCCCCGGCCACGACCAACCTTGCCAGCGGGGGCAACATGAATACCAGCAACAACCGGGCGGACGGCGCGGGAGAAGAATTCCTGGCCTTCCGGCTTGGCCGCGAGGAATACGGCATCGACATCCTCAAGGTCCAGGAAATCCGTGGCTACGAATCGGTCACGCAGATCGCCAACGCGCCTGACTACCTGAAGGGCGTGGTCAACCTGCGCGGCACCATCGTCCCGATCATCGACCTGCGCATCAAGTTCAACCAGGCCGAGATCAGCTACGACCAGTACACGGTGGTGATCATCGTCGATATCCATGAACGCACGACGGGCATCGTGGTTGACGGCGTATCCGACGTGCTCACGCTGACTCCGTCGCAGATCAAGCCGGCGCCGACGCTGTCCGGCGGCGTGGCCACCGACTATATCCGCGGGCTTGGCTCGCTGGAGGGGCGCATGCTGATCCTGACCGATATCGAGAAGCTGATGGACGTCGACGACCTCGCGGCGCTTGACGCCGCGGCCGGCACCGCCTGACCCACCCCGTAACAAGCGGCCCGTAGCGCCCGCGCGAATGCGGGGGCGCCGGTGCCGGAGCCTTCAACGCAGTTCGAGCACCCATGCGCAACAACCAGCCTGTCACGCAGCGCGAGCATCCGCTCTCGCCGGACGATTACCTGATCTCCCGAACCGACCTCAAGGGTCGCATCACGTTCGCAAACCGGGCGTTCGTGGAGACCAGCGGCTTCTCGTCGGCAGAGCTGCTGGGCGCGCCGCACAACCTGGTGCGCCATCCGGACATGCCGCCGGAAGCGTTTGCCGATCTCTGGACGTCGATCCAGGCCGGCAAGTCGTGGGTCGGCATCGTCAAGAACCGCCGCAAGGACGGCGATCACTACTGGGTGCAGGCAACCGTCACGCCGACGCGCGTGGCCGGCCGCATCATCGGCTATACGTCGGTGCGGTCGATGGCGTCGCGCGAGCAGATCGACGCGGCCGAGGCTGCCTACAAGCGCTTTCGCGAGCAGCGCGCCGCCGGGCTGGCGATCCGCGACGGGGCCGTGGTGCGGACCGGCGTGGCCGGCTTCTTCGGCCGCCTGACCCGCCTGAACCTGCGCCGCCGCATTCTTTGGGCCCAGGTGGCCGGGCTCGCATGGTTCCTGGTGGCGCTGGCTGGCGTGCACTGGATGTCGGCCGACGCTGCGGCCCAGTTGTGGCCGTGGCTCTGGGGCGCTTTCGCGCTGGCCGTGATCTCGTCGATGGCTTCGGGCGCCCTGCTGATCTCCCGCGTGGAAAAGCCGGTCGGCGAGATGCTCGACTTTGCGCTGCGCATGGGCGCCGGCGACCTGACCACGACGTTCGAGCACAAGGCCGGCGACGAAGTGGGTGCGCTGGCGCGCGCCATGCGCACGATGCAGCGCAGCCTGCTGTCGGTGGTGCATGACATCCAGGAAGGCATGACCAGCATCTCGACGGCCACGCACCAGGTGGCCGCCGGCAACAACGACCTGTCGCAGCGCACCGAACAGCAGGCCGCCTCGCTGGAGGAAACGGCTTCGAGCATGGAGCAGCTGACCGGCACGGTCCGCCAGAACGCCGACAACGCACGCCAGGCCACCGGGCTGGCCGCCAATGCGTCGGAGACGGCCGTACGCGGTGGCGAGGCCGTGGGGCGCGTGGTGCAGACGATGAACGAAATCAACGAGGCATCGCGCAAGATCGTCGACATCATCGGCGTGATCGAGGGCATTGCCTTTCAGACCAACATCCTGGCGCTGAACGCCGCCGTGGAAGCGGCGCGTGCCGGCGAGCAGGGCCGCGGCTTCGCCGTGGTGGCTGGCGAGGTGCGCAGCCTGGCGCAGCGCAGCGCCAACGCGGCCAAGGAAATCAAGGGCCTGATCGGCAACACCGTGTCGCGCGTGGAAAACGGCGCGGCGCAGGTCAGCGAGGCCGGCGCGACGATGGACGAGATCGTCCAGGCCGTGAAGCGCGTGACCGACATCATGGGCGACATCAGTTCGGCATCGGCCGAGCAGAGCGCAGGCATCGAGCAGGTCAACGAGGCCGTGGCGCAAATGGATGAAAGCACGCAACAGAACGCAGCATTGGTAGAGCAGGCCGCCGCGGCGGCCGGCGCGCTGGAAGAACAGGCCGACCGCCTGCGCGAGTCGATCTCCACATTCCGCGTGAGCACCCAGGCCGAAGTCCGGCCTGCGCGCCCGCGCCAGATGGAGACGATGGCGGAGGTGGCGGGCTGAAGTGGGGAGCCGGTCCGCGCCCGGCAGGGCGGGGGCCATTCCAGAAAGGGCCGCGCCGAAACACGCGGCATCAGGAACGGGGTAGAGCAGCCGCCCACGCAGGCGGCCGCGACAACAATCCGGGTGGCATTGCCCATCCCGGTCATTTCTGACAGAAGAAGGGGATAGTTCTATGCAGTGGTTCAATCAACTACGCGTTACGACCAGGCTGATAGCAGGCTTCCTGGTGGTATCGGTGATCGGCGCCGTCATCGGCCTGCTGGGCGTGGTCAACATGGGGCGCATGGCGGAATGGACCGGCAAGATCTACACCACCGACCTGCAGGCGCTGAAGGCCGTGCAGGACGGCAACATCAACCTGGTCTATGCCAGCCGCGCGCAGATCGCGCTGCTGTCGGCATCGACCATGGGCGAACGCGCGACCGAGAAGGAAGAGATCCAGAAATCGCTGGCGACGATGGAGGCGCGGGTAAAAACTGCGAAGAGCTCGTTCAGCCAGCCCGAGGGCCAGGCGCTGTTCAAGCAGTATGAAGCGCTGGTGCCCCCGTTCCGCGACCGCATGACGAAGTACGTGGAACTGGTCAGCAAGCAGCCGCTGGACACGTCGCAGTTCGAAAGCACGGTGTTCACGGAAAGTGCCGACCTGCTCAAGGAAAGCCGCGCGCTGGAAGACGTGCTGTTCAAGATGGTCAAGCGCCGCGACGAACGCGCCAAGTTGAACATGGACGAGTCGACCAGCGTCTACAACAGCTCGCGCGTGCTGATGCTGCTGCTGGTGCTCGGCGGGGTCGTGATCTCGGTGCTGCTGGGCTGGTTCCTGGCCCGCCAGCTGTCGCGCCAGCTCGGTGGCGAACCGGGCTATGCCGCTTCGATCGCCGCGCAGATTGCCGATGGCGACTTCTCGGCCAAGGTGGAACTGCGCCGTGGCGACGACCACAGCCTGCTGCACGCGATCGCGCAGATGCAGCAACAGCTGTCGTCGATGGTCCGCGACTTCAAGGAGTCGGCTGAGTCGATCGGCACGGCGTCGCGCGAAATTGCGGCCGGCAACAACGACCTGTCGCAGCGCACCGAACAGCAGGCCGCCTCGCTGGAGGAAACGGCTTCGAGCATGGAGCAGCTGACCAGCACCGTGCGCCAGAACGCGGACAATGCCCGTCAGGCCAGCGGCCTGGCGGCCAATGCGTCGGACACGGCCGTGCGCGGCGGCGAGGTGGTGGGCCGCGTGGTGGACACCATGGGCGAGATCAACGACGCATCGCGCAAGATCGTCGACATCATCGGCGTGATCGAGGGCATTGCCTTCCAGACCAACATCCTGGCGCTGAACGCCGCCGTGGAAGCGGCGCGTGCCGGCGAGCAGGGCCGCGGCTTTGCCGTGGTGGCCGGCGAGGTGCGCAGCCTGGCGCAGCGCAGCGCCAATGCCGCCAAGGAAATCAAGACGCTGATCGACAACTCGGTGGCGCAGGTGGATACCGGCGCGGCGCTGGTGAGCCAGGCCGGCACGACGATGGACGAGATCGTGCAGGCCGTGAAGCGCGTGACCGACATCATGGGAGAGATCAGCGCGGCATCGGCCGAGCAGAGCTCGGGCATCGAGCAGGTCAACCAGGCCGTGGCCCAGATGGACGAAGTGACGCAGCAGAACGCGGCGCTGGTGGAGCAGGCCGCGGCGGCAGCCGGTTCGCTGCAGGACCAGGCTTCGCGCCTGCTGGAATCGGTGTCGGGCTTCCGCCTGTCGCACGACGATGCAGCGGCGGCATCGGTGCCGATGCTCGCTGCCCCGGCGGCGCCCGCCGTGCGCTCGGTGGCCAGGCCCGCCGCCAAGGCCCCGGTGAACCGCGTGGCCAAGGGCGGCAAGCGGGGCAAGCCGGCCAGGACCGGCACTGCGCTGGCGGCTGCCGCACCGGCTATGGCTGAAGTTGCCGGCGCGGATGCCGATACACAGAAGAAGCGCCCGGCGCTGACGGCGGCTGCGTCTGCCAGCCCGGCATCGGACAACGGCGACTGGAGCGCCTTCTGAGCGTCATCGGGACAACTTCGGACCGCCACATAATCGTCGTCTGAAAAGACGGCAGCGTCCCGGCGCAGCGTTGTAATTGTTGCGCCGGGCGTTCACTCGTCTGCAGAACACCATGAACACCGACATCAGTCTGTCCCTGTCGGCCGAAGCCGCAGCGCGGCTGCGCGCAGACTTCGATGCGTTTGTAAAAGTTTCCACCGGACTCGACCCGCAGTTCATTCCGCCCGCGTTCGACGATTTCCTGCGCGCGCGGCTGATCCAGCAGGATGGGCCGCTCACCGAGCGTGCCGTCATGCGCCTGCTGGCCAGCGGCGAGTACGGATGGGCGCGCAAGGTCTTCGACAAGCAGCTGCCGAACGCATTGGCGGCGCTCATGCGCGACGCGCAGCGTTTCGGCTTCGCGCTGGCCGTGCAGCCCGACTGGACGTCCCAGCAGCGCGTGGAGCATGCGCGGGAGTGGGCCGCGAACATCCTGTCCGAAGCGGGCGCCGATGCCGCGTTCACCGAGGCGCTGGCGGCCCAGATATCGGCCTCCGCTGTCGATGTGCGCACGATCGAGGAGCGCATGCGCACGCCTGCGTGGCGCATTGCGGACAGCCTGCGGCAGCGCGCTTACGACGTCATGTACGCGCTGCAGACCGAGCAAAGCGAGGCGCTTGGCCGCAGCAAGGTGGGCGAGTTGCGCGCGCTGCTGGGCCTGGCGCTGGAGTATGGATCGGTGAGCGCCGAGGAAGCCGCGCGCGTGCTGGAGCAGGTGGAGCGCGCGCGTCCGCACCTGTTCCGGGAAGCACCCGATGACGTGTTTGCGCGGCTGGCGGCGTGGCTGCGTCGCGTGTTTAGCCAAGGTGCGCTTGTTCGTCAATAGTGGAAACCAGCAACCCCCTTTCGTGCGTGGCGTGTCCACCGTCGGAAATCCGTTTCCGTTCAGTGCACAAACTGTTACACCTTTGATGAAAATCAGAAGACAGGCACGTTTGTTGTTACAAACTTCGGGGCCCATGTCTTTTCCTTACGACATTCCCCAATCCCCAACGTAAGTAGGGATTGGCATGGTGGGCGGAATGCCGATATAAACGTAACAGTTTCACTTACACTCTGTAACATCTGTAACGTTTCAGAGTTCAGGTGTAACCGGGCGAAGTTCTTTCGTAGTACGTCGTACCCACTCGAACACGCAACAAACGATCTGGTCGCCGGCAGGATTTCCTTGCTGGTAAGCGCCGGACAAGCGGTCGAGGGGTTTTTTGGTAGCGGGGAAAAATTGGAAAGCAGTGAAGTTCTCCAGGAGATCAGGGAGGTTAACCTCGCCTATCTTCTGCTTGCGCAACGACTGGTGCGCGAAAACCAGGTGGAAGCCATGTTCAGGCTTGGTGTCAGCAAGGAAATTGCTGAGATCCTCGCCAAGCTGACCTCGGCGCAACTCGTCAAGCTGGCTGCATCGAACATGGTGCTGTGCCGGTTCCGCTTTGACGATCACGCGTTGCTGTCCACCCTGACACACACGGCCAAGAGCCATGATATGCAGCAGATCCACGCTGCTATCCTGCTGGCCCGGCAACCCGTGGAGTCGCTCAATTGACCGCGCTCCTCCAGGCCCAGCCGGCCCGCAGTTTCACGGCCACTCCCGTCCCCAACCGCAAGAGCGTCCTGCAGGATGCCAACCAGACCCAGCTCGCCATCGAGCTGATCGGCCTGGGTGCGCGCCTGCAGGTGCTTGAAGCCGAGACCACGCTCTCGCGCGACCGGTTGATCCGCCTCTACAAGGAGCTGCGGGGCGCGTCGCCGCCCAAGGGCATGCTCCCCTTCTCGACAGACTGGTTCACCACCTGGCTGCCGAATATCCATTCGTCGCTGTTCTTCTCCGCTTACCAGTTCATGGTGCAGGAAGGCGAGACGTCGGGCATTCGTGCCGTAGTGGCCGCTTACCGTCTGTACCTCGAGCACGTTTCGCTGCTCGGTGGCGAAATCGTCTTAAGTTTCACCCGTGCCTGGACGTTAGTACGGTTTTTCGAGAGCAACATGCTGCAGCTTTCCTCGTGCACCTGTTGCGGCGGTCAGTTCGTGACGCATGCCTATGAGCCGCACGCGAACTTCGTCTGCAGCCTGTGCCGCCCGCCTTCGCGCGCCGGAAAGGTGAAGAAGCTCTCGAAGGACGCCGCATCCGCGCAGACGCCAGCCTGACTCACCGGGCCTGACGTCCGCGTGGCAGGTGGGCCCCGGTAACGGCGGGCGGTGACCCCGCTCGTCCGCGCCGGATGCCCAGTGCGTGCCTGACGCGTGTTTTTCAGACGGGGATCCGATCGTGCTAGTAGTTATTGGCTATGTCGTCGTAGTCGTGGCGGTGTTGGGCGGTTACGCCCTCACCGGCGGACATATGGGCGCGCTTTATCAACCGGCGGAGCTCATCATCATCGGCGGTGCCGCCGTCGGCGCATTCATCAGCTCCAACAGCGGCAAGGCCATCAAGGCCACGATGAAGGCCATGCCTTCGCTGCTGCAGGGCTCCAAGTACAAGAAGGAACTGTACCTGGACGTGATGGCGCTGCTGTACGTGCTGCTGTCCAAGGCACGTCGCGAGGGCATCCTGTTCCTCGAAAAGGAAATTGCCGATCCCGCATCGAGCAGCGTCTTCAGTCAGTACCCGCGCATCCTGGCCGACGCCAAGATGATGGAGTTCCTGACCGACTACCTGCGCATGATGGTCAACGGCAACATGAACGCCTTTGAGATCGAGGCGCTCATGGACCACGAAATCGAAACGTTCCGCCACGAAGCCGAGATTCCCGCCCATGCGCTGTCGCGCGTCGGCGACGGCCTGCCCGCCTTCGGCATCGTGGCCGCGGTGATGGGCGTGGTGCACGCACTCGCCTCGGCCGATCTGCCGCCGGCGGAACTGGGCGCCCTGATCGCCCACGCCATGGTCGGTACGTTCCTGGGCATTCTGCTGGCCTACGGCTTCGTGTCGCCGCTGGCATCGCGCGTCGAGCACCAGGTGTCCGAGAGCATCAAGATGTACGAGTGCATCAAGGTCACGCTGCTGGCATCCCTGAACGGCTATGCCCCGCTGGTGGCGGTGGAATTCGGCCGCAAGGTGCTGTACTCCACGGTACGTCCGTCGTTCCTCGAGCTCGACGACCACGTGCGTGAAGTCAAGAGCCTGACCTGACGGGAGAGCAGCCATGAGCAGCGCCCAGGACCTGCGTCCGATCATCATCAAGAAGGCGAAGTCGCACGCCAAGCCGCACGGCAACCACAGCTGGAAGATCGCCTACGCCGACTTCATGACGGCCATGATGGCGCTGTTCCTGGTGCTGTGGCTGCTGAGCTCGTCTTCCCCGAAAACGCTCGTCGGCGTGGCCGAATACTTCAAGACGCCGCTGAAAGTGGCGGTGGCCGGCGGCGACAAGAGCAGCATGTCGAAGAGTGTCATCCCCGGCGGCGGCAAGGACCCGATGGCCAAGGACGGCGAGGTCATGAAGGCCCTGACCAACGATCCGGCCGACGCCCAGCGCCGCCGCGACCAGATGGACAGCGAGCGCCTGCGCGCGCTCAAGGGTCGTCTGGAACAGATCATCGACAACAACCCCACGCTGCGCCAGTTCCGCCCGCAGCTGCTGCTGGACATCACCAGCGAGGGCCTGCGCATCCAGATCCTGGATACACAGAACCGGCCGATGTTCCGTACCGGCAGCGCCGCCGTGGAGCCGTACATGCGTGCCATCCTGCGCGAAATCGGCCCGGTGCTCAACGAGATGCCGAACAAGGTCAGCCTGTCGGGCCATACCGACTCGGCCACCTACATGATGGGCGAGCGCGCATACAGCAACTGGGAACTGTCGGCAGACCGCGCCAATGCGTCGCGCCAGGAACTGATCGCCGGTGGCATGCAGGAAGGCAAGGTGCTGCGGGTGCTGGGCCTGGCCGACACCATGCCGCTGGAGAAGAACGAACCGCTGGCGCCGACCAACCGTCGCATCAGCATTGTGGTGCTCAACAAGCGCGCGCAGGCCCAGTTCGAGTCCGAAAACGCCAGCGCGGCGGATGTTTCGGTGCAGGCCCAGAAGGGACGCATGGCCGAAGAGCTTCAGTCGCAGGTGCCGGCGCAGGCGGAAGCCGCCCCGGCTCCCGCGGCGGGCCCCGCCAACACGCCCAAGGGCAAGTAGGAACGAGGGCGCGCCGCCGCGGTGGGTGGCGTGTCTTCCCAGGAAATCTAGCGAGCCAGGACGATCATGTCTGTCGATATCGATATCACGCAGTTTTACCAGACCTTCTTCGAAGAGGCAGAGGAACTGCTCGTAGAAATGGAGCAGCTGCTGCTGGAGGTGGACATCGAGTCCCCCGATGCCGAAGCGCTCAACGCGATCTTTCGTGCCGCGCATTCGATCAAGGGCGGTGCCGCGACGTTCGGCTTCACGGCCCTGACCGAAACCACGCACATCTTTGAGAACCTGCTCGACCGCACGCGTCGGCGGGAACTGGCCCTCACGCGGGTCATCATCGACACCTTTCTGGAAACCAAGGACGTGTTGCAAGACCAGCTCAATGCCTATCGCAACGGCACCGAACCCGATCCGGAAACGTTCAAGCGCATCTGCGCCGTCCTGCAGCAGCTGGCCCAGGAAGCCGGCGGCGAAGCGGCCCACGCTCCGGCCCCCCCACCCGCGCCCGTGGCAGCCCCGGCCCCGGCCGCCGCACCGGCCGGCGGCAACCTGAAGGTTCGCCTGATCAAGGTATCGGCCGCGGACCAGGCGCTGCTGCGCGAGGAACTGGCCAACCTGGGCGAGATCACCGGCCAGGAAGAGGCCGATGGCGACCTGACCATCTGGCTGAACAGCCAGTGCGGCACCGACGACATCATCGCGGTCTGCTGCTTCGTGATCGACGAGAAGCAGATCGTCGTGGAAGCCGTGGCAGCCGGCGAGGCCCCGGCCGCAGCCGCGCCCGCACCGGCGCCTGCGCCCGTCGCCGCGCCGGCCCCGGCGGCCGCTGCGCCGGCCGCCGCCCCGGTAGCCAAGGACAAGGAAAAGGAGAAGGCCAAGCCTGCGGCCGCCGCCGCCGCGCATGGCCCCGATTCGGGTTCGATCCGCGTGCCGACCGAGAAGGTCGACCAGATCATCAACCTGGTGGGCGAACTGGTCATCACGCAATCGATGCTGGCGCAGACCGCGTCGTCGCTCGACCCCGTACTGTTCGACCGCCTGTTCTCGGGCATGGGCCAGCTGGAGCGCAACGCGCGCGACCTGCAGGAAGCGGTGATGTCGATCCGCATGATGCCGATGGACTACGTGTTCTCGCGCTTCCCGCGTCTGGTGCGCGACCTGGCCAGCAAGCTGAACAAGCAGATCGACCTGGTCACGTTCGGCAAGGCGACCGAACTGGACAAGAGCCTGATCGAACGGATCATCGACCCGCTGACCCACCTGGTGCGCAACAGCCTCGACCACGGTATCGAAACGCCCGAGAAGCGCGTGGCGGCCGGCAAGGAACCGACCGGCCAGCTGATCCTGTCGGCACAGCACGCCGGCGGCAACATCGTCATCGAAGTGAGCGACGACGGTGGTGGCCTGAACCGGGAGCGCATCCTGTCCAAGGCCCTGCAGAACAACCTGCCGGGCGTGTCCGAAAGCATGCCCGACGATGAGGTCTGGCAGCTGATCTTCGCGCCGGGCTTCTCCACTGCCGAGGTGGTGACCGACGTGTCGGGACGTGGCGTGGGCATGGACGTGGTCAAGCGGAACATCCAGGAAATGGGCGGGCATGTCGAGATCAGCTCGCGCCAGGGCCTGGGTACCACCACCCGCATCGTGCTGCCGCTGACGCTGGCCATCCTGGACGGCATGTCGGTGCGCACCGGCGAAGAGACGTTCATCCTGCCGCTGAACTGCGTGATGGAGTCGCTGCAGCCGAAGGCCGACGACGTGCACACCGCCGCCAACGGCGAGCGCGTGATGAACGTGCGCGGCGAATACCTGCCGCTGCTGGAACTGCACAAGGTCTTCAACGTGGCCAATGCGGTGCAGGAGCCCACGCAGGGCATCGCCGTGATCCTGGCCGCCGAAGGCAAGCGCTTCGCGCTGCTGGTGGACCAGCTGATCGGCCAGCACCAGGTGGTACTGAAGAACCTCGAAACCAACTACCGCAAGGTGCCGTGCATTTCGGCCGCGACGATCCTGGGCGACGGCAGCGTCGCGCTGATCGTGGACGTGGCCGCGCTGCAGCGCACCGGCGTGCGCCGCCAGGACATGGCGGTGGCACTGTAATCGACAGCAAGGAGAACGGACATGGCCGGCATCGGACACATCGATACCCAGGGCAGCGAAGCCTCTGGCCAGGAATACCTGGTCTTCACGCTGGGCACCGAGGAATATGGCATCGACATCCTGAAGGTGCAGGAAATCCGCAGCTACGAGACGGTAACCCGCATCGCCAACGCACCCGACTTCATCAAGGGCGTGACGAACCTGCGCGGCGTGATCGTGCCGATCGTGGACCTGCGCCTGAAGTTCAACCTCGCCAACGTGCGTTATGACCACCAGACCGTGGTGATCATCCTGAACGTGGCGGGGCGTGTGGTCGGCATCGTCGTCGATGGTGTGTCGGACGTGCTCACGCTGACCGGCGACGACATCAAGGCTGCGCCGGAATTCGGCGTATCGGTATCCAACGAGCACCTGACCGGCCTCGGTTCGGTGGAAGGCCGGATGCTGATCCTGATCGACATCGAACGCATGATGACCAGCGCCGAGATGGAACTGATCGAAGCCGAGTTCGCCTGAGCGCGCGCCGGATCGCCCCCAACTGCCTGTACCGCCGATCATCGGCAACCCTGACGACATACACTCATGACGCCGCTCCGTTCTTCCTCCAGCGCCACCGGGAAGCCAGGCGCGGCCGCCAGCACGGCGACGCCGGTGCTGGCGCCCCTGCGCGACGACATGCGTGACTTCCTGCTGACCGAGCGCGACTTCGAGAAGGTGCGCGCGCTGATCCACAAGCGCGCCGGCATCTCGCTGGGCAGCCACAAGCGCGAGATGGTGTACAGCCGTCTGGCGCGGCGGCTGCGCTCGCTGCAGCTCAGCGACTTCGGCACTTACCTGGAACTGCTCGAGTCGGACGACCGGTCCGACGAGTGGGAGTACTTCACCAACGCGCTGACGACCAACCTCACGTCGTTCTTCCGTGAGGCGCACCACTTCCCGCTGCTGGCCGAGCACGCCAGGAAGACTGGCCGGCCCTACAGCGTCTGGTGCGCGGCGGCGTCGACCGGCGAGGAACCGTATTCGATCGCCATCACGCTGGCCGAGGCGCTGGGCGACCGCGCCGGGACCGTGCTGGCCACCGACATCGACACCCAGGTGCTGGCCAAGGCCCGCGCCGGCGTCTATACGACCGAGCAGGTGTCCCGGCTGCAGCAGGAGCAGCTCAAGCGCTTCTTCCTGAAGGGCACGGGCGCACGCGCGGGCTCGGTCAAGGTCAAGCCGGAGCTGGCATCGACCATCGCGTTCGAGCCGCTGAACCTGCTGGCGCCGGACTGGGGCATTCGCGACAAGTTCGACGCGATCTTCTGCCGCAACGTGATGATCTATTTCGACAAGCCGACCCAGGGCCGCATCCTGGAGCGGTTTGCGCCGTTGCTCAAGCCGAACGGCCTGCTGTTTGCCGGCCATTCGGAGAACTTCTCGTATGTCACGCGCGCGTTCCAGCTGCGCGGGCAGACCGTGTATGAACTGGCGGGCAAAGGCGGAGGCGCATGATGCGCGGCACGCCACAGATGCCCGAGGCCATTGCCACGCGAAAGTACTTCGATCGCGAATTCGGCAAGCAGGCCATCAAGCTGCTGCCCAACGAATACTACGTGACGGGCGATGACGTGGTGCTGACCACGGTGCTGGGATCGTGCGTGGCCGCATGCATCCGCGACGAAGTGGCCGGCGTGGGCGGCATGAACCATTTCATGCTGCCCGATGACGAGAACGCCGGCCCTGACCGCATGCTGTCGGCGTCGATGCGCTACGGCTGCTACGCGCTGGAAGTGCTGATCAATGAACTGCTGAAGATGGGCGCCCGGCGCGAGCGTCTGGAAGCCAAGGTATTTGGCGGCGGCGCGGTACTGGCGAACATGACGACCCTCAATATTGGGGACCGGAATGCCGATTTCGTACTGAAGTACCTGCGCACCGAAGAGATACGGGTGGCCGCGCAAGACCTGCGCGGGCCGCACGCGCGACGCGTCAGCTATTTTCCGGGAACGGGTCTGGCGCTGGTGCGCCGGCTGACCCGCTCGGACGATACCGTTGGCGTGGAGCGCGACGAGCGTGCCCTGGCACGCGCGCTGTCCACATCCACAAAGGCGCCCGCCCGTGGTGCCGTGGCTTTGTTTACGCGGCAGGCATCGGCCAAGTCGCCGACCTGAAAACTGAAGACGTAGAGACGAACATGACCGCCGCGAAGATCAAGGTGCTGTGCGTGGATGATTCCGCGCTGATTCGCAGCCTGATGACGGAGATCATCAACAGCCAGCCCGACATGGAGGTGGTGGGTACCGCCCCCGACCCGCTGGTGGCGCGTGACATGATCAAGCGCCTGAACCCGGACGTGCTGACGCTGGACGTGGAAATGCCACGGATGGACGGGCTCGACTTTCTGGAACGCCTGATGCGCCTGCGCCCGATGCCGGTGCTGATGGTGTCCTCGCTGACCGAACGGGGGTCGGAAATCACGATGCGCGCGCTGGAACTGGGCGCGGTCGATTTCGTGACCAAGCCCAAGCTTGGTATCCGCGAGGGTCTGATCGAATACACCGACACGATCGCCGACAAGCTGCGCGCGGCGTCGCGGGCACGCGTGCGGGCACGGTCCGAGGCGCCTGCGGGCAGCGCGCCTGCCGCGCCGATGCTGCGCGCGCCGCTGCTGTCGACCGAAAAACTGATCATCGTCGGCGCATCGACCGGCGGCACCGAGGCCATCAAGGAATTCCTGATGCCGCTGCCGCCCGATTCGCCGGCAGTCATGATCGTGCAGCACATGCCGGCCGGCTTCACCAAGTCGTTCGCGCAGCGCCTGAACGGGCTGTGCCGCATCACGGTCAAGGAAGCGGAGCACGGCGAACGCGTGCTGCCCGGCTATGCGTATATCGCGCCGGGAGACTCCCACCTGCTGCTGGCGCGTAGCGGTGCCAACTACGTGGCGCACCTGTCGCAAGACGCACCGGTGAACCGGCATCGTCCGTCGGTGGACGTGCTGTTCGATTCCGCCGCCATCCACGGCGGCAAGAACGTGACGGGCGTGATCCTGACCGGCATGGGCAAGGACGGTGCCCGCGGCATGCTGCGCATGCGCGAGGCCGGATCGTACAACCTGGCGCAGGACGAACAGTCCTGCATCGTGTTTGGCATGCCGAAGGAGGCTATCGCCACCGGCGGCGTGCATGAAGTCGTGCCCCTGAACCAGATGAGCCAGCGCGTCATGGCGCACCTGGCCACGTTTGGCGCACGGGCGCAGCGCGTGTAGTCCTGGATCGCGCGCGAGAGAGGTCGGATTAGCAACAACAACCGGATGGCCGTGTCATCCGTAACCGTATTGGAGCCGTAAAGTGGACAAGAACATCAAGATCCTCGTGGTCGATGACTTCCCGACCATGCGTCGGATCATTCGCAACCTGCTCAAGGAGCTGGGGTTCACCAACGTCGAGGAAGCCGAAGATGGCGCCGCCGGGCTGGAAAAAGTCAAGGACGGCAGCTTCCAGTTCGTGGTGTCGGACTGGAACATGCCGAACATGGACGGGCTGACCATGCTGCAGTCGATCCGTGCGATTCCCGAGATCGCCAAGACGCCGGTGCTGATGGTGACGGCCGAAGCCAAGAAGGAGAACATCATTGCCGCCGCGCAGGCTGGTGCCAATGGTTATGTGGTCAAGCCGTTCACCGCCGCGACGCTGGACGAAAAGATCACGAAGATCTTCGAGAAGCTGGCTCAATAAGAAGAGGTACGCGACATGTCGACGACTCCGACTTTCAGCCAAGAATCGGCCGAGCAGATCATCCATCGCATCGGCAACCTGACGCGAATGCTGCGCGACAACATGCGGGAGCTGGGGCTCGACAAGGAAATCGAGAAGGCCGCCCTGGCCATTCCCGATGCACGCGACCGCCTGAGCTACATCGCCGCCATGACCGAGCAGGCGGCCGAGCGCACGCTCACCGCCGTCGAACTGGCGCAGCCGCTGCAGGAAGATCTGGAAAGCAAGGCCACCGCGCTGGACAAGCGTTGGGACGAGTGGTTCGCGCAACCCGTGGAGCTGGGCGACGCCCGCGCACTGGTGCTGGACACACGTGAATTCCTGACCGACGTTCCGCAAAAGGCCAAGGCGACCGGCAGCCACCTGCTTGAAATCATGATGGCCCAGGACTTCCAGGACCTGACCGGCCAGGTGATCAAGAAGATGATGGACATGATCCGCACCCTGGAGCAGGAACTGCTGCAGGTGCTGATCGATAACGTGCCGGCCGAGCGGCGCGTTGAAGCGCCCCCCACGCTCATGAACGGTCCGCAGATCAACCCCGAAGGCAAGACCGACGTAGTGTCGGACCAGTCGCAGGTGGACGACCTGCTGGCCAGCCTGGGCTTCTGAGCCCGGTAAGCGGGACGCGCCGGCCATCCCGCCGGCGCGTCCCGGGCTTGTCGCGACGATGCGCCGTACGCGCGTTTTTCGTCACATGGCGGCGCATTCGCTGGCACAATCGTGGGCAACCACGGTTTCCTACTGCCAGAGGATCGCCCCCATGCATGCTCGCCGTACCGTCGTTGCAGTTTCCGTTGCCGCCGCAGTTTCCGCATTCGCCGGCATCGCCCAGGGTCAGACGCTGACCGTCCCGCAGGTTTCCCCCACCGTTGACAGTGCCTATGCCCGGCTGGAAGCCACGCCGCTTTACCAGAAGCTGATGGCCGACGTGCGCGCCGACGACGCGCGGGCGCTGGCGGAACTCAAGACCATGACCGAGATCCCGGCGCCGCCCTTCAAGGAAAAGGCGCGCGCCGAGTATTTCGTGTCGCGGCTCAAGGCACTGGGCCTGACCGATGCGCATATCGATGCCGAAGGCAATGCCATCGGCATCCGCGAGGGCACCGGCAACGGCCCCCGGCTGCTGATTTCGGCCCACCTCGATACCGTCTTTCCGGAAGGCACCGACGTCACGGTGAAGTCGCGTGACGGCAAGCTGTACGCGCCGGGCATCGGCGACGACACGCGCGGGCTGGCCGTCCTGCTGTCATGGCTCAAGGTGCTCAATGAGAACAAGGTGCGTACCGTAGGCGACCTGGTGTTCGTCGGCAACGTCGGCGAAGAGGAACTGGGCAATCTTCGCGGCATGAAGGCGGTGTTCCGCGATCACCCCGATATCGACGGCATGGTCGGCATCGAGCCCGGTACCGGCGAACGCGTGCTGACGCAGGGCACCGGCAGCCATCGCTATGAAGTGACGTTCAAGGGCCCGGGCGGCCACAGCTTCGGGGCCTTCGGCCTGCCCAGCGCGATCCATGCGATGGGCCGCGCCATCGGCAAGATCGGCGACGTGCAAACGCCCGCCGACCCCAAGACCACGTTCACCGTGGGCACGGTCGGCGGCGGTACGTCGGTGAACGCGATTGCCGGCGACGCGCGCATGGCGATCGATATCCGCTCGAACGGCACGCCGTCGCTGCTGGAAACCGAGAAGCACATCATGGAAGCCATCGCCGCGGGCGTGGCGGACGAGAATGCGCGCTGGAAGCCGGCCAAGGGACAGGAAATCACCTACCAGGCCCGCATGATCGGCGACCGGCCCGCCGGCATCACGCCTACCGACTCGGTGATAGTGCAGTCGGCCGTGCGCGTGATCAAGGCGCACGGCAAGGAAGCGCCGTCGCTGCGCGGCGGCAGCACCGACGCCAACGTGCCGATGGCGCTGGGCATTCCGGCCATCATCATCGGCAGCGGCGGCAAGTCGGGTGGATCGCATTCGCGCGACGAGTGGTTCGACCCCACCAATGCCCATGAAGGCGCGCAATGGGGCCTGACCACGGTGCTGGGTCTGGTGGGGGTGGATGGCGTCGGCGAACCGCTGCTGGCAAAGCGGCCAGCCAGGCCGGCGGCTACGCGCTGAGCGCGAAACCGCGATCGAACGTGGTGGCCACGTCCAGCCGCTGCTTGAGCAGCCCCGCCTTCAGGTAGAAGTCGGCGGTCTGCTGCTGGATGGCCACCAGGTCCGCGTCGATGGGCTGCCACTGGGTGCGGCGGCGCTCGAACTGCAGCCGCGCCGCTTCGGGCGGAATGCCGATGATGCGCGCCAGCGTGGCCGAGTACTCGGCCACGTGCTGATAGGACCAGACCTGGGCGCGCACCACGCGCTGCAGGAAGTCGGCCAGCACGGCCCGCTTGCTGGCCAGCGCGGCGTCGGTTGCCGCAAGATAGCTCAGGCCCGACCACAGCCCCCGTCCGCTCACCAGCACGCGCGCATGGCCGCTGGTTTCGGCCATGGCCGTATAGGGCTCCCAGGTGGACCACGCATCGACCGAGCCGTTGGTCAGGGCCAGCTTGGCGTCTGCGGGCGGCAGGAAGCGGAAATCGGCATCCTCGGGTTTCAGGCCGGCCGATGCCAGCGCCTTGAGCGCGACGAAATGGCCAATCGATCCGCGATTGGTGCCGATGCGCTTGCCCTTGAGGTCGGCCGCGCTCTTCAGCGGCGAATCGGGCCGCACCAGTACGGCGGTGCCGTAGGGGTCGGAACGGTTGGCGCCAATCAGACGGATGCGCGTACCGGCGGCCAGCGCGAAGATGGCGGGCGCATCGCCGATGGGCCCGCTGTCCACGGCGCCTGCATTGAGCGCCTCCGCCAGCGGCGCCGCAGCCGGGAATTCGGTCCACTGGATGTCGTAGGCCAGCCCCTTGAGCGCGTCGGCCGACTCCAGCAGCGCGCGCAGGCCGCCCTTCTGGTCGCCGGCCTTCAACACCGGGCGGGATTGAGCCCGCGCGGCAGCGGGCAGCAGGGCGGACAAGGTGCCGGCGCTGGCGGCGTGCAGGAAGTGGCGGCGGGAGCTGGACATGCGTGCGTACGAAATGGGTGGCGGAAAGCCAGACCGTACGCCTGCCCCCGTTGCGCACCAACGAATGATTTCGCGGTTTCTTATGCTCTGCGCGGCGGCGGCGCGCTCCGCAGGAGGGCGGGATGTCAGGCAGGCAGCCCACGAATTCAGCGATGATCGGCCAGCCTTGCGGCCCGTCAAACCCCATGCGGGCCGCACTGAGGACTTGCCGGCACAGCTTGCCCCTGGGAGGTTGCATCGCCGCCGCCCTTGCGCTTCAATGGGCGCCTTGGCCCTTCGGGCCCCCCAAACTGCCGATGTCATCCATGGACCAGACCCCCGACATTCCCTCGCGTCCCGCCTTGCGCACGCTCACACCGATCGAGGCGCGCGTGGTAGCCGTATTGCTGGAAAAGCAGTTCACCGTGCCCGACACTTACCCGCTGTCGCTGAACGCGCTGGCATCTGGCTGTAACCAGAAGACCGCGCGCTCGCCTGTGATGAGCGTGACGGAGGCCGAGATCCTGACCGCGATCGATGGCCTGAAGTCGTTGAGCCTGGTCTTCGAGGGCAGCAGCAGCCGCGTGCCGCGCTTCGAACAGAACCTGGGCAAGGTGCTGGGCGTGCCGAGCCAGTCGGCTGCGCTGCTGTCCACGCTGATGCTGCGCGGTCCGCAAACGGCTGCCGAACTGCGCCTGAATTCGGCACGGCTGCATGCCTTCGCGGACATTTCCTCGGTAGAGGCCTTTCTGGACGAACTGGTCGAACGCTCGCCGGCGCTTGTCGTGAAGCTGCCCCGCGCGCCCGGCGAGCGCGAAAGCCGCTGGATGCACCTGCTCTGCGGTGAAGTCGCCATGCCGGAGCCGGCCACGGCGTCGACGCGCGCCGGCGCGGAAACCACGGCGTCGCCATCGGAATTCGAGGCCCTGCGCATCAGCCATCGCGCGCTCGAAGACAAGGTGTCACGGCTGCAGGCGCTGGTGGTTGAAATGGCCGGCCAGCTCGGCATCGAAGTCGAGCCCGGCAGACTGGATTGAGACGAATCTGAAACGGTGTCACAACGTGTGTCCAAAGGCGCCACCGGGGGTGATGCGGTGTTAGCCTTCTTCGCGTGTTCAAGCGAAGGAGGTCACGATGGAAATGCGGAATCTCGGTTCCACGACTGTCCGGATGCCGATCGCGGGTATCGACACTGCGCAGGCGCTGGATGAACGCATCGACCCGGCCCTGCAGCGTGTGGTCAGGTCGGCGCGGGAATCGCTGCAGGCGCGGCACCGTCGCCAGCGGGCGGAAGATGCCGGCGCACTGATCCAGCTCTGGAAGAGCGAGGGCGTCTATCCGTTCGAGGGCATTGCCGAGGACGCCATCGAAGTGGCGCGCCGCGAGCGGTTCGACATCTGCGCACTGGGCATCCACGAGCATCTGGAAGTCTTTCGCTCGGGCAGTCAGCAAGACCGCCGCTTTACCCTGGGCATGCTCAAGGCCACGCTCGAAGACAGCCCGTCGACCCTGCGGTATCTGCTGACGGAAGTCCTGAGGCTGCCGGCGGACAAGGCGGAGGAACTGCAGGGGCTGCTTGAGCTGGCGTCGCTGTCTTCGGTCATCGAATGCAGCACGATGGTGACGGAGCGTCTTCGCTTTCTCACAGGGCTGGAGGAACTGTTATTCGATATCGGGAGCAAACGCGGCTTCAAGGAGCGCGGCGAACTTCATCGCATGCTGGCCAATGAAACCTGGGTGTTCGGGGAAGAATTCCGGCTCACGAGTGACGGCGAGAGCCTGAGCACGGTACTGCGCAAGCATGTCAAGAAGCTGGACATGGGCAAGGGCTGGTATCAACAGACCGTGGTCCGGGACGATGGACGGAAGGGCTTTATCGATTTCGTGCTCGGCCGAGAAATACCGTCGTACGCAAGCGCGAGCCGCGAGTTTCTGGTTGTCGAGCTCAAGCGTCCGATGAAGAACATCGATCTTGCGGCGAAAGCGCAGATCGAAAGCTACGCCATGGCCGTGGCATCCGACGAGCGGTTCGACACCCGGCATACCCACTGGACTTTCCTGGCAGTGTCAAATGAACTGACTCCCGCCGCCGCGCGGACCTTGCGACACCCGACCGGCGCGTTCGGCTGCTTTCACGAAGATCCAACCTTGCGAATCGGGCTGGCTACCTGGGCGGGCATTCTGAACGCCTCTCGGGTTCGGCTTGAGGCTTTTCGCGCCAAACTGAACCATACGGTCCCGCGCGACGAGGGATTGGCCTGGCTGCGACACCGCTATGCCGAGTATTTGCCCGAGACCTTCTAGGCTGCGTTGATCTCTCCAGATAATTAGCCACTATATGTAGCTATTAGAGCACTTCACCTCCCGAAGGTTTGGGAATGACGGCCTGCCCACTCCTGGCAACAAGGTCGGCCAGCTGTATGTATACAGGCACATGGCCGTCGGCGGCCGCCGCCAGGCATGGATGACACGGGCGATCTGTGACATCATCGGGGCCGATCCCGTCCGAACCGGGCGAGATCGGCACAATTTGGCGTTCCGGCCCTAAAGATCGCCATCGCCCGGGCCGTTATTTCCGCTGCCCCCCTCATTCCTGAAACAGGCACCTGTTTCCCCGCCTTTTCCCCCCAATGCCTTGCCCCCCGGGATTTGATAATCCTCGGTGACGAAGTGCCGCCCGCGCGCTTTGCACTGGAGCATTCATGTCCGAGGAAAGCGATCTCGAGAAAACCGAACCCGCCTCACCCCGGCGCCTTGAAAAGGCGCGCGAGGAGGGGCAGGTGGTGCGTTCGCGCGAGCTCGGTACGTTCGTGATGCTGATGACGGGCGTGCTGGGCCTGTACGTCATGGGCGGCACGCTGGGCCGCAAGCTGAATGCGGTCATGCAAGCCACGCTGGCCTTCGAGCCGGCCACGGCCTTCGACACCAATCGCATGCTGTCGCAGTTCGGCATGGCGATCTGGGACAGCCTGCTGGCGTTTTTTCCGCTGCTGCTGATGTTTGGCGTGGCGGCCCTGATCGCTCCGCTGGCGTTGGGGGGATGGAGCTTTTCGACCAAGTCGTTCTCGCCCGATTTCTCGCGCCTGTCGCCGTTGCAGGGCCTGGGCCGCATGTTCTCGTCGCACACGCTCGTGGAACTGATCAAGGCCATCGCCAAGTCGCTGCTGGTGGGCTGCGTGGGCGCATGGATGGTCTGGCACATGCTGCCCGAAGCCATCGCGCTGATGAATGCGCCGGTCCACGAGGCGCTCCTGCACATGATAGAGATGGTGCTGTACGTGTGCGGCATGGTGGCCGGGTCGCTGCTGCTGGTGGCGGCGCTCGACACGCCGTGGCAACTCTGGACGTTTTACAAGAAGCTCCGCATGACCAAGGAAGAGGTTAAGCAGGAGATGAAGGAAACCGATGGCGATCCGCACATCAAGGCCCGTATCCGCCAGCAGCAGCGGGCCATTGCGCGGCGCCGGATGATGTCCGAGGTGCCCAAGGCCGACGTGGTGGTGACCAACCCCACCCACTTCGCCGTGGCACTGAAATACGACGAAGGCGCGCGCTGGAACGCGCCGCGCGTCGTGGCAAAGGGCGCCGACGAAGTGGCTGCTCGCATTCGCGAGCTGGCCAACGAGCATCGCGTGCCGGTGCTGTCCGCCCCGCCGCTGGCGCGGGCGCTGCACCGTCACGTGGAACTGGGCCACGAAATCCCTGCGGGCCTGTATACCGCCGTGGCCGAGGTCCTGGCCTGGGTTTATCAATTGAAGAACTGGCACTACAGCTACGGTCCGCAGCCCGATTCGCCGACCGAACTGCTCGTGCCGGATGAACTTGCCGTACCGGAAAGCCGCGCATGAACGCACTGACCAACCTTTTCAACATGCCCGCACTGCGGGGTGGCGCCCAGATGAAGGCGCTGGCTGGCCCGCTGCTGATCGTCATGATCCTCGGCATGATGATCCTGCCGCTGCCGGCGTTCATCCTGGACCTGCTGTTCACCTTCAACATCGCGCTGTCGATCATGGTGCTGCTGGTGGGCATGTATACCCAGCGCCCGCTGGACTTTGCCGCCTTCCCGGCCGTGCTGCTGTTCTCCACGCTGCTGCGCCTGTCGCTGAACGTGGCGTCCACCCGCGTGGTGCTGCTCGAAGGCCATACCGGCCCCGATGCCGCCGGCAAGGTGATCGAGGCCTTCGGCCACTTCCTGGTGGGGGGCAACTTCGCGGTCGGTATCGTGGTGTTCGCGATCCTGGTCGTGATCAACTTCATGGTGATCACCAAGGGTGCGGGCCGTATCGCCGAAGTTGGCGCGCGCTTCATGCTCGATGCCATGCCCGGCAAGCAGATGGCCATCGACGCCGACCTGAACGCCGGCCTGATCAACGAGGAAGGCGCCCGCAAGCGCCGCGCCGAAGTGGCGCAGGAATCGGACTTCTACGGTGCCATGGACGGTGCGTCGAAGTTCGTGCGTGGCGATGCCATCGCCGGCCTGCTGATCATGTTCATCAACGTGGCGGCCGGCATGGTCGTGGGCATGGTGCAGCACGACCTGGACTTCGGCACGGCCGTTCACAACTACACGCTGCTGACGATCGGTGACGGCCTGGTGGCGCAGATCCCGGCGCTGGTCATCTCCACGGCTGCCGGTGTGATCGTGTCGCGCGTGTCGAACGAGCAGGACGTCGGCCAGCAGCTGACCGGCCAGCTTTTCTCGAACCCGCGCGTGATGTTCATCACCGCCGCCATCATCGGCACGATGGGCCTGATCCCGGGCATGCCGCACTTTGCCTTCCTGCTGCTCGCCGGCGGCCTGATCTGGTTCGGCCGCTATCAGATGCGCCGCGCGGTCAAGGCCACCGAGACCAAGGCCCAGGAAGAGCGCAGCCCGGCCGTACAGGCCGAAGTGGCCGAAGCCACGTGGGAAGACGTGACGATGGTCGATCCGCTGGGCATGGAAGTGGGTTACCGCCTGATCACGCTGGTGGATCGCGCGCAGAACGGCGAACTGCTGGGCCGCATCAAGAGCATCCGCAAGAAGATGGCGCAGGACATCGGCTTCCTGGTGCCGGTGGTGCATATCCGGGACAACCTCGAACTGAAGCCGAACGCATACCGCATCACGCTCAAGGGCGTGGAGATCGGCAGTGGCGAGGCCAATCCGGGTCAGTGGATGGCCATCAACCCGGGCCAGGTCAGCGGCACGCTGCCGGGCGCCGCCACGCGCGACCCCGCCTTCGGCCTGCCGGCCGTGTGGATCGATGCCGCGCTCAAGGAACAGGCGCAGGCCTACGGCTACACGGTGGTGGATGCCAGCACCGTGGTGGCCACGCACCTGAATCACCTGATCCAGATGCATGCATCGGAACTGCTGGGACGTCAGGAAGTGCAGGCGCTGCTGGACCGCATCACCAAGGAAGCCCCGAAGCTGACCGAGGATCTGGTGCCGAAGACCATCTCGCTGACCGGCCTGCAGAAGGTGCTGCAGAACCTGCTGGACGAAGGTGTGGCCATCCGCGACATGCGCACCATCCTGGATGTGGTGGCCGACAACGCCCCGAAGATCAACGATCCGGCCGAGCTGACCACGCTGGTGCGCGTGTCGCTGGGCCGCGCGATCACGCAGCAGCTGTTCCCCAACAACGCAGACATGCAGGTGATCGGCCTGGACGCCGGCCTGGAGCGTGTGCTGACGCAGGCGCTGGCCAATGGCGGCGGCATCGAGCCGGGTCTGGCCGATGCGCTGCTGCAGCAGGCACAGGGCGCCGTGGTACGCCAGGAACAGCTGGGTCTGGACCCGGTGCTGCTGGTGCCGCCCCCGATGCGGCCGCTGATGGCGCGCTTCCTGCGCCGCACGCTGCCGCAGCTGAAGGTGCTGTCGCACGCCGAAGTACCGGACAACCGCAACATTCGCATCACCGCCATGATCGGCGGCGCAGCGTGAGGACTGAACAATGAGCGTGGCAAAGTTTGTGGCGGCCAACGGCCGCGAAGCGATGCGCAAGGTGCGCGAGGCCATGGGGCCCGACGCCGTGGTGCTCTCCAACCGCTCCATCGAGGGCGGCGTGGAAATCGTGGCGATGCGCGACGCGGACCTGGGCGCTGTGAGTGCTGGCGCGCAGATGTACCAGCCGTCCGCGCCGGCGCTGCCGCCTTCGCTGTCGTCGCCGTCCCCGCTGCCGATGCTCCAGTCGCTGCATGACCTGCATCCGGCCAGCCCCGAGCCGTTCCTGCCGCTGGGCGCGATCCCGGCACCGTCCGCACCATCGGCCTTGCCCGCCGGCATCGGCCAGGAACAGGCGATGCTGGGCGACCTGCGCGGTGAGCTGGCGTCGATGCGGTCGATGCTGGAACGCCAGTTCGCTGGGCTGTCGCAAGGTACGAACGGCGTGGCAGCCGGCGACCCGCTGCGTGAATCGCTGTTCGAGTGGATGGTCAATGCTGGCTTTTCGGGCCAGCTGTCGCGCACGTTGCTGTCGCGCCTGCCGGTCGGCACCGATCGCCCGGCGGCCATGGCCTGGATCCGCCAGGAGCTGGCCAGCAAGGTGCCGGTGCTGACCGACGAGGATTCGCTGTTCGCCCAGGGCGGCGTGCTGGCGCTGATCGGCCCGACCGGTGTGGGCAAGACCACCACCACCGCCAAGCTGGCCGCGCGCTTTGTGCTGCGCCACGGGCCGCAAAGCCTGGCGCTGCTGACGACCGACCGTTTCCGGATCGGCGCCCATGAGCAGTTGCGCATCTACGGTGACATCCTGGGCGTGCCCGTGCATGCGGTGAAGGACGCCGCCGATCTGCGCTTTGCGCTGTCGGCCATGAAGGACAAGCACCTGGTCATCATCGACACCGTCGGCATGAGCCAGCGCGACCGCAGCCTGTCGGACCAGATCGGCATGCTGGCTGGCGTGCAGGCGCCGATGCAGCGCGTGCTGCTGCTCAACGGCGCGGCCCACGGCGACACGCTCAACGAGGTGGTGCACGCCTATCGCAACGACGCCGCGGGCGCCGCCGGCGGCATCGACGGCTGCATCATCAGCAAGCTCGACGAAGCCACGCACCTGGGATCGGTGCTGGACGTGGTGATCCGCCATCGCCTGCCCGTGTTTTATGCGTCCACCGGCCAGCGCGTGCCGGAACACCTGGAACTGGCACAGGCCGGCGCGCTGGTCGAGCGCGCCTTCCTGACGCCGCGCCGTGGCTCGCTGTTCAATGACGCGGACGTGGCGCGCCGCCAGGCGGGCAGCGCCGAGGCCGCCGCGCCGGTCAAGGCCGAACGTAGTGGCGCGGACGACATGCTGCGCTCGCTGACCGACAGCGCCAACGCGGTGGGGGTGTGTGTCGACGAACTCAACGCGGCACGGTACGGCTTCGACGTGGCCCGCCAGCTCTGGCAGCATCGCTCGGCCGGTGTGTCGGCGCTGCGCCCGATGGTGCAGCAAGTGCGCCTGGCCATGTGCCGCGACGCCAGCCGTGCGTGCGATCGCTATGTGCTGGCCATCACGCAGAGCGTGGCACAGACCGTGCAGGGCCGCCGCGCGCCGCAGATGATGCAACACACGCTGTGGCTGGCCGACCGTGACGGCATGCCGCTGGCCAGCACCGTAGTGCCGGCGGGCCGCGCCCGCCAGTCGCTGGCCGAAGCCGAGGCCGATGCCGAAGCCGCCACCGTGCGCGCCACGCTGGCCGCCGCCCGGACCGTGGTCAACCTGAATACGTCACTGCCGAGCCCGGCCACGCTGGCACGCTGGCAGCAACTGGGCGAACGCTGGATCGCCGGCACGCGCAAGACCACGCGGGTGATCGCAGAGGGCCTGGCCAACAAGCTCGACACCGTTGCCGACACGCTGACGTTCCATGCCGTGGGCGATGTGACCTGCCGCGACCGCGCCGCCGCCCACTGGCTGGCACACTGCCCGGTCCGCATTCCCGAAGGCCAGGTGCGCACCGCCGCGCGTGGCCGCGGCAACGCCGCCGAGGCCGGCATCGAGGCCTGCCTGGTGGTGTCGCGCATGATCGACCACGAAACCGGCGACACGCTGTCCGTCGAATATGTGCTGTGCGATCCCGCGCTTGCCGACGATGCCGCGCAAGTCGCACGCTGGTTGCACTGGACGGTTGCCGCCGAAGAACAGTTCCGCACGCTGCGCCACGCCATCGAGCACTTTGCACAGGAAGGCGATGCTGACGCGTCGCTGTGCGCCGGCATGGTGGCGGTGCAGCTGGGCCTGACCGCGCTGCGCCTGCAACACACGCCCACGCCTACGGCCCCGGCATTTCTGTCCCGCCTGGCTGGCCGGGCTTCGGCACGCGTCAATGCGCCGGTGCCGGGTGCAGTGCTCAACGAAGGCATGGGCCGCTTGCTGGCACTGCTCGACGTACTTGAAAACTATCCGGGCCGCGGCATGGCGGCGCCTGTACCGCCCATGGCAGACGCGCCGGAGCCGGCCGCGTCGGCCACGCACGCCATGGCAGCCATGGACGCGCTGGATGCCATCGACGCCACGCCGCAGCTTGCGGCCGCCGGGGAGTAAGGATTGAACACGATGGCCACCGATCAGGCCGAAAGCCTGCGCCGCCTGCTGGCACCGCGCGTGACGCGGCGGATCGCCGTGGTAGGGGCGGAACAGGGCGTCGGCACCACCACGGTGGCGCTGGGCCTGGCCAACGCGCTGTCGATGCAGGGCGAGCGCGTGCTGCTGGCGGACGAAGACATGTACGGCGCCCGGGCGATGCGGCTTGCCGGCGCTGCGCCGGCGGCCACGCTGGCCGATGTGCTCGATGGCCGCGCGCCGCTGGCCGCCGCGGCCGGCACGCGCGGAGCCAGCGGCATTGCCGTGCTGCAGGCAGGCGCGATGACCGTTCGTCCCGACGAGCGCGCGCTGGCGGCGCGACTGCCTGACGTGCGCTCGATGCTGATCGACACCCGCCGCGACATCACCGGCGCACTGTCGCCGCTGGCGGGCATGGCCCACAACTTCGTGATCGTCATGCGCCCGGAGGCCACGTCGATCACCGCGGCCTATGCATGCATCAAGCGGCTGCACCACGAATACGCATGTCGTCACTTCCAGCTGGTCGTCAATCTGGCGGCCGCCGAGGGGACGGTCACGGCGCTCGCGCGCAACCTGGCCCGCACGGCGAGCCAGTACCTGGGCGTGGAGGCCAGCCTGGCAGGGTACCTGCCGATGGATCCGCTGGTGGCGCGTGCGCTCCAGCTTGGGCGGTGCGTGGTGGAGGCGTATCCCGCCGCTGCGGCCACCGGTGCATTGCGGCACATCGCCAGCGGTATCGGCGCATGGCCGTTGCGTCACGAAGCATCGCCCCTGGGAATGGCCTCGGCCGTTGCCGCATGAACGCGAAGAACAAGAAGTCTCGACAAGACCGGAAACTCAGCCTGCCAGCCGCCGATTTTCAGCCTCTCCGGCGCTGGCACAAACAGTAAGCATTTAACGAGAGTTCCACCATGTATACGATTCAGGGAAAGCTCGAGCAGGCCGACGTGGTCAAGTCACACGCGCCACTGGTGCGGCGCATCGCGCTGCAGCTGGCGGCCAAGCTGCCCGCCAGCGTACAGATCGACGACCTGATACAGGCCGGCATGATCGGCCTTCTCGACGCCGCCAAACGGTATGAAGACAACCATGGCGCCCGGTTCGAGACCTACGCAAGCCAGCGCATTCGCGGCGCCATGCTCGACGAGGTGCGTGCCAACGATTGGCAATCGCGCAGCCTGCGCCAGTTCACCCGCAAGATCGAGCGCACGCAGCGCCAGCTGGAACAGAAGCTTGGCCGCACGCCGATCGATTCCGAGGTGGCCAAGGAACTGGAGATGCCGCTCGAGGAATACCAGGAGCTGCTGAACGAGGTCTATGGCTGCCAGCTGCTGCACTATGAAGATTTCGAACGCTCGGGCGAGGAAGACTTCCTCGATCGCCACCTGGGTGTCACCGACGACGGCAACCCGCTGACCGTGCTGATGGAATCGGGCATGCGCGAGGCGCTGATCCGAGCCATCGACAAGCTGCCCGAGCGCGAAAAGCTGGTGCTGTCGCTGTGCTACGACCAGGAACTGAACCTGCGCGAGATCGGCGCGGTGCTGGAAGTGACCGAATCGCGCGTGTGCCAGATCCGCAGCCAGGCCATCGGGCGCCTGCGCACCCAGCTGCGCGGGATGCTGTGATGCGGCGCGCCCTGGTCCTGGCCGTGGTGTGCGCGATGGGTCCGGCGGCAGCCCATGCGCAGACCTATGCGCCGGTCTTTACGAAGGCCACCTATGAACTGACCGGCTCGCGCTTTGCGTGGACGGCATCGTCAGTGGGGCCGCAGATCACGAACAAGGGCCAGCGTGCGCTGTCCTCGCCCGTGGTGCCGCTGGCCACGATGCCGCAGGCCATGGGCCGCATCACATCGGTGCGCTGGCGCTACAGCTTCACGCGCACCCCGCCCGTCGACCTGCAGGCATACCTGTGCAATGCCGACCGTTGCGTGCTGCTGGCGGGCGCCGAGGGCAAGACCGATGCCTTCGTCGGCGACGATGCCACCAAGGGCTTCGTCTTTGCCTATCGCGTACCGGGCCAGGGCGGACTCACGCCAATGCTCCAGGGCCGCAGCAACGAGGTGACCGTCAGCTACCGTTGAGCGCCACGGCCTGTCCCGGGCCCGCAGATCCACGCCGATACTTCCGGCGAACCCCCCGCATTCCCACCCCCGCCGCTGTCCCCGCGCGGCCGGTGGCACGCTTCCTGCGCCTTTCCGCCCAAGCAACGTGCGGCAAGCGCTACATTCGTCCCCTGCGCGGTATTCCCGCGCATATCCCCGGCGGCATTGTGTCTGCCATGCCCGCTGGCGCCATGTAATTCCTACGTGCAAGTCTCGCCACGTTGCCGTCCTCTGTCCGTCATCTGTCAGCCAGGAAGGATCCAACGACATGGAAGATTTCAGCGACATCAAGCTTTCGCGGCGGGAATTCGTGATGGCAGGCGCGGCGTCGGTGAGCGCCGCCGCCTTGCCTGCCGGTGCCGCCACCGCCACCGCGCCGCCATCGCGGGTCAGCCCCGGCGCCCTCAAGCCGGTGGCTTCGAACGTATCATTTGTCGTCAACGGGCAACCGCGCTCGCTGACGCTGGACACGCGCACCACGTTGCTCGACGCGCTGCGCGAGCATCTGCACCTGTCCGGCACCAAGAAGGGCTGCGACCACGGCCAGTGCGGCGCCTGCACGGTGATCGTCGACGGCCGGCGCCTCAATTCCTGCCTGACCCTCGCCGTCATGCACGAGGGTGCCAGAATCACCACCGTGGAAGGACTCGGCACGCCGAACAACATGCATCCGATGCAGGTGGCCTTCGTCAAGCATGACGGCTACCAGTGCGGCTATTGCACGCCGGGCCAGATCTGTTCGGCCGTTGCCGTGCTCGACGAGGTGCGCGCCGGCATCCCGAGCCACGTCACGCCGGACCTGAACACGCGGCCGCAGCTGTCGCCCGGCGAGATCCGGGAGCGGATGAGCGGCAATATCTGCCGCTGCGGCGCGTACTCGAATATCCTCGACGCCATCACCGAGGTCGCGGGGAGCCAGACATGAACCCGTTCACCTACGAGCGCGTGGCCACGCCCGCGGACGCGGCGGGGGCTGCCATGAAGACACCCGGTGCCCGCTTTATCGCCGGTGGCACCAACCTGCTCGACCTGATGAAGCTTGGCATCGAATCGCCAACCCATCTGATCGACGTGAACGGCCTGGCGCTGGACAAGATCGAGCCATCGCAGCAAGGCGGCCTGCGTATCGGTGCGCTGGTGCGCAATACCGACCTGGCCGCCGATCCACGCGTGCGGCGCGATTACGGCGTACTGTCGCGCGCGCTGCTGGCGGGCGCATCGGGCCAGTTGCGCAATCGCGCCACCACGGCGGGCAACCTGCTGCAGCGCACGCGCTGTCCCTACTTCTACGACACGGCCCAGCCCTGCAACAAACGCCAGCCGGGCAGCGGCTGCGCGGCGATTGGCGGCTTCAGCCGTCAGCTGGCCGTGATCGGCGGAAGCAACGCGTGCATCGCCACGCATCCCAGCGATATGGCAGTGGCCATGCGCGTGCTCGATGCCAGCGTGGAGACGGTACGCCCCGGCGGGCAGCAGCGCGTGATCCCGATCGCCGATTTCCACCGTCTGCCGGGCAATACGCCGCACATCGAAACGGCGCTGGAACCGGGCGAGCTGATTACCGCGGTGACACTGCCGCCGCCGGTGGGCGGCTCGCAGCTTTATCGCAAGGTGCGCGACCGGGCCTCGTACGCGTTCGCGCTGGTCTCGGTGGCCGCCATCCTGCAGCCGGACGGTACCGGGCGCGTGGCGCTCGGCGGCGTGGCCCACAAGCCGTGGCGCACGGACGCCGCCGATGCGGAATTGCCGCATGGCCCCACGGCCGTGACGCAACGGCTGCTGGACGGTGCGTCGCCGCAGCCCGACAACGCGTTCAAGGTGCAACTGGTGCGGCGCACGCTGGCCGCCGTGATCACGCAGGCAAACGGGGCCAAGCCATGAAATTCGACACACCCGCCACTACCAATCCCATCGACACGGGCCGCGTGGTCGGCCAGGCGGTGGACCGTATCGACGGCGCGCGTAAAACCACGGGCACGGCCACCTATGCCTACGAATGGCATGACGTGGCGCCGAACCCCGCCTATGGCTACATCGTGGGCGCCGGCATCGGCAAGGGGCGCATCCGGGCCATGCATCTGGACGATGCGCGCCGCGCGCCGGGCGTGCTGGCCATCGTAACCGCGCAGAACGCCGGCAAGCTGGGCAAGGCCAAGCGCAATACCGCCAAACTGCTGGGCGGCCCCGAGATCCAGCACTATCACCAGGCCATTGCGCTGGTGGTGGCCGACACGTTCGAGCAGGCCCGCGCCGCTGCGCAGTTGATTCGCGTGGACTACGCCCAGGAGAAGGGCCGCTTCGACCTGGAGGCCGCGTGCTGCTTTGACAGCAAGCCGAAGAAGGACGCGATTCCCGATACGTCCGTGGGCGATTTCGCTGGCGCCTTTGCCGCGGCCCCCGTGCAGCTGGATGCCCGCTACACCACGCCCGATCAGTCGCACTGCATGATGGAGCCGCATGCGTCGATGGCGGCCTGGTCCGGCGACGAGGTCACGGTGTGGACATCGAACCAGATGGTGGCGTGGGCCCACGAAGATATGGCGACCACGCTGGGCATCCCGAAGGAAAAGGTGCGCATCGTCTCGCCGTTCATTGGCGGCGGCTTCGGCGGCAAGCTGTTCCTGCGCGCCGAATCGCTGCTGGCCGTGCTGGGCGCGCGCGCCGTACACCGGCCGGTCAAGGTGGCGCTGACGCGGCCGCAGATACCGAACAACACCACCCACCGGCCCGCGACGATCCAGCGCATCCGCATCGGTGCGAGCCGCGACGGCAGGATCACGGCCATTGGCCACGAGAGCTGGTCTGGCGATCTCGAAGGCGGCCAGCCCGAGTCCGCCGTGATGCAGACGCGCCTGCTCTATGCCGGCGCCAACCGCATGACATCGATGCAGCTCGCAACGCTGGACCTGCCCGAAGGCAATGCCATGCGCGCGCCAGGCGAGGCACCGGGCCTGATGGCGCTGGAAATCGCCATCGACGAGATGGCCGTGAAGCTGGGCATGGACCCGGTGCAGTTCCGCATCCTCAACGACACGCAGGTGGACCCGGAAAAGCCTGAGCGGCCGTTCTCGCAGCGCCACTTCGTGGAATGCCTGCGCCTGGGGGCGGAACGTTTTGGCTGGAGCCGTCGCAACCCGCAGCCGGGGTCGATGCGCGAAGGCCAATGGCTGATCGGCATGGGCATGGCATCCGCATTCCGGAACAACCTGGTGACCAAGTCGGGCGCGCGGGTCGGCATCGATTCGAGCGGGATGGTCGTGGTGGAAACCGACATGACCGATATCGGCACCGGCAGCTACACGATCATCGCGCAGACCGCTGCGGAAATGATGGGCGTGCCGCTCGACCGCGTGGTGGTGCGGCTGGGCGATTCGGCCTTCCCGGTGTCGTCCGGCTCGGGCGGCCAGTGGGGCGGCAACAGTTCCACCTCCGGTGTCTACGCGGCCTGCGCGAAGCTGCGCCAGACCATTGCCGAACGCGCCGGCCTGAAGGCCGAAGACGCGGTATTCGAGGAGGGCCAGGTGCGCGGCGGCGGACGCAGCGTGCCGCTGGCGCAGTTCGCGGGCGCGTCGGTCGAGGACTCGATCGAGTTCGGCGAACTCGACAAGAAATACCAGCAGTCCACCTTCGGCGGTCACTTCGTGGAAGTGGCCGTGGACCTGGCCACGGCGGAAGTGCGCGTCCAGCGGATGCTGGCCGTGTGCTCGGCTGGGCGGATCCTGAATCCGAAGTCGGCGCGCAGCCAGGTGATCGGGGCGATGACGATGGGCGTGGGCGCGGCGCTGATGGAGGCCCTGCACGTCGACAAGCGCGTGGGCTTCTTCGCCAATCACGACCTGGCTGGCTACGAGGTGCCGGTACACGCCGACATCCCGCACCAGGAGGTGATCTTCCTCGACGAGACCGATCCGATCTCGTCGCCGATGAAGGCCAAGGGCGTGGGCGAACTGGGGATCTGCGGCGTGGCGGCTGCGGTGCTGAATGCCGTGTATCACGCCACCGGCGTGCGCGTGCGCGACTATCCGGCAACGCTGGACAAGCTGCTGGCGGGCATGCCGGTGGTGGCCTGAGGGTAGCGACCCCAGGCAGTTACCGTCCGAGCTTCTCCAGCAACCCCTTCAGCACGGTCTGTTCTGTATCGGACAACCCCGCCGCCATGCGCGCGTCGTGCGCGCATACGGCGGCGGTGGCCTCCTTCAGCGTGTTGCGGCCGGCCTCGGTCAGCACCAGGCCGAACGCGCGCCGGTCGGTGGGCGACGGCAACCGCTTCACCAGTTCCATCGACTCCAGCGTGTCCACCAGCAACACGGCGCCGGAACGCGCAATGCCCAGGATCCGGGCCAGCTCGGTGAGCTTAAGGTCGGGATTGCGCGCGATGATCTGCAGCGCCGAAAAACGCGGTGGCGTGATGTTCCACGCGGCCAGCGATGCCACGAAGTCTTCGTACACGCGAATCTGCGCCCGACGAATCGCGTATCCGATCAGCGAGTCGAGCACGCCATAGTCGACATTTGGCAGGTGCGGTTCAAAGTGGCTGCCGTTGGGGTCGGGCGCGAGCGTGTCGCGCGGTTTGCGGGGTGGCGCCATGCCTAGTTGACCAGGAAATAACGCAGCTCGACGCGATCCGGGTAACGTGCGCCGGCCGCTACGAACAGGTGCTGCATCAGCCAGCGATACTGTGGCGCGGCCGTTTCGAAGCGCGGTGCGGTGCGGAAGTAGATCTCGGACGGGTCCACCTGCTCCCCCCGGTTGAGCCGCGCGATCACGTGGGCACTACCAGTGCGCACGCCGGCATTGACGATGTAGATGCGTGCGGCGTCGTCGGTTTCCAGCACGTATCGCGCTTCGATGTCGGCGGTGGTGACGTCGCTGCCGTCGTCATGACGGATCAGCTGGAAGTCGGCACCGCCGGGCAGGATGCGCCCGTTCAGGCGCGGCCCGCGCACCGTGCCCGACAGGATCGGGATCACGCGCCGCTGGCCCAGCGCCGTGACGCCCACCTCGGTGGGGGCCGCCACCTGCAGGCTGAAGTCGGCAATGGGTTCCAGTGTGGGCAGTGCAATGGCCGGGGAGGCGGAAATCATTTGACGAGCTTCCAGTTGCCGTTGTCGATGGTGAGCAGCACGCGGCCGCGCTGGTCGAATCCGAAGTGGTCCTCGGCGGTGTAGTTCAGCACGCCGTGGGATACCACGATGTCGCGCTCGCTTTCCAGGGCGTCCTTGAGCGCCTTGCGAAACGCCGGCGTGCCGGGCTTGGCCTTCTTCAGCGCGACCGGCACGATGCGCTGCAGAACCAGGCCGGCATCATAGGGATGCGCACCGAACTGCGTGCGGGTGTCGGGGCCATACTGCTTTTCGTAGCGCGTCACGTAATCCATGGCGGGCTTCTTGACGGGGCTGGACGCCGGCAACTGTTCAGCCACGATGACCGGCCCGGCCGGCAGGATCGCGCCGTTCACGGCCTTGCCGCCGATCCGGATCAGGTCGCGCGTGGCCGCACCGTGGGTCTGGTAGATCGGCCCGGTATAGCCGCGCTCGCGCAAGGTGGTGTGCGGCAGCGCGGCGCCGGTGCCGGCCCCGGCAATCAGCACGGCGTCGGCACGGGCGGCAATCAGCTTCAGCGCCTGGGCCGTGACGCTGGTATCGGAACGGGCATAGCGTTCGGTGGCGATCACGCGAATGCCGTTGGCCTGCGCGGCCGAGGTGAACTCCTTGAGCCAGGTCTCGCCGTAGGCATCGGCAAAGCCGATGAATGCGACCGTCTTCACGCCGTTCGCCTTGGCGGCGCCAGCCACCGCATCAGCCATCAGCCGCACCGGCTGTGCCAGCCGATACGTCCATGCACCCCGGCCCGGCTTCAGTTCGATCGGCGAGAACGCCAGTTGCACGGTCTGGCTTTCATCGGCCACTTCGGAGATCGCAATCGAAGGCGCCACGGCGGACGACCCCAGAATGATGTCGACCTTGTCTTCCGTGACAAAGCGACGGGCGATCTTGGTGCCCTGTGTCGGGTCCGATCCGTCGTCCATGACGATGTAGTGGATTGTCTCGCCGGCAATCGACGTTGGCAGGAACGGCATGGTGTTTTTCTGCGGAATGCCGAGCGACGCCGACGGCCCTGTGGACGCGATGCTGACACCAACGGTCACGTCGGCCTGCGCGGCGCCGGCGCCCAGGACGAGGGCAAGGGCGCCCAGCGCAAGGCCGGCGCGAGGCATACGGAACTGGGGCATGGCGGGGTCTCCTGCGGTCTTGTTCTGTTGAAGTCTTAGGGCTTATGGCTTATGGCTTTCGGGCCTGCAGCTGCTGCTGCCCGAAGCCGGCCAGTGTCTTGTAGCGTTGGGAAATGGCTTCGAGTTCGCTGCGCGGTATCACATCGTCGATGCGGGCGAAGCCTTGCGGCGCACGGACTTCGGCCAGCTGCATGACCTGCTCGGGCCCGTTCATGCGGTTGCGCAACACGATGCCGGCCGTGCGCGGCAGCCGCTCGGCCTCGTACTCGCGCAGCGCGTAGTCGAGGTCGGGCTCCGCCAGCAGGCAGTCGGTCAGGTAGCGCGCATCCACAATGGCTTGCGCGCTGCCGTTCGAACCGATCGGATACATCGGGTGCGCCGCGTCGCCCAGCAGCGTGACGCGGCCGAACGTCCAGCGCGGCAAGGGGTCCTTGTCGACCATCGGAAATTCATAGATGGCTTGGGCGCCGTCGATCAGCGCGGGGATGTCGATCCAGTCCCAGCGCCAATGCTCGAACGCCGCCCGGAAGACCGACTTGTCGACCTGGCGGTTCCAGTCGCTGCGCGGTGGGGTGTCCGGATAGTCGTCGGGTACGCGCAGTTCGGCAATCCAGTTGATGCGTGACCGGCCCTGGGCGCGTAGCGGCTCGGAGATCGGATAGGCCACGAACTTCTGGTCCTGATGACCGGCCATGAACATCGAGCGGCCGTCGAGATAGGGCGCGGCGTCGGTGGTGGCACGCCACAGCAGACGGCGCGAGAACCGTGGGGCATCGCCGGTCGCGTAGAAATGGCGGCGCACGGCGGAATGGATGCCGTCGGCGCCTACCAGCACGTCGGCGCTGGCTTCAACCAGGGCATCGTCGCTGCGGCGCCGGAGCGTAAAGCGTGCCGGCTCGCCATTGCCGCCAGGGCTGGTAATCGATTCCAGCGCGTGGCCGGTGTGGACGCGAGCGGCGCCAAGACGGGCCAGCGCGGTCTGGTACAGCAGCATCTGGAACTCGCCGCGATGTACGGAAAACTGCGGCCAGTCGTAGCCAGCGGCGCGCCCGCGCAGCTCATGCCAGATTGGCTGGCCGTGCTTGTTGTAGTAGGACAGTGAAGAGGTCTCGATAGCGATGCGCGCCAGGTCATCCTGCAAGCCCACGGCCGACAGCTCGCGCACCGCATGCGGCAGCAGATTGATGCCGACACCCAGCGGCCGCAGTTGTTCGCTGGCCTCCCAGACTTCGACATCGAGCCCCTGCTGATGACAGAGCAGGGCAAGCGTGAGCCCGCCGATACCACCGCCGGCGATCGCGATCTTCATGTGTTTCCTCCCCGGCGCCGCGGCCGGATTGTTCTACTGTATAACGAGTTCGCGGCGGCCGAATCTAGCGATTTCCCTGAGCTTCACATGGCAAGCAATGCGTCGGCAATGCGTTCGGCAGTGGGGATGGAGTCGGTCAGCCCCAGATGGCCGTGGCCGACGGCAAGCCACAAGCCCCGGTGGCCGGCGGCCTGGCCCACCACTGGCACCGAGTCGGGCATGCAGGGGCGATGCCCCATCCAGGTGGTCACGGGGCAGTCCGCCAGGCCCTGGAAGGTCTGTCGTGCAATCCGTTCGAGGCTGGCGGCACGGCGCGGATCGGGCGGCCGCTTCAAGCCCGCGATCTCGACGGTGCCGCCGACGCGAAGCCCGTCTTCCATTGGCGTGACGAAGATCTTGTGGTCAGTCAGCACAACCGTGCGCGTCACCACGTCGCGCATGCCGGTGAACTGCACGTGGTAGCCGCGCTGACTTTCGAGTTGCAGCCGCACGCCGAGCGGATCGAGCAGGCAACGCGACCAGGCGCCGGCCGCCACCACCACGTGGTCGGCGGCATGCGTGCCGTTGGCCCCATGCAGCGTCCAGCCATCGGCGCCCGAGGTTATCCGCTGGATATCGTCACGCAACAGCTGGCCGCCGCGCGACACGAACGCATCGGCAATCGCACGGGTATAGCGCGCCGGGTTCAGGATCGTGCCGTGATCGGGCAGGTAGATCGCCGCCTGATAGCGCGCCGCGACGCCGGGCTCCAGCGCGTCGATGCCGGCGCGATCGAGGGTCTCGAAGCGGAAGCCGAACCGCTGCCGCAGTTGCCATGCCGCGCCATCGGCCTGCAGCGCCGTGGCGCCGGGATACAGGTGCAAGTGGCCGCGGCGCATGAACAGCTCGGGCACGCCGATGTCGCGTGCCAGCGCCTCGTGCTTGTCCACAGCCCCCGCATGCAGCGCCGCCAGCGCGGCGGCGGCGCGTTCGACCCGCTGCGGGGTGGCAGACAGTACGAAGCGGGTGAGCCATGGCATGGCGGCAGGCAGATAGCTGAGCGGCAGACGCAGCGGGCTGTCCGGATCGGCGAGCATCTTCGGCACCGACGCCAGCACGCCGGGCATGGCCAGCGGCGCGATGGAACTGACGCTGATCGCCCCCGAGTTGCCAAAGCTGCAACCACTGGCCGGCCCCTCCCGGTCAATCAGCGTCACCGTGGCGCCACGCTTGCGCAGCGTCAGCGCGATGCAACTGCCGACGATGCCGGCGCCAATGACCGCGATGCGCGGGGCGGAAGGGGTGGGGGCGGGGGTAGTCATGGCGGACATGGTACGCAAAGGTTGCGGAGGGCGCCGAACCGGTGAAGCCATTGCGGAGCCGCGACCATTGCTCGAGGCACGACGCTTCCGCGCAAATAAGTTGGCCCGCGCGAGGCGGGCCGATCGGACCTAGAGTCATCACCGGCATGGACATCCGGGAGTGGACAGATTAGGGCAGCGGGGCAATTATGCGCCGCTGTCTCATGGATTTCAATCGTTGTCGATGATTCAATGGCTTGTACTGGCTGACGACGAGGTTGACAGTGGAGTGGACTGAACTGGAGAGCATCTTTTCCGCCGCGAGGGTGGGACGGTACAAGGCAAGATGTCATGGCAACGAGAGATTCGCCATGGCCGCCTACCATCTCAATCTGTTGCTGTCTGAGGCACTGACACCATTCCTGAGCACATTCGAGATCGCGCTGCGTAACGCCGTGCACAGGCAGCTTTGCCAGCATCATCGTCGTGATGACTGGTGGGAATGCTGGCGGGAGGATTTGCAGTTTCAACAGCAACTCAAGTACATATCACAGGCGCGTCGCAAATTGACCATCAGGAACGAGGTGCCGACTCCTGACAAGATTGTCGCCGAGCTGACATTTGGGTTCTGGTCGACTTTGTTCAACGCCGAATTCCATGCAAGTCTGTGGCCGCGAATTCGCAAGGCCTTTCCGCACTGTCCGAAAGCGCGACGCAAGCGCGCCACCATCTCGGGGATCGTCAACCGGATACGTCATCTGCGCAATCGCACGTTCCACCACGAACCCCTGCTATGGATCGAAGGCAGCCCGGAGGCAATTCATCAGGACGGGATGGAGCTCCTTCAGTGGATTCATGGCGGCATTGGGTCCTGGGTGGCCATGTTCAATCGGGTTCCACTTGTCTGGTGGCAGTGGAAGGCCTTGCAGGCGGCGCTGTGCGCCGTCCCGGCGCATGCCGGCCTACGCATGGGCGCATCCCGGTGCAATCTGCGCGCCAAATGCGTGAATACGGATGGCACGGAACGTGCTCGACAGGACAGCGGAGAGTAGAAGCGTTCAGCGGCCGCGCGCCGCCCGGAAATTGCTCGCCAATGTGCCCACACATCTGTTTCCGGAGCTCTCCATGCGCCGTCGTTCCTTCCTGCGCGCCACTGGCGCCACCGCCATTTCCTCGCTGTTCGCCGCGCCGGCCATCGTGCGCGCCACCGGGTCGCTGCAGAAGTTCAAGTTCAACCTTGGCTGGAAGGTGGAAGCCTCCGGCGCGGGATTCCTGCTGGCGCTGCAGCGGGGCTACTACAAGGACGCCGGGCTGGATGTCGTGATCGATACCGGCAACGGATCGGCTTCGGCCATCAGCCTGGTGGCCGGCGGTGCCTACGACTGCGCGTCGGCCGACCTGGCGGCGATCATCGAATTCAACGCGGCCAACCCGGCCTCCGCCCTGAAGGCGGTGGCCATCCAGTACGACCTGAACCCGAACGCGGTGATCGTGCGCAAGGGCGGCGGCATCGTTAAGCCGGGCGACTTGGCGGGAAAGTCCATTCTCGGCCAGCCGTTCAATGCGTCGCGCAAGCTGTTTCCGGTGTTCGCCAAGGCGCAGGGCTTCGATCCGTCGACGGTCAAGTGGGAAAGCGTCACCCCGGATATTGGCGACACGCGCTTTGTGAAGGGTGATTTCGACGCCGCCGCCTACTTCTACTTTACGGGCCTGCTCAACCTGAAGGCGCGTGGCATGGGGCCCGAGAAGCTGACGGTGTTCCGCTTTTCGGACTACGGCATGAAATCGTATGGCAACGGTCTGGTGGCCAATCGCAAGAGCATGGCCGAGCAGCCAGAGGCCATGAAGGCATTCGTGAAGGCGTCGACGCGCGGCTGGATCGAAGCCATGGCGGACCCGAAGGCCGGCGCGGCGGCCGTCAAGGCCCGTGAGCCGCTGGCCGACCAGACGCTGGAGTTCGAGCGGCTGAAGCTGATCGTCGAGGGTGCAATGCGGACCCCCGATACGTTGCGCGACGGATGGGGCGCGGCCACGCAGTCGCGGCTGCAGGCCACGGTGGACGAGACCGTGGGTGCGTTCGGCATCAAGCCGGGCATGACCGTCAGCGACATCTGGACCGATCAGTTCCTGCCGTCGGCGGCGGATCGCAAGCTCAAGGCCTGACGCGGAGCGCCCATGTCGATTCCTGTCATCGATCTCTCCGATGCGCTGCGCCCCGGTGGCGCGCGCAGCGCCGAGGTGGCGCAGGCATTCCGTGCCGCAGCCATGTCGTCTGGCTTCTTCTATGTCCGCCATCACGGCGTGGCGACGGAGATGGTCGCCCGGCAATTCTCGCTGGCCCAGGCGCTGCTTGACCTTCCGGTTGCTACACGGCAAGCGTTGGCCATGGCCAATTCGCCCACCATGCGCGGCTTCGAAAACCTCGGCGACCAACGGCTCGATGCCGCAGCCAGGCCCGATCTGAAAGAGAGCTTCTACTGCGGCATGGCCTATCCGGACGATCATCCTTACGTGAAGGCGGGATATCAGACCTACGGCCATAACCAGTGGCCCCGGGAACTGCCGCAGGCGCCGGCGCAATGCCAGGCCTATATCGACGCGATGCTCGTGCTGTCGCGCAGGCTTATGCAACTGATGGCCCTCTCGCTCGATCTGCCGGAACACTATTTCGACCACACCAGCGAAAGTCCGATGGTGACGCTGCGCATGATTCGCTATCCCGCGCATCCCGCCGATGCCGACGCGCGCACCTTTGGCGCGGGGGCGCATACGGATTGGGGCGCCGTAACGATCCTGGCGCAGGACGCGCATGGCGGGCTCGAAGTCCAGATGCCGAATGGCGACTGGGTGCCGGCCACGCCGATGCCCGGCTGCTTTGTCGTCAACCTGGGCGACATGGTGCCTCGCTGGACCAATGGCCGGTACCACTCGAATCCCCACCGCGTGCGTAACGTCCACTCCGGCGGCGCGCCACGCTATTCGATTCCGTTCTTCTACGAGCCTGACTACCTGGCCCGCATCGAGCCGGTGCCTGGCACCCTGCAAGACGGCGAGACGCCGCGCTTTGCACCCTGCACGGCCGGAGAACATCTGACCGAGATGTACCGGAAGACCTATGTACCAGAGGTGCCCGCATGAAGCTGTGGTTCAACCTGCTCTGCCGCGATATCGACGCGCAGTGTGCGTTCTATCGGCAGATGCTCGGCCTACCCGAGGCCGTACAGAGCCGGTCGGCTATCTACCGCGCGCTGGAGACGCCAACTTTTCAGCTGGGGTTCAATGCTGCGGCGGCGTATGAGCTGCTGGGAATGGCGGATCGGCGTCCCACGCCGGGATGTGTCTCCCCGGTCATTGCCTATGCGACCTTCATGGTGGAAACACCGGCACGCGTGGACGATGCCGGCAGGTCCGTTGAAGCCTTGGGCGGCGCCGTGATCAAGCCGGCGTTCGCCACGTACTATGGACAATGGCAAATCGTGCTGCAAGACCCTGAGGGCAATGTGTTTCGGGTGGCTTGTGCGGCGTTGCCAGTGGGGGCGACGCCAGCAAGGCTGTGAGCCGGACACGGCACGGCGTCCCACCGAAATCTTGAAGTTTGGCGATCAGGCCCCAGATGGGGCCTGTTTGCTTTCTCACGCCCTCAAGTTTCCAACAGCCCCCCGCATGTACCAGAAAGGCACTTCCGTCGAAATCCAGTTTCCCCCGCAACGCCTGAACGACGCCGCCGGCGACCCTTATTGGTTGGATTTGTCGATCGATGAGGCGCAGGCGCTGCTCGAACGCCTGCAGGCGCATCTGGCCCAGGCCACCCAAGGCACCGCTGCACCGCTGGTGTTCAGTCTCGTAGGGCCGGCGGCGCCGGAATCCAAGGCAGCCCCGACATCGGACAAGCAGCCGGCGCCGGCCGCAGCGGAGGCCGAGTTCAAGCAATGGGTCTGCATCATCTGCGGCTGGGTCTACGACGAGGCCGCTGGCCTGCCCGAAGACGGCATCGCACCCGGCACGCGCTGGGAAGACATTCCGGACGATTGGCGTTGCCCGGAATGCGATGTCGGCAAGGAAGACTTCGCGATGGTGGAGTTCTGAGCCTTCGCGGCACCCGACCTTTTCTATGGGCGAGGCGCTCGGGCGGCAGCACTAAGCCATTGCGCCATCCCCAAACAACGTCGCCCCCACCCCTGGCAACTCCGCTTCCAGGACGGAGCCGCTGGCCGATTCGGTCATGACGAGGCGGTTCGTGCCGGGCCGGAATGCCACGTTGGTCACCGTGCCGCCCAGCGGGCTGCGCACGAAATGGGTACACCAGCCGTGCGCGTCGATGACAAACGCGCCGCCCAGGCTGGCATGGGCCACGACCAGCCGGCCGTCGGCATCCATCGCCAGGCCGTCTGGGCCGCTGGTGCCGAAGAAGGTCTGGAAGGCGCCGGCCTTCGATACCGATCCGTCGGGCAGCAGCGGCATGCGCCATACCGCGTTGCCGCGCGTGGCGGCCACGAACAGGAAGCGGCCTGACGGATCGATGACGATGCCGTTGGGGCTCGGCACGTTGGACAGCAGCAGGTCGAGCTGGCCGGATGGGCGCAGCCGGTAGACGCGCCCGGACGGGTCGTGCAGGCCGGTCTGGCCCTGATCGGTGAAATATAGGTTGCCCTGCGCATCGAACGTCAGGTCGTTGACCCCCTTGAAGCTTTCCGAATTGCGATGGCCCAGCACCACTTCGACATCGCCCTGGCCCGGGGTCATTCGCAGGATGCCGCGACGATAGTCGGCAATCCACAGACTGCCGTCCCGATGCAGCGCGATGCCGTTCGGCCAGCCGCCGGTATCGCCGACGAGTTGCCATTGCAGGTCCGGTGTGATGCGGAACAGCCGGCCGTGCGGGATATCGGTCAGGTACAGATTGCCGTCGCGGTCGAAGGTCGGGCCTTCCAGGAAGCTGTCGGCGATCTGTCCGGGCTTGTTCGCGTCGGCCCAGGCGCTGCGCTGGGGCAGCCGCAGCGGGTCCGGCATGCGCGTGAGCACGCGCGCTTCAATGATCTGTGGCGGCGTGAAGTTGACGTTCCACATGGCGATGTCAGTCTGCCTTGATGTTGGCGGCCTTGATCACGGCGGCCCAGCGTTTGATCTCGTCGTCGACCAGTTTGGTCGCCTGCGCGGGGGTGCTGCCTTCCGGGTCCAGACCTTGCGATTGCAACTGCTTCCTGACCTGGGGCGTGTTGACGGCGGCCACGATGTCCTTGTTCAGGCGGTCGATCACGGGCTGCGGCGTGCCGGCCGGCGCCGAAAACGCCACCCAGTATTTCATCACCATCTTTGGCATGCCCACTTCAGGCGCGGCCGGCACGTCTGGCAGCACGGGCGAGCGCACATCGTTGGCCAGCATCAGCGCACGCAGCTTGCCGCTCTTGATGTATTGCAGTGCTGTCGGCAGTGATGTGATCAGCGCCTGAATCTGGCCGCCCATCACGTCCTGCAGCGCGGCACCGGCGCCGCGATACGGCACGTGAACCAGGTTGACGCCAGCCACGCTGTTGAACAGCGCGCCGCCCAGATGGGTATTGGTGCCATTGCCGCCCGAACCATAGTAGTACTTGCCCGGGTTGGCCTTGGCCAGTGCGACAAACTCCTGCACGGTCTTGGCGGGCACGTTGGGATTGACCACCAGCACGTGCGGCACCGATGCGACGACGGAGATATGGCGGAAGGCGGTCTTCGGATCGAACGGCAGCAGCTTGGGCTGCAGCGTGGCCGCGATGGCGTAGGACATCTCCGTGGTCAGCAGCGTGTAGCCGTCCGGATTGGCGCGCGCCGCGGTGCTCCAGCCGATCACGCCGCCTCCGCCGGTGCGGTTGTCCACCACGGTGTTGGTGCCGTTGGCGCTCATGCCCGTGGTCACCAGGCGGGTAATCAGGTCGGCCGAGCCGCCCACGGCGTACGGCACGATCACGGTGATCGGCCTGGACGGGAAGGTATCGGCGGCAATGGCGTGGACAGGGGCGATTGCACTGGCGGCGGCCAGCGCAACGGCACCCAGGAAGGCGCGGCGTGTCATGGAGTCTCCTGCAGCATCTAACAGTCTTCGTTCTATTGTTTAGAACGTTGTTCCGTTAATGCTGCGCCGAAAGGCTGGGACTTGTCAAGCTGCGTGTCCGATGCCGCGATCTGCGGAGCGGGAGGGACAGCGCGGCGGCGATCCCGGCGGGCGGGGCGTCAGTCCGCATTGATATGGGCGGCCTCGGCGATCGTCTTCGGTCGCGGAATCCCGGCGCCGATGCTACCGATCCTGCGGCGCGACGCCGCGGATGGCGGCCGCGAACGTTTCATGTGTGGCGGCGTCCACCGGGCGGTGCTTGATGGTGGCGGACGGCGGGTATTTGCCCACGGTGTTGCCATTCTTCCAGTCGCGCGACGGGCGGATGGGTCGCGCCGTAAAGCCGCCGCCGCAGTTAGGGCAGACGTTGTCGAGCACGTTGTCCACGCAATCGGCGCAGAACGTGCATTCGAAACTGCAGATGCGGGCCAGCGTGGAGGCCGGCGGCAGGGCAGTGTTGCAGTGTTCGCACGTGGGGCGCAGTTCCAGCATGGGTGTCTCCTTTCCTACTCGTGTCGGTGTTGGTGTTCGTGTCGGTGTTCGTGCCATCATAGCCGCCTCCCGTCACTCGGCTGTCACCCGATCCAGCCATGACCACGCAGGACAACGCCTTCAAGGTACATTCCCGATGACCGTGCATTCGCCCGCGCCGACGGCGCGGCTGCAGCTGCGGGCCTGGTGCGAGGCAGACCGTGCGCCGTTTCGCGCCATGAATGCCGATCCACGCGTCATGGCATGCTTTCCATCCACGTTGACCGATGTGCAGAGCGATGCGCTGTTCGACCGCATCGTGGCCCATCACGCGCAGCATGGCTTCGGCCTGTGGGCGGTGGTGCGGAAGGAAGCGTCGGGGGCCGCCACGTTCATCGGCTTTACGGGACTCAGCATCCCGGCATGGCAGACACCCTTCGGCCCCTGCGTGGAGATCGGCTGGCGTCTGAGCCATGACAATTGGGGGCAAGGCTATGCCCAGGAAGCGGCCCGGGCATCGCTGGCCTATGGATTCGATGTCCTGCATCTCGACGAGATCGTATCGTTCACGGCGGCGATCAACCGGCGGTCCGAACGCGTGATGCAGCGGCTGGGCATGCACCATGACGCCGCCGGCGATTTCGATCATCCCGCGCTGCCGCCCGGCCATCGGCTGGAACGGCATGTGCTCTACCGGCTGACGCGCGCAGCCTGGGCCATGCAGCCGTGATGCCGTTCGGCGGCGTGGTCAAGCCAGAAAAAACGCCCCGGGGCATTTCTGCCACGGGGCGTTTCGTTGGGTGCTTCTCCGTCGTGCGCCTGCCGGGCAGCCCGCATGACGGTGGGTCGGATCAGGCTTAGCCCTTGACCGCTTCCAGTGCTGCGTTCAGCGTCTTGCTCGGGCGCATGATGGCTTCGAGCTTGGCTTCGTCCGGCTTGTAGTAGCCGCCGATATCCACCGGCTTGCCCTGTACGTCGCCCAGTTCGCCGATGATGGTCTTCTCGTTTTCCGTCAGCGTCTTGGCCAGCGGCGCGAACGTCTTCGCCAGGTCGGCGTCTTCCGTTTGCGCGGCCAGTTCCTGGGCCCAGTACATGGCCAGGTAGAACTGGCTGCCGCGGTTGTCGAGCTGGCCGGTCTTCGGCGACGGGCTCTTGGCGTTGTCCAGCAGCTTGCCGGTTGCGGCGTCCAGCGTCTTGGCCAGCAGCTTGGCGCGGTTGTTGCCCGACTTGATGCCGAGCTCTTCCAGCGATACGGCCAGGGCCAGGAATTCGCCGAGCGAATCCCAGCGCAGATGGTTTTCTTCCACCAGCTGCTGCACGTGCTTCGGTGCCGAACCGCCCGCGCCCGTTTCGTACATGCCGCCACCGGCCATCAGCGGCACGATCGACAGCATCTTGGCGCTGGTGCCCAGTTCCATGATCGGGAACAGGTCGGTCAGGTAGTCGCGCAGGATGTTGCCGGTCACCGAGATGGTGTCCAGGCCGCGGATCACGCGTTCCAGCGTGTAACGCATGGCACGCACCTGCGACATGATCTGGATGTCCAGGCCCTTGGTGTCGTAATCCTTCAGGTAGGTTTCCACCTTCTTGATCAGCTCGGCCTCGTGCGGACGGTACGGGTCCAGCCAGAACACGGCCGGCATGCCCGAGTTGCGGGCGCGCGTGACGGCCAGCTTCACCCAGTCGCGGATCGGCGCGTCCTTGACCTGGCACATGCGCCAGATGTCGCCCTGCTCGACCTGCTGCGTCAGCGCCGTGAGCACTTCGCCGGTGGCGTTGTCGACGATGCGGGCTTCGCCGTCTTCGGGAATCTCGAACGTCTTGTCGTGCGAACCGTACTCTTCAGCCTTCTGCGCCATCAGGCCGACGTTCGGCACCGTACCCATGGTCACCGGGTCGAATGCGCCGTTGGTCTTGCAGAAGTTGATGATTTCCTGATAGATGCGGGCGAACGTCGATTCCGGGATCAGGCACTTGGTGTCCTTGGTGCGGCCGTCGGCGCCCCACATCTTGCCGCCGATACGGATCATGGCGGGCATCGACGCGTCGACGATCACGTCGTTCGGCGCGTGCAGGTTCGAGATGCCCTTGGCCGAATCCACCATCGCCAGCTCCGGACGATGTTCGTGGCAGGCGTGCATGTCGCGGATGACTTCTTCCTTCTTCGACTCGGGCAGCGCCTCGATCTTGGTGTACAGGTCCACCAGGCCGTTGTTGACGTTCACGCCCAGTTCGTCGAACAGTTTCTGGTGCTTGGCGAAGGCGTCCTTGTAGAAGACCTTGACGGCGTGGCCGAACACGATCGGGTGCGACACCTTCATCATGGTGGCCTTGACGTGCAGGCTCAGCATGACGCCGGTCTTGCGCGCGTCTTCCATCTGGTCTTCGTAGAAGGCCAGCAGGGCCTTCTTGCTCATGAACATGCTGTCGACGACCTCGCCGTCCTGCAGCGCGACCTTCGGCTTCAGGACCACGGTCTTGCCGCTCTTGGTCACCAGTTCCATGCGGACTTCACGCGCGCGGTCGAGCGTGATCGACTTTTCGCCGTGGTAGAAGTCGCCATGCTTCATGTGGGCCACGTGCGTGCGCGAAGCCATGCTCCACTCGCCCATGCTGTGCGGGTGCTTGCGGGCGTAATTCTTGACGGCGGCCGGGGCGCGGCGATCGGAATTGCCTTCGCGCAGAACCGGGTTCACGGCGCTGCCCAGGCACTTCGAGTAGCGTTTCTGGATGGCCTTCTCTTCGTCGGTCTTCGGATCTTCCGGGAAGTCGGGAATCTTGTAACCCTTGGACTGCAGTTCCTTGATCGCGCTGACCAGCTGGAACACCGACGCACTGATGTTCGGCAGCTTGATGATGTTGGTGTCCGGGTCCTGCGTCAGACGGCCCAGCTCGGCCAGGTTGTCCGGCACGCGCTGTTCCTCGGTCAGGTATTCGGGGAATTCGCCCAGGATACGGCCAGCCACCGAGATGTCGCTGGTTACCACGTTGACGCCGGCCGGGCCGGTGAACGTGCGAATGATAGGCAGGAAGGCACTGGTCGCCAGCAGCGGAGCTTCGTCGGTTAGGGTGTAGATGATGGTGGGCTGCTGGTTACTCATCGCTTATCTCGCATCAAATTCGGGTTGGGAAATGCCACGCCCGGGTCGCGGTGCGGGGCAAGATTCGAATTTTGCCTGATTTTGCATGGCGGAGGTACGCTCCTTCATGTGAAATTTGTGTGCTGTATGCAGCGGCATTCATCGCCGATTTGCGCATCTGGCCGGCTTCGGCGCGCATTGGCACGCAAGTTCATCAATTTAGGTCGGAATCAGGAACCTGCAAAATTCCTGATTCTTATGTCTTATAGAAGAGTTCGAGTAAGGTGCTCGGGTATTTCGGAGGGTCGTGTGATCCTTTGTCAACTTTCGCGCGTGGCGATCACGTGCGAAAGGTTTCGCCATCGGTTGCCACCGGCGTTGCCTCGCCGCCGCGCTCGAAGTCGGCGATGATCTGCGCGCCGAACAGCAGCAGCGTGGCGGCGATCTCCAGGCTCAGCAGCACCACGATGGCCGTGGTCAACGACCCATAGACCTTGCCGACCTGGGAAAGTGTCGAAAAGTACCAGACCAGCACATGGCGCGAGATTTCCCAGAGGACGGCGGCAAAGACCGCGCCGACCAGCGCATGCCGCACCGATAGCCGACCGACCGGCATCACCAGGTAGATCGACGTCAGCAGCAGGATCTCGCCCACGAAGCCCAGCCCATATAGCAGCCAGCCGGACAGGCGGCCCAGCGACCAGTCGTGGCCCAGCACCTCCAGATGCCGTTCCCCGATGGTCTGCAGGCCCCCCGCCACCACGGTCACGATCAGCAGCCCCACGCTGAGCACGAGGATGTAGCAGTAGGGCAGGATCGCGGACACCAGGAAATGGCGCCGCCGGATGGCCACGCGATGGATGAAGATCACCGACATCGCGTTTTCCAGCACCGTGAACGCCAGCGAACTGAAGAAAACCATCGTGATCGCCAGCACCCACCCGATAACGCCGCGATTGTTAAGAAACCGGGCCAGTTCCGTGACCAGCGCGTGCGATTGCCCGGGCAACAGCCATTCGAGATAGCGTTCCACGGTTTCCAGCAGTTCGACAGGGTCAACCAGCTGCGACAGCCCGATAAGCATCAGGATCAGCAGCGGCACGATGGACAGCAGCGCGTAGTAAGCCACGGCGCCAGCCAGCAACAGGCCCTGGTTGGCGCGAAAGTGGACCAGCGCATCGAGCAGGAAACGCCAGGGCTGCCGAAGCACCAGGCGGATGCGGGCGTCGAGGAGTTGCATGGCGGCACACCGGGACGGGGTGCCCTCAATGTGGCCGAGGGCGGCGCGCAAGGCAAGGGGATGTTGTCTGACACGGCGCCACCAGGAGAGGCGGCGCCCGTTCAGCGGCGTCCGTACGGAAACCGGGTTTGCGCCGCCATCGTCGACAGGTGATCGCGCAGGTGAGCCAGTTCGGCCGAAAGCTGCAGCGTCAGAAAAGCATGGGAGCTGTGTCCGATCGAAGGATCGTCGGGGTGCGGCGACGGCAGCGAGGCGTGCTGGTGCACCATCGTCTCGTCCGCAGCTTCCAGCGCGGCCGCCATCTCCAGCAGCAGGTCGCGGATATTGCGCTCGCCGCTGGTTTCTTCGGTGGCGTCGGGATCGATGGCGGCCAGCATCTCCAGGGCGCTGATGCAGACCCGGGCGCTGTGCTGAACCTCTTCCAGGTCGGCCGTCGGCACCCGGGTTTCCTTCGACACCGATGGAATCAGGCTGCGCATCTGCACCAGGAGGCCAGACAGCTTCATCATGTCCTGCTGCCGTTCCTTCTCGTCGCGCTCGCCGCGCTCGATCTTGGCATGCACGGCGGCGCAGGCGCGCAGCAGGCTGGCCAGCTTGAATCGCCAGGAATATGACGCATACGCCGGAAATGCGAACGAGAAGACCAGTGCGATGGCGGTGCCGATCAGGACATCCACGGTGCGCCACAGCGCGTCATAGACATCCTGGTTGCCGTGGCCTGCCGTGATGACCACCGTCACCGCCGTCAGCAGGGCGATGTATCCACCCTTGCCTACGGCGTGGTAGGCGCAGTAGCCGCAGATGACGGCCATCAGGCCCCAGGTCAGTGTCGGGATGCCGAAGTAGGTTTCCTGGATGATCAGGAATAGCCCGATCAATGCGCCGATCAGGGTACCGGCGCCGCGCTCGGCGGCCCGGCGGCGGATATTGCCGTGGTGCTGCAGCCCGCCGATGACCACCAGCACGGTAATGGTGGCCCATTCGCCGTGGGGGATGTTGATGCCGGTGGTGAGCGCAATCGATACCAGCAGGGCCAGCGCCACACGCGTGGCGTGGAAGATGCGGGCCTGCCGGAATCGTCGGTCGGGGTCTAGCAGCGCGCTGGTTGTTTTTCGCAGTGCCTCGAACATGGCGGCGATCACCGTGCGGAGATCTGAACGCTTCGAGTGTATAGAGCGAGGCCCATGTTCCGCAATGTTTACATTCTGCGGGTGGGCGGGCCGGGCCAGACCCGGCGTTGTGCGTTCGAGATCCACGGCGGTGTCGGCCAGCCGCGGCAATCATGACGGATCTTTGGCGCGGGTACGCGACACCGCCATCATGATGCCGATGCCGAGCACGATCACGCAGGCGATGCCGATATAGACATGCGCGACGCCGGCCACGGATAGCCCCCAGGCGATGCCGCCCACGAGCACCACGAGACCGATTACATAGAGCAGGAATGACATGGCTGTACCTCCGGAGATTCTTTTGGTTACCGGACGTCACGCCGCTGCGCCGGGCAGGCAACAGCGGGTGGCTCAATGTCAATGTAGGGAGGATGCCTGTCGTTTGCGATCAGGCAATGGCCGAGCCTGACGTAGGCAGGCTCTGACGCGCCGACGGCGCGAGGTGGCGCTTCAGCCTGCCGCCAGGCTCACGCCGCTGGCGGCCGCCTGTGCCTTGCCATCGCGGCCGTACATCTCGTTCGGTCCCATGCCGCCCTGGCGCAGCACCTGGATGGCTTCCTGCGTGAATTCCAAATGGGCGTTGACGATGGCGCCATTCAGCTCGTTGGCGTCGTTGGCCTTGTGGGCGAAGAACACCACCTTGCGCCATGCCTCGGTGACGGCCGGTTCGACTTCGCGCCCCACCAGCAGGCCGCCGTCGCCGACACGCAGGCCAAGCGCGATCATCTGCGCCTCGCGGGAGGCCGAGGCGCGGGTCAGCGCCTGAGCCAGTTCCACCTTCTTGTTGAGCAGTTCGCTCAGTGCCTGGAAATCCTGCCGCTTGATGGCGTCGCGCTCTTCAGATAGGGCGCGCCCGAAAGCGGCGATGGCGTTGGCTTCAACCGAAAGGGACTGGATCAGTGCAGCTTGGCTCATGTCAGGTTCAGGATTGGCTACCGCCCTGGCTCAGCTCATGCAAAGAGGCGAGCAGGCCATCGGCGATCTTGCTTGGATCGATCTTGATCCGGCCTTCCGCAATGGCCTGACGGACTTCCGCAACCTTGGCAGCGTCGATGTCGCTATCGCTGTCCTGCATCAGGCGCGCACCGATGTCGCGCACCTGTGCGGCCAGGGGGCTGACGCGCACGCCGGTCAGGGCGGAGGGGTCCGTAGACGTGGCACCGTTGGCGCCCGCACGGGCGTTGCCTTCGGTAGCCGCAGTGTCGGCGGGCCGGGACGGAGTGGAGTTGTTGATCTTCACGGTGAAATCCTTGCTGGGTTCCTCTGAGTTATCGACCTGGCCACCGGAAACTTTAGGCTGTCTGCCGGCGGATTCGCCGGTTTTCGGGTCGACCTCGGAGCAGGTGGCCCGCATTCTCGCACGGTCCGCCTGCGCCAGTGGATACGGCTGTCTGCTTCCTGCTGTTTCGGGGATCCCAGCCCGTGTGATGACTAACTTCCCGTTACTGCGAAAACCTAGAAAAAGTGACGTATGTGATGCTTTATGGCCTACTGCTGCAGCACGACCGTGTCGCCGCTGCGGACCACGCCGCTGACCACCTGGCCGTTGCGCAGACGCACCTGCACCGGGTTTCCCGTGGCGGCGTCGGTCAGCACCTTGCCTTCGCTCGACAGCTGGAACGAATCGCCCATCACGGTCACGTTGACGGTCTGTCCGGACTTCACGGCGATCGGCTTCCGAATCAGGTCGGTGCGCATCGGCGAGCCGGCAGCGATGCGGTTGGCCACGACCGACCCTTCCAGTTGCGACGCATCCGTCACCACCGCACGCGGCAGTGCGCCCAGGTCGCCCTGACGCAATTCAAGGTCCGCCACGGTCACGGTTTCGCCCGGGCCCATGGCGCGCGCGGCCACGTAGTAGTCAGTCAGCACTGACACACGGGCCTGCATATAGCGCGTCCATGGGCGTTCGCCGCCGCAGCGCAGCCCCACGTTGACGCGCCCATACGGCGCGGCACCGGCGGGGAGGAACGGTTCGGGGTCCACGCATTCGGGCGCGCGGCCGCCCGAGGGCGGCACCACCTGCACGCTGACCTTGCCCGGCAGCCCGGCGGACTGGCGCAGCAGGAACTGTTCGACGGCAACCCGGGCCGGGTCGTCGTTGGCAAAAGGATTGCGGGCGGCCTGCGCCTGGGCGGCGCCCGGCGGCGCGACCGGCGTGGCCTGTGCGGCGGCCAGTACCGGGCCCGCCAGCGCAATGCTGGCCAGTGCCATCAGCGTGACGGCCTGTCGATGGAAATTCATAGGGCATCCCAGCAAGGATGTAGACGGCAGCGGTGGCCGGGGCGTCGTATACCCGTCAGGCGTGCGATGCCGTCGCACAACAGTTGAACATCTGTAAACGTCGCGCGCCGCCTGCCCACCGTGAATGAAAGCCTCGCCGCGCGCTGACCGGGGCGCCTTGCGTGGCGCCGCCTGGCACCGCGATGCGGCGTCCGGCCATGCCAGTCAGTGGGACCCATTGTAGGCAGCCTCGCGCGGGAAGCCGAACCGGAAATGCACAGGTTTCTCGGCCCTATTCAGACGATTGGCGTGACAACCCGGCCCCTAAGATGGCAACCCTGAAGAAGCCCGGCCGGCGGTAACCAGCAGGTATACCCAGGTCTACGGCAGCTCTCTCCCCGAAATGAAGCCATTGCAGGAAAGGCAGACATCATGGACAGACTCGATGCGGCGTTCCGCTTCCAGCAGGAAGCACTGAGCCTGCGGACCCAGCGGCAAGGGGTCATTGCCTCCAACATCGCCCATGCGGATACGCCGGGCTACAAGGCGCGCGATTTCGACTTCGCCAGCACGCTGGCCCAGTCGGTGGAGCGCGGCAACCAGCAGCGCGACGGCGTGTCGCTGTCGACTACGTCCGCGCGTCATCTGCCCGCCCAGGCGCCGGCCATGAGCACGAGCGACCGCGACCTGCAGTACCGCATTCCGCTGCAGTCGAGCATCGACGGCAACACCGTGGAAATGGATACCGAGCGCGTGGCGTTTGCCGACAACACGGTGCACTACGAAGCGGGCCTCACCGTGATGAGCTCGAAGATCAAGACGATGCTGTCCGCGATCCAGCAGTAAGGAAGGAGACACCATGGCTTCCATGAACATTTTCGACGTGGCCGGCTCGGCCATGGCCGCGCAGTCGCAGCGCATGAACGTGACGGCGTCGAACCTGGCCAACGCCGACAGCGCCGTGGCGCCGAACGGCCAGCCGTACCGCGCCAAGCAGGTCATCTTCGAGATGGCGCCCACGCCCGGGCAGTCCGACGTGGGCGGGGTGCAGGTGGCCGGCGTGATGGAGGATTCCGCGCCCGCGCGGATGATCCACAACCCCACGCATCCGCTGGCTGACGCCAACGGCTACGTGACGATGCCCAACGTGAACCCGGTGGAAGAGATGGTCAACATGATCTCGGCGTCGCGTTCTTACCAGGCCAACGTGGAGGTGCTCAACACCGCCAAGAACATGATGCTCAAGACGCTGACCATCGGTCAGTAACGGCAGCAAGTCCCGATCGAAATCTCTTCCGGAATAAACCGCACAACCATGGCAACTTCCACCGTAGGCAACAGCACCTCCAACTCGGGCGTGAACCAGGCCCTGCAAAGCGGCAGCGCCAGCGCCGCCGACCTGCAAAGCAACTTCCTGAAGATGCTGGTCACGCAGATGAACAACCAGGATCCGCTCAATCCGATGGACAACGCGCAGCTGACGTCGCAACTGGCGCAGATCAGCACCGTGAGCGGCCTGCAGACCATGAACGAAACCATGACGCAGCTGCTGACGCAGACCGCCGCCAGCCGCGCCATGGATTCCGCCAGCCTGATCGGCAAGACCGTGATGGTGCCGGGCTCCACCGTGAGCGTGGCCGACGGCGCCGTCGGCAAGATCGGCGTGGACATTCCGTCGACGGCCGATGCCGTCACCGTGCAGGTGCTGGACAAGAACGGCAACGTGGTGCGCAACATCGACATGAAGGGCCAGACCGCCGGCGTGCACGACATCGCCTGGGACGGCAAGAACGACCAGGGCAACGCCGTGGAAAACGGCGACTACACCTTCAAGGTGGCCGCCACCGCCAACGGCAAGGACGTGGCGCCGGTCGCGCTGGTCTACGGCAAGGTGCAGGCCATCAGCGGCGACAGCTCGGGCGTGCTGGTGGAACTGGGCGACGGCAAGAAGGCCAACGTCGACGACGTGCGCCGCATTTCCTGATAACGATTCACCCGGTCCGGGCATACGCGCGGGCATTTCACGAACGACAGCCTACTTAGGGGAAACATCATGGGTTTTGGTCAAGGGGTAAGCGGCCTCAACGCCGCGGCGTCCAACCTGGACGTGATCGGTAACAACATCGCCAACGCGAACACCGTTGGTTTCAAGCAATCGACGGCACAGTTCGCGGACGTGTATGCAGGCTCGAAGATCGGCCTGGGCACGCGCGTGAACGCCGTCGTGCAGTCGTTCACCAACGGCAACATCTCGACGTCGGGCCGCAACCTCGACGTGGCCATCAGCAACGGCAACGGCTTCTTCCGCCTGACGAACACCGACGGCTCGGTGTTCTACTCGCGTAACGGCCAGCTGAACCGCCTGGACGACGGCCGCCTGGTGAACGCCACGGGCCTGCAGGTGACGGGCTACCCGGCAGGCACCACCGCCGGCGGCGTGGCACCGCAACCGATCGTCATCAGCAACGCGCAGATGAACCCGCAGCCGACGACCAAGATCCAGGCCCAGTTCCAGCTCGATTCGCGCAGCACGCTGCCGACCAACCCGGCGTTTACGTCGAGCGCGGGCAACCCGCCGACCTCGTCGATGTTCAACTACAGCACGTCGATCACGGTGTACGACTCGCTGGGCAACAAGCAGCAGCTGACCGCGTACTTCGCCAAGACGAACACCACGCCGGCCGCCCCGAACACCCAGGGCACGATCTGGAACATGTACCTGACGTTGCCGGACGGCACGCCCGTGGGCAACCCCACGCCGGCCGCGCCCGCGGCCATTCCGGTCGAATTCGACAACAGCGGCAAGATGGTCACGCCGGCCGCGCTGGCTACCGTTACCCTGCCGCCCAAGAACGGCGCTGCCGCGATGTCGGCCACGCTGGACCTGACCGGCTCGACGCAGTTCGGTTCGGACAACGACCCGAAGAAGATCGTGCAGGACGGTTATGCGTCCGGCGCGCTGCTGGGCTTCTCGGTGCAGGAAGACGGCACGATCCTGGGCTCGTACTCGAACGAGAAGACCCAGTCGCTGGGCCAGATCGCCATGGCATCGTTCGGCAACGTCGAAGGCCTGAAGCCGGAAGGCGACAACGTGTGGTCGGCCACCGGCGCGTCGGGCCAGGAACTGCTGGGGACGGCAGGCGGCGCGATGGGTACGCTGAAGTCGAACGCCGTGGAAGAGTCGAACGTCGACCTGTCCGGCCAGCTGGTGAACCTGATCGTGGCCCAGCGCAACTACCAGGCCAACGCACAGACCATCAAGGCACAGGACACCGTCCTGCAGACCCTGGTGAACATCTGATCGACGCCTAGCCAGAAGCACTCGCCATGGACCGCATGCTCTACACCGCCCTGTCGGGCGCCAAGCAGATACTCGACCAGCAGGCCGCGGTATCGAACAACCTGGCCAACGCCTCGACGCCCGCCTTCAAGGCGCAGGTGAACCTGTACCGGGCCGTCCCGGTGCAGGGCCAGGAAATGCAGACGCGGGCGTTCACGCTTGCGTCCACGCCCGGCGCCGACATGAGGGCCGGCCCGCTGACCTACACCGGCCGCAATCTCGACGTGGCGCTGCAGGGCAATGGCTGGCTGGCGGTGCAGATGCCTGACGGTTCCGAGGCCTACACCCGCGCGGGTTCGCTGCAGGTGTCGGCCGACGGCCAGCTCCAGACGTCGGCCGGCCGGCCCGTGCTGGGCGACGGCGGCCCGATTGCCGTGCCGCCCGGCTCGACGGTGTCGATCGGTACCGATGGCAGCATCGTGGCGCGCGGGCCGGGCGAGGCTGCCAACGGCCTGGCCCAGGTGGGCAAGCTGCGCGTGGTCACGCCACCGCCCGAAGGGCTGGCGCGCGGCGACGACGGCTACTTCCGCCTGCGTCCCGGCGTGGACGCGCTGCAGCAGGACCCCAACGTGCGCGTGATTGCCGGCGCGATCGAAGGCAGCAACGTCAATCCGGTGGAGGCCATGGTGGACATGATCGCCAACGCGCGCCGCTTCGAGATGCAGATGAAGATGATCTCGGGCACCGATACCAACGACCAGCGGGCCAATTCGCTGCTGTCGAACAACTGATGACGCGCGCGGCACCCGTCGCACGCATAACGAACTCTCGAACCAGGACAACTCCATGATTCGCTCTCTCTGGATCGCCAAGACCGGCCTCGATGCGCAGCAGACGCAGATGGACGTGATCTCGAACAACCTGGCCAACGTGTCGACCACGGGCTTCAAGCGCAGCCGCGCGGTCTTCGAGGAACTGATGTACCAGACGATCCGCCAGCCGGGCGCGCTGTCGTCGGACCAGACCGTGCTGCCGTCGGGCATGCAGCTGGGTACCGGCGTGCGCCCCGTGGCCACGGAACGCATCCACACGCAAGGCAACCCGACGCAAACGGGCAATTCGCGCGACGTGGCCATCATCGGCCAGGGCTTCTTCCAGGTGACGATGCCGGACGGCACCACCTCGTACACGCGCGACGGCTCGTTCCAGGTGGATCCGAACGGCCAGCTGGTGACGTCCAGCGGCTTTGTGCTGAACCCGGCCATCACGCTGCCGGCCAACTACACGTCGGTGAACATCGCACGCGACGGCACGGTGACCGTGATGCAGCCGGGCTCGACCAACGCCGCGACGGTGGGCCAGATCCAGGTCGCCACGTTCCCGAACCCGGCCGGCCTGGAAAGCCTGGGTGAAAACCTGTACGTGCAGACCGATGCCTCCGGCGCGCCGAACACGTCGGTGCCTGGCCTGAATGGCGCCGGCACGCTGCAGAACAACTACGTCGAAGCTTCGAACGTGAACGTGGTGGAAGAGCTGGTCAGCATGATCCAGACCCAGCGCGCTTACGAAATCAACAGCAAGGCGGTACAGACCTCGGACCAGATGCTGCAGCGTCTGAGCCAGATGGGCTAAGAACGGGAATGATCATGGCCGCCACGCAGTATCGCATCAGCCCACTCGTCGTTCGTGCCATCGTCGGCCTGGCCGCGCTGGCAAGCGGCGGCTGCGCGATGATGCCCAGGGAGCCGCTTGTGCAGATGCCCACCACCGCACGCGCCGAGCCGCGCGCGATGGCCCCTGCCACGGGCTCGATCTACGCATCCTCGTACGCGGGAAATCCGCTGTTCGAGGATCGGCGGCCGCGTAATGTTGGCGACATTCTCACCATCGTGATCAGCGAGAACGTCAACGCGAGCAAGAACTCTGCCACCAACGCCAACCGCACCGGCAGCACCGCGCTGGCGTTCAATGCGGTACCGCGTGCCCTGAGCGGCCTGTTCAGCACCAGCCAGAACGCCGACATCAACGGTGCCAACTCGCTGAAGGCCGGGGGCGGCGCCAGTGCCGCCAACACCTTCAACGGCACGATCACCGTGACGGTGATCGAGGTGCTGCCCAACAGCAATCTGGTGGTGTCCGGCGAGAAGCAGATGGCGATCAACCAGGGCGCCGAGTTCATTCGTTTCTCGGGCGTGGTCAATCCGCGCACGATTACCGGCGACAACGCAGTACCGTCCACCCAGGTGGCGGATGCGCGCATCGAATACACCGCGAAGGGGTATATCGACGAGGCGCAGAACATGGGCTGGCTGCAGCGTTTCTTCCTCAATGTCTTACCGTACTGATCCCGCCATGTTTCTGCCTCCGATGCCTTTCCACAAGCCAGGCTCGTATTTTGGCAACCCGCCCGGCCGTCTTTCCCGCTCAGGTCGCGCGGTATCTTTTGCCTGCCTGCTGCTCCTGCTCGTACTGGGTCTGGGCGCCGGCGCCGCGCATGCGGAACGCCTGAAGAACCTGGCGACGTTCCAGGGCGTGCGCGACAACCCGCTGGTGGGCTACGGCCTGGTCGTGGGCCTGGACAATACCGGCGACCAGACCATGCAGACGCCGTTCACCACGCAAAGCTTGAGCAACATGCTGTCGCAGCTGGGCATTACGCTGCCCGCCGGCAAGAACATGCAGCTCAAGAACGTGGCTGCCGTGATGGTCACCGCCACGTTGCCGGCCTATGCCCAGCCGGGCAGCCAGCTCGACATCGTGGTGTCGTCGATGGGTAACGCCAAGAGCCTGCGCGGCGGCACGCTGCTGATGACGCCGCTCAAGGGCGCCGACGGCCAGGTCTACGCCATCGCCCAGGGCAACATGCTGGTGGGCGGCGCGGGCGCGTCGGCCAACGGCAGCAAGGTGCAGATCAACCAGCTGGCCGTGGGCCGCATCGCCAACGGCGCGATCGTCGAACGCGCCGTGGCGTCGTTCCAGCCCGAAAACGGCTTCACGAACCTGGAGCTGAAGGACACGGACTTCGGCACGGCCGAACGCGTGGTCGAGGCGATCAACCGCAACATGGGCCCGGGCACCGCCGCCGCGATGGACGGCCGCGTGGTACAGGTTCGCATGCCGCAGACGCCGACCGCACGCGTGGGCTTCATGGCCCGTATCGAGAGTATCGATGTGACGCCGGCCAAGGCCGCCGCCAAGGTCATCCTGAACGCGCGGACTGGCTCGATCGTGATGAACCAGGCGGTCACCGTGGAAGACTGCGCGATTGCTCACGGCAACCTGTCGGTGGTCATCAATACGCAGCCGGTGATCAGCCAGCCGGCTCCGTTCAGCCAGGGCCAGACCGTGGTGGCGCCGGTGTCGCAGATCGACCTCAAGCGTGACGGCGGTTCGCTGCAGATCGTCAAGGCGGGTGCGTCACTGGCCGCCGTGGTCAAGGGCCTGAACGCGCTGGGCGCCACGCCGGCCGACCTGCAGACCATCCTGGAGGCCATGCGCTCCGCCGGCGCGCTGCGCGCCGAACTGGAGATCATCTGATGTCGGCGGGTACCACGCTTGGCGGCCAGGCCGATATCTCGCAGCGGTTTGCCCTGGATACGCAGGGATTCGAGTCGCTCAAGAACCAGGCCCGCGCCGGCAACAACGCGACGACGCTGCAGGCCGCTGCCAAGCAGTTCGAGGCGGTGTTCACGCAGATGGTGCTCAAGAGCATGCGCGACGCCACGCCGTCCGACGGCCTTTTCGACAACGAGCAGACCAAGCTCTACATGTCGATGATGGACCAGCAGATGTCCCAGCAGTTGTCGTCGCGCGGCATCGGCTTGGCCGATGTCATGATTCGCCAGCTGGCACGCGCCACCGGCACGCCACTGCCGGCCGGCATGAATGGCGCCGGCGGGATCACGGGCGCGAGCGTGCGCGACGCGCAAATGGCGCAGATGCTCGATAGCCGCGGCGCCACCGACGCCGATGGTCCGCCGCCAGTCGGCACCACGCTGCCGGGCGCGGCGTGGAACCCGACCGCCGGTTTGCGCCAATACCAGAACCAGGCCGACTGGCAAGGCAATGGCCAGGCGCAGCTGGGCCAGTTGCCGGACGATTCGCCGGAGCACATCAGCAACTTCGTCAACCGCATGGCCGAGCCGGCCATGGCGGCGTCGCGCGCCTCGGGCGTGCCGGCCAAGCTGATCGTGGGCCAGGCCGCGCTGGAGTCGGGCTGGGGCCGCCGGGAGATCCGCAATCCCGATGGTTCGAGCACCTTCAACGTATTCGGCATCAAGGCAGGCGCCAACTGGAAGGGACCGACCACCGAGATCCTGACCACCGAGTACGTGGACGGCCAGCCGCAGAAGGTGCGCGCGAAATTCCGCGCCTACGGCTCGTATGAGGAAGCCTGCAACGATTACGCGAAGCTGATCAGCAACAACCCGCGCTATGCGGGCGTGGTGACCGCCTCGAACGCCGAGGAAGCTGCCCATGGCCTGCAACGCGCCGGGTATGCCACCGATCCGGCCTACGGCGAGAAGCTCGTGCGGATCATGAAGAAAGTCTCGACCTGACGCCGCCGGCGGTGATGACAGCAACATACGTCGCCGCCCCGTTCCCCATCCAGCGTGACCGTGTAGCGGTCGCGCTGTTTGCGCTTCTGCATTGCATTTCGATGAGAGTGATCGCTCACAAATGCCGGGTATTCCAAGGCATTGCGCCGCTAAAGTCGCGCCGCATTTCCGCCGATAACCAACACATCCACCGCCGTCGGCCGTTCGCCGCTGGCTAGCCATTCGATCCGGAGTCAGACAAACATGTCTCTGTTTAATATCGGTCTGTCGGGCCTGAACGTCGCCCAGAACGGGCTTACCACGGTCGGCCACAACTTCAGCAACGCGGCCACCGCGGGCTATACGCGCCAGAACACGATCATTGCGTCGGCCGGCGGCCAGGCCACTGGTTCGGGCTTCTACGGCATGGGCGCGAACACGGTCACCGTGCAGCGCGTGTACGACAGCTTCCTGACCGGCCAGCTGCGTGGCGCCACGTCGGCCAGTCACGACCTGTCGACGTATTCCGACCAGATCCGCCAGATCGACAACCTGCTGGCAGACGAAAAGGGTGGCCTGGCGCCGCTGATGCAGAAGTTCTTCGCGGCCGTGCAGGCCGTGTCGGACACGCCGTCGGACCCGGCCACGCGCCAGGGCCTGATCTCGTCGGCGCAGGCACTGGCCGGCCAGATCAAGTCGTCGAGCGACTACTTCAAGCAGTTGCAGGACGGCATCAATACCCAGCTGCAGTCGTCGGTTACGCAGGTCAATGACTACACCAAGCAGATCGCCAGCCTGAACAAGGAAATCACCCGCATGACCGCCTCCGCCGGCGGCCAGCCCCCCAACGACCTGCTCGACCAGCGCGACCAGGCCGTGGCCAAGCTGACCGAACTGGTGGGCGCCAAGGTGGTGGTGCAGGACGGCGGCACGTACAACGTGTTCGTGGGCAATGGCCAGCCGCTGGTGATGGGCAGCGATTCGTACGACATCAAGGCCGTGGCTTCGGCAGCCGACCCCAGCCGCACGGTCATCGCCTACACGATTCCGGGCACGTCGAATGCGATCGAGGCCGAACCCGGCGCGGTCACCGGCGGCTCCATCGGCGGCCTGATGCGCTTCCGCAGCGAGACGCTGGACACGGCGCAAAGCGCCATCGGCCGCATCTCGCTGGCCATCGGCCAGACGTTCAATGCCCAGCACAAGCTCGGTATCGATCTGAACGGCGCCATCGGCACCGACATGTTTGCCATGGGTTCGCCGGTGGTGTACGCGAACAACAACAACACGTCCACTTCGGTGGTGACGGCGACGATCAGCAACGCCAGCAACCTGACCACCAGCGACTACACGCTGAGTTTCGTGGGCGGCCAATACTCGCTGACGCGCAAGACCGACAACGTGGTGGTGCAGAGCTTCCCGGGGCCGGCGCTCCCGACCTTTACCGCGGACGGCATGAACATCACGCTGAGCGCGCCGATGAATCCGAACGACTCGTTCGAGATCCAGCCGACGCGCAACGTTGCGTCGAGCTTCAACGCGCTGATTACCGATCCGGCCAAGATTGCCGCGGCATCGCCGGCACGCGTGGATGCCAGCACGCAGAATACCGGCACGGTGAAGGCGTCGCTGTCCAACGTGACCCCGGGTTACTCGCTGCTGACCAATCCGGTCAAGGTTACGTACACCGGTGGCGCCTACGTGATCGTGGATTCCGTCACCGGCAATCCGCTGGCCCCGGCGCCCACCGTGACCACCACGGCCACGGGTACGGATATCACGATCAACAACATGACGTTCAGCCTGAACGGCACGCCCAAGAATGGCGACCAGTTCACGCTGTCGAACAACACGGGCGCGGTGGCCGACAACGGCAACATGCTCAAGCTGGCCAAGCTGCAGACCGCCAAGACCATCAACGGCACGTCGAGCTTCAACGACGCGTATGCCCAGCTGGTCAACGACGTGGGCAGCAAGGCCAAGTCGACCGACATCGCGTCGGCATCGCAGGACAGCATCACGGACCAGATCTACACGGCCCAGCAGTCGGTGTCGGGCGTGAACATGGACGAGGAAACCGTGAACCTGCTGAAGTTCCAGCAGCTGTACCAGGCCAACGCCAAGGTCATCCAGGCGGCCAGTACGATCTTCGACACGCTGGTCAGCATCGGCTGATCGCGGACATCCCTGACAACACCGGAAAAGAAGGAATCACGCCATGCGCGTCGCAACCTCCACCCTGTATCACCAGGGCCTGTCCTCGATGAACAGCCAGCAGTCCAACCTGCTGCACGTGCAACAGCAGCTGGCCACCGGCCGCCGCGTGCTGACGCCGTCGGACGACCCCGTCGCGGCCACGCGCGCGCTGGGCGTGTCGCAATCGGTCGCCGTGAACGGCCAGTACACCGCTTCGCGCAAGCAGGCCAATGCGTCGCTGGGCCTGGAAGAAAACACGCTGTCGACGGTAACCACCGTGCTGCAGAACATCAAGTCGCTGCTGGTGAACGCCGGTAACGGCACGCTGAGCGACAACGATCGCGCATCGCTGGCAACGGCCCTGCAAGGCCAGTACGATCAACTGGTGGGCCTGGCCAACGCCGATGACGGCAATGGCAACTACCTGTTCGCGGGCCTGAAGACCGGCACCGCCCCCTTCGCGACCGATGCCGCCGGCAACCTCACGTACCAGGGCGACACCGGCCACCAGCTGCTACAGGTTGACGTGGCGCGCCAGATGGAAGCCGGCAACAACGGCGCGGAGATCTTCCAGACCGTCACGGCCAATGCTGGCTACGTCATCAAGGGCAGCAGCACCAACGCCGGCACGGGCACCTTCAGCGCGATTTCGGTGACTGATCCGAGCAACGCACTGTACGGCCACAACTTGAGCGTGACGTTCTCGGTCGCTGCCGGCGTCACGCAATACACGGTCAACGACCTGACCACGGGCAACCCCGTCGGCCCGGCAACGAACTACGTCGATGGCGGCTCCATCAACGTGGCCGGCGTGTCGTTTTCGATCAAGGGCACTCCCGCCAATAACGACACGTTCCTGGCCCAACCGGCCCAGCAGGCAGGCGCCGACATGTTCGCCAACCTGAAGGACGTGATTACCGCCCTGCGCACACCGATCGACTCCGGCACTGCCCAGGACGTGGCCGCGGCCAACCTGCAGAACGCGATCTCGACCGGCCTGCGCCAGAACAACAACTCGCTGGACAACGTGCTGACGGTGCGTGCGTCGGTGGGCTCGCGCATGAACGAACTCGATGCGCTGGACACCATCGGCTCGAACCGCGACTTGAGCAATTCCAAGACGCTCTCGGACCTGACCGAACTGGATTACGCATCGGCCATTACCGAGTACTACCAGCGTCAGACGGCACTGCAGGGCGCGCAGCAATCCTTCATGCAGATCCAGCAGATGAACCTGTTCAGGTTCCTGGGATGATGCGGTGAGGTGGCGTTGCGCCACCTGTTGCCGCTGCGCAATTAAGTGGGGCAATCTCCCACAATAAAGCGAGGCAGGCTGAACATCGAGCTGACGGCGAGTCCTTGCCTAGCGAGGATTTGCCTCAGTTTATTGTCGGTGCCGACGTGTTAGGAATATCTCCACAGAAAGACCGCCGAGCCTTGAAAACTGTTGGATTCGTTTTAAAAACCCCTTCTCGACGGTTGTTCTAACTGTCAAACACACCTTACTCTGCTACCTCACACAAATGCGATGCCACGCGCTCGACTTGAGCGTAAATCGCATGGCAATTTGTCGGCCCTGTGCAGGTGATTAGCTTTGCATCGCGCGCTCGTGATCCGATGGGAAAGAACACGAACTCCATGCCCGGTTGCCAACTAGGATGATGCCGCAACGCCTCATTGAGTATTTGCAGATACTGCACACGACTAAAAACTTGCTTCGCCATGGTGCCCCCTCGCAGTGCCCGATGCGTACAGCATAGACCAAGCGGCTTTTCAACCAAGGTTCAACAGTTGGGAAAGTCCAGCCGGTCAGACCAATCGGGATGCCGGGCAACCCATCGATTCAACAAAAGGTTACCGGCAGCTCACGTCGTCTGACTTATGTTGGGGGACTGGGTACTTGGTCGTAGCGCCGCCTGCGTAGGTGATCCCGCACTCCCTTCGCGATTCGCGTGAGCAGCTAACAGGAAGTTGGGCGAAGCTCAGGGGTGGTTGTATCGATGAACAACTCGTGGACGTCTATGCCCAGAAACTCCGCAAGCCTGCAGATGTTGTCAATTGTGGCGTTGTTCACGGCACGCTCAATCTGACTGACATAGGTCCGATGGAATCCTGCCTTTATGGCGAGGTCTTCCTGAGAAAGGCCAGCCGCCTCCCTCAACCTCCGAAGATTAGAGGCAACTCTGAGCCGCGCGTAGGTCTTCTCTGCACTTTTTGACATAGGTGCAGAGTGCGCAAACTAGGTTTAAAAATCTACACACGCTTGGCTCTACTGGATATACATATACTGGTTATACATCTATAATGGGGTTTTTGAGGGTCGCGCTGCGACGCAAGAAAGGCGGGACGACAAATGATTCTGTTTTTGGACTATGACGGCGTCTTGCACCCTGACGCCGCTTACCTAGTCAACGGTCGTCCTGAACTGCACGCTATGGGGGAGCTGTTCATGTGGGCTCCAGTTCTTGAGCGCATCCTCGCTCCATACCCAGACGTTCGGATCGTCCTTTCCACGTCGTGGGTTCGAGTGCTTAAGAGCTTCACTCGCGTGCGCGCATACCTGCCCGCTTCTATCCAGACACGCGTAGTAGGTGCTACGTGGCATTCGGCTATGGGCCGACACCATGAAGGCAGTCATCGCGCCGAGGTGAGCTGGTTCAATGAACTATCCAGGTACGCGCAGATCGCTCGCTATGTCGCGCGCGTTGGGCCACGCGCCGAAAAATGGATCGCCATTGATGATGACGGCGATGGCTGGCCGAGAGAACTCCGTAACCATCTTATCCACACCGACGGTGCAATTGGCATTTCGAGTCGCGCTGTGCAGCTCGAACTTGCACGTCGGCTGCGGTTGTTGGCCGCGTCTGACCTATAGAGCCAAGTCGGTATGTTGAGAATAATTGTGGAACTTGTGCCGGACGGCGATCCGGGGCGCCGCCGAGAGCTAGGCCGCGTCGACATCGTCAACGTCGCCCCTGAGTCAATGCACACCGGCAACTATGCCGTAATCATGGACGAGTTCGACGATCGGATTCCCGGTCGACGATCAACTTTTCGCACGACCGCAGCCCTGAGCAATGTCGAGCGCGATATCGTTCGTCCTATGCAATTAGTCGGCATGGTTCTAGGCGTGGTGGCGCCGGTGAAACGTACTATGCATCGCTCTCAGCAAGATGCGGATGGCGTCGTGCTGTGGCGCGGCGAGGTGTGACGTAAGGTTCGGCGAAGCGCGACGGGAAACTGCAATGGCAAACGAGTTCACACACTTCGAGGCGGAATTTAGGCCGGGAACACACCTTTGGTCGAATCCGAGGCTACGCGGCACGCCGGCCGAAATTCCTGTCGTACTTGCGGCTCCTACGCTATATGACGTCGTCGATCTTGCGCAACGATATCCATTGGAGTTGCTGTACCAAACAAACCGCAGACTAAGGTTGCATTGCGAAATCTCGGAGCGACGATATCTTCGGACCAACGAGATTTTGCAGAAAATCGAACACGTCAACGCATCCAGCGCATCCTCCGAGGAAGGTTTCGTCGCAGAAGTGGCTCAGTCCATAGTGAACGTGCCGACCCCGTGTATCGAAGCGGCCACTGCGGAGGAGCAGCGACGATCGCTGGCCGCTTTTCTGCCCGCTGGGCTTCCCACCGTTGTTATTGACCAGCTGGACTACATTTATCTCTTCAACGTGCCCTTTGAGCTGGAGTCCGCTGTGCGGCGATGGCTTCGTCGACAGGACGATGACAACTCTCATGACGTGCCAAATTTGTTGGTTGATACGCCCAACGGCCTGGCGCTGTCAGCAACCGGCTGGCACGCATTTCTCTCCTGGCTGACCGAGACACTGCATTATCGTCTCGATCTGGCCGAAGTCGGCGAGCGAGTCGCCGCGTTGCCGCGTGACAAGCACGTTTCCATGTGAGCGCAACGCGCTCTTCAACTACACCGCCAGCCTGTCTACCGCACCTCTGTCGCGCACTATGCTGCTGCGTCGGTGTGCCCGTTTCATCTGCCGTTCATGCAAACCAGCTCCATCGTTCTTACTATTCCAGGGTCTTGGCCCTCCCGTGAAGCACTCGCAGCTTCCATCGATGACCATGCCCACGATTGCCGCCTCTATGGCGATTTGCTCGGTAACGCAGATCTGCAAGACGGTGTAAAACTCCGGTTTCAGAAGGGCCGCCGCCCAAAGGTCGTCCAAGACTTCAGTTTTTACGGTGCGCATTGGTGGGAGACGAGCGACATGCGTGCTATAGAGCGGCATGCATCCCATGTCACCCTAACTGCTGCAGCAGGTAGCCCAGAGCAGATGCAACGGGTTATGGTCGCGGCGAGCACTGTCATAAGAGCCGGTGGACTGGGCGTGCACGTAGAGAACGTTGGCATCGCACATGCGGCAAAGCAGTGGCTGAAGTTCGACAGCGATGGCCTCAGCGGCGTGTTCCGCGCATTCGTCGTCACGGTCGATGCTGCGGCGAGCGGGGCTTACAGTTGTGGCATGAATAGTTTTGGCCTGAAGGAAGTTTGCCTCCCGATTCGCACGGCAGACTGCGATGAGGCTGTCGGAACGGTGGCGTGGCATCTACTTGTGAAGGGGGCGCATTATCGGAACGGCCAGACGCTAATTATCGGGGCGAAGTCGGTTCCCTACAGCGTCCGCGACGTCAAGACCGTGATGGACCTCGACGGTCTTCAGTTCCCCAGTGAGATTGGGACTTGGCAACTTGAACCCTCGCGCATAGGTAAGACTTGAGTCCGCTACCGCAGGGGCACCGGTCGTTTCGACCGAGTTTTAGGCGCCTGGGCAAGGGTGGTTCCCATGATGGTCTCCTTTCAAGATGAAGGGAACCCAGTCTGCGCCTCAAATTGCAGTCACCGACCCTGTTGTCGACGAAGCAGTTCCGCCAGTGTGGGAAATGGCCAGTCTTCATCGTCATATCCAGGAGGCAGCCCGAGATGGCGATCATCCTCTCCGCTGTTGATGTGCACGCAAAACTGACCCACTGCCGTACGTAGTTTTCATCGAAATTTGACCCACGTGTTCCAATGCCTGCTCGATGCCGAGCAGGAGAACCGGAGTGATTACGGTGAACATGTTGGCCAAAATCAGGCGGATGCACTTCCGCGACGGCGTTCCACTCAGAGACATCGCTAGGCGCACGGGCCTATCTCGAAACACCATCCGCACATGGCTTCGCAAGGAGGCAGCGGCGATCGACCTCGCGTTCCAGCGCCTGGGCGCCATCCTGGAACAACAGGGCCTCGGTTTCGAGGACCTGGTCGAACTGGTATCGTACCACGTGCGCATCGACGAGCAATTGACTACGTTCCGCGAAGTGAAGGAGCGCTACATCACGCGTGATTTCCCCGCTTGGACCATCCTGGGTGTCGCCTCGCTGGCGCGGCCCAACCTCCTCATCGAGATCAAGGCCGTCGCCGCTAAGAAGGCCTAAGTACAGAGCTTGGGCGCGCGCCTACCTTTCCTTGGGCGCGTTTTGCCTTGGCTTGTTAAGCAAGCCAAGGCCTTTCTGGCAAGGCAAGAAGGAAAGCCTGGCCCTGATATACACGATCGGAACTTGGGAGATCTATGCAATCCAATCGTCATTCAATCGACGCGATTGAAGCACGGTATCCATGCCAAGTTTTGCTCATTGCGACATCAACGAAAAGGCCAAGGCGATAACTTCACCCATCGTTCGGCGGGTGGACAAAGTGAATGCTTCTGTATATTTTTTACGCACATTAAAATAGGCCGGCGCAGTCAATGACACTCGAAGACATCAAGGTATTCCTGGACCGCAAAACTCCTGTTTTCGACGTGGGCGTTGTTGTGAAAGCGGGCCAGATACAGCGGAGTGACGGCGCACAGGTGCCCTTCGAGATCCAAGCCGGCTGGGACCTAGGTAAAGCACACTGGTGCGATAAGAACTGGGGGATCTTCAACCTTCATCTGTTGAAATTCATAAGGAACAGTCCTACTCCGACGAAGAGAGGGGGAGGGTACTGGAGTCCATTCAGATCGATGATAGTCACTGGGAGTGGTTGAAAAAGGCCCTCGCCTATCGAACGTCCGAGTATGTCTGGTTGTTCCTTATGGCAGATGGCGTTCCTCAGGGTGCCTGCCTGATCTACCACCCGAAGAAAAGCGAGCTAGAGGCTGGAGACATTTTCTACATCGAATACATCGCGTCTGCGCCTTGGAACCGTAAGAATCCACTGTCGACGCGCCGTTTCGGCGGGATTGGAAGTCTCTTGATCAAGGCAGCCATGGCACACGCCACCAATGAGTTGAAGCTTCGCCAGGGTTTTTCGTTGCATGCTTTACCGCGCGCCGTGCCGTTTTACGAGCAGATTGGAATGAAGCCGTTCGCCGCTTTGGATAAGCAGACGCTAAAGTATTTCGAAATGCCGCAGGCTACAGCTACTCAGTTTGAGGTGGGCCAGTGATATCAGATCAATTCGACGACTTCCCTGTGAGTTCCGCAGGCAGCGCCGATGCAAAGGACTTGTACCAGTCTTTTTTGGAATTTGAAATCTTGCTGGCGCAAGTTCCAAAAAAGCACTTGGGGGAGAATCCTACGCTGGCGGAGTATGATCTCTTTCGTGAGGTACACACTGCACGGACGGCTAAAGGCGCGCTTTATCGCAGACGAATGGATGCAAGCGAAGCGCTCGGTCGTCTGTGGCTTTCGAGAATTCGTCAGCAAGCCCTACTGCTTGCCGCATCGACGGAAATCGCCCCATTCAACGGACTTTCCGTGGGCGAGTTGACCGAGATCGCTCGACTGTGTGTCGATCCGCAAAAGCTATTTTCGTTACAGCAGCTACTGTTGGATAAGGGAATCGTCCTCATTTACGAAGCCGCGATCCCGGGCATGAAGCTTGATGGCGCAGTTTTTTGTCTTGAGGACGGTCGACCTGTGATAGGACTCAGCCTCCGATATCCTCGATTCGACATCTTTTGGTTCACCTTGATGCACGAGTTGGCTCACATCGTATTACATCTAGAGATGTTGACGGAACCTATCCTGGAAGACTTGGATGCTGCGCCCGAGGGTTTAACTGAAGAACAGGCCGACCGCCTCGCTGGCGAATCGCTGATTAGCCGCAGTGACTGGCGTAGCGCAAATGTAAAGTATTCTCCAACAGAAGAGAACTTACTTGACTTTGCGCGTCGCGTCGGTGTTCACCCTGCCATTGTCGCGGGACGACTCCAACGCGAATCGTCACGAAAGAATATGTTCGCGGCAATACTCAATGAAGTGAATGTTCGTAGGGTGCTTTTCGGCCATGAATAATTATGTTCCGTTTCTGAAACTAAAGTCGGGCGAGATCGGTGCCCTCTCCACCTTGGAGGACCAGATCAAGCCTTCTATCGTGCCGTTTATCGATTTGCCAAAGAAAGACGGAATGACGGCGGATAAGTTCAAGAGCATGGTCGACAAAGGTGCGAGAAGCATTGCGAAGCATCTCAAGCTGTTTCCGTTGTTCTTTCTGGACAATTTTGATATTGATGACTCGCTGATGATAGATGGCGAGCACAATTATAGTTACGTACTGAAGACGTTTGGCCAAATAAATTTTGCGCCAGTCGTGGGTCTTGATCGCGCAGCAGGAAGAAACGAGGCAGTATTCAAGGCCAAGGAAGCGGGCGCGTTGATTGCGAATACAATTGCTCTTCGCCTTCAGCCAGAGGATTTCGAAAATTATGCGCTAATTGCTCATGAAGTTGAGCAATTTTTTAAACGCGGCGAGGGGTTATTTTCGCATTGGATTCTTGTTCTAGATAATCGTGTTTGTGCCGATGTGGCGCCAATTAAGCGCGCCGACATGTTGGCGAAATTCATCCAGGACTCCTCTGCGACAGCGAAATTCGCCGCAATCATTGTGACGGGCTCGTCAATGCCCCCTTCGATAGGCGATGTCACTGGAGTGTTGACTGAGCGCGATCATTCCCGCGTCGAATTGGCTATTTATCGGGCGCTGCGAAAGCAAGTGGTTGGTTCAAAGCTATTTTGTGGCGACTATACGATTGTTAGTCCATTGTATTCGGACGTTAAGCTAGCGCCGGAGGTTATGTATAACGTCATGACTGCGAAAGTAGTCTATTCCCATGGCGACATACATTACGTTGCGCGCGGCGGTGCCTTGAAATCCCATCCGCGCGGTAACTTGCAGTACAACGATATTTTTGCGCAAATCGTCACCAAGACGTTCTACCGTAAGCCGGTATTTTCGTTTGGCGATCAATTTATCTGGGACAGGACTGCTGCCACAGGGGTCATGGTGACGCCGGCCAGTGTGCTAAAGCCGACAATCAATGCGCATATTAGTTATATGTTTAAAAGCTTCTCGGCGTAGCTGGATCGCCCTACGAGGCGATCACCGATTTTTTCGCATAGCATTCCTTGGCAGACGTTAAGCGAAATGAGGTCTGTCAGTTGCGCGCGGTTTAGCTTATCCAATTTTTTGGGCGAAATCGGTAGCGCAACCTCGAGCAACTCCGATTTCCAAAGCGTCATTAACGCCACACGCGTGTCATACAGCGGATTCCGACTGGCGTTTCGTACGTAACGGATCGCTACGCTTCCTCTTGATTGGGATGCGACCATAATGCCCCAATGTGCGGGTGCCAAGCAAAGCGCGTTGTCAAGGTGACGATCCGTCGTCACTAGCGTGATTCGGCGAAAAGCTAAGTCGTAGAACTGGCGCTGAACGAGGATTCGACGCACTGCATCCGTGTCGCCCTTTATTTCATAGCAGTGTGCGTATTTGTGAACCGTCACAACGTCTGCAATGGCGTTACCGTTGTGCACACGCAATTCTTCGATAATTGCTTTCGGTTTGTTCGATAGGGAAGCAAGCCTTGCGATCAAAAACTTGCGGATCGTCTTGTCGTCGAGGTTCATCATTTCAACGGGGTCGGTATCCATATTTCAAGCGAAAGTGCCGTCGCGCCGCCATTCGGCCTGACGGTGTGGCGACTACTGCGCCTACTCCCATGCGCCCACGGCGAATGATACAGGGATTGGCTTCGGTCAGACGTCCCATCCACTGCCTCTCACCCTTGTCATTCGGCAGGGTGTGGGTGGCGGACGTAAATTGCACAGAACTGGCGGACGAAAATTGCACGCTAGGGCAAGGTGGCAGCTCCGAAAGAGCCTTTGGAGCCGCCTATGTACGGGAGGGAACAACGCGTGTTGCTACGACACTATCTGGAACAAGGCCTGTCCAAAACGGAGATCGCGCGGCAATTGGGCGTGAGCCTGCGCACCCTCTACTACTGGATTGACACAGGGCAACTCGATCGCTCACGGGATAACGAGTCACTGCGGTACCGGTGCCGCCCACCGGTGCCGCACAAGATTGATAAGTTCCGCGGCATCATCACGGCACGCTTGGCGGAATACCCGAGGCTGACCGCGATGCGGCTGTTCGAGGAGATCTGCGCTGCCGGCTAGGAGGGCGGTTATTCGCAGGTCAAGGAGTTCGTGCGACAAATTCGCCCAGGTGCGGTCCCAGAGCCAGTCGTGCGTTTCGAGACGCCGCCCGGACGGCAGGCGCAAGTTGATTTCGCCGAGTTTCGGCTGCCGTGGGGCAAACGGTACGCCTTGTTCGTGGTGCTGAGCTATTCGCGGCGCATGTGGCTTCAGTTTTACCCGCGCCAAAGCATGGAGGTGCTCATGCAAGGCCTGGAAGAGGCCTTTGCCTTCCATGGTGGCGTTCCCTTGGAGCTACTGTTCGACCAAATGAAGGCCGTTGTGGTCGACGATCAGCGTGGCGCCGGCGGCAGGGTGCTAGAGAACGTCGAGTTCTCGCGCTTTGCTCGTCATTGGGGCTTTCGCATCCGCGCTTGTCGCCCGTATCGGGCCAGGACCAAAGGCAAGGTGGAGCGGCCCATCAGATATGTCCGACAGAGCTTCTTCTACGGTCGGGAATTCCTCAATGATGCAGATCTGAATACCCAGGCGTTGTCGTGGGTAATGCGCAAAGCCAACCAGCGGAAACATCGGACCACTGGAGAGGCGCCCGACGCCCGCTTTCTACGCGACGAGTTGGCCTTACTTCAGCCGTCGGCACGAGCACCGTATAGAGGCGTGGCAACCCTGTCAGACCGCCCGACTTGCCGGATACCCGCCGCGGACTTGCCTAGGGTGGAGAGGCGTTCCCTGACCGAATACGGCAGACTGGCGGGAGATCAACGATGAGCGCCGCCAGGTCACCGCGCGAAGCTATCCGCGATATGCTGGCGGATCTGAAGATGCCAGGCTCGCTCGAGGCGATCGACCAGATCCTCAGCGCGGTCGACAGCGGCCAACTAACGGCGTCTGAAGCAATTCAGCGCCTCCTGGGAGCGCAGATAAAGCTGCGTAACAACCGCCGTCTGATGGCGGCAATGCACTCTTCCCGGCTCCCTGCTATCAAGACCCTGGAGGATTTCGATTTCGCCTTTCAGCCATCGATCAAGCGCGAACAAATTGAGAGCTTGCACGAGCTCGGCTTTGTCGAGCGCAAGGAGAACGTCGTCCTGCTTGGCCCTCCTGGCGTTGGCAAAAGCCACCTCGCGATCAGCCTGGCCGTCGCCGCAGCCAAGCGGGGCCGTCGCGTCTACTACGGGACCTTGATCGACTTGATCTCGTCACCTGAGGAAGCGCAGGCGACGGGACAACTGCTTCGTCGTCTCACGGTGCTAACCCATCCGGCGTTGCTGGTCGTCGACGAGATTGGCTACCTGCCGATCACACACGGCGGCGCTGTGCTGTTCTTCCAGCTCATCAGCCGACGCTATGAACATGCTTCCACCGTGCTGACTTCCAACAAGGGATTCGAAGAATGGGGAGCTGTTTTCGGGGATGAAGTGATGGCTGCCGCGCTCATTGACCGAGTGCTCCACCACTGCCATCTCGTGAACATCAAGGGTAACAGCTATCGCATGCGTGAGCACGCAGAGCTGTCGCGGGAGCTTAACCGTGAGTCACGCGCCCGACGCACACGCACGGAGATAACGGGCGCCGCATAGCCCCGAATTCGCTCGAACTACTGCTATCCGCCTCCAATCGGCCGTTCCCAACCCTTTGTCGTTCGGCACATTGGATTAGAGTGACGGAAGTACTGAGCCAAGCGGTCGTCTGAACCTGACTCAGAACGAGGCGAGTTCCAAAGTTGGGGACGGTAGCGAAGACTAACGGCTACGCCAACGGGGCGATCGTTTTTCGAGGAACGCGGCCACACCTTCCTTCTGGTCCTCGCCATCAAACAGGCCCAGGAATTGTTCGCGTTCGATGGCCAAGGCGGCGTTTCTCGGTACGCCCTCGCGCGCCAGTTGGATAAGCTTCTTGCTGGCTGCGGCCGCGGTAGGGCTTACCGAGGATGCTCGCTGCGCTAGCGCAATCGCGGTCTCCAAGCTGGTGCCGGTTGGCACGAGCTCTTCAATCAGGCCTATCCTTAACGCCGTTTCGGCATCCACGCGCTCATTGCACAGGATCATGCGCTTCGCCCAGCCTTCGCCCACGAGTGCCGGCAAGGTCTGGGTACCGCAACCAGCAGGCAGAAGCCCGACCGCGTTCTCGGGCAGCGCCATCTGGACGTGTGCTTCGGCGATGCGGATGTCGCATGACAACGCACATTCCAGACCTCCTCCAAGGGCATACCCATTGATCGCGGCAATGACTACAGGCCTAGCGTTCTGGAGTGCTTCGAAGGCGCGCCCAAAGTGCTGGGCGACGCGTCGGGGGTGATTGGGATCGCCAGTGGCGATCTCCTTGAGGTCTGCACCTGCGCTGAAGAACTTCCCTTCGCCGGTGATTACAATTGCCCGGACTTCGACATTGGCGTTCAGCCGGCCGATCAACGCGTCGAGGGCGACGAGGCTCTCAATGTTGAAGGCGTTGACCGGAGGGCGCTTCAGCGACACCAGTGCGGTATGCCCGTCAATAATGCAGTCAATCATAGTTCAGTGCGGCAGATGGGTTAGCGTGAGCCTGCCAGGTCGGTGATGGCTTCGCGGCTGCCGGCCATCTCACGCAGGCGAAATTTCTGGATCTTTCCGGTGCCTGTTTTGGGTAGCGCTCCATAGACAACGCGTACCGGGCACTTGTAGTGCGCCAAGCGCTCTCGGCAAAATGCAATGACTTCGGCCTCTGATGGCGCGGCGCAGCCATCCTTGAGTTCGATGAAGGCACAGGGCGATTCGCCCCATTTCGGATGGGGCTGGGCGACGACCGCCGCGATCAGGACGGCCGGGTGTTGATGGAGGACATCCTCCACTTCTACAGAAGAAATGTTCTCCCCGCCTGAGATGATGACGTCCTTGGAGCGGTCGGTAATCTGGATGTACCCGTCGGGGTGGACGACAGCCACGTCGCCAGTGTGAAACCATCCGCCTGCGAAGGCACGTTCGGTAGCTTCGGGATTCTTCAGGTAACCCTTCATGACGATGTTGCCTCGCAGCAGGAGTTCGCCTTGCGTCCGGCCATCCCAAGGGACGGCGCGCATGGTGTCGGGATCGGCAACATATAGCCCCTCGAGAGCGGCGGCACGATTGCCTTGTCGAGCCATCAGCCGCGCCTTGCCGTCCGGCGACATGGCGTTCCATGCGGGGTTGGCGTATGAACTGACCGGCGTGCCGGAAGCCTCCGTGATCCCATAAACGTGCTCGACATCGAAGCCCATCTCGCCTACGGCCTTTAGCACCGTGGCGGGGGGCGGCGAGCCCGCCGTACGGATGCGAACGGGATGCGAAAACGCTCGGCGCTCCTCTTCGGTCGCGTTCGCGAGAGAGGCGAGCACAATAGGCGCCGCGCAAAAATGGTCCACCGCGTGTGCGTCGATTGCCTGGAAGATGTTTGCCGCCGTCACCTTGCGCAGACACACATGCGTGCCCGCCGCCGCAGTGATGGCCCAAGCGAAGCACCAGCCATTGGCATGGAAGAGCGGCAGCGTCCACAGGTACTTCGGCCCGCGCGGCATGCCCCAGTCCGTAAGTTGCAGCAGGCTCATCAGATATGCACCACGATGGCTCGGGACGACCCCCTTGGGATCGGAGGTCGTTCCGGAGGTGTAGTTGAGCGCAATGGCATCCCATTCGTCCTTCGGATAGATTCCCGGGAAATCGGCATCGCCTTGCCGGAGGAACTGCTCATATTCCAACTCGCCGATAAGATCACCTTCAGGCGCCAATGTATCGACGATATCGATGATCAGCGGAGGATTGTCGAGCCCCTCAAGGGCGGCTGTCACCAGAGAGGAAAATTCCCGGTCCACCAACAGGACCTTGGCTTCGCCGTGTTTGAGGATGAAGCGCACGCCGTCGGCATCGAGCCGGCAGTTGATTGCGTTTAGTACCGCACCGCTCAGCGGGATGCCATGATGGGCTTCCACCATTGCCGGAGTGTTGGGCGCGAGGATCGACACGGTGTCGCCTTTTCCGATGCCGAGCTTGACAAGAGCGCTCGCAAGGCGGCGACAGCGCTCCCTGGTCGTGCTCCAGGGCTGGCGGAAGTTGCCATGAACAATGGCATCCCTGTCCGGATACTGCTCCGCGCAGCGGTCCAAGAAGTGCAGTGGGGTCAATGGCACGTGGTTGGCGTTATTGCGCTCCAGGCCGATTTCGTAAATGTTGTTGCTCACGACTGTCTCCTACCGAGTTCTATAAGTTCTATGAGTACTGCGATACGCGCACACATGGAACCCGCAAAGTAAGTCGATTCCTGTTGCGACACTGTCTTGCACAGGACAGTGCTGACACGTTCGGCGTCGACAGCAGGAATAACCCGGAATTGTCGGCTATGTGACAGTACCCGTTCAGCGCGAATCCTAGTCTCTTACCCGAAAGGCTGTTGCAGCCATTTTGAGTAGAGAGCGTTAGCGTGAACCTGAACAGATTGAGTCCCCCTCCTGATGAGCTTCCTGCGGTGCGTGGCGCGGTCGAATGGGCGATTACGACGCGCCGTAGCGTCCGCGCCTTCCTCCCGCAGCCCGTACCCGCTGACGTCGTCGAGGCGATCCTGAATACCGCTCGGTTTGCTGCGAGCGGCGTGAATATACAGCCCTGGAAGGTGCACGTGCTGATGGGTGCCGCCAAGGACAGAGTCTGCACCGCGATTCGGACCGTGGATGACGATCCGGCACTTGCCGCGGAGCACGGCGACGAGTGGGCGTATTACCCGGTTGAATGGACGGCTCCCTATCTCGATCGCCGTCGCGCGGTGGGTTGGAAGCTCTACAGCCTGCTTGGCATCGAAAAGGGCGACAAGGCCCGCATGCACACACAGCACGGCCGCAACTACCGCTTCTTTGATGCGCCTGTCGGCCTATTTTTCACGGTGGACCGCGTGATGAACGAGGGGAGCCTCCTGGACTACGGGATGTTCCTGCAAAACATCATGATCGTGGCGCGCACCTACGGCCTGAGTACTTGTCCTCAGGCTGCGTTCATGAAGTACCACCGGATCATCGAACAGGAGCTGGCAATGGGTGCCCAGGAGAAGTTCGTGGTCGGGATGAGTCTCGGATATGCCGACGAGGAGCGCATCGAGAACTCACTGGCATCAGAGCGCGAACCCGCCTCAAGCTTTACGACGTTTCACAACGAATGACTGCAGTTCAAAAATGATTTGATCCATCAAGAATGGAGGAGACGATGACAAAAGAAATTGACGTTCAAAAGGTGGCTGACGCAGCCAAGTTCTCCGGCTTTCACCGGACGATTCTCTTCTGGTGCGTAATGATCCTCGTGCTGGATGGCTACGATCTGGCGGTAGTGGGTGCGGCACTGCCGTCGATCATGAAGCAGATGGGAGTCGACGCAACGAAGGCAGGCTTCATGGCGAGTTCTGCACTGTTCGGCATGATGTTTGGCGCAATCTATCTGGGCACGCTCGCCGACAAGATCGGCCGCAAGTTGTCCATTTGCTTGTGCGTTGCCTTGTTCAGCGTCTTTACCGCTGCCGCAGGTCTGACGACTGAACCGATCAGCTTCAGTGTCACGCGTTTCCTGGCAGGCCTAGGTATTGGGGGCGTGCTGCCTGTCGTGACGGCCCAGATGGGAGAGTTCGCACCCAGCAAGATCCGAGCTCGGCTCGTCACCATTGTGTTCGCGGGGTATTCGATCGGCGGAATTCTGGTCGCTCTGACTGGTAAGGGGCTGATTGAAGCATACGGCTGGCAGGCAGTGTTCTTCGTTGCCGGGCTGCCGGTGCTTTTCATCCCATTCATCTTGTGGACCATGCCGGAATCCATGGCGTTTCTCGCAAGGAAGCAGCGGAATGACGCACTTCGTGCTGTCGTTCGCAAGCTTGCCCCTGAGCTGCAGATTTCGCCAAGTGATCGTCTGGTTTTGCCCCAGGAGGCGATGGCTTCCAACGCCCCGGTCGCGGCGCTTTTCGCCCGCGGACGCGCCCTTAGCACACTGATGATCTGGGTGGCCTTCTTTACCGGCCTCTTCATGGTCTATTCGCTCAGCTCGTGGTTGACGAAGCTCATGGCGATGTCCGGCTACAGCCTCGGCTCGGCTCTGAACTTTGTACTGGTGTTCAACATTGGTGCCGTATGTGGTGCGATCGGCGGGGGCTGGCTGGGTGACCGTTTTAATATCAAACACGTGCTGGTGGTGTTCTACGCCACGGGTGCGGTGTCGCTTTCGCTGATGGGGTATACGAAGGTGACCGAACTGTTGTTCGTGCTCGTGTTCGTCGTCGGCGCCTCAACGCTCGGCACGCAGTTGCTTGCCTATGCCTACGCAGGGGAGTTCTACCCGGGGCTCCATCCGTTCGACCGGCGTGGGCTTCGCCTCGGGCATTGGCCGCCTCGGCGCCATCGCGGCACCCGTGCTCATCGGCGCACTCGTGGCAATGAAGCTTCCACTTGAACAGAATTTCTTGGCCATCGGCTTTGCCGGCCTGGTCGGGACCCTGGCGGTCATGCTCATCGACCACCGCCAAAGCGCATCCGTGCAACCCCCGCAGGAAGGTTCACTTTCCTCGCTCGACGTGCACCCATCCACCAACCGCTGAACCGGATATTTCCCTAGACATGCAGATTCAGGACAACGTATTTGTGGTGACCGGGGCCGGCTCTGGCCTCGGTGCTGCTACCGCTACAGCACTCGCTGAGCAGGGGGCGAAGGTCGTTATCGTCGACCTCGATTCGAACAACGGACAGGACGTCGCGCGCAAGACTGGCGGTGTCTTTGTCAGGGCCGATATCACTAACGAGGATAGCGTTAAGGAGGTGTTCGATTTCGCTGCTGCGCTCGGACCGTTGCGTGGCCTCGTCAACTGTGCTGGCGTTGCTCCTGCTGAAAAGGTGATTGGCAAGAACGGCGTACATGGCCTGGCATCGTTCAGCCGCACGCTTCAGATCAATGTTGCAGGCACGTTTAACGTCCTTCGCCTTGGGGCGGCACTGATGGCAGAGCAGCAACCGTCGGCTGACGGCGAACGGGGCGTCATCGTTAATACGGCGTCCGTTGCAGCCTTCGACGGCCAGGTCGGTCAATGCGCATATGCCGCCTCCAAGGGCGCTGTCGTGGCAATGACACTGCCGCTGGCGCGCGAACTGGCGCGATTCGGTGTGCGGGTGGTAACTATTGCACCGGGGATCATGGGCACGCCTATGTTGCTCGCGATGCCCGAGGAGGTGCAGAAATCGCTGGGAGCATCCGTACCGTTTCCCCAGCGCATGGGCAGGCCGCAGGAGTTTGCAGATCTTGTGCGGCACGTTATCGGCAATTCGTACCTTAATGGTGAGGTGATTCGACTGGACGGCGCCATTCGTATGGCAGCGAAGTGAGGGATTCATGTTAAACGCGACAAACGACCCTATCGTGGTACTTTCGGCGGCGCGCACGCCTATCGGCGGGTTTCAGGGCGAGCTGTCATCCTTGACGGCGCCGGAGCTGGGCGGGACGGCCATCCGTGCGGCTGTGGAGCGGGCCGGCGTGACTCCGTCATGCATTCAGGAACTGCTCATGGGTTGCGTCCTACCGGCGGGCATTGGACAGGCGCCCACCCGGCAGGCCGGTATTCGTGGTGGGCTGGAGCTCTCTACGCCCAGCACCACCATCAGCAAGGTTTGTGGATCCGGGATGAAGGCGGTCATGTTGGCCCACGATCTGCTGCTGGCAAACAGTAATGACATCATGGTCGCTGGCGGCATGGAGTCCATGTCGAATGCGCCCTACCTGCTGCCGAAAGCGAGAGCTGGCTATCGGCTCGGCCATGGCAAGGTCATGGACCATATGTTCCTGGACGGACTTGAGGACCACTACAGCGACGACACGCGCGGGCGCCTGATGGGCACGTTCGCCGAGGATTGCGCTGCGATGTATGGCTTCACGCGGGAGGCGCAGGACGAATGGGCGGTGATGTCGACCCTGCGTGCGCAGGCTGCGATCGACGCGGGTAGTTTCGCGTGGGAGACGGTGCCGATTTCCGTCGATACACGGAAGGGGCCGGTGTCGGTAACGCGTGATGAACAGCCCTTGAAGGCTGATCTGAATCGTGTGCCCACCTTGAAGCCGGCTTTCAATAAAGACGGGACGGTGACGGCCGCCACTTCGAGTTCGATCTCGGACGGGGCGGCAGCGATGGTCCTTACCCGGCAGTCCATTGCCGACAAGATGCAACTGCAGCCGGTTGCGAGGATCATGGGCCATGCGACGCACGCACAGACTCCGGCGACGTTCACTACCGCGCCGATTGGCGCGATCCGGAAGCTTCTTGACGGATTGGGATGGGCCGCATCCGAGGTCGATCTTTGGGAAATTAACGAGGCGTTTGCCGTCGTTGCCATGGCCGCCGTGCAAGACCTGCAGCTAGACCGGGCGAAGGTCAATATCCACGGCGGGGCATGTGCGCTGGGTCATCCCATTGGCGCATCGGGTGCGCGAATCCTGGTCACGCTTATTGGTGCGCTTCGCAAGACCGGTGGCCACCGAGGCATTGCAAGCCTGTGTATCGGCGGTGGTGAAGCCACGGCCGTAGCCGTTGAGATCGTGTAAGAAGAAAGCCGCATTGCATCCTCCTTGTCCGGATGCAATGCGGCCAGGTTAGCTGCAATTGTTTGATCAATCGCCCATGTGAGCGAATTGTCGGAGTCCTTCGAGATTCAGGATATGGATGGCGCCGTATTCCATGGCGATCATGCCGGCGTCCGCGAGTTCGCGGAGCGCTCGATTGGTGTTCTGGCGGGACAGGCCGGAGAGCCGTCCGATTTCTTCCTGGGACAGTCCCAAGGTTCGGTCTGTCACAGGATAGAGCTGACGGTGAAACAGTTCGGCAAGGCAGAAGGCCACGCGGCCTGCCGCTTCGTGGAGCCTCAGGTTATGCACCAGCCCAACGTAGTAGCCGCAACGCGCGTTGAGTTGATCGATGACATAGCGGCTAAACGTGTGATTGTGTTCCAGTAGCCAATGAAAGGTGGCCTTCGAAACATAGGCAACCCGGCTGTCCTTCAGTGCCACAACAGAATATTGCCGCGGCTCATTCTTCAGTACGGCGCCCTCGCCAAACCATGCGCCTGCGGGAACGCCGGCGAACGTAATAGCTCTCCCGCATGACGACGCCGTATCGACCTTGACGATGCCCTCGACTACGCCGAGCCAATGGTCGGCTGGCGCACCCCGGTGGCAAGCGGTACCGCCCGCGACGAAATGCTTTTCAAAAGAATCGGCCATGACGCGCGATTTCTCCTGAGGGGTGAGATGGTCGAACCAGGCGGAACTCTCGAAGAATGACGCCAGGCTCGAACGCGAAATGCGCTCGGAGACGGACAGTCGAGGGGTGACTTGGCCCCTGAAGTCGTGGGATAGCGTTTGCATGTGTAAATCTCTTCGGTTGCCGCTTGGCGGCAGTCGTCACGGTCTGACGGGCAAATCGGACTGACTGTGCGCGTTGATGGCGTCGATACGGGCGTCAGCGTTCTTTTGTGCCAGTAGCGGAATTGGCCGGTTCGTCGTTCCGTGCGGCACGCAACACGAATCGTTGGATTTTTCCACTAGGGGTCTTCGGGAGTTCGGGGGCGAAATGCACCTGCCGTGGATAGGCGTGGGCGGCATAGCGAGTCTTGACCCACTGCTGGATCTCCTCGGCCATTGCTGAGCTCGGCGCGAATGCCGGTCGCAGGACGACATACGCCTCAATCACTTCTCCCCGGATCTTATCGGGAGCGGCGATGACGGCGCATTCCGCGACTGCCGGATGGGCGGCAATCACAGACTCAACCTCAAATGGTCCGATGCGATAACCGGCCATGATGATGACATCGTCCTCTCGCGCGGAAAAATAGAAGCCGCCTTCGGCGTCCATCTTGCCAAGGTCGCCGGAAAGGTAGTATCTGCGGTCTGCGGAAAACTTCTCCGCGCTCTTTTCCGGAGCTGCGTCATAGCCGTGAAACCACGCAAGCGGGCTCTCCGCGACATTGAAGGCGACACGTCCGACCTCTCCAGTCGGTAGTTCAATGTCTTCACTGCGGTCTAGCACCACAGCCTTCCATCCAGGCATGGCGATACCCATCGATCCAGGTCGGATCTCCCGTGCGAGTCGAGGATCGTGGTGGTTGTTAATGAGCATGCCGGCCTCGGTTTGGCCATAGTGGTCAAAGACGAGCGCTCCCAATGCCGACTTAGCCCATTCGTTCACATCGGGCGTGAGCGGCTCGCCAGCACTGGACGCGCAGCGCAGCTTCAGAACTTGCGGCGGTGCAGCCTCCGAGCACATGAGGGACCGGTAGACGGTCGGAGCGGCTGCGAAATTCGTGACGTTTCGCTCTGCGAGGATGCGGTAAGTAGCCGCAGCGTCGAAGCCACCTTTGAGAAGCAGGCTATGGACCCCGGTACTTAGCGAGCCGAGAACGCCGAAGTACAGTCCATAGGCCCAGCCTGGGTCTGCAGCGCACCAGTACACGTCGGTTGGAAGCAATCCAATGCCGAATTCGATGTATGCTCGGAACGCGGCAATGGCACGGATGGGGACAATTACCCCCTTGGGCTTGCCCGTGGTTCCGGACGTGTAGATATGAATAAACGGTGCGTCTCCGCCCAAGACCGCGGAAGGTACGTTCGAACGCCCTTCGGCTGCGAGATCGTCGAATTTATGGACCTGCCAGTTGCCAGGCGACGTCCCATCGCCACCAATGACAATCAGGTCGGTCACAGCGATGGGCTCAGAGTCCCCGTCGATTGCGCTGAGCTTGCCAACCTGGGCGGCGTCACAAATCGCGACTTTTGCCTTGCTGCCGGCTAGTCGCTGTGCAATGGCGGGCGGCGCAAACGCTGTAAATAGCGGAACGTGAACCGCGCCGAGGCGCCAGATGCCGACGAGCCCAATCAGGTATTCCGCACTCTTTCCCGCCAGCGTCGCGACTCGATCCCCAGCTCGGATGCCGATGCTCGTGAGCCCTGCCGCAAAGGCTTCGGAACGTCGTTTCAGGTCGCCATACGTCAGGCGCTCCGTGTTTCCTTGGTCATCGATGACGTCATAGGCCACGGTTTCGGCCGGGTGGCGGTCGCACAGTAGCCACGCGAGACACGCCGATGGCGCCGAGTATTCCGAAACCAGTGAGGCAACCCGGCGATGCAGCTCCAAATTGAGCTCTAACGTACTCATGAGGGTGTCTCCATGCTCGACTGGGCGTCGGTCTCGTCGCCGGCCTTAAGTGAATCTTGATTTCACTTAAGGCTAAGTTGTGCTCGCCCGCCTGTCAAGGCTTATGCCTACAGGGAAAGTACTAACATGGAGATGCGGTTCGGCTTGGAAAACGTGCGGAAAATACATTTTTTGCGCTTGCCGGTTTCCTTAAGTGGAACGGGGATTCTGGATCCGAATAGCGGGGCGCAGGCGGCTGAGGACCGGGCTAACTTTAGGGCGGAAAGCTGAGCATGCGCCCAGCGACCCCGCGAAGGCAGAACGTGATGATTGCCGTGGCATGCGAACTCATGGACGTTGACGAATCGGCGGCGCCATTGCTCAGCGGCGCGACAAGGCCTTCGAACAGGCAGCCGACAATGCAATCGGCCGACGCGGCGGCATTCTGCGGTGGAAACTCTTGGTTTTCCACGCCCTGTTCAATGATTGTCTTGAAGACGCGGGAGAGTGCGCGGTGGTATGTCAGGCGGGCAGACTCCACATCGGGCTCTACAGGTTCCGCGACGAGCGCGTGAGCGAGTCTTCGGCCACGCAGCGCACGACTGGCAAACGTCCATGCGGCGGCACCAAGCTTTTCGCAGGCAGACCCATCGCGCATGGCAATGCCGGCGACGACGTCCACCTCACGTTGCGCGGTCGACTTGACGACCTCGACCATGAGTTCGGTCTTGGAGGGGAAATACCGATAAAGCGTTCCGATTGCGATGCCCGCAGCATCCGCAATGACGGTCATCTGCGCTTCGCGAAAGCCCGATTGGGCCACGAGCTCGCGCGCCGCTTGCAAGATCAAGGGATGCTTGTCAGCGCCGCGGCGTCGGATGCGCACGCGAGAAGGATTCACAATATCTTCCATGTCATCCTGTGGCCGCCATATACAAGGCTGGTACTCATGCTAGCCGTAACGCTAAACATTATGCCACGGTAGTCCAGCTCGGCGACGGTGGAGCAGTACAGGGCACAGCCGGAAATGGTGGCCGAACGGCCAGACTTTCGATGGAGGAGCCGCGAACGTCCACTTCGAGCATCTGGGACTGGGTGGAAGAAATCGTTCTTTCCGCCTCGAATAGAAGATGCCCGGCGCTAACCCTAGCGCCGGGCGAAATAGGTCTGGAGACCTATGGAACCGGGCAGTGTTCCAGCAAGGAGCCGCGCTGCGTTTGCACTCCAGCCCGCTAGCGCATGCCTGGCCCCCGAGGCTTACGATAACGCGGCGTGCTCGCAAACATTGTCTCACTCACGACAATTGACGCGGATTGGCGTCTGCGCACGCCGTGGGCCGGGTTTTTGAGAAGTCACAGCCACTGTCTTGCGCACGACATTCTTGCGTTCCGTTTTTCGGTAGCGTCCCTCCCAACACTGGAGCAAGTGAGAGCCGGCGTGTCCTCCGTGCGCGAAGGACGGCCGTGACCGATTGTGCCTACGCGAAGATGCGCCGGTTAGTTTGCAAACCCCACACTAAGGAGACATTCATATGGACGCAATTGGCCGATATCTCCTGGACCGAGTGCCTCAAATGGTCGGCGTGGTCATATACCTCGCAATACGCCACTTGCCGTCGTCTTCCTTTCGGAGGACAAACAATTCCTGAAAACCTGCAGGCCGAGCTTCACCGGTTGCCAGAGTAACGGCGGTCCCAGTGGTACTTGTGCGGACAAGAGCCCATGTAGGTGACATGATCGTCACGGCCTCGACTTTGTACGTCACGTTGAATTGAACTGCTTTGAATAGATTCTCGTACGTAGTGCGCAAGGCCGGTTCACCTGCAGCCGGCGGCATGAGTGGCGCACTCAGTTCGCCATCCTTGCTATAGAGCGCGAGCACGGCGTCAATGTTCCTGTCGTGGAGCGCACTGAAATATTCCGCCGGGAAAGCCTGGACGGCCGCTCTATCGTCGGCCGAATCTGAAACGAAAGAAGAATTCATATTGGAGCTCCTGTCCGATGCTGCGAGGGAAGTAAGTGCCACGCCTGCCATGCCGATGGCCAAGACGGGCAAGAGGAATGCGGGCTTCCGTGGAAATATGGAAGCGTTCATTTGATCAACCTTTGGGTTAGCTGATGGAATGAACAGCATAAAAATTAAAGAGATTCCCGATAAGTCCGTTTTGCCGGGACAGACCGTTCAGGCGCGCGGACAATAGGCTACTGGATTCGAAAGGCGAACATGAGGCGTGAGCAAGCTCTTCAAGACTTCAATGACCTGTACTTTTTTTCTAAAGTGGTCGAGTACGGCGGCTTTTCCGCCGCGAGCAGGATCTTGGAAGTTCCCAAGTCAACCTTAAGTTCCCGCGTTCAGTCTCTCGAGAAACGGCTGGGCGTACTTCTTTTGCAAAGGACTACCCGAAGGATGCAGCTCACCGATGTGGGCGCGCGCTTCGTGGAGCACTGTCGCGAACTTGTACGGGCAGCAGAAGCTGCGCAGAATGTAATTGATCTCGCTTCTGCTGCCCCTGTGGGCCTCGTAAGGGCAAGCTGCCCCCCGTTGGCGTTGGAGCTGTATCTGGCTCGCCATTTACCAGAGTTTGCGAGGGCTCATCCCGGTGTACAACTCCAGCTTATCTCCACAGATCGGGCAGTCGATCTGGTCGGCGAGGGTATCGATGTCGCACTTCGACTTAGACGTATGGTCAATATGGATGAGTCCCTCATTACTCGCGCACTCCTTGTCGGTCGACGTTTCCTTGTATGCAGCCCAGCCTACCTCGCATCAGCCGGCGCATTTGACGATCCGGACGCACTGCCGGGCCTGTCCATTCTGAGCCTGACAGATTCGACCGCGTCGCAGCGATTGGAATTGATAGGTCCCGGGGGCGAGGAGCGTGAGATTTGGATGAGGCCACGTCTTATGTGCAGCAGTTGGGCTGTCATGGAGCGAGCCCTTGTTGACGGGCTTGGCATTGCCTTGGTGCCGGAGCTGGCATGCCAGCCAGCCATTGACAAGGGCGCTTTGGTGCGAGTGTTGCCTAACTGGTCCGCACAAGACCTGCTCATGCACGCAGTCTTTCCGACACGGCGGGGCATGACGCCCGCCGTCAGGGCATACATCGACTTCCTGGTCGAGCGACTATCCTCTCCGTCGCCTTGATGGAGCTCGCGGAAACCCGACATTCCAATTTGCTTCTGCGCATCCGTTCAAGTGCCGTAGACGGCGCCTGTCCGGCGTTCGCGACCAACACGGCGCATCACTCTACCGTTCAATACAAGAAGTACCCCATTCAGCGGTCCTCCATGACTCTGATGCGCGACAGCGCTGGACGCACGGGATTCGAACTCGTCACCAAAGGGACGCGGAAGCGTGAATTTCTGAACAGATGAACCAGGTTGTGCACTGGTCTGACTTGGTTGGATTGATCGAACGGGCCGCCCCGCCGAGAAAGGGATACGGAGCATGATCTCCGCCGCAAAAGGCGGTCGCCCGGTCTCTTCCCCGTACCAGTCTTTGGAAGTGGCCGGTAGATGACCCTCGCCGGGCGCTTCTAGTGGGCCTGATGTCTCGGCCTAGTCCGGTGGGGCCACGCCGGGGTTCAAGGAACGCGCAAGGTGATTCCCTCCACTTTGCGTCTGGCTGAGCGACTACCGCCGCGATCAGCACAGCCGGGTGCTGGTGCAGGACATTTTCGGCTTCAACCGAAGAAAGGTTCTCTCCCCCAGAGATGATGACGGTCCTTTGAACGGTCCGTAATCTGGATATAGCCGTCCGGCTGACAGCGGGAACCATGCCGAAAGCGGCAAGACAGCAGAGCCCGCGCGGCATTCCTGAAGTCCAACGGCCGCCAGTTCGCACAACCGTTTTTGTACAGGAAGCCGTTGTCTAAGCCTGATACGGCTACGCTAGCCCGACATCTTCGAACAGATGCACTGCCAATCTCGAATCGTCTTGCGCAAGACAATCTTCAGCAGCGGGGACTTGTATGGTCGTTGTCGAGGCGCCCTGCTGGCACAAGTCTCTTGAGCGGCTAGCTCGTCAGCGACGGCGTACCTCATAGAACCATCCACTAACGAAAAGCGACTCGTGGACAAGCAAAAGTCCCGCAGTCAGCGAGGAGACAACGTCATGAAGTTCACCAAAGTTAGGCAGCAGTGGCTTGCACCTGCTCTGGCAACGATATCAGCCCTGCTCGTCGTGGGCTGTGGAGGAGGCAGCGACTCTGTCGTAGCCGATGCCACCCCTCAACTGACGCCAGCACAGCAGTGTGCGGCGCTCCAAGGTTCAACCATACCAGCCTCCGCAATCGGTCTGCCAACCACTGGCGCCACAATCTCGTCCGCCACGCTGATAGCAGCGACCGCGTCGGGAAATACGAATGGTGAGTTCTGCAAGGTTTTGGGCGTGGTTCATCCCGTGGACCCGACCGCGCCGAACATCAAGTTCGAAGTGGACTTGCCGTCCAAGTGGAACGGGAAATCGGTTCACTTCGGTGGCGGTGGGCTTGATGGATCTGTGCCGGACACAACAGGCTTCACACTCACCAGCCTCACGCTCTACGGCGAATCGAAGGGCGTTTTAACCCCGCTGGCGCGCGGATACGTGACGCTTGCAAGCGACGGCGGGCATCAAGGAAATAACGCTGCGGACGGCCGATTTGGTCAGAACGATGAGGCGTTGGCAAACTATGCTGGCGAGCACATCAAGAAGACGCATGATGTCGCTGTGTTTTTGACCAGGCAGCGCTACGGAGCCACGTTTGCGCACAGCTACTACATCGGCGGTTCAGGCGGCGGTCGCCAGGCACTCATCGCCGCGCAGAAGTACGCCTCGGAGTACGACGGCATCATTTCCACGTTTCCTGCATCCGAATTCATGGGCCTGGCCTTTCAAATGGGGCGAATCTCTCAGGCATCACTTGCCCCAGGCGGATTCATCAATGCAAACAAGGGAGCTGTGCTCAGGAAGGCTGTGATGTCGGCCTGTGACAGCCTAGACGGCGCGACTGACGGCCTAATCAGCAATCCCAGTCTTTGCACGTTCGATCCGACTATTGTGCGATGCCCCGGGGGCACCGACACAGGCGACACTTGCCTGTCAGACCCGCAGCTCAGCACGGTCAAGTACCTTGCCACGCCGCTGAAGACGAGCTTCAATTTTGCAAACGGTATTCAGAGCATTCCCGCCTACAACATCCTCGCGGGCGCCGATTTCTGGAGTGGCTTTTTGTCGCCGCTGGGTGACTCTGCCGCCGACGCTGTACTGGATCCCGCGACAGCTTCACCCGGACAGTTCGGACAGTTGTCGTTCTTCTATGCATTTTCGAACGGCCTCTTGCGATACGCAATTGCAAGGGATCCCTCGCTTGATCTAATGTCCTTCAACTTCACGGATCCAGGGGTGCTCACCGCTAGAACTCAGACGGTAAGCCAAATGACGGATTCCACGAGCGTCAACCTGGACAACTTCAGGAACCGAGGTGGGAAGGTGATCCTCCAACATGGGCAATCCGACCAGTTCATTCCGGCGCAGATGTCGATTGACTACTACGACCGATTGCTGGCGAACTATGGGCAGAATGCGTTGTCGTCATTCCTCAAGTTCTATCTGGTTCCCGGGGCGGCACATGGCACCGGTGGGCAGTTTGAAGCGGCATATGATGGGCTGACTGCGTTGGACAACTGGGTTACGAAAGGCATAGCTCCGCAGAATCTCGTCGCTACCGACTTGAACCCGCCCACTGCGGGACGCACGCGTCCTCTGTGTGACTACCCCCAGTGGCCAAAGTACGTCAGCGGGGACGTGAACGCCGCATCAAGCTATATCTGCTCCAATTAATATCTGCTGCCCGTGACGACATTGTCATGGGCGGATCAGATCACTTCACAACTTTATTCCGCTTGCGCTGCCGGCCGACACAACACGAGGCTGGCAGCACATCCAAAAGACCACCAGCCCAAAGTGTCGCGGTAATCTATCTGCGATCAGCGGGAATGTTCGGCATAAATTGCGCTCTCCCACCGCCCCGGTGACTCAAAGGAAGGTCGCGAGCGCTTCCTCGGTTAGCCGGCGGCGAGCAGGGAATTCGGATGAGGCGACTACAAAGCTGAAAACCGTCGCAAGTGCTCGGTGATAGATAAGGCGAGCAACCTCGACATCTGGCTCAACAGGTGCGTTCCGTCGAGAACACGCTCAGCTCAGTGAAGCGAGGATCTCGTCGCGGCAAACCGCAAGTATTTCGTCGGCCAGCGGCGAATCGTCCGGGCAAGCACGCGACATGACAATGGCACCGACCGCATGCGCGAGTACGTCGAGGGACTTTGCTCGCGCCTGGCTTGCGTCCAAACCGTCCAGCGCACTGCTCTCGGCACTCAGTACAGCCAGGAGACTCTCAATACCGGCCGCAAACGCGGTACGAACTGCTTCCGGCTGGCGCGCGGCATCTCCCCCCAGTGCGGCCATCGTGCACCCTGTGGCACGGGTGTCGCGGTGCTCGCGAGAAAGGTAGTACCGCACAAACGTAGGCGCGTCCACACCCGCGCTCAGCGATACGGTCTGCGCGATACCGCAGGCCGCCGATTCCGCCATCAGGTCGGCCTTGGAGCCGAACTGTCTGTAAAAGCCGCCGTGGGTGAAGCCGGCGGCGGCCATAAGGTCGGCAACGCCAACCCCATCGTAGCCACGTTCTCGAAACATCTTGGACGCCGTCTCCACAACGTGCTCTCGATTGGCCTGTGCCTGTGCCTTGGTGATCTTCATTTCCTGACCACGGTGGGTTCATGTGTGAAAGGCCTATTGTACATTGATGTCAATCATCATCAAAACCTTGACAGCTAAGATTATGCTCGTCATCATTGAATGCATTTCCAAACACCAGAGGCTGACGCAACATGACCGACAAGACGCTTTTCGAGCCCTACGCCCTTGGGCGCCTGACACTTGCCAATCGTTTTGTCATGGCACCGCTGACACGCAACCGCGCAGGCGCGGGGCTAGTGCCCAGCGAACTGGCCGCCACTTATTACGCCCAGCGCGCCTCGGCTGGTCTGATCATCACGGAGGCCACTCAGGTGTCGGCCCAGGCTCAGGGCTATCAGGACACCCCGGGCCTGTACACGCCCGAGCAAATCGCCGGTTGGCGCAAGGTCACCGAGGCTGTGCATGCCAAGGGGGGACGCATCTTCGCGCAACTCTGGCACGTCGGCCGTGTTTCGCACGTCGATGTCCAGCCTGACGGCGCTGCACCGGTCGCGCCTTCGGCCATCCGCGCGGCGACGAAGACCTTTGTCAACAACGGTTTTGTCGACGTGTCCCAGCCGCGCGCCCTCGAACTCAACGAACTGCCGGGCATTGTTGGCGACTTTCGTCAAGCCGCGGCTAATGCAATGGCCGCAGGCTTCGACGGCGTAGAGATCCACGGTGCCAACGGCTACCTGTTGGAGCAATTCATCAAAGATGGGGCCAACCAGCGCTCTGACGCCTACGGCGGCACGATCGAGAATCGTGCGCGCCTGTTGTTGGAAGTCGTTGCGGCAGTGGTGGCAGAAATCGGAGCCGACCGGACCGGTGTGCGCATCTCGCCTGTGTCACCGGCAAATGGCATTTCGAGCAGCGCCCCTCAGCCGCAGTACGATTACATCGCCGGGCAGCTCAGCGCGCTTGGCATCGTCTACCTGCATGTGGTCGAGGGGGCGACCGGGGGCCCGCGCGATGTCGCACCGTTTGACTATGGCGCGCTGCGCCGCCGCTTCAGGCAAACCTACCTGGCCAACAACGGCTACGACCTTGAACTCGCCACCGCCAGGCTCAACGAGGGCAAGGCAGACCTGTTCGCCTTCGGCCGTGCCTTCATCAGCAACCCCGACCTGGTCAAACGCCTGAAGACCGGCGCCCCGCTGGCCCAGCCGGACTTCGCCACGCTCTATGGTGGCGGCGCTGAGGGCTACACCGATTACCCGTCTATCACCGCCTGAGGCGCGCACATTGCGTCCGCATCCGGACCGGCTTTAAAAGGAATCTGTTCATGACCACACTTCCGACCGTTCTCGTCACCGGCGCCTCCTCCGGCATCGGCGCCACCTACGCCGAGCGCTTCGCCCGCCGCGGCCACGACCTTGTGCTGGTTGCACGCGACAAGGCGCGCCTCGATACGCTGGCAGCGCGGCTGCGTGAAGAAAGTGAGGTGACCGTGGAAGTACTGCAGGCCGACCTTACCCAGCCCACCGACCTTGCCGCGGTTGAGACTCGTCTGCGCGAGGATGCTCGCATAGGCATCCTGGTCAACAACGCCGGGATGGCTCAGTCTGGCGGCTTCGTGCACCAGACGGCCGAGGGCATTGAACGCCTGATCACGCTCAATACCACGGCGCTGACGCGGCTTGCAGCCGCGGCCGCTCCGCGCTTCCTGGAATCGGGTACCGGCGCAATCATCAACATCGGCTCGGTGGTAGGCTTCGCGCCCGAGTTCGGCATGTCGATTTACGGCGCCACCAAGGCGTTTGTGCTGTTCCTGTCCCAGGGGTTGAACCTCGAGTTGTCGCCCAGCGGCGTCTACGTGCAGGCGGTGCTCCCCGCAGCGACTCGCACGGAAATATGGGGACGCGCCGGCATCGACGTCAATACGCTTCCCGAAGTGATGGAAGTCGGCGAACTGGTTGATGCGGCACTGGTCGGCTTCGATCGCCGCGAACTCGTGACTATCCCGCCACTTCACGTGGCTGCACGCTGGAACGCATTGGATGGCGCGCGTCAAGGGCTCATGTCGGACATTCGGCAAGCCCAGGCGGCTGAACGGTATCGGCCGGAAGCGTGACCGCCACAATAACTGGGGCGCCCGACGAGAATCGACCATGACCTTCAAAGCGCTGCAGGCGTCTTATATCCACGTTCAGACCAGACTCGTAACGGCGGGCGGAACCACGTTCGCTTATCGCGAACTGGGACCGCATGGCGGTACCCCGCTGGTCCTGCTCAACCACTGGGGCGCGGTGCTGGACAACTTCGACCCGCGCATCGTAGATGGCCTGGCTAGTGAGCATCACGTGGTTGCCCTCGACTATCGGGGAATCGGTTTATCCGGCGGCACCGCGCCGGTGACCGTCGACGAGATGGCGCGCGACACTATCGCGGTAATCCGCGCGATGGGTTTCGATCAAGTAAATCTGCTCGGTTTTTCACTTGGCGGCTTCGTGGCGCAGGACGTGGCCCTGAAGGCGCCTACCCTGGTGCGCAAGCTCATCCTTACCGGCACGGGCCCCGCGGGGGGGCAGGGCATCGATCGTGTGGGTGCGGTGTCGTGGCCGCTGATACTCAAGGGCCTGCTGAGGCTCCGTGACCCCAAGACCTATCTCTTCTTCACCGCTATGGCCCGGGGCCGGCAGGCGGCAAGCGCCTTCCTGAAAAGACTGAAAGAGCGCCACGCCGATCGCGACAAAGGACCGACACCTCGCGCGTTCTGGCGCCAGCTCAAGGCGATCAAGGCATGGGGCGAGCAGGTGCCCCAAGATCTCGCCGGCCTGCGCATGCCGGTCCTGATCGCCAATGGCGACAGCGACGTCATGGTGCCTACGACGCTGAGTCGCGACATGGCCCGCCGCATTCCCCAAGCGCAGCTAGTCATTTACGAGGACGCCGGGCACGGTGGCATCTTTCAATACCACGCCGACTTCGTGTCGACGGCGCTGGCGTTCTTGGCAACACCCCGATTGGAATTAGAGCAACATGAAAGCACTCACATTTAAACGCTATGGCAAGTCACCTGAGATCGGATTCGCCGACGTTCCGCGCCCCACGTTAAAGGCTGATGAGTTGCTGGTGCAGGTCCACGCGGCGGGATTGAACCCAATCGACAACATGATTCCGGCGGGAACGTTCAAACCTGTCCTGAAGTTCAAATTACCGGCCACGCTGGGCAGCGATATTGCCGGCGTGGTGGTTGAAGTTGGCAGCCGCGTGACGCGTTTCAAGCCGGGCGATGCCGTTTTTGCCAGCCTCTTCGATCTGGGCAGAGGCTCGATCGCTGAATTCGCGGCGGTGCCGGAAAGCGTTGCTGCACTGAAGCCGGCCAAGCTCGACTTTGTGCAGGCCGCCTCCGTTCCGATGGTCGGCCTCACCTCGTGGCAAGCATTGAAGGAGCGCGCAAATGTTCGAGCTGGCCAGAAGGTATTCATCCCTGCGGGGGCAGGCGGTATCGGCACCTTCGCGATCCAGCTGGCAAAGTACCTTGGCACCAGGGTAGGAACGACCACTAGCACGGGCAATGTCCAACTGGTCACCACGCTGGGTGCAGACGAGGTGGTTGATTATAAGAAGGAGGAATTCGAAAAAGTGTTGCGCGGCTACGACGTGGTGCTCGGTACACTGCGGGGCGACTCGATCGAGAAAGCCGTCCGCATTCTCAAGCCAGGGAGCAAAATTGTCTCGCTCATCGGTCCATTGGACGCCGCCTTCGCACGCGCACGACGCCTGAACTTCTTTTTGGCGTTCGTGTTCGGCTTGATGAGCCGGAAGATCATGCGGCTTGCAAGAAAGCAGGCCGTCACTTACTCGTTTCTATTCGTGCGTCCCGACGGCGCCCAACTGGCCGAAATTGGAGGGCTCCTCGAGTCCGAGCACATTCGTCCGGTGATCGACAAGGTTTTTCCATTCGAGCAAGCGAAGGTAGCGCTTGAATACTTGGCCCAGGGACGCGCGAAAGGCAAGGTCGTCGTGAAGATCAAGTGAGCGGCCGAGCGGTTGACTGTGCAGGAGCTTGCCCTCGCGATTGAAGAGGCGGGTGACTAGGTTTAGTCTCATAGAGAACCGGATGGCCGGTCAAGGGGCAGAGCCGACGCCCGAGTGTCCGAGCAAAAAAGAGAGCGAATGACGCTTGTTGGCCGGCAAGCGCCCGCTCGCGGGCCGAGATCTCATCAAACTTCAGTTTGCTCCGCCATTTCGAGGGCATCGTCGACCTCGATGCCCAGGTATCTCACCGTGCTCTCGATCTTCGAGTGTCCGAGGAGCAACTGCACGGCGCGCAGATTCTTCGTCCGCCGGTAAATCAACGAAGCCTTCGTTCGCCGCATGGTGTGTGTTCCGTAGACCGAATCATCGAGCCCGATCGAAGCGACCCATCGGTGAACGAGTCGGGCGTACTGTCGCGTCGAAAGATGGGGGGAGGCGTGAAGCCGGCTCGGGAACAGATAGTCTGAGGGACGCAGGCCGTGTAGTCGAATCCAGGCATCAACGCTCTCGCGTGTCTGCACGGTGATCTCGAACTGCACCGGTCGATGGGTCTTTTGCTGCGTCACTGTTGCGCGCGCGGCCACGTGACCGCCTTGGCATATGTCTTGGACCAGCAGTCGAGTTAGATCGCAAGCTCGGAGCTTGCTGTCGATTGCCAGGTTAAACAGCGCCAGCTCGCGCACGTTCGCGGACATCTGCAGCGTAGTTCGAATCGCCCAAATTTCCTTGAGCTTCAATGGCGGCTTCTGACCCGTGATCTTTCCCTTGTTCCAAGGTGCGCGAGGTGCGGCAGGAGAGTTTTGGGTGCCCATGGCGATCTCCTTTCAGGTGAAGGGAGATCCAGTTTGCGCTTTTGGCAACGGTCGCTGTCCGACCCGTTTCAGCCCCTCAGTTAGTTTCTTCGAATGTCGCCACGGCGCTCAAAAGCGGCCGCAGCAGGCCGCCCGTGGAGATCATGAATTTAGTACTCTTTACCGATACAGGACGGCTTTGCAACTTGCGCCCCATCGGCCCTTGACCTGCGCATGACAGGCATGCACTCGCGAAGCAGCAAAAAGCAAACCCAGCCTGGAACTCATGAGGCGGGTGAGCGCGGGTCATTGCGCCTGGAAATCGACCAGCCGGCGCCAATATCCATCCTGTCGCCCTTCGGGACTGCCTTCCTGCTGCCACAAAACATAGGCCCGCTCGCGAAGATGCTGGTCGAGCGCGCGATGCCAGTACTCTTCCGTACGTCCATCAGGGCGCCCGTCTTCCTCCCATAGCAGGTAAGCGCGTTCCCGAACGGCCTGGTCCAGGCCGACTTTCGTTTCCGAATTTTTCTCAAGGTCATCGCCATAGGGGGCCATCTGCCCGCCCCGGGCCGTGTGCATCCTGGCCGTCAGGGTGCCAAGCTCAGCATCCGGGACGAGCCGGCTGTGCGCCGCCGCTTCCAACGCCTTGGCCTGACATGCGGCGGCGTCGGGAGCGTCAACCGAGCCATCCAGCGTAATCGGGTAGGTGTGCAGCACCGCGCCGCGGCTGTCTGTCACGTCAACCAGTCGCTCAGTCATGATTGCTTCGCCAGATGACCAACCGGCTGTTCAGCCTGGCACAGGCTGGTAGTGGGGTACGCTGCGGCCTGGCATGCCATTGCATGGGCACGGCTTTTGCTCACACCATCTGTCACCTGCAGGCAGCATGGGCCTCTGCAACTCACCGGACGAACGGCCAACAGGTATTGCGATGCAAACATCATGAGCGGTTACATACAGAAGCCCGGAGAATTATCTGGCGAACAGTCCTTCCAGTTCCTCGTGGCCGGCGTCAGGGACTACGCAATTTTCATGCTGGATCCGGAAGGGTTCATCAAGACCTGGAATGCCGGGGCGCAACGCTTCAAGGGGTACGCTGCCAGCGAGATCATCGGCCAGCACTTTTCCGTTTTTTACCCTGAAAGTGAACGGATTGCCGGTCGGCCGGCCCTTGCGCTGCGAACGGCCCAGGACGAAGGAAAATTCGAGGACGAAGGCTGGCGGGTACGAAAGGACGGCAGCCAGTTCTGGGCGAGCGTGGTCATCGATCCGCTGCGCGACGATTCCGGCAAGCTCGTCGGGTTCGCCAAGATCACACGCGACATCACCGAGCGAAAGGCGGCCCAGGAAGCGTTGCGTGAAAGCGAGCAGCGCTTCAGCCTGCTGGTGCAGGGGGTGACCGACTACGCCATCTACATGCTTTCGCCGAACGGCGAGGTGACCAACTGGAATGCCGGCGCCGAGCGTATCAAGGGGTATTCGCGTGATGAAATTGTGGGAAGACATTTCTCCTGTTTCTACACGGAAGAAGACCGCGCCGGCGGTCTGCCTGCCCAGACGCTGGCCATAGCCCGTACGGAGGGCCGGTGCGAGCGGGAAGGCTGGCGGGTACGCAAGGACGGCAGCCGTTTCTGGGCACATGTGGTGGTCGATGCCATCCACGATGAAGCAGGCAGGCTCGTCGGGTTTGCGAAGGTGACACGCGACATGACCGAGCGCAAAAAGGCGGCTGAGGCGCTGGAGCGCGCCAGTGCCGCGCTGTATCAGGCACAGAAGATGGAATCGCTGGGTCAGCTGACGGGCGGCGTCGCCCACGATTTCAACAACCTGCTGGCGGTCATGTCAAACGGCCTCGATGTGCTGTCGCTGCGGTTGCATGAACACGCCGATATCAGGATGCTGGAAACGATGCAGCGCGCGGTCGCCCGCGGTGCGACGATGATACAGCAGCTGCTGTCATTCGCCCGCCAGCAGCCGCTCAAGGCCGAAAAATGTAATGTGAACGCGGCGATCCGCGGCTTTGAAGCGGTGCTCCGGCGGGCCACCAACGGCGCAATCGGACTTGAGGTCAGGCAGGAACCCCACCCCCAGCCTGTCCTGCTCGACACAGCCCGGTTCGAGGCGGCGTTGCTTAACCTCGTCGTCAATGCACGCGACGCCATGCCCGAAGGCGGAAAAATCGTCATCGGCGTGGAGAACGTCGAACTCGGCGATGAAATGGTGGGGGCGCTCGCGGCCGGTCCGTATGTCCGGGTGTCCGTCGCGGACACCGGCTCGGGAATGCCGCCCGAGGTTGTAGCGCGTGCTTTCGAGCCATTCTTTACCACCCGGGAAGTGGGCAAGGGCAGCGGCCTTGGCCTGAGCCAGGTGTACGGTTTCATTGCGCAGTCTGGCGGCGACGTGCGGATCGATAGCGAACCCGGCCGGGGCACGGTCGTCAGCATGTACCTGCCGGTAGCGAAGGACGCATCAGGCGACGCTGACACGTTAGCGGGCCGGGCGCTGGATACGGTGCTGCTGGTCGAGGACGAGCCGGATCTGCTGGATGCGACGGCTGAGCTTTTCCGCAGCCTCGGTTACGAGGTGCTGACTGCCAGCAACGGGTCCGAGGCGATGAATGTGTTGAGCCGGCGCGACGACATCCGCGTCCTGTTCACCGATGTGGTGATGCCGCATGGGATCGATGGCATCCAGCTCGCGCGATCGACGCGCGGCCTTCGTCCGGACATCAGGATTGTGCTTGCCTCGGGCTATCCTCTTCCCGCCCTGAAGGCGCAGCACGGCAATCTCAGCGACTTTACGTTTATCCACAAGCCGTACCGGCTCGCCGATCTCGTCCGGGCGCTGGGCATGGCGACGTAGCACCGCTCGCGGCCCGGGTCCCGACGAGGGGAGACAGCGACATTGCTGCCGTCTATGGCAACGCGCTGACATGCGGAGGGTGAGCTGCCTGCATTGATAGAACTGCCGTCTTCGGAACGGGTAATCTCAATCGCGGTATTGGCTGGTGGTTACACTACTCACAGACCGGGTGCCGGCACCCCCCCCTGGGCATTGGGCTCTTTCAAGGAATGACATGCGACTGCCTGATTTCATCCTGCGCGATATGGAGCGCATCCTGGTGCAATGGGAGGCGTTCGCCGCGACATTGCTGCCCGCCGCAGCACGCATGGATTCGCTCGCTCTGCGTGACCATGCCCGGGCGCTGCTTGAAGCTGTCGTGGCCGACCTCTCGACCCCGCAAACCCTCGAAGCGCAAGCGCAGAAAGCATGGGGGCGTGCCCCGCAACTGGCCGATGCGCCGCACACAGCGGCACACACGCACGCGATTCTGCGCGCGCAAGGCGGCTTCGATATCAACCAGCTGGCCGCCGAGTATCGCGCGCTGCGCGCCAGCGTGCTCGAATTGTGGATGGACGATTGCCTGCCTGAAGGCCCCCATGTGGGTGACATCATCCGCTTCAATGAAGCGATCGACCAGGCAATTGCCGAATCGATCCGTTCCTTCAGTGCGGAGGTCGAGCGGGCACGTAACCTGTTCCTCGGCATGCTCGGCCATGACATGCGCAGCCCGCTGCAGACCATCCAGGCGACGGCTTCGTATCTGTCCGCGATCAACGCCGGTGAAAGCGTGTCGGCGGCGGCAAACCGTCTGATCCGAACGGGTGCCCGGATGCAGGCGCTGCTCGACGATCTGTGCGATTTCAACCGGACCGAACTGGGTCTTGGAATCAGCATCGTGCCAGCGGAGGTCGACCTTGCGGCGGTTTTTGCCGATGAGACGGACCAGCTGCGTGCCGCTCATTCCGACCGCAAGATCGTGCTTGAGGCGCCGGTGAGCCTGCGCGGTGTCTGGGACGGCCCACGCCTGCAGCAGCTGCTCGGCAACCTGGTCGTGAACGCGATCAGGTATGGCGCGCCTGACAGGCCGGTGCGGGTGGTGCTGACGGGCGACGAGACGGAAGTCCGGTTCGAGGTGAAAAATTCCGGTGCTGCCATCGAGCCCGCGCTGCTGCAAAGGCTGTTTGACCCACTCCAGCGCGGCCCGGAGGCTGAAGCCAGGAAGGGCGCCAATCTCGGCCTCGGATTGTTTATTGCCCGCGAGATCGCTGCCGCGCACGGCGGCACGATCGACGTGCGGTCGGACGAACAGGAGACAGTCTTTACAGTAAGCCTGCCCCGGCAGGCAGTTACGCAACGAGCGCTGTGATGAGCGCGACCAGATCGCCATGTGGCTGCACATAGCCGTCAAATTCGTGGCTGGCCGGATGCCGCCGTACCTCGGCTTCGTCCAGTGCGGTGTGCGCGACGATGGTAATGCCGGCCGTACGCGGATCCTGCCGCAGCGCGCAGGCCGCCTCGAAGCCATCGCATTGCGGCATCGAGATGTCCATTAGGATCACATGGGGCGCCCACTCGCGCGCCATATCAATCGCCTCCATTCCGCCGAACACGGCACGGGCCTCGATCGCCTCAAGCGACAGGTAAGCCGCCAGCGCAAGGGCCGCATTGTGGTTGTCGTCGACGACAACCACGCGCGGCCGGGCGCCATTGACGGGGACGCGGCGCGCGGTCCATGGGCGGGGTGCCCGGTGAAAAAGTTTTGAAAGACGCATGGGGCATTGCCATCGAATCATCGAATCTGATCCGCTGCACACAACACTTGAAAATGAGCTGGCTCGTCCGACGAATCGTCGGTCGCCGCCTTACCGAATGGCGGTTCGTCGCTCGTCAGCAGGCGTTCGCCGATTGAGTGCCAAGGACCGTTCTTGGCCGGTCTCTGCCGTCCGCCCACGCCAGGACCGCGGCTGTCTCTGATCGGCGGACTCGGGCGATGGGCTCCGGGTCTGACCGTTGCGGAGTTTTCTGGGCACTGGCTCTGATTCCAACTCTGCCACTTCAGGCCAGCACCACCGCCCTACAGTGCAATTTTCGGCCGCACCCCCAACTGTGCAAGTTTCGATTGGCGTTGACAGCGAGGCAAAGGAACCCCTGGGCTGTTGCTGCTGTATGCAACCGGGCAAGCGCGGCAACTGCCCGCGGTGATGTTGGGGAACTGTCTGTTGTCACCATATGCATGCAGGTTCGCCGTGGCCTTGGAACTATGATCACGGCCACGCTGGCGCCGAGCTAGTCGCTCCATGCGTAGCTAGGATCGTTCGCGATAACCCAACGCAGCCCAGCGAAAAGCGCCGTAAAAAGCACGAGGGCGTATAGAGCCCATGCGAGCGTGGTGACCATGCTGTTGCTCCCGGTATTGTTCGGTTCGCTTGATCCGGAAATTCGAGCATGAGTATGGCGTAAGGGAGTGGGCGATGTCCTCGCGAATAAAGGGGGGGAAACCTAGCTGTCGGGGCGTTCGATTGTGGCCGCGATGCGCGTAACCGTCCTGTTGCTGGACAGGCCTAGCCGTTCCGTAACTGCGTCAGGCGCGACACCACGAATCAACAACCGCCGGCAGTAAGTGTTCCGCAGGATCCGCGGCCCCATGTCTTCAGCCTCGTGACCAACGCTAACGAGAGCTTCACGCACGATATTGCCGAAGCTCATGTCCGTAATCGGAGTGCCCCTTCGCGTCAGAGAGAACAGCAAGTCGCCACCGGCTGGCCAAGCGCGGCGGACATAGAGCCAAGTGCTCAGCGTCGCCACCGCAAAGGGTTCCAGATGAATGGTGCGCGATGGCTTATGCCGCCGCCCAGGCACGTGGAGATAAGGAGGAGACGCGAGAGGGGTCAGATCCTGCATGCGCGTGGCGCGGCCTTCGCCGGCCGTGACGCCAGTGCCGAGAAAGAGTGCAACGATCGCGCGTCTCTGCAGCATTTCGGGCAAGTCGCCACTAGGCGGCCTTACGAAGTTCTGCAGGCGCTGGTCGACGTCATCGGGAAGGAAATGGACTTCGGGATCGTCTACCGGCCAGCGGCCCGCTAGGACTAGCTCGGAAGCTGGATTTGTTTTTCGTATGCCGGCCTCGACCAGATGCCTGCACAGCCGGTCGAGCAGCTTCAGGTACCGCATGCGAGTGGACGGCGTGTACGTGGCCGCCTCTGGGCTGAGCCAGAACGCGTCGATCTGGTCTGCACCGAAGCTGGCCAGCGTTGCACCGTGCCCGACCAGGTGTCGGTGGAACCGGTCGAACATGGCGCGGTGCTGGATGACCGATTGCTGCGAGAAAGGCCGCCCGTCTGCGCCGGCCGCTTCGCGGATCTGCCAGTCGGCGTAGGCCCTGGCGGGGTCGGAGAGCCAGAGTTTATCCATAGAAATTTATATACTGAATATCGCTTCCATCATACAACTATCGGCGCTTTGCGCCGCCTGCTGCTTGAAGATGCGGGGGTACCCTCCCGCCTGAGCGTGCACGACGCAGGCGGGCATAGCGCGGATAGCTGGCATCCATTGCATCCTCCACCACCTCTAGCCGGCTTTGCTGGAACGGTGGGCACTCCAGTAGGTGCGATTCAGCGCAGTAACGAAGGATTTCGAGCAGCAGTGTGTGACGGCGGGGATCGGGAAAATGCAGTCGTCGGTTTCGCGTCCAAGCCCGGTAGCTGGCATGTGCGAGGGCAAGCAGCTGGTCGGCGGTACCGTCCACATCCTCAGCTAGACGCCGGGCTTCTAGAAGCAGCGCGCGCTGATTGTCAGCATCGCTCATAACGGCTCCCGCAGATCTGCGACGCTCACCCATCGCGTGCTCAGTCTCGGGCGGCCGCGCGTCTCGCACTCGACCTCCACTTCCGCTGTTGGTCCGCTTGGCCCTGCGAAAAGAGACATCACCCGCGCCCTGCACGCGGGTATCGCGCTCGAAGGTCTCACATCGGCGAGCGGAGGTTGAGTGCGCTAGAGGATAGCGTGCCCGCCCCGCCTCCAGAATGATACTAAAGTAGTATTTTTCGGAGAAAAGATACTTTGCTATCATCCATTCTTGATCTCTCTGGGCACTGCTACTAAAGTAATATAAACGGACAGAATACTACTTTAGTAACCTATGAAGTCACTTAAAGAGATCTCCAATCTGCTTCACCAGCGAGAGGCCCAGCGCCAGTATGGGAAGCTTAAGCTGGCGCGTGATTCTGGAATCACGTACCGTACTCTGAATCACGTCCTTACCGGCGCACAAGACTACAAGGTTTCTACCCTGCTTGCCGTCGCCGACCGCCTCGGGCTCGAGGTAAAGCTCGTACCGAAGGAAGCATCATCGCTTTTCGCTGACACCCTGTCGGAGCCTGCCCGTACTCCGACACGAGTCAGCGGAGCGTTGCGCCGCCTGCGTGAAGGCCAAGAGCGTGAACGCAGTACCGCCAATGTCACCACTGCACAAAAGAAGACCCAACGATGAAACTTAGAACCCTTGGTATTTTCTTGGGTACACAACGTGTCGGCCTGCTTTTCAAATATGGGGACACCCAACCGATCATCCGCTTCGTCGCCGATGACGCGTTTGCCAATCTGGGACCTTCTGCCCCGACCCTCTCCCTGTCGATGGAAGCCGAGACGCCCGAAGAGCAAAAAGCAGTCTGGGCCAGTGTCACCGACGAAGTCTTCAACGGAGCCTACTCCGTCAAGTCGCAGAGCTGGTTACTCCCAGCCTTCTTTCAAGGATTGCTGCCGGAAGGTGTTTTCAGGGATCGAATCGCAGAGATCCGTGGGTGTGAGCCCACCGACCATTTCGAAATGCTCGCGGCCACGGGGCGCGACTTGCCTGGCAACGTCTATGCGGCACCTGTCGAACTGTCGAAGGACGAGGTGACCCATTTGGTTACGCAAGACAACGACAGTTTGGAAATGTCCGTCATCGAAGAACCGATGGTCGAAGGTGTCTCGGTCAGTGGCGTGCAGCCCAAAGTCGGTGTCCTGGAACAGAACGGTCGATATGTTGGCCGAACAAAGAATCAAGACACCCACATCATTGCAAAGCTCCCTGTCGTGGGAAATCCTCAGCTTCCGGAGCTGGAAGATCTGTCGCTGCGTCTCGCTCAGGCGGCGGGGGTGAGCGTCTGCGAGGCAAAACTGGCTCCCCTTGAGCTACTGGCGGTGGAGCACGGCTATGACCTCGGGGATGAGGCGACGAAGAAGACGAATTTTTTGGTGGTCACCCGCTTTGATCGCTCACCAAATGGCCGTTTCCATGTTGAGGATTTTGGCCAGATTCTCGGCGTGCAACCAGAACGAAAGTACGAAGGGAGCTATCTCGAGATCGCCGCCGTGATGATGGGCGAGCCGTCTCTAGGGGAGCCGGCGATTCACGAACTCTTGCGGCGCATCACAGTGAACGAGCTTCTGGGGAATCCCGATATGCATCTGAAGAACATTGGGGTGATCTATAGGGACGGTAAGACTCCCGAGCTTTCGCCGGCATACGACATTGTCGGGTACAGCGCTTACTCAAAGCGAAGCGGTCATGCCCTCTATATTGTTCCGCCAGATATGCTCGAAAATTCGGGCAATGATGAAGATCGGCGACAGACGAAGCAACGCCTCGGTCCAAACATTGTGCGCAGCTTCTGCCGGACCCTGGATATTGTCGAAAAGCCCGCTTCGGCAGCTATCCAGGAGACCGTCAACGCAGCGATCAAGACGTGGCCGGAGATGATTGAGGCTTCGCTGCTGACAGAAAAGTCCAAGGCGAACTTGCTGGCCAACTTTGAGGCGCATCCAATGGTGGTGTCTGCCCGGAAGCGGCATCATGCACGAAACAAGGCCGCCTAATCTCAATCACGGAATAGGCTCGGTCATCCTACGTGGGAAGCCATCAAGCAATTGCGACTGCTATGGGATGAAAAACCTGCGCGCGAGCGCAGCCTGCAGCTGGGGCAGCATCACTTCCCATGAGAATCGCCCCCACTTCTCCCACAGAGTTGACAGTAGGCCGAGTTGACGAACCAGTGACGTGCGATCTGATGCGCAGAGCAGAGACACTGTTGGAAGTATGCCTAGCACAGAATGTACGATCTGATCTTGCCGGATATGGGCCGCCCTGCTCAGGCGACGCCACTCTACCTTGAACACGCCCCGCGAGCACCTAGCGGGACTAATGATAGCAGCCGAATTGGTGTCGGTTCATGAGCACTCAGCACGCGTTCGCCAACGAACAGGCTGTCACTGCTCGGGCATTGCATCCGCAACGGCTGAGTTCGGGGTAAGTCGTGTCATTCACAAGGCCGGCTACTCACTTTATGGCAGTATCGGCGGCGTTGGTCGCGAAGATGTTCTTTGACGCCATCTCGCTCAGACTGAATGCCGGAATCAATGGCGTTGTCATCAAACTTGCGTGAGCCCTCGACGGTTTTACAACTGGAAGTCGCACTGGCCATGATTGGCCGTAGCCTGCGAGGGAGACGTTCCTTTGGGCGCAAAGCCGGCGCGTGAGCGGTACCGAGGCTTCGCGTCAAACTCCAGCCCGGTGGCTCCCTGTGTCTATTCGTCGGCGCGGAGTCCTTCTTGCTTGATCACTTTGCCCCAACGCTGGAGTTCACCAAGGTATAGCTTGGCCGTGTCGGCCGGCGATGTCGCGTAGGGCTCGAGACCCAGCGTGCCGAGATGCTTGCGCACAGCGTCGTCTTGCAGCACGTCTCCCAGGGCCTTGGCGAGCGTGGTCACGACATCGCTGCTCAGGCCCGCCGGGCCGGCCAGGCCGTACCAGCTCATCACCTCGTAGCCTTTGACGGTCTCTGCGACCGAGGGAACGCCGGGCACAAGCGCGGTGCGCTGCGACGTGGTGACGGCGAGAAAGCGCGTGCGCGAGGTGAGCGGCGCCATCGCGGGCGGTGTGCCGAACTGCACCTGAATCTGCCCGCCGATCAATGCCGCGGCAGTTTCGCTGCCACCCTTGTAGGGGATGTGGGTCATCGTCATGCCGGCTTCACGCTGGAGGACCAATGCGGCCAGATGCGGTGTCGTACCAACGCCGCCGGCGCCATAGTTGAGCTTGCCGGGCGATTTGCGCGCCAGGCCGACCAGGTCCTGCAGCGAATGGATGCTCGAAGTCTTGGCAACGCCAATTAGCATGGGGCCCCTTGCGACCGAGCCGACCAGCGTGAAGTCCTTGGCCGCGTTGTAGGGCAGCTTGTTGTACATCGCCGGTGAGATGGCGTTCGTTGTGGTCAGCAGCATCAGCGTGTAGCCATCCGGCGCGGCCTTGGCTGTCATGGCAGCGGCCAATGTCGTGCCGGCGCCCGGCCGGTTTTCCACCACCACGGGTTGCCCGAGCTTGCGACCCAATGCTTCGCCGACGGCGCGCGCCACGCCGTCCGCACCACCACCGGCTGTAAAGCCGGTAACCAGCTTGATGGGGCGCTCCGGCCAGGCAGCCTGGGCTGCAGTCCCCCCGGCCAGCAACGCCACACTGGCCGCATAGGTGGTTAGCAGGCCAAGGCGGCGGGCAAGGCGTGAGGAACGGGGCCAAGGTCTGGCTGGATATCGCGGGGTCATGCTGTCTCCTTTACTGCGGAAGCAACGATGGCTTGAAGGTCGGTCATCAAGGCGCGGGCCGGCCGTGCATGGCACTGCCGGGCAAGGGCGAGCAACTCCGGGCCTCGGGCGGCACCGCCAGTCCATGCCAGACAGTCGTCCAGCTTGGCGGCAAGTTCGGCGTCGTCCAGTGGCTGTTGCGCGGAGCCGCGCAGGGTTTGCACGCGTTGATAAAGCCGGAGCCCGTCGCGCAAGGTGAGATTGACCTCGGCCCAGCGCGGCGTTGCCGGGCCAGCGGATTCGGCTGCGTGCACACGCGGGAAGAAGGCCTGGATGTCAGGGCGCTGTACAGATGCATCGACAAAGCTGGTGAGCCGGATTGCCCCATCCTCCAGGGCAGCGGCCATGGCATAAGGCATGCTGAACTTGCCTTCGAGTCCGGTGCGCGGGTTCGGATGGACCATCGGCACCAGCGCGCCGTGGCTGGTGGTGATGTCGACGCGTGCAACATCGGACAGTCGTACACCATGGGCGGCCCGCAGCGCCAGTACGGCGTCCAGCGCGCGATGCGTGGCGTAGCACATCGGGTACTGCTTGACGTCAAGGCCGCTGCGCTGAAGTTCGAGCGGCGCTTCGCCGAGCCCGGCCAGCCAGTCAGGCGGGGCATCGTCGCCGGCATAGAGCGCCAGGAATCCATGTGGGCCATCCAGTGCGTCAGCGCCAGCCTCGAAGCCGGCTTCTGCCAGGCTGGCGGCGCGCACCGCCACGGCATTTGCGTGGCCCGCCTGAAACGACTTGCCCTCGGAGCCCACGTTCTCTCGGGTTCCTGCGGCCTGTGCGACGGCAAGGCCGACGGCATGGGCAATCTGGCGCTCGTTGAGGTCCAGCAGATGGCAGCAGGCCACGGCCGCGCCGAGTGCGCCGATGGTGGCCGTGGAGTGCCAGCCTGCAGCGTAGTGCGGCATCGCCATGGCACGTGAAAGCTTGCCAATGACTTCCATGCCGACTGTGAAAGCCGACGGCAGACGTCCGCCCATCAGCCCACGATCTTCGGCCAAGGCCAGTAGCGCAGGCCACAGGACCACACTCGGATGGCCACGCATCGGGACTGTCACGTCGTCGTAGTCAAGCACGTGGCCCGCGATGCCGTTCCACCATGCGGCGATTTCGGGCGCGGTGCGTTCAGTGCGCCCCCACAGGCTGGCACCCTGGCCGGCGTGATGGTGCAACAGGCCGGCACGCGACAGGTAGGCGAGGGCGGCCAGCGGCGCGTGCTCGCCGCGCCCAGCCACCGCTACCGCATAGGTATCGGCCAGCGAGCGGCCGCACAGTGTCAGGTCGGCGTCGGTGAGTCGGGTGGGCTGGAAGCCGTGGGCGAACGCGGCAATCCGCGTGGCGGCATTGTCGAGGTCCGTGAGATGTTCCTGCATGACGCCTTCCATCTACTCGAGTGGGTACTTGGCGGCCCGTGCCGACAGCAGCGCGTTGTCGCGCCGGATCTGCGCAGCAAACTCGGCGGGCGTGGAAAAGCGCGGATCGGCGCCAGCGAGTGCGATGGCCTGTTGCACGTCGGGCGATTTGCCGCTTTCGCGCAGCGCTGTGGCGATGGCGTCGACCACCGGTTGCGGCGTGCCCTTGGGCGCGAACACGCCATACCAGGTGACCGAATAGGCGTCGGGCCAGCCGGCCTCCGCGCTGGTGGGCACGTCGGGCAGGGCGCTGGCGCGCGTGTCGCCATTGGTGGCGATGATGCGCAACTGGCCCGTCTTGTGCAGCGGCAGCGCAGCCGTGAGGCCCGTGAAGGCAACGGTCAACGTTCCGGCAACCAGATCGGAGATGATGGGGCTGGTGCCGCGATAGCTGACCACGGGCATGTCCTTCAGGCCCCAGTGGGCGGCAAACAGTCGTGCGCGCAGCTTTGAGCTGTTCTCGCCGGAGCCCGCAGAGCATGCCGCATTGGGCTTGCGGCAATAGTCGACCAGTTCCTTGAGCGAATGGACAGGCAGCTTGCCGCCGACGACCACCGCCGTGGGGGACATAGCCAGTGCCGATACCGGTTCCAACCGGGCCGCCGGGTCGACGCCCTTGAGGCTGCTCTGGTACTTCATCAGCAGCAGGGACGGCACCTGCAGCAGCAGCGTGTATCCGTCAGGTTTGGCGTCCATGACGCGGCGCGTGCCGATCAGTCCATCGGCACCGCCAACGTTTTCGACCAGAACGGGCTGGTGCCAGCGTTCGCCAAGCCGGCGTGCCACTGCGCGGGCCGTCGCATCGGTGCCGCCGCCGGCAGCGTACGGCACCACCAGCGTGACGGGCCGTGACGGTTTCCAGTCAGGGCTCGAAGGCTGGGCGAACGCAGAGACTGGAGCCAGCACGGCGCAGGCGCCTGCCACGGTGACGATGCGGCGAGCGGTCGAGACAGGCGTTGGTGCAGCGATCGGGGCGCGACAACGCTGTCGCAGGGCGATAAAGGGCATGGGCGACTCGATAAAGCGGTTGCAGGCGGAAAGGCGAGCGGGGCGCCGCGGCTAGCGGCGGCCCCGATTCGTGGGGCGGCTACTCTGGCTTGACCCCGGCGCGGTGGGCAGCATCGGCCCAGAGCGCGGTTTCGTGGCGCAGGAAATCGCCGAAACGGGCCGTCGAATATTGCTTGGGCTCGCTGCCGCCGGCGCGCACTGGTGTGGCCACGGCAGGCAGGCGGCTGGCTGCCTGCATCGCGGCGTTGATTTTTTCGACAATGGGTGTCGGCGTACCGGCCGGCGCAACTAGCGCACTCCAGGTATTGACATCGAATCCCGCTACACCCTGTTCGGCGACTGTCGCGACAGCAGGCAGGCCACTGAAACGCTCGGCGCTTGAGACAGCCAACGGCTTGATCTTTCCGCTGCGGATCTGCGGCAATACCAGGGATCCGGCGTCGAACATCAACTGGACGTCGCCGGAAAGCAGTCCTGTCAGCGCGGCAGGCGAGCCCTTGTACGGCACGTGCAGCAAGTCCATGCCGGTTGCCGCCTTGAGCAGTTCCATCGCCAGGTGGGCGGTGATGCCGGCGCCGCCGGAGCCGTAGGTCAACTTGCCGGGATGTGCCTTGGCGTAGGCCACCAGCTCGCGCAGGTTCGACACGGGCAGCGACTTGTTGGCGACGAGATAGAGCCGCCCCGTGGCCCCAAGTGCCACCGGAGCGAAGTCGCGCAACGGATCATAGGGTGGCGAGGCGTAGATCGCGGGGTTGATCGCAAGTTGCCCGGACGTGCCGAACAGCAGCGTGTTGCCGTCGGGATTGGCGGATTTCACGATGCGTGCGCCGACGATGCCATTGGCGCCCGGTACGTTCTCGACCACGATGGGCTGGCCCCAGGCCTGCTGCAGCGCAGCGCCATAGGCCCGTGCGGTGACATCGACGGTCTGGCCGGCCGGATAGCCGACAACGATGCGAACCGGTTGGCGCGGCCAGGTCGACGCATCGGGTTGGGCGCGTGCGATGCCCACCGCCGGCCGGGCGATCAGAGAGGCCGCGCCTTGCATCAGACGGCGGCGTGAATGGGAAACATTGTGGTGTGACATGATGGGGTCTCGTTGCTTGTAGGGTGGGCGGTTCAGACGTCAAGCACGCTGGCTGGCACAAACGCCTCGCCTTGCATCAGACGCCGCGCCGTGCGGCCGAAGCCCAGCCGTTCGAATGCCGTCTCTTCGGCGTGCCGGGCCTCGCGCGCCCGCACCACCACTTCCATCACGCCCAGCGGATGGCCGATCCGCAGCGTGTCCGTCTGCCATGCTGGGTTGGCGTAGGCCGCTTCGTGCACCAGCGTGCCGGGGATGCGCGACATCGCAGCCGTACACATTGATCCCGTACCGGCCATGCTTTCATGGCACTTGTTGTAGAAGATCAACCGCGCGCGCAGGTCCATCTCGCCCGCATCGACCGTCCGTCCCTGCGCATCGGTGTAGTGCGCCGACGGTGCCACCAGCACGACGAGCGGCAAGGCGGGCGACACGGTTTCTGCGTCCTGCCAGTTGTCGCAAAAGCCCAGCCGTTGCGCCGCCTTCCCGCGCAGTTCGCGCAGGGTGTCGATCAGCGGGGCATTTGCATTGATGGCGTCGGGAAGCTCGCCCCCGCTCAGGCCAACGTCGGCGGCCCGTACGAAGATGCAGGGGTTTGCCACGTCGCCCAGGGTGACGTCCAGCGTGCGGCCATCGTCCAATACGATGGCATCGCGCGTTTGGCCTGTGGGCAGCACCCGGCCGGTCTTGGCGCCTGTGGTGGCCCGATAGTCCATGAAGATCTCGGCGCCCGTTCCGGGTACGCCGGGGATCTCGAATTCGCCCTGCACGCGAGCGCGCCGACCGTGGGTGGGCACGTGGGCGATCAGGATCTTGGACGTATTGGTGTTGAATATGCGGACTTCGGTCACGGGCCCGGTGACTTCGACCAATCCGGTATCGATCGCAAAGGGCCCCACGCCGGCAGAGATATTGCCGCAATTGCTGGTGTACACCACGATGCCACGACCCGGCGGGACGATGCCGTAGGTGTAGTCGATATCGACATCGTCCCGCTGGGACTTGTCGACGATGGCGAACTTGGCCGTCACGAGCCTCGATCCGCCGAGGCCGTCAATCTGCAGCAGGTCGTCGCTGCCCATCAACGCCTTGAGTGCAGCGTCGCGCGCCGGGCCTGCCGCCGGCAGGTCGCTGGCCCGGAAATACAGTCCCTTGCTGGTGCCCCCGCGCATCAAGGTGCACGGGATGGCAATCTGTTCGTCATCGTTGCCGGCGGGGCGCACAGTGCCTGCGCGGTCCGGTGCGGACGTCTGGTTCATCGTTGTCTCCGTGTCTGTGTGCCGCCGCTATCAGGGCGGCTGTCGTATGCAATAGCAGGTGATGGACTCAGTCGAGCGCGACCGGGTCCCATATCCAGGGGCGTGCCAGGCGGTCCCGGGCCTGCCACTGGGCAATGGCATCGCGCTTGCGCAGTGTCAGACTGAGATCGTCGAGTCCTTCCAGCAGCGCGGTGCGCTTGAGGGCGTCCACGGTGAACGGCAGCCGGTCGCCCCCCGGCAGCGTGATCTGGCAGGTCTGCAAATCCACGGTGATGGGGATGCCGCGCGCGGCATCGTGCGCCAGCACGGCCAATACGGCAGCCGGCAGGACGATCGGCAGCATGCCGTTCTGGAAGCAGTTGGCGTGAAAGATGTCGCCGAAGCTCTGTGCGATCACGCAGCGCACGCCGCTTGCAGCCAAGGCCCACACGGCGCCTTCGCGCGAGGAGCCGCAGCCGAAGTTGCGGCCGGCCAACAGGATCGGGGCCTTGCGGAACGCGGGAAGGTTCAGCACGCTGTCGGCTTCGCAGCCGTCGGGCCGCAGGCGTAGTGCTTCCATCGCATAGGGGCCAAGCTGGTCGCGGCTGACCGATGCCAGCCGTTCGATCCGGATGATGGTGTCCGTGTCGACGTTGTCGAGCATCAGCGGCACTGCCGGACCGGACAAGGTTGTAAATGGGGTCATAGGCATGTTCCTGCTCAGATGTGGCGCGGGTCGGCCAGTTCGCCTGCCAGTGCACAGGCCACGGCGGTGGCGGGGCTGGCCAGGTGCGTGCGCACGCCCGGCCCCTGGCGGCCGACGAAATTGCGGTTCGATGTCGACACCACGCGTTGTCCGGGAGCGGCGGTTTCGCCGTTGGCGGCCACGCACATGCTGCAGCCCGGCTCGCGCCACTGGAACCCAGCGGCGCGGAATTGCTCGTCCAGTCCTTCAGCGCGTGCCGCGCGGCTGATGTCTTCCGACCCGGGCACGACCCAGGCCTCGACGTGCGGTGCCACGCGGCTATTGCCGAGCAAGGCGGCGGCGGTGCGCAGGTCCTCCAGACGGGAGTTGGTACACGAACCGATGAAGACACGGTCAATGCGCTGCCCTTCGAGGCGGGCGCCCGGCGCCAGGCCCATATATGCGCGGGCTTCGCGCCAGGCGGTGCGCCGGCCTTCGTCCGATGCTTCGTCGTCCTGCGGTACTGTGCCGGTGACGGCAGTCTCGTGTTCCGGGCTCGTGCCCCACGTCAGTTGCGGCGCCAGTTCCGTCACGTCGATGACGTGCTCGCGATCGAACAGCGCGCCGTCATCGGAGTGCAGCGTGCGCCAATGTGCGACGGCCGCCTCCAACATCGGGCCAGCGGGCGCGAAGCGCCGTCCGGCCAGCCAGGCAAAGACCTTCTCGTCAGGCGCCACCATGCCGATACGGGCGCCCATTTCGACGGAGAGATTACACAGCGTCATACGCGCTTCAACCGACAATGCCTCCACGGCCGGTCCAGCATATTCGATGGCGTGGCCCGTGCCGGCTGCCGCGCCCAGCTTGCCGATGGCGTGCAGGATCATGTCCTTCGCTGAGACGCGTGGCGCCAGACCGCCGTTGAAACGGATGCGCATGTTGCGCGGCTTGCGCTGCATCAAGGTCTGAGTGGCCAACGCGTGCGTCAGTTCCGACGTGCCGACACCAAACGCCATCGCGCCTAATGCCCCGTTGGTGCACGTATGGCTGTCGCCACAAATCACGGTGCTACCCGGGAGCACCACGCCTAGTTCCGGACCCATCACGTGGACGATCCCCTGGCCGCGTTCGCCAAGCCCGAAAAAGCGGATGCGATGGCTTTGCGCGCCCCGCTCCAGCGCGAGACCCAGTGGCGCGCTTGCGGCCGTGCGGCCAGGCGCGCTGGAGACCGTGTGGTCGGGGGTGGCAAAGCTCAATTGAGGCAGTACCGCCGGCAGCGCGCGCGCTTCCAGTTCCTGGAAACTACGCGAGCCCGACATGTCGTGCAGCAGTTGCCGGTCGATATGCACCAGCGCCCAGTCATCGGGGAATGCCTCGATGACATGCGCGCGCCAGATCTTGTCGAATAGCGTGGGAGGCGTGATAGCCGTAGCAGGCGTGGCAACGTGGGCCATGGTCGTGCCCATTACCGGCCTGCCTGTTCAGCGTCGTCACGGAAACGCGTACGCAGGGCGTTCCATTCGTCGGCGCCGAAACGCCGGAATCGTTCGGCTACCGGCATGGCATTGGCGGATACCGGCGGCTTGCGCGTCTCGCGCAGTGCGCGCAGGGTCTGATCGCATGCTTCGACCACCGCGCCGATCAGCAGGCTCGGCAGGATGGCCAGCTTGTAGCCCAGTTCCTGCGCGACGTCGAGCGACAAATCGGGCGTCTTGCCGCCGCGCACGATGTTGAGCAAGCAAGGACCTTCCACGCGGCGCGGAATCTCGGCGAGCTCTTCCATGCTTTGCGCGGCTTCGACGAAAGCCATGTCCGCACCGGCTCGCAGCGCTGCATTGGCGCGGGCAATCGCTTCGTCCAGACTGACCACGGCGCGTGCATCGGTACGGGCAATGATCACGAAATCCGGATCGGTACGCGCGGCAACCGCGGCGCGGATCTTCGCGACGAATTCCTCTCGGGACACGATTTCCTTGCCGTCAAGGTGACCACAGCGCTTGGGCGCTAACTGGTCCTCGATATGCAGGCCGGCAATGCCGGCGCGCTCGTATTCGCGGATGGTGCGTGTGACGTTGAGTTCATTGCCATAGCCGGTGTCGGCATCGGCAATGACGGGCACCGACACGGACTGCGCGATAACGCCCGCTGCCTGGACCATCTCGGTCAGCGTCAGCAGGCCGAAATCGGGAAAGCCGCGCGAGGCTGAGACGCCGGCGCCCGTCATATAGATCGCCTCGAAACCGGCCTGCGCGGCCATGCGGGCAGTAATGCCATCGTAGGCGCCGGGAGCGGCGAGCAAGTCATTTCCGGCCAGTCGGGCGCGCAGGATGGCGCGGGGCGAAGGTGTGGTCATGGGCGTCGGTTTCTATGGTGTGAGAGCGGTGTCTCGATGTCCAATGGTACTAAGTGTATAACGTCATGGCGATATAACGATAGGGCCTGCTACAATTTTTTCTTTTTTACCGATCAGACGATGAATCCAGACAGCCGCGAGGGCGCAGGCAAGAAGGCGGGCCTGCCGCTGCACCAGCAGTTGTTCGTGGTGCTGCGCGACCAGATCCTGCGCGGCATGTATCCGCCCGGGGCAAGCATTCCCAACGAGGTAAGGCTTGGCGAACTGTTCAAGGTGTCGCGGATTACCGTGCGCCGGGCGGTCAGCGATCTTGAGGCCCAGGGGCTGGTGGAGAAGAAGCAGGGGCTCGGCACCTTCGTCCGCATGGATCTTCCGCCTCAGCGGCCCGCTGCCACGCTCGGCTTTGTCGATTCCCTGCGAAAGCAGGCGCACGCCACGCGGGTGACGGTGCTTGAGCTGCTGCCGGGTGCCGAGCCGCCGCCCGTGGTTGCGCTGCAACTGCAATTGCAGCCGGGCGATCTCGCATGGCACGCCGTGCGGCTGCGGTCAACCGAAGAACACGCCGTCATGGTGACCGACGCCTGGGTGCCCGACCGTTTTGCGCACGGGATCACGCGGGCGAAGCTGCAGAAGCAGGCGCTCTACGAAATTTTGATGGCGCAGGGCATCCGCTTCGGCCGCGTGGTGCAGGAGATTTCTGCGGTGCCGGCCGAGCCGGAATACGCGCAACTGCTAGGTGTCGACGTCGGTGCGCCCCTGCTACGGGTGGCGCGACTGCTCTATGACGTGGATACGGTGCCTGTGCAGCATCTGACCATTTATGTGTCGGCCGAGCGGAGCCGCATCCTGATGGACGTGGGCATCGAAAGCGTCAACACGCTCGGCGCGGGCCAGATCACTCACGATGTTTGAGACCAACGACGCGCGGCCACCTGCGCGCGGCCGCTGTGTCCGTTTCCGCGCAAGGCAATCTACAAAGGAAGTGGCAGTACAGACGATGCTGCTAACTTTACCTGCGGGTGATCGCGCAAAGTTGACGATGCTGTCAGTAAGGTGGGGCCTGCGCGACTGGCCGGTTTGATTCGGACCGGTCGTCGACCTTCATTCACAGGCTGGGCCGACCTCAATCGGCGGTTCGCGACCCAATTGAGACGACCGTGCCATTGTTGTGTAGTGGCTGGAAGTCCAAACATAGCCGTCCCTTGCGACTCTCCGCAGCGGACGCAGAGCCAGGACCGGCAGGTTGCTCCCCGTGTCTATCGCTCCAAGGCTTCGTCGTATTGCATGGCGCTCACACGCTCCATCCAATCCACTGCCTTTCCCTCCATTGCCTCGGTAATCGCGATGTGTGCCATGGTGGAAGAGGCTGTCGCACCATGCCAGTGTTTGGTATTGGGTGGGATCCAGACAAGATCCCCCGGCCGCATGACCTGGACCGCCTCGCCCCATTGCTGGACAAAGCCCGTCCCGGCGACGACAAGAAGGGTCTGCCCGAGCGGGTGCTTATGCCAGGACGTTCGGGCACCCGGTGCGAATGTAACTGTGGCGCCTCCCACGCGCGCGGGCGGGGACGCTTGGAAATGTGCGTCGATGCGGACGCTTCCCGTGAAGTGGGCGGAACTGCCGTCCATCGACGGCTGAGAGCCAGGCGGGGTGATCGTGACCATTCGGGACCGTATCTCCAGTGTCATGGCCATTGGTTCCTCATCGGGTAAGACGTCGAGCGGAGGACTTGGAGCAGGCGAAGTTTGCATGGGGCTTATCAACAAAACACTTGCGCGTCGCGCGCACCAGGCTGAACAATAGCCGGAACATTCATGAAATGCTTTCATGGCGCCCTTCGCGACGCCTGATTGCATTTTTCACAGAGAGCCGCGATGCCCCGCCACAATCTCAACGATCTGCTTGCATTGGTTACCGTCGCCCGGGAGCGGAGCTTCACGCGGGCAGCAGCGCGCCTCGACGTCACGCAATCCGCGCTGAGTCACACTATCCGCAATCTGGAGGCGAGACTGGGTGTGCGGCTGCTGACGCGGACCACGCGCAGTGTGTCGACGACCGACGCCGGCGAACGGCTGATCCGGTCCATCGGCCCAAAATTCGAGGAAATCGAAGCCGACCTGTCCGCCGTGGCCGAACTTGGCGAACGCCCGGCTGGCACTATTCGCATTACGTCCGTCGACCATCCGATCGATGCCATCATCTGGCCACGCCTCGCCAAGGTGCTCCCGCACTATCCGGACCTCAACGTCGAGTTGACGGTCGACTATGGACTTACCAACATCGTGGGCGATCGCTACGACATCGGCGTACGATTTGGCGATCAGATCGAAAAAGACATGATTGCCGTGCGCATCAGCCCCGATGTGAAGATGGCCATTGCGGGGTCACCCGCATATTTCAAGGGCCGTGAAAAGCCGATGGCACCGCGCGACCTTTTATCGCACCGATGCATCAACCTGCGCCTTTCCACCAGCGGCGGCCTCTATGCGTGGGAACTGGCGAAGGGATCCAAGAAGCTGCAGGCGCGTGTGGAAGGGCAGGTCATCTGCAATAGCGTCAACCAGATGCTCAATGCGGCCCTGGATGGCTTCGGGCTGGTGTTCCTGCCGACGCCGGTCATCCAGTCGTACGCGGAGAAGGGGAAACTCATCAAGGTGATGGAGGACTGGTGCCCGACGTTCCCCGGCTATCACGCGTTCTATCCGAGCCGCAGGCAGTCATCGCGCGCGCTCAAGATCGTGATTGACGCCATCCGGCACCGGCCGGATGACGTCGCGGCGACTAAGCCTGCGAAAGCTGGTCACGGATAGGTAGCGCCCGAATCCGTGTTCCCGTTGCCGCAAAGATCGCGTTGCACAGCGCCGGTGCGACGGGCGGCACGGGCGGCTCGCCCACACCGCCGGGCGGCACGCCGAAATCACCACCCACCATCCACGTATGGATGGCCTGCGGCGCCATGTGCGAGCGCAGGAGCTCGAAGTCGTGGAAGTTGCTTTGCTGGACGCGGCCGTCCTTGAAGGATATTTCCCCCAACGTCGCCAGGCCGATACCCATCACAGTTCCACCCTCGATCTGCGAACGGATGCGCTCGGGGTTGACCTGCGGCCCGCAATCGATGGCCACGTCCACGCGCGGAATGGTGATCTGGCCCTTGCCATCCACGGCCACTTCCACAACGGTGGCCACGTACGTCACGAAGCTATAGGCCATGGCAATGCCAAGCCCATGGCCTTTGGGCAGCTTGCGGCCCCAGTTGGCTCGGCGCGCGGCTTCCTCAATGACGCCGCGCATGCGGCCCGTGTCGAGGGGATACACGTCCGGCGATTCGTTGTAGTTCCAGGTGTCCGTGAGTGTCGAAGGATCGATCTTGCGCGGCGGGCCGATCAGTTCCAGCAGATAATCCTTCGGATCGCGACGCGCCTGATGTGCCAGTTCGGCAACGAAGCTCTGGACCGCAAACGCGTGCGGAATATTGGACACCGAGCGAAACCAGCCGATGCGTGTGTGCGCCGGCACGTCAGCGGACTCCAGCCGGATCGACGGGATCTGGAACGGCACGTTGATGGCCGTCATGCCCGCCTCAAAGGCGGCCTTGCCCTCCGCGCCAACCTTGAACGTCGAGGTGATCGTCGGCGCCGCGGACCTGTGAAGCCAGGCAGCAGGCTTGCCATTGGCATCCAGCACCGATTCCATGCGCTCGACCGACACCGTGTGGAAGTAATCGTGGTGAATGTCGTCGTCACGCGTCCATTGCAGCTTGACCGGGGTGCCGCCGATCGCCTTCGACACCAGCGCTGCCTCGGAAATGAAGTCGGCCATCGACTTGCGGCCGAAGCCGCCGCCCAGCAGCGTGAGATGCAGTGTCACGTCCTTAGGATCGAGTCCGACGTGCTTGGCCACACTCTCCAAGGCTCCCTGAGGCGCTTGCGAAGGGGCCCAAATCTCGCATTTCCCGTCAACGAAGCACGCCGTTGCCACGGGCGCTTCCATCGAGGCATGGGCGAGATGCGGAATGTAATACTGGGCCGACATCTTGCGCCGGCCGTCGGCAGCCGACAGCGCGGACACCGCATCGCCATCGTTGCGCAACGCCTTGCCGGGCTGTCGCACTGCAGCTTCGAGCGTGCGGCGGAACTCGGCGGAGTCGTAGTGGGCATTGGCGCCATCGTCCCATTCAAGCTTGAGCGCCGCGCGGCCCTGCATCGCCGCCCAGGTGTTGGTCGCCACCACCGCCACCCCGCCAAAAGGATTGAACAACGGCGGGCCGTCGTAACCCTTCAGTTCGACGACGCGCAACACGCCGGGCAACTTTAGCGTGTCGGTGCCATCGACCTTGCGCAACTTGCCACCGTAGACGGGTGGGCGGGCGATGACGGCGTAGACCATGCCTGGCAGCCGTACGTCGATACCGTAGGTCGCTTTGCCTTGCGCAATATCCCGGCTGTCGGCCGGCAGGATCTTGCCCTTGCCGATGTAGCGGAATGCGTCCGGCTGCTTGAGGCGCAGTTGATCACGCTTCGGTACGGCCTGCTGCATCGCGCCTTCTGCCAGATCGCCATATCCGATCCGCCGACCGGTTGCCGGATGAACGACTTCGTGGTTGCGCGCCTGTACCTCGGTGGCAGGCACCTTCCAGTGCGCCGCGGCGGCCGCTTCGAGCATTTGCCGCGCGGACGCACCCACGCGACGCATCGGCGCGAGGAAATGGCGCATGCTGCGCGAGCCGTCCACGTTCTGGCTGCCATAGCGCGCCTCGTTGGCATCGGCCTGAACTATTTTGACTCGACTCCAGTCCGCCTCCATCTCGTCGGCGACAACCATCGGCAGGCTGGTTCGTACACCCGTGCCCATCTCCGCACGATGCGCCACGATGGTCACGGTGCCATCCCGGGCAATCGAGACAAACACCAGCGGATCGTCTACGACCCCGCCCGGCATCGCCGCGCCGCCGTACTTCTTCTCGGGTTCGGCCGCCACGGCCTTGGTGACCAGTCCGCCGAATTGGAGAGACAGCGCGAACACCGCGCCTGCCTGCAGGATGCGGCGGCGTGCAGGCTGCTCGAGTGTTTCGAGGTCGGTGCGCGTCATGCCTTGGCTCCCGTCTTATTGGCCGCAAGGCGTGACGACGCCAGTTTTACCGCAGCATTGATGCGTGTGTACGTGCCACACCGGCAAAGATTGCCACTCATTCCCGCGACGATCTCCTCGTCAGTGGGCTTCGGATTGGTTTTCAACAGCGCGGTGGCCGTCATGATCTGGCCCGCCTGGCAGTAGCCGCATTGGGCTACGCCCAACTCGACCCAGGCATCCTGGACTGCCCGGCCTACGCGATCCGAATCCATCGATTCGATCGTGCGCACGCGCTTGGTGCCAATTGCCGAGATCGGGGTGACGCAGGAGCGAATGGCTTGACCATCGACATGAACGGTGCATGACCCGCATAGCGCCATGCCGCAGCCAAACTTGGTTCCGGTGAAGCCCAGGGCATCGCGGAGTGTCCACAGGAGCGGGGTGTCAGGGGCGAGGTCGACCTCATGAACCTGGCCGTTGATGTTTATCGTTGTCATGGACGGATGAGAGGGCGGGGAGATCGCGGAATGGTATCGGATACAGGAGATGCCGATTACGCGACTTGGTTCATTGCCGTCATGAGGCTCGTTCATCAATAGCGTTCATGAAACTGACTCATCAAGGCAACAAGCATTAGGCGGCTAGTCGCCGGCGGCCATTCTACGGATGATACGGCCGATGGAAAACACTGCACTACCTCGGACCTCCCCGCCGCAACCGGCCTCGCCCTCCCATTCTTCGAAGCCGGTCGCATACTGGGGCGGCGTTTTCGCCATGACGCTTTGCGTCTTCGCACTGATTGCTTCGGAATTCATGCCCGTGAGCCTGCTGACGCCGATGTCCGCAGATCTGCGTGTCACCGAAGGCATGACTGGCCGGGGGATCGCCATCTCCGGTGCCTTTGCTGTGTTCACGAGTCTGTTCATCTCCGTCGTCGCCGGCAACATGAACCGCAAGTCGCTGCTGCTTGGTTTGACGGTGGTCATGGCGGTATCCGGTGCCATCATCGCCGTGGCCCAGAACTACACCGCCTATCTGATTGGGCGAGCATTGATTGGCATCGTCGTTGGCGGATTCTGGTCGATGTCGGCGGCGACGATGCTACGCCTGGTGCCGCCGCAAACGGTGCCACGCGCATTGGCGATCCTCAATAGCGGCAACGCATTGGCGACCGTCATAGCGGCTCCGGTCGGCAGCTACCTTGGCGCAATCATCGGTTGGCGCGGCGCATTCTATTGCCTCGTTCCGATCGCCTTGCTCGCGCTTGCCTGGCAATGGTTCAGTCTTCCCGCGATGCCTGTTCTGACACGGCACAACGGCAGCGGAAATGTGTTCATTCACCTGAAGCGCCCCGTCGTCACGCTGGGCATGCTCGCGGCCGGCGTATTCTTCTCCGGACAATTTACGCTCTTCACCTACGTCCGGCCGTTTCTGGAAACGGTCACGCATGTCGATTCACGTAGCTTGTCGCTAATCCTACTGGTGATGGGTGTGGCGGGATTGGTCGGAACCATGCTGATCGGCGAGGTGCTGAAGCGCGCGTTCCATGCCACGCTTATAGCGATCCCGGCGCTGATGGCCGCCATCGCGCTCGCGCTTGTTGGCCTTGGCCATCACGCCACCAGTGTCGTCATGCTTCTGGCCTTGTGGGGGCTGATGGCAACGGCTGCGCCCGTTGGATGGTGGAGCTGGATCACCCGTACGTTTCCGCACCATGCCGAGGCAGGTGGCGGCTTGATGGTGGCAGTCGTCCAACTATCGATCGCACTGGGCTCTACAGTTGGAGGCTTTCTGTTCGATACATACGGCTATCGCAGCACCCTCGAAGCCAGCGCATCCCTGCTGCTTGTCGGCGCCGTCCTAGCATGGATGACGACGCGCGCTGCGAAGGCCGACAGGGCCGGGGATTTCAATGACCAGTGCGCTCACATGTAACCGGAGAAGGCACGATGAAGTTTTCCCCCAAGGTCATGGCAGTTGCCACAGTGCTTGTGGCCGCCGCCGCTGTCACGCAACCAGCGTTGGGGGGCCAACAGACGGAAGGCCAGCTGATCATCCCGGCTGGGACGCAGCGATCTACTGCCGGATCGTCCGACTTCTTTACCGGCCGTGTACAGGTCGAGCCGGTCTGGCCGGCTGATACGCACATCAACGCTTCTGGCGGCGTTGTCGCCTTCGAACCTTCGGCGCGTTCCGCCTGGCACACCCATCCGACAGGCCAACGTCTGGTGGTGTTGTCTGGAGTCGGCCTGACACAGGAATGGGGCAAAGCGGTCCAGGAGATTCGGGCAGGGGATGTTGTCTGGTGTCCCCCCGGTGTCAAGCATTGGCATGGTGCATCACCGGGCGCTCCCATGACGCATCTGGCCGTCACCGGAAGTGTCGAAGGGCGGAACGTCACGTGGATGGAGAAGGTCAGCGATGCGCAGTACCACGCGAGATAAGCGTGTCGTTCGACAATTCAAGGTGATGGCGCTGGCGATAGCGCTCTGCGCATCGTTGGACGCTGCTCAAGCTCAGGAATTCCGGAATATGAACACGACACTATCAGACACTGGCGGCCACGCGGCGTCCGAAAGCCTGACGGGCCGCCAGCAAGCCATCATCCCGATTGCCGCGTTTGCGGCGGCCGGCGACATCGCCCGGCTTAATGGCGCCTTGAACGACGGGCTGGATGCTGGCCTGGCGATCAGCGACGCCAAGGAGATCCTGGTGCAGCTATACGCCTACGCCGGATTTCCACGTAGCCTTAACGCACTCGGCGAATTGATGAAAGTCATCGATGCTCGCAAGCAGCGCGGGCTCTACGATGCAGAGGGCAACGATCCGAGCGCAGCCATTCCTAAGGGGGATGCATTGCTGACCGCCGGCACGGCAAACCAGACGAAGCTGTCGGGCGCGCCAGTGACGGGCTTGCTCTTCAAGTTTGCGCCAGCAATCGATGAATATCTTAAATCCCATCTCTTCGGCGATATCTTCGAGCGCGACAATCTCGACTGGCAGAGCCGAGAGCTGGCAACCCTCGGCATGCTGTCGTCCCTTGCGGGCGCCGAGCCGCAGTTGCAGGCACATATGCGTATCAGCATGAATGTGGGCCTGAGCGCAACACAGTTGCGGCAGGTTACGCAGGTCTTGATTGATCGCGTCGGCCCTGACAACGGTCGTCGTGCCGGTGAGGCGCTCGATCGCCAATTGGCTGGCGTAGCGGGCCACTGAGGGACCGAACGACGCAAGGGCAGCTATCCGTCTTGGAACTATCGTCATTAGCGAAGTGCTCAAGCGGAACTGCGCATCCTTCGGTAGCGACCCATCTGTGTCGTTCGGTCGGCAGATGTCAATGACGCGTATGCGACGTCTATCTGTCACTGGCGCAGAACTTGTGAGCCGGTCGGTGCTCCTTCCAAGGCGGATGCACGGATGCGAGATAATGGCCGAAGAGCTCGTTACTAAGGAACTCAATGCGCATTCCGCCAATGAAGAGCATCGTCGCCTTTGAGAGCGTTTCGCGCAACCGAAGCGTCAGTAGGGCAGCAGAAGAACTTGGTTTGACTGCTTCGGCGGTCAGCCATCAACTGGCCAATCTGGAGGAGGCTATCGGCCAGCCGCTGTTCTTTCGCCAAGGGCGGGGTCTTGTGCTCACGCCTGTCGGCGAGCAATACCTACGGGACATCACCGGAGCTCTCGCGGAGCTCAACAGGGCGACCGAGCGTGCGTCCACGCCTGCAGCTATTGACATCCTGCGCGTTCATACCAGCCCAAGTTTCGGACTGATGTGGTTGCTTCCGCGGCTGGAGTCTTTCCAGGCTGACAATGGCGATATTCAGATTAACCTGTCGTGCTCCTACGAGGATGTGTCCTTCACCGCTGGCTTCTATGACGTGGACGTGCGGCATGGCCACGCACACTGGCGGGATCTTGAGGTTAAGACGCTCCGACATGAACGAATTCTTCCACTCGCGTCGCCTGAGTACCTGAGCAAGAATCCGGTGCAAAGACCCGCCGACCTTGTGCAACGACGGCTCATCAACTCCGAAACGCCGCTGATTCGGTGGGAGCAGTGGTTTGCGCGGTTCGGAGTGCCCGCGATGCATAAGAATTTCGACTTCGCTTTCGACCGTTCATACATGTCACTAGAAACGGCTGCCCTAGGTCTCGGGGTGGCACTTGAGAGCTCGCTGCTCGCATCGGTGATGCTACGCAAAGGGACGTTGGTTCCTGTGTTCGAAGAGCAATATTCAGTGGAGGTCGTCAGCCATCACGTGGTGTATCCAGCCCAAAATGCCGACTTGCCGCGGGTCCAGCGTTTCCTGACCTGGCTCGATCGGGAGGTCAATCGCCGTCAGGAGGGTGCGGACTAACGGGGTTTTCCCTAATCTCGTGAACCCTCGATATCTGAAAATTTCTCAGCAATAGTTGAAACCGAATGCATTGATTGGAAGCGCTCCAGAGACAAAACTCGACCCATCAACACACCACGCATAACCAAGGAGACATGAGATGCTGGTCGAGCACAAGGTAGTCATCGTCACGGGCGCAGCTTCGCCTCGTGGTATCGGCAAGGCAACTGCCCGCGCGCTGGCGGAACAGGGCGCAAAGGTGGTCATCGTGGACCTGCAGCTCGATGCAGCCCAGGCAGCGGCGGCCGAATTAGGAGAGGGCCATCTGGGACTGCGCTGCGACGTCAGGGACAAGGCATCATGCGACGCTGCAGTGCAGGCCACCATCGAGCGCTATGGCCGCATCGATGGTCTCATCAACAATGCCGGCATCACGCAACCGATCCGCACGCTTGATATCAGCGCCGCCAATTTCGATGCGGTTGTTGATGTGAATCTGCGCGGCACGCTTTACATGTCACAGGCGGTACTGCCGCAAATGAAGGAGCAGAAAGGCGGAAGCATCGTCTGCATGTCGTCGGTTTCCGCGCAACGCGGCGGCGGCATCTTTGGCGGGCCGCACTATAGCGCTGCGAAAGCCGGCGTTCTCGGGCTGGCTAAAGCCATGGCCCGGGAATTTGGCGGCGATCGTATTCGCGTGAACTCCGTTACGCCTGGTCTGATTCAAACCGACATTACCGGCGACAAGCTGACCCCCGAAATGCGGGCAGACATTATCAAGGGTATTCCGCTTGGACGGCTTGGCGATGCCGCCGACGTAGCCAACGCTTGCCTGTTCCTGGTCAGCGATCTTTCCACATATCTCACTGGTATCACGCTGGATGTGAACGGCGGCATGCTGATTCACTGATAGCGGCCCGAGGGCCGCCTCCCCACCATGTCAAAGCACCCGGGACCACCCGGGGCACCGGCAGGAGACATTCCATGAAGACCAAATTTGCAGCGTCGGCCCTTGGGGCCGGCGTGGTGACAACACGCGCCGACGAAGCCACGTTCGAGTCTCGCACCTACGGCAAGGTGATGCGGCGGCTGATTCCGTTCCTGATGCTGTGCTACCTGGGAGCGTACCTTGATCGCGTCAATGTGGGCTTCGCCAAGTTGCAGATGCTGAACGATCTGCAATTCAGCGAAACCATCTATGGCCTTGGCGCCGGTATTTTCTTCCTGGGTTATTTCATCTTCGAAGTGCCGAGCAACGTCATCCTGCACAAGGTGGGCGCGCGCAACTGGTTGGCGCGCATCATGCTGACCTGGGCGGTCATCTCGGCAGGCTTCGCTTTCGTCAGCACGCCAACGCAGTTCTACGTACTGCGTTTCATGCTCGGTGTCGCAGAGGCCGGTTTTGCACCGGGTGTCATCCTTTACCTCACGTACTGGTTCCCGTCGGAGCGACGCGCGAAGGCATTGTCGATGTTCTTCATGGCGATTCCTCTGGCTGGCATCGTGGGTGGGCCGCTGTCGGGTTGGATCATGCATGAATTCCACGGTGCGCATGATCTGGCCGGCTGGAAATGGCTATTCCTGATCGAGGCATTGCCTTCTCTGGTTCTCGGTATTGCCATTCTGTTCTATCTCGACAATGGCATTCAGGGCGCCAAATGGCTCACCGACCAGGAAAAGGCGTTGCTCCAGCGTAATGTGGAGGGCGACAACGCCCAGAAGGTGCAGCACGTTTCGATTCGTGCCTTCATGGCGGATCGCCGGTTGTGGTTGATGGCTGCCATCTACTTCTGCGTGGTGCTGGGCCAGTATGGTCTGACGTTCTGGCTCCCGACGATCATCCGCAAGACTGGCGTCGCGGATCCGCTGTGGGTTGGAATTCTCACCGCCGTACCGTATCTGTGCGCCATCGTTGCATTGCCGCTGATTGGCCTGTCGGCCGACCGTCGGCGGGAGCGTCGTCTTCACCTCGCAATTCCGATGCTGGTGGCTGCTATTGGCTTCGCCACGCTGCCAATGCTCGGTAGTGTTACTGCAGCCGTCATTTGCCTCTGCATTGCTGCTGCCGGAATCATGACCTCGTCATCGCAGTTCTGGGCACTTCCTACGGCCGTGCTAGGTGGCATGTCCGCAGCAGCAGGTATCGCTGCGGTGAATTGCGTGGCGAACCTGGCGGGATTCTTCTCTCCTGCCATCGTGGGCTGGCTCAATGACTTCACTGGCAAATCCACTGCGGGCCTGATCTTTATCTCGGCAACGGTCGTATTCGGCGCGCTGCTCGTATTCCTGGTGCCGGCCAAAGCTGTGAATCGCTAAGCCAACCACCATCTAACGGAGTCAATCATGAGTCGTACAAATCTCGAGGCGCCTGTCTCGCTGGCAGAGCGCGCCTATCGCATCCGGCGCAACGCCATCTTGATGGGCGAAGTCCAGGGGCAAGGCTATGTAGGCCAAGCTCTTGATATCGCTGACGTGCTTGCAGTCGCCTACTTCGGTGCCATGAAGTACCGGCCGGAAGATCCTCAATGGGAGGGGCGAGACCGCTTCCTGCTCTCCAACGGTCACTACGCGATTGCGCTGTATGCAGCGCTGCTCGAGGCGGGCATCCTGCCTGCCGATGAACTCGAAACTTACGGAAGCGATGACAGCCGCTTGCCCATGTCGGGCATGGCTAGTTACACACCGGGCATGGAGATGTCTGGGGGCTCGCTCGGCCAAGGCCTCACGATTGCCGTGGGCCGTTGCCTCGGCCTGAAGCGCAAGAAATCGGACGCGTTTGTCTACACCCTGTTTTCGGATGGAGAGCTGGACGAAGGGTCGATCTGGGAAGGTATCTTGTCCGCCAGCCACTGGAAGCTGGACAACCTGATCGCCATGGTTGACGTGAACAACCAGCAGGCCGATGGACCGTCGACGCAGATTCTTGCGTTCGAGCCGCTGGTGCCGAAACTGCAGGCTTTCGGATGGTATGTGCAGCGTGTGGACGGCAATGACATCGATGCGGTGGCGACGGCCTTTGACAACGCCCGCGCGCATAAAGGTGCTCAGCCGCGAATGATCGTCTGCGACACGCGAATGGGCTGCGGTGTGCCGTTCCTTGAGCAACGCGAAAAGAACCACTTCATTCGGGTGGACGCCCACGAATGGCAACTGGCCCTGCAGGCCCTCGATGCTGGGAGAAAAGCATGAGCAACAACATTCAATCGGGCAAGCCCCGCCTGAAGACCTCGGCCATGATTGCGTCGATCGCTGGCGAAGGTCAGACGACGAGGTCGGCTCCCTTTGGTCTGGCCTTGACAGCATTGGCGGCCGAGCGGCAGGACATCATCGGCATGACGGCTGACCTGGGAAAATACACCGACCTCCATATTTTTGCGAAGGCCTATCCTGATCGTTACTATCAAATGGGTATGGCGGAGCAACTGTTGATGGGCGCGGCTGCCGGCTTTGCGCATGAAGGAGCCGTACCCTTCGTAACGACCTACGCGGTGTTTGCGACGCGTCGCGCATACGATTTCATGCACCAGACGATTGCAGAGGACAACCTGAATGTCAAGATCATCTGCGCGCTGCCCGGGCTTACCACCGGATATGGCCCGAGCCACCAGGCCGCGGAGGACTTGGCGCTGATGCGCGCGATGCCGAACATGACGGTCATCGACCCATGCGACGCCATCGACATCGAGCAGATGGTGCCGGCCATTGCGGCACACAACGGCCCCGTCTATGCCCGCCTGCTACGCGGCAACGTGCCCGTGGTGCTGGACGAGTATGACTACAAGTTTGAACTCGGCAAGGCGAAGCTGCTCAGGGATGGTGCCGACGTGCTGATCATATCGTCCGGAATCATGACGATGCGTGCTTTGGAGGTGGCCAAGGAGTTGGAAGCGGATCGTGTTGGCGTGGCCGTGCTGCATGTCCCCACAATCAAGCCGCTCGACACGGAAACCATCCTGCGTGAAGCGCGAAAGTCGGGCCGACTGGTGGTTGTGGCAGAGAACCACACCGTCATTGGGGGCCTTGGGGAGGCAGTTGCTGGAACATTGCTGCGTGCGGGCGCACACGTGCCTTTCAGGCAAGTGGCGCTGCCCGACGAGTTTCTGGATGCTGGCGCCCTCCCGACGCTCCATGATCGCTATGGCATTTCCACCAACGTGGTTGCTCAGTCGATCAAGAAATGGCTTAGCGAGTAGGAGGGGGCTATAACGCGGCACCGGCAAGTGACGGTGCCGCATATGCCGATATGGTGAACTGGTGCCTCATTCAAGACCGTTGGGAGAATTTCGGCGAAACGCGTGAAATCGAGAGCGGCACTCAGGGTGCAGTGCTAGGCCGCCGCCGGATCGATGTTCTGGTTCCGCCGGAACAGGTTTTCCGGATCGTACCGGCGCTTCAGGGCCAGCAGCCGCGGATAGTTCTGACCATAGGCTTCACGGATTCTGTCCGTGCCTTCGTCGCCGAGGTTGTTTGCGTAGACGCCGCAGCTGGAGAATGGGCGCACCGCCTGCCACGCTGCGCGGACCCACGCGGTCTGTTCGGCGTCGTCGTCCGCATCGTCCCAGATGGCGACAGGGAAGCAGTCGAAGTTTGCCTCGCGGTTCACGTATGGTGTCGCGCCGCGTGGCACTCGGGCGATGGCGCCGCCGACATGCTGGAACACCAGCAGTGACGATGCCGATGGCGCGCGGGCGTATGCCGACATGATGGCGGAAATTGCGGACGCGTCGATGCGGTGAAGGAACTGCGCCTTCCAGTAGTAGCGACGGTGTCTTGGAAAGATGCTATCGCTTGCCGATTGCATCTCAAGGTAGGGTACCTGAGACAGGCTGGCGTCTACCGGGTGGCCGAAGTCGAGCAATGGCTGGAGCGCTGCACGCCCGACGGCGGGATCGCCGACATGGCAGGCCGAGATGCTGAAGTACTGCTCACCGTCTGCATCGGTGATCCATGCCGCATCCGCACACACTTCGTCCGGTGCCCCGCGCGCGAACCGGTCGTAATGCCGCATGGCCTCGGCGGCCTGTATACGCGGATAGCGCACCTCACACACCGGCATGCTGGTCGGCACGGGATGCAACCGGTAGTGGAACGCTGTCACGATGCCGAAGTTGCCGCCGCCGCCACGAATCCCCCAAAACAGGTCCGGGTGCGCGTGTTCGCTAGCGGTGATGTGCTGGCCATCTGCGGTGACGATTTCGGCTGCGATCAAGTTGTCGCAGCTTAGGCCGAACTTGCGGCCGAGCTTGCCGAAACCACCTCCCAGCGTGAGCCCGGCGATGCCCGTGTCGCCGTTCACGCCCATGGTCGTAGCCAGGCCGTGGCGTAGCGTGGCGCGGTCGAATTCACCTAGAGTGAGACCGGCTTCCGCACGGACTTCGCAGCGGGCGGGATCCACCTCGATCTGCTTCATGCGCGACAGATCGATCACCAGACCACCATCGCATGTCGACAGGCCGGCGACATTGTGGCCGCCGCTGCGGACTGCGAGGCTCACCGCCGCCTCCCGTGCAAAACGCACTGCGGCGGCTACGTCGAAGGCATCGGCGCAGTAGAAGATGACGGCGGGGTGTCGGTCGATGGCGCCGTTCCAGACGCGGCGCGCGGTGTCGTAATCTGCGTCCGCCGGTCCCACGACCTGGCCGCGACAGGTTTGCCGTAGCTCTGCGGGCCAAGGGGACGGGTCCGCCCCTACGCCCGGATTGCGCGGCTCGTAAAGTGCTTCGTCGTTCATGCTTGCTCCCGGGGATACCACGCGATGCACGTGCCACTACTGGCTATAGTTGGCGACCGCATGGCTTCGCGCAAAGGCAAAGAACTCAACCTGTGGATGAGAAAAATTCACCTATACTGGTCACATGCGAAAGTTGCCGCCCCTCCGCGCCTTGCAGGCATTTGAGGCTGTTGCGCGCCACGGCAGTTTCAAGGCCGCGGCGTCGGAGCTTAACGTGACTGCCACTGCCATTAGCCATCAGGTCCAGGCCCTAGAGCAGGCCTGCGGCCGAGCGTTGTTGCAGCGGCGGCCACGTCCGCTGCGCCTGACGCCAGCCGGCGCACAACTGTATCCGGCGCTGCACAGCGGCTTCGAGCAATTCGCCGACGCGATGGCAACGATCGGCACGATGGACACGATGGGCGCCAGAGGAGCAGGAGCCTACGCGCAGCCGCTGCGCATAACTTGTCCAAATGCGTTCGCCAGCCGATGGCTAGTGCCACGGCTGCCGCAGTGGCAGGCGGCGCATCCAGAATGTCCGCTTGAAATCATCGGCACCGATAGTGTGCTCGACCTCGCTGCTGGAGAGGCTGATGTGGCCATCCGCTACGCGCGTGACGTGCCACGCGGCGTCCTGGTGGCTGTGGAGATCGCCCGCGATGCCTTCTATCCGGTGGGCAGTGCCGCGCTGCTTGGCGCCGCGCCGCCATGCCTGGCGTCCCGCGACCTGCTCAGGTTTCCGCTGATCCATTACGCGTGGACCAGCGGCGATCCGTTGGCTCTGTCGTGGCGGAGGTGGTTTTCCGCTGTGGGCGTGCCAGCTTCCGAGACATGGGCTTCAGTGCCTGGTGAACTGGTGTTTCGCGAGGAGTTGCATGCCATCGATGCGGTGGTTGCCGGGAAGGGGATCGCGCTATGCAGCGACATCGTGGTGGCCGACCTGCTGAACTCTGGCGCGCTTCGCAAAGCGCATATGCAGGCGCTGCCCGGATATGCATTTCACGTGGTGCACGCGCACCGACACGACAGGGCGGCGACGATCGGGGCCTTCCAAGACTGGTTGCGCTTGATGGCCGGGGCTCATGTGTAGCGCCCGCAGCCAGGCTGCGAATGCCGGTGCGGCAACCTGCTGATTCCGAAGTTTGATGCCAGGGTCAGCGGTCCCTTCGGATAACCAGTTGCGCCGGCCCTATTTCGCGCCGTAGAGACTTTTCCTTATAGGAATTTCCATGCCGTAGAACTCCGCTATCGGCCCCAGAGGGGCTCAAGGCTTCCGCCGCGGCCCTTACCACATTCAGTCGATTGTTCAGCCGCCGCATGCTTGCAGTGATATACCGCGAACTGGCACTCCAGACCCGGCACCGCAATCCCTCCCTAGCGTCAGCTCGTGAACAGCGGACGTCCACGAACGACATAGCCGATGGCTGAGACGGGCCGCACTCGGTCTTCGGCCCACGTTTCGCAGGCTGGCCCAGCTCAGTCGGCGGCTCGCGACCGAGGGTGTGTGAAAACGTATCAGTTCGGATCGCCGAAGGGCTGGCTGCCTACCTAGGCCACCTCGGGCGTGAATCGAAGGGCTACTGTCGGTCCACCGCCCGAGAGGAACGAGTGCACCTGCTGCGGGAGCCGGCGAAAGACCAGGATGTTCTTCCCTCAGGTATTCAATGGTCTCCTCGGCTGACCACGGTCCCAAGGAGGCCATGTAATCGTCAATCTCTTCTTGTATCTGTTGCCACGACGCGTACTCTCGTCTCGACAAGAGGACCAAGTTACTCCGCGTATAAATGACGTACAGGTTCACGAGCTTCTCGCAGTAGCTTCTAGACCCAGCATTCTCGCACCCGATTGCCTAAACTGGATTAACGCATTCAGAGGGGGGGGCGGATGAAGCGGTTCATAGAGGGAGAAGATCGGAAGCAAGCCACACTGCTTCCAGAATGCCTCGATGACTTCATTGCCGAGGACAATCCAGCCAGGATCATCGACGCTTTTGTTGAGGAACTAGAACTAGAGTCGCTTGGCTTCGAAGGAGCGACTCCGTCGACCACAGGTCGCCCCTCATATCATCCTGCCGTCCTGTTGAAGATCTACATCTATGGCTACCTCAACCGGGTTCAGTCCAGCCGCCGTCTGGAACGCGAATGCCAACGCAATTTAGAGCTGATGTGGCTTACCGGTCGACTGGCGCCGGACTTCAAGACGATTGCAGACTTCCGCAGGGATAACAGCACGGGCATTCGCAATGTCTGCCGTCGCTTCGTCGTTCTGTGCCGAGATTTAAAGTTGTTCTCACAGGCCTTGGTGGCTATCGACGGCAGCAAGTTCAAGGCAGTCAATACTCGGGACCGCAATTTCACGACTGGCAAGGTCGACAAGCGTCAGCAGCAAATCGAGGAAAGCATCCAGCGGTATCTGAGCGCGCTGGAGACTGCGGATCGCACGCAGCCGGCAGAGGTTGAACTCAAGACAACTCGACTGCGCGAGAAGATCGCGCAACTGCGTCAGCAGATGCATAGTCTTGACCAGATAAAGGAAGAGCTCAAGACGCTGCCAGATGGTCAGATCTCGATGACCGATCCTGATGCGCGCTCGATGGCGACAAGTGGCAAGGGCTCTGGAATGGTCGGCTACAACGTACAGATGGCCGTGGATGCCAAGCACCATCTGATCGTCGCTCACGAAGTCACAAATGCCGGCAGCGACCGGGCGCAGCTCAGCTCCATGGCTCAAGCAGCTCGCGACGCTATGGGTAAAGCCAGACTTCGTGCGGTAGCTGATCGTGGCTACTACAGTGCGCCGCAGATCAAGGAGTGCACAGATGCGGGTATTGCGGTGCTCCTTCCTAAGCCCACGACATCAGGGGCAAAAGCACACGGCCGATTTGACAAAGCAGACTTCATCTACATTGCCCGGGATGACGAATACCAATGTCCCGCTGGCGAGCGCGCAATATACCGATACACCCGTGAGGAGCACGGTCTGCAGTTGCGCCGTTACTGGAGCAGTGCGTGTTCGCTATGCGCGATAAAGGCTCAGTGCACGCCGAGCTCCGAACGACGGATCTCCCGATGGGAGCATGAGGAAGTACTGGAAGCCGTCCAACACCGGCTCGACAAGACGCCGGATGCAATGACGATTCGCAGGCGAACCGTCGAGCATGTCTTCGGAACCTTCAAACATTGGATGGGCTACACGCACTTCCTGACGCGCACGCTACCGAATGTAGGTACTGAAATGAGCCTGCATGTTCTGGCGTACAACCTGAAGCGCGTCCTTCGAATTCTCGGGTTCTCGAAGACAATGAAGGCAATGCGTCTGGTGGGTGCGTAAGCACCCATTTGCGCTAAAAAAATGGGCCGAAGATCGCCCTCAGGGGCCCATTAGCGCTATGCGCACCCGTTTCGACGTCGTCCCACGACCGTTGGCCGAAAATTCGACAAGGCAGGCTCCGCCTCGGAGGGGATGCGCATTGGTACGATTCGAGAGACGTTTCCACACGGCCTCGACCCTTCTCGGCCTTCTACTGCAAGGTGTCCATATGGCCGCTAAGTGCTGAACTTGGGACATTGGTATTGTTTTGAGCGGTTGGCTCAACGCCCTCAATCTGACACTTGAGCCCTCCGTTGGAAACGCCAATGTCGATATCCAGACAGCAACTGAAGGCATTTCAAAAGGTCTACGCGATGAATGCTCGCCCGACGCAGTCTCTGAACGGAAGAGTGGTGCAGGCAGGACGGTAGTGCCGATTCCATTGAAAGGGCAACGGGCGGACGCAAGCGGGTTGGTCGATGAGTCGCAACGACGCCGTAAAGCGAGAGAAATTGCTGCTCTCTCTGCCCCGTTTCGCTGAGATCCAGGAAACACTCTCATATAGGGAGCGCTGCTTACTGGGCTAGTGATCGTTGAAGATCCAGCATGTTTTGGGGGGAGACTCGTATCATGCCCCAGCGAGGGCTATCTACGTCCGCGATGAGGGATAGTGACAGTGACGCTGTTAGTGGGAGGACAAGCAAGAGCGTTATCCTGACGCCGTTGCCCCGCGCACCGTAACCCTGGAGCAAGTTGCTGAATATCGCAATAGTAATCATCAGCGCCCAGGCGGCTGTCGGAACGCGATTCCGCCACGCTGCAACCGTATATCCATGTGCGTTGATTACGTCGTTCATCCCTGACACTGTTAGTGCTGTGATGGGGTCCGGCGTCTCTCTAGCTCCATCCCGGATGGACTTCCACATCCGATCCTCGAGATCGGCGGTGCGCGAGTCGATCTTCGCTAGCATCTCAGTGTTTGTTGATTGATAGGCCTCGACTCGTAGCCCGACATATGCGCGAAGGAGCGCCTTAATCTCTGCGGCACGGGCGGAGTCTAGAAGGTCAGCGCGCAGATACTCGGTGCCGATGGCATTTGCTTCCTCCTCCTCCAGATTTTTGCGCTGATCGTACCGGCTCACTGCCATTGAAAGCGTAAACCCGATCAATAGGGCGAAAAGCGTCAAGGTCGCGGTTTGGACTACGGTGAAGTCGTCACGAGACTCGTCAGGCAACGGTCGCAAGCGTCGAAGTACATAGGTGGCGAAAGCCGCTGTTCCGGTGAGTACGACTAACAAGATCAGGAATAGCGGAGCGGGTCGATCGATCAGTTGATTCATCTTCTGCCGGATCCCACTGTTTTGTTGGTCTCGAATGCGTCTGGGACGGAAGGGACGCCAGTTGTACTTGCGAGTATTGGTTTCCCCGGATGCGCTTTCTGTACGCCAAGCCCCATATATCGGCTTTCAGTTGGACTACTCCATATATATTGACTTCTGCAAGTTGCTACCGTGCGATTGGCAGCATTGTCTGCATTCGGAGACATTGATGGCGCCATCCAAGGACCCGGAAGTGGCGTGTTACATCTAAGCGTTGGCCGTTACTCTGCGCGAAGCGTTGTACCAAAACCGGTTGAGCGGTGGCTGGAGGTTTTGAGGCCTCCAGACACTTGTTTTGTGGAGGCAAGCCATGCGCAAACTCATCATGGGCATCGTTGAGTTCCGTGAGAAGTTGCTGCCGCAATACGCGCAGAAGTTCAGCGAACTCGCGCTTTCGCAGTCGCCGGATGCCTTCTTTATCACGTGCTCGGATAGCCGGGTTGTTCCGGACCTGCTCGCCTCGACCCATCCGGGCGATCTATTCACGATGCGTAACGTGGGCAACCTGATACCGCCCGCGACCTCGGAAGGCACGTCTACCGGAGACCTCTCCGAGGCGAGTGCGATTGAGTACGCGGTGTTGGTCTTGAAAGTCGCCAATATCGTTGTGTGTGGGCATTCCGAATGCGGCGCCATGAGAGCTGTGTACACCCGAAATTCCAAGTTAAAGGCGCCAAACCTCGACAAATGGCTATACCACGCCAACAACGCTGCATTTCGCCTAGAACATGAAGGGCCACTTGATGGCAGTCTAAAGCCTCACGATCAATTGTCGCAACTCAACGTACTCGTACAGCTAGAGCATCTAATGACTTACCCTATCGTTCACCAGCAGGTTAGTGCCGGGGCTTTGGTTCTCAGTGGCTGGTGGTTCGACATCGCAAAGGGCGAGATGTATGCCTACGAGCGGGCAACTCGATCATTTGAAGTCATTGATAGGGCGATGGCGGATCGAATTATTGCACGCCTTGCCGCTCGAGCCCGATGACCTGCATCATCAAACAGACCATTGTTGCGGGCGTGGCGGATGCTGGGATCAGTGCGCTTGAGCGGCAGAAGGGCAACTTGGCCATTTCAGTTTTGTGTTGATGTTGCCCTTTTGCCCAATGGCGGGTGCACAAAATCGGATCTAGACCCGCTCTTGGGCGTGTTACCCAATCGGATTGGGTCGAGTCAGTGGGAGTTCCACCGTAAAGCTTGAGACATACTGTGCGCAGTCATGCCACTGCACCACCATTCGAAATGCGTGCCTGGCCGGGGGGTGCGGTTTAAGGCGTTTTTTATGCATGGAACCGGGCCAAGCAGTTCCCAATCGCCATCGTGTGGCAAACCTCGGCGACCAATAGGCCCTGATCCCGGACCATCCGGACTACCTCCAGCTTGAAGGCGGCGTCAAACTCGCGGCGTTGCTTTGTCATGCCGTCTTTCCTCGTCGATCGTGATTTTCCACCTATCGACCTGTCTGAGGAAATTGGACCACTACACAGTATCAGAAGTGGTAGATATGCAACTCCCCCTCTATTTGGGTATGGACGCCGGACGGCGCGCTGCTATGTTGGGTTCGATGGACTACGCTGGCACCCACGCCCTACTTCAGGCGACACCGGCAAAGAGGAACAACACTTAAAGACCAAATGGGACAGGGAAAAATTCTGCTACAGCGTGCCATTGATGCCGCAGTTGCAATGTTGGAAGCAGGCAAGGCCTTACAAGAAAATCAGGAAAATGAAGCCGCCGCCGAGAGGCAGCACGGCGAAGCGCTGCTTGCGCAGTTTGACCGTCCGAAAATTTCGACTGATGACTTTTCCATGGAACTGCTGCTAGCACTGTCCTGGAACAGGTTCGAGGCTTTGTGCGGCGCATACTTTGCTGCGCATGGGTTCCGTGCCGAACAGCGCAGTCACGGGGCTGATGGTGGCATTGATATTTCGCTGTACTTCAAGGACATTCCTACCCCCGTCAAGCTCATCCAATGCAAGGGATGGCGCAAGAAGCGGGTAGATGTGGAGCCGATCCGGGCCCTTCTAGGTGTCATGACGAGAGACGGCGTAAAGGAGGGCGTGTTCCTCACCATGTCGTCTTTCACTCGGCCGGCTATCGAGGAAGCTGCTGCCGCACGTATCATGACCATCGACGGCAAGGAAATGGTCAATCGCCTTCGGACGCTGGACAGCACACGTAAGGCAGCACTGCTTCGGCTGGCTACCGAGGGTCAGTATTGGCGTCCTATTTGCGCCCGATGCGGAGGACTGATGAAACCTGTCACTGACGTCGCGCGTCCTTTCTGGGGCTGTTCCAATTACGGCCGCTTGAAGTGTCGTTCAAAAATCGAACTGCTTCGAGTATAGCTGACTTGTTTTGACTAACAGAGGGCGTTGCCTGAGGTGCAAACAAACCATGTCAACGCGCACGGACGGTTGGTGTCCGTTTCCTATTGCTAAGCGATCATCCTAAGTGGGTCCTGGATGACCGCGACTGGCCGGAAATAGCCCGATGTCCAGCCGACTGCCGCAATGAATAACCGGTTTTGCCTTTGTATTGACTGCGGTGGGACGGACATACTGAACCACCGGCAGATGCAACACTACCTCCGTTCGGCTTTCGAAGCTCGCACCAAGAAGGAGGTCGCACACGTTGGGAATCTCGAGGCCAGGCACCAGACGGCGGCCAATGTCAGCCAGACCGGTTCCGATGGCGGTGTGCGGCTTCTTCCTGGCGATCTCAGCTAGTGCCTCGGTGAAAGCTCTCTTTGTTGATTTGCACCGAATCCTGACCCACGGGGGATGCGGACAAAAAGTTGGACTGGTTAAGCAGAGAATCCTAAACTTTTTCGGTACTCGACGGGACTGCGATAGCCCAGCGAGATCTTGATCCGCTTCTCGTTGTACCACCGGATGTACGAGTCCAGCGCCTCGATGAATTGTTCAACGGTGCTGGATTGCCAGTTCCTCGGATAGAAGAGTTCGTTCTTCAACCTTCCAAAGAAGCCTTCGCACGCGGCGTTATCAGGTGAGTACCCCTTGCGCGACATCGAGCGAACCAGCTTCGCGCCGGCGATGCGCGATAGCCAGCCGGGCCAACGATAATGGGCACCACGGTCCGAGTGCACAATGGGCTGGTCGCCAGTGGACGCGACTGTCTCGATGGCAGCATCCAGCATTGAGTTCACTAAGTCAGCGTCCGGCCGCGTGCCGATCGACCAACTGACGACCATCCCATCAAAGCAATCGATCACTGGTGACAGATATACCTTGCCGGCGGGGATCTGGAACTCTGTAATGTCTGTGAGCCATTTCATATGGGGTGCCGCCGCGTCGAAGTCGCGGTTGACGATGTTCTCTGGTGCTGGACCAATCTCTCCCATGTAGGAGCCGTATCGGCGCCGCTTCGGCGCTGCGGCGACCAAACGCTCCTGCTTCATCAGACGCTGCACGACCTTCTCCGAGATTCGTACGCGTTGTCGGGTGAGCAAAGCCTGCATCCGACGATAGCCGTAGCAACGATGGTTACGTTCAAAGATGTCGGCGATGGTGCGACGCACTTCGACATACTTGTCAGCGACATCGAGACGCGCTCGATGGTAGAAGTAGGAACTGCGCGCCAGCCCCACCCCTTCGAGGAGCTCCGTCAAGCCGTATGTTCGCCTCAGGGCATCAACCAGCAATGTCTTCTCCCGATTGGTCAGGGATTGCGGGATGATGCCCGTGTCTTTTTTTAAGATTTCATTTGCCTTCTTCAGGAGGTCTTGCTCCAGTTGCAAGCGTCGAACGTCGCGTCGCAGCGCTTCGAGTTGGCGCTCCAACTCCTCCCGCTCTGGATCCGGTGGCAAATCTCGGTGGCGCTTCATGGATGCGGAAACCTCTGGGCCGAGTAGCTGGTTCTTCCAGTTGTACAACGTCGGCCTACATACGCCAAGTCGTTGAGCAATTGCTTGTGCACTTTCTTCTCGCGTGCACAATGCAATGACCGCTGCCCGCTTGAGAGCAGGTGATGCCCCCTCAGATCGGCCGACGACGCGCTTGCGTTCCTCAGGCCTCAACTCTTGAATCCACGCATGGAGCGATGCCCGCCCAGGATAGCCCAGTGCTTTGATCGTAAGTGCAATACAGCGGCCGTGCTCCAAATAGTGTTCAACCGCCAGCCTCTTTTGCTCCGGCGAATACCTGGGTTTCGAACGGGCGTAACCGAGGGGCAGGTCTTGGCGCTGCTCGAACTCTCGGTGCCAACCCTTTAGTGCGTTCTTGGTCGGGTAACCGAGCTGTCGAATGGTTGCAGCTACTCGCTTGCCCAGCTTGATGTAGAGCCTAACGGCGCGGATGCGCTCTTCGTATGAATACATGAACTACCTCCAGGTAGTCCAAGATTTTGTCCGCATCCCCACCTGCCGGGGGTGGGTCAGGATTCAGTGCAAATCAACACTCCGCCTTTACATCGTCCACCCTTGCTTCTTCGATCGCGCCGACGAGTGCATAGCCCGCATTGTTGAGTACGACGTCCAGTCGTCCAAAATGCTGATGGGCTTGTGCCACTGCGTCCGCGACCTGCTGAGCATCCGTCACGTCCAAGGTAAGGGGGAGAACCTGTTCGCCAAAGCGCTCGACTAACCGCCCCAGCGCGCCCGCGTCCCGAGCCGTGGCGGCGACCTTGTCGCCGCGCGCCAGGGCGGCCTCGGCCCAAACGCGCCCAAATCCGCGGGCAGCGCCCGTGATGAACCACACTTTTTCAGACATGACTAATCCTCATGAAGAATGTAATAACAAGACCGCACCATTGATACTTATCTCGTGCCAGTAGTGGTCTTCAGGATTTGCCGACAACCGCGTTACGTGAAATTCCCGTGGCCATGCGCATGAAACTGTCGAATGCTCGGTCGGACAGGAGGCTGCGCATGAAGATCATCGGCTTGGCACCGAAGCCCACTGCATAGCGCGTCTTGGGACGGCGGGCGCTGACGGCCTTGTAAATTGTGTCGGCGATCAACTCGGGCGGCGACTGCCGCTTGCGGCCGGCTTCCCCGTCCATCGACTCGGCCATCGAGTTGGCTTGTCCCGCATAAGGCCCCTTGCCGGAAACCTCGCGAAGCTTGTCGGCCGCGATGTCCGCCCATTCGGTCTTGATGCCACCCGGTTCTACTACCACCACATCGATGCCGAAGGGCTGCACTTCCATGCGCAAGCAGTCGCTGATGGCCTCCAGCGCGAACTTAGTGCCGTGGTACCAGGCTCCCAGCGGGGTATGGATCTTGCCGCCCATCGAGGTAATATTGACAATGGTTCCGGAGCGCTGCGCGCGCATGTGCGGCAGTGCCAACTGCGTCAGCCGCACCGCACCAAACACGTTGACATCGAACTGCGCGCGAGCTTCGCTCAGCGGGACGTCCTCGACCGAACCGTAAGAACCATAACCGGCGTTATTGACTAGTACGTCGATGCGGCACGATTCGGCGATGATCCTGGTCATTGCCACCTGCATCGAGGCATCGTCCGTCACGTCCATCGCCAGCACGTGGACGCCGGCATTAGCCAGGGACCGCATCCGGTCCACGCGACGTGCAGCCGCATAAACCGTGTAGCCCTGGGCCTTGAGCTTGAGTGCGGTGGCTTCACCGATACCGGAGGAAGCACCTGTCACGAGAGCAACTTTGGTGTAACGGCCCGCTGGAGGCCGTCTTGACACCCGGGTGAGCTTGCGATGCTGGCACACTGTGAT